>NZ_JAXDRS010000001.1:0-2012 GCF_034090835.1 Evtepia sp.
GGTGCAGGTGACCACCACGTCGTTGCGGAAGTCGCCGGGGAAGAGGGGACGGATGGAGCGGTCGATCACCCGGGAAGCCAGCACGGCGGGCAGGGAAGGCTGACCCTCCCGGCGCATGAAGGAGCCGGGGATGCGGCCCACAGCGTAGAGCTTTTCTTCAAAGTCCACGGACAGGGGGAAGAAGTCCACGCCGTCTCTGGGACGGGGAGCGGCGGTGACGGCCACCAGCACGGAGGTCTCGCCGTAGCGGACCATGGCGGAGGCGTTGGCCAGCTCAGCCACCTTGCCAAACTCCAGGGAGAAGGGGCGGCCGGCGATCTCGGTCTTATAGATGTGGTTGTTGAATTGCTTTTGCTTAATGATGGTTGCCATATGCAGTTTCCTTTCGTAGTCATCAGAGATGGTGCGGAGAGGCTGCCTTATTTAGCACTTGAAGGCATGTCCGATCCATCGGGCATACGTTCAAACGCTAAAAGAGGGCGGGACTCTCCGCGGGGATGCTGGGAAAAAGGGGCGGTGCAGTTTTGGCTACACCGCCCCAAAAAGACGCAATTATTTCCGGATGCCCAGCTTGGCAATGATGGCACGATAGCGCTCGATGTCCTTCTTTGCCAGGTAGTCCAGCATCTTACGACGCTTACCGACCATCTTCAGCAGGCCGCGGCGGCTGTGGTTGTCATGGATATGAACCTTCAGGTGCTCGGTGAGCTCCTGGATGCGTACGGTCAGGATGGCGATCTGGACCTCGGGGGAACCGGTGTCGGTGGGATGGGTGCGGTTGGCTTCGATAACAGCAGTCTTTTCGTCTTTACGGATCATGGGATGAAATCCACCTTTCTTTGATTTGCCTCTGACTGAGTGACGGGCGGGCGGAGCCCTGTGAAACAGGCGATGCTCCCGGGACTAAGTCAGGGTATTTGATGTGCTTACGCACGTATCATGTAGTATACCACCCGCTGGGGGGAATGTAAAGGAAAATCGTAAAAAACCTTGATTTGACAAACAAAATCCCTGCAAGGACCCGCCCCGGCGCCGGGCGCCGGGGCGGTCTTTGGTGCTTTTTTGGTGAGGGGTCCCCTCTCAGCCCTCCGGGGTTGAGGGAACCGGCTGAGTCATGGGGTTCTCCGGGTCCTGGGGGAAGGACTGGAAGAGGTACAGGGCAAAGGCCTCCCCCTGGGCTTCCAGGTCTTCGGGAGAAATTCCTGCTGCCCGGCGGAGCCGGGCAAACAGAGGGGTGCAGCCGGTCTGGAACCAGGCCGACCCCATCTCCAGCCAGAAGGTGACCTCGCCTTCTTCATAAGCCCCTTCCTGGTAGAAGGGCTGGTTGCGGGCCGTCCGGGGCAGACGGAACAGGCGAAGGGAAGGTGCCTTGTCTGCCAGGGCGGGGTGGTCCTTCAGGGCCTCCCGGGCGGTGGCCAGGACCCGCTCCCGGACGGCCTGGGGGGCCTGGGTCAGGGGGACTTCCTCCCAGTCGGCAAAGTCCCGGGCGCAGCGGAGCAGTTCCTGGGCGGTTTTTTCTCCCACCACGACCTGATCCTTTTGCCGCTGGTAGATGCGCTGACACAGGGCAGCTGTGGTTTGCTGGGCGATCATAACAGGGCCTCCTTTCGTGGGATGGATGGGGGGTTGCTCTGCTTCTATCATAGCATATCCTCTATTGCTGCATCCATCTTTTTTTCTGTCTTTTTTCCGGGTGGGCCCCGCCTGCTCTCCTTCCGGGAGCTGGACAATGGGGGCAGGCGGCAGGGGTTTTATGGGACCGATCCTCAGGGGGTGGGGCGTTTCTCCGGGAATTGGGACAAAATCTTGAACGGCGGCTTTTCATGGGGTGGGATTTCTGGTATGATAAACCTAACATTTTCTGCCCCAAAAGAAAGATTAACTATTAAAAGTCAACCCCGAAAATGAATGGTGGTGGTGAAAAAGGGATGGCTCAAAAAGGTATAGCAAAGCTGAGGTCTTGTCAGACCCCTGCTGGCTATTCAAGTAGTTGCACTTAAGCTGCTGAGCAA
>NZ_JAXDRS010000002.1:0-65689 GCF_034090835.1 Evtepia sp.
CTTGCCCAGCAGCACGGCCATGATGAGGAAGGCGAACTTCTGCAGCAGGGAGGCGATGGGAGAGACGAGGCTGTTGGCGGCGGTGAAGTCATACTTGCCGTACACGGAGATGACCATGGAGGGCATCAGGTTCAGCAGGCCGCCGATGCCCAGGCCCACAAAGACGATGGCGATGTAGGTGAAGATGGGCAGCTTGGCGAAGATGAGCAGCAGCAGGGCGATGATGTAGGAGGCGGAGTAGACCACGCTGGCGGGCTTGGTGCCGACCTTCTGGTCCAGCCAGCCCCAGAAATAGCTGCCGAACAGGCCCACGACGGCGGCCGCGGTGAGCATCATCAGGGCGGCGGGCTGGGAATTGCCCACGCTGATCATGCGGGGCACGAACTGGCTGACGATGCCGACGGTGACCATCCACAGCAGGCCGAAGCCCAGGCCCATGCACCACATGTCCTTGTCCCGGAGCAGTTTGGATACCGTGAAAGCGCTCTTGTGGCTGCGGACGGCCTCCGCCTGAGCTTTGAAGTCCACGCCCTCGGCTTTGATGTTATCCGGGTAAGCGCCCACGTCGTGGGGATAGTCCTTCACCCAGACGAGGGAGGCCAGGCCGAAGATGACGACGACCACGCCCACGATGGTGCAGCCGGTGGGGACGCCGAACTTGCCGAACAGACCGGAGAGGATGGCGACGAAGGTGGCGGTGCACAGGGGGGCGCCCATGGTGGCCCAGCCCAGGGCGATGCCCTTCTTGCGGGGGAACCAGTTGTTCATCAGAGTGGAAGTGCCGATCAGACCGAAGGCGTTGGAAATAAAGGTGAACAGGGTCAGGCAGACCAAAAACAGCACGGGGGAGTTCACGTGGCCGAACCAGATGTAGAGCAGGCCGGTGAGGACCAGGGTAAAGGTGCACAGGATGCGCACGCCGGTCTTCATGACCAGGCGGCCGAAGACGATGCCGCCCAGCACGCCGATGATGCCGGCGGGGGTGGCGAAGCCCAGCAGTACGTTGGGATCCCAGCCGTGCAGAGCGGCGAAGGCGCCCGGGTAGACGTTCAGGCCGTCCACGGCCAGGCCGGCCCAGAAGTAGTAGAGCAGCATGGAGTAAAGGATCATACTCCAGCCCCACTTGCCGAAATTGCTGTTGGTGAGCTGTTTGTCAGGTGCTTGATTCATGAACGATTCCTCCTGTCGTGTAGTAAAAAGACGGTAGAGTGAAAAACGTTGGAGCATCCGCCCGCTCAGAAACGGTCCCGTTCCTCGGCGTAGACCTGGGGCAGGATGGCGGCCAGGTTGGTGAATTCCTTTGCGTTGTGGTAGACCAGGGCGCGGGGGACTTCAATGGGCAGCGCCGCCCCCTCGGGCAGCATCCGGCGGGCCTTGCCGGAGATGATGTGCCAGCCCATCCAGAAGCGGGTGCGCAGCTCGCTGCCGCCGGGGACGCTGCGCAGGAAATGGGTCATCACCACGCTCATCTGGGCGGACCTGGTGGTGCCTGAGTTGGCGCAGACGATGGTGGAGCAGGCGTCCGTGCCGATCTTGTCCTGCTCATAGCCCAGCTCGCGGGGTTCCCGGAAGCTGGCAAAGAGCTCGTCGGCGCCCATGCCGATGTCCTCCCGGATGATGTGGGTGGTGCCCCAGTAGCGCTCCTTCATGGACAGGGCGGCGCAGCGGGCCTGTCCATAGTTGAGGGACACGGCGCCGGTGTGGTCCTCCGGGTCCCATATGGTATAGCGCAGGGGGCCGCAGCCGTGCCAGGCGAACCACCAGTCGAACATCTCCGCTGTGACGCCGGGCATGGCCGTATGATTCGCAACGAAGCCGGTGCCGTCCTCCAGCACGCAGTAGCCGGTCTCTACCGGCAGGTAGCCGGACAGAAACAGGTCGTTGCGGTGGTGGATGTCCAGCGCGCAGCCGGGATCGCAGGGGCCCTTGGCCAGCAGCGCCAGCTTTTCCGCCGGGATCGGGGCCGGCTCCCTGTGGTAATACTTGCTGATCGGCAGGGCCTCCTGCTCCGGGGTGATGGGGATTTTCCTTCCCATACAGTGAAACCTCCTCTCTTGCGCTGCATATATTGCAAGAATCGTGCCAAATCGTAAAAAGCGGGATTTGCGCCCCTGACCCACGACAGGACGGGCCGGTTTGGGCGCAGGGTCCCCGCAGGGAAAGATACAGTTGTATTACTTTTGAACAAATGGATAGAGACAGACGAAACGGTTTTACAGCCGGGCGGGATGTGCTATACTGAGGCTAAACGGATGCGAAGAGGAGGGCGGATATGCTGACGCTGTGCCTGATGCTGCTGGCCGAGGAGGCCGTGCAGGAGTCCATGGTGAAGATCGCGGTGCATTTTGAAACATTTTGAAAAATTTTAGCAAGAATGAACGGGAGACAGCTGGCTAAGGAGTGAGGGGAGCCAACCTCTTTTATGGGGGCAAAAATTTTTGAGATTAGTCAAGAATAAACTGGATTTCTACAGTAGTGTCAACAGGACCAAACACGGATATTACCTATTCGGTATGTGATGCTTTATCTGTAATTTATACTGGCTTGAAAGCAATCGGCATCTGCAGATTTTCATCCGCGAAGGAAGCCAAGGGCTAGTAGGCTGCAAAAAAACGCACCTGCAGCAAAGTTGCCGCAGGTGCGTTATTAGCGGGGAGCTAGTCGGTTAGCCCATCATGGAGTTGGGGATAGCCATAACCAAATCGGGGACGTAAGTAATAAGAAATAGAATGGCAATACTGAGCAAAATGTACTGAACTGTATGCTTGCTGATTACAACCTCCACCTTGTCCTTAGTGAGCCCGGCGGCCACAAACAAATTGAGGCCCAAGGGAGGAGTGGCGCAACCAATAGCTAGGTTGATGCACATCACCACGCCGAAATGGACGGGATGTATGCCAAAGGCGGTTAGGATAGGAGCGAAAATAGGAGCTAGAATCAGGATAGCTGCGGTGGTCTCCATGAAACAGCCTACGATGAGGAGCAGGATATTGACCAACAGCAGGAAAATATACTTGTTGGGACAGATGCTTATGATAAACTCTGCAATTGCATTGGTGATTTGGTAGCGAGCCATAACAAACCCGAATACAGCAGCACAGGCCATAATAAATAGAACCATGCCCGTGGAGGAAGAGGCGCCCATCAAAACGTTCTTCAGTTCCTTGAGCCGCAACTCGCGGTAGATAAACATACCTACAATGAGACCATAGGCACAGGCCACACCGGCAGCCTCAGTAGGAGTAAAAATACCGCCGTAGATACCGCCCAGAATAATGATGGGCATCAAAAGAGCGCCAATGGCATCCACAGTGCTCTTGCCCAGATTGCGCAGGCTGAATTTAATACGGGGTATTTCTGCTTGGTGCTTGATGCCATACTGAATCGGAATAACCGCCATGGCGAGCCCCATTAAAATACCGGGAAGAATGCCACCCATGAACATGGAGCCTACAGAGGCGTCGCTGACGGACGAGTAGGATACCATGACGGTGGAGGGGGGGATAATACAACCCAGTATACCGGCCACTGCCACGGTCGCCAGGGAAAAGCGCTTACTATAACCTGCCTCAATCATGGAGGGAACCATAATACTTCCGATAGCGGCACAGGTAGCAGTGGGGGAACCGGACAGGGCACCAAAGAGCATGCAGGCGAAAACAGCTACTACGCCCAGCCCGCCGGGCATCCACCCCAGAATAGCGTTACAAAAATTGACTAGTCGGCGGGAGATACCGCCGGAGGACATTAGGTTGCCTGCTAACATAAACAGTGGAATGGCCATAATTGTGAAGCTGTCCAGAGAGCCGAACATGCGCTGGCCGATGATGATGGGGCTGATATCGCCTCCGGCCAAGATGACAAGGGCCCCAGCCGCGACTAGGCACAAGGCGATAGGTACACCAAAAACCAACAGAACAACAAATACAATAAAGAGAATGGCACATTCCATTATTCCGTGACCTCCTTCGGCTCCTTACGGTTGGGCATAAAGTCGCAAATTACATCTGTAATAGTGTGAATAACACTTAGAGCCATAGAAATGGGGATAACGATAAAGATGAACGCAATGGGAATCCGGGTAGCAGTGGTCAATTGGGCGCTACTGAGATATTTGTTGAAACACATGCAGGCGAAAAAGAACACCCCAATAACAATAACTGCTGTAAAGATATTACGGATTTTTTTAATACATGGATGCCAAGATGCGGGTAGCATCTCGGAAAAAACCACGACACCCACATGGCCGTGGGTACGGAAGCAGTAAGCTGCTCCGCTATAGCCGCACCAAATCATCAGATAACGCGCAATCTCCTCGCCCTGCATGAACTCAATCTTGAAGACATAGCGGCACAACACAATGGCGATAGTGACTACTACCATGGCAATAAAAGATATCATGGCGACCCACTCTTCAACTCCGCCAATTACTTTTCCTATCTTTTTTACGACGGACATTTCAACACTCAACTCCCCCACGCGGCTTATTTATGCTATGCGCATTTTAGTGCGCGGAGGACAGCGGCTAGTCTTAGCCACATATCCTCCGCGCGGTATTTGAACAAATTGTAGGCAAAGTAAAACCAGAGTTACTGGAGAGCTGCCTCAGCCTCCTGAATACGGGTAATCATATCGGCATCAATGCCGACAGTCCCCACATACTTATCGTACACGGAGGACATAGCCTCGGCCCACTCAGCTGTGTCTACATCGATGATTTCCACACCAGAGTCTACAATATTGTTTTTATAAGTTTCAGCATACTCAAAGGCAATCTCGCGCTGATATACAACGGCCTCGTTAAAAGCTTTTTGAACGATTTCCTGATCCTCGGAGGACAGAGAATTCCACAAATCTTCGTTCATTACCACCAAGGAAGGGATAAAGTGGTGGTTGGTCATGGTGATATATTTGACCTGCTCGTAGAACTTACCGCCATACATATTCGTCAAAGTAGTGCCGGACACGGCGTCAATGGTATGTTGCTGCAGGGAGGTATAGATGTCGCCCCAAGCCACGGACAGGGGCATTGCCCCGATGGCAGCAAAAGAATCGGATTGCAAGTTGGAGGAGTGAGAGCGGACACGGACACCCTGCATATCTTCGGGATGCTCGATGCGGACGTTGCTGCCTACCATGTAGGTGCCATTTTCAAAATAACCGAGCCCCTTAAAACCACTGCCTTCCAGAGCGGCACAACGGTCGGCAGCCAGCCAATCATCCATGATAGCCCAAGCATCCTCCACGGACTGGAACAAATAGGGGAGATCAAAGTAGTTCTGACTATCTACAAAGCCCGACATAGAGGGGGTAGAACAGATAGAAAAATCCAGAGTCCCCATTTGAACGGACTCTAACATCGCAATTTCGGAACCTAGAACGCCGCCGCTTTGAACGGTCAACTCCATGCGGCCGCCGGAATACTCATTTAGCAATTCAGCGAATTTCACTAAGCCAAGATCCCAAGGCTGGTCGGCAGCTAGGACGTTGCCAACCTGCCAGTGATAGGTAGGACCATCGGAAGGAGAATTGGTGTCATTACTAGGGGCTCCGCTATTGGTGGGGGGAGTTGTATTACCGGAAGTTCCTTGGCTACCGCCGCTACAGGCGGCGAGGGAAATGACCATTGAGAGGGCCAGAAACAGGGCAATAGCTTTTTTCATAAGTATCCACATCCTTACTCATTATTTCAGTTCATCCCTAAAAGGTTGCACAATGTAAAACAGATCCGATCTTAGGTGTAGTTACCGATAACCAACATCCGCGCAAGCAGATTGGTCTCATTGAGGAGACTGCGTCCCTCGTTGGGACGGAAAGAAATAGCTTCTCCGGCATTAACAATATGCTTCTCGTTGTTCTTGTCGGTAACAGTCATGGAACCCTCAAGTACATAATAGACCTTCTCCTGGGGGCTGGACTCATCCCACGCTGCTCCGCCGCCGGGCAGGAAGGTGGAAACGCCGATCCAGAACTTCTCGGCTCCGGTCTCTTCCTTGCCATGGATCCGCATGGCGACCATGTTGAAATGACCAGGGGCGTTATAAGGCTTCAAATCTGCAACAGTACGCTTGACCATAATGAAATCGCTCCTTTGGTAAAAAGATTTTTGGCTCCTTCACTTGCTTGTAGTTGTCTCCATATTTGTATTTGTAAGCTCACGTTTCACCTCCCTTTCTACTGGATAACCCCTTTGCCGATGTAGAAACATTGGGATTAAACAGGCCGTTTGTCTATGCGTTCGACATAGACCGGGTTAGGAACCACGGCCTAATTGGAACCTCTGCAATTATGAAGTGATCTCGTGTTATGTGATGGTATGTGGTCATACTTTGCACATTTGACGCTAGGCGTTTAAGTAATTTGCTAGGCAGGGTGCTTTCAAAATTGTACCCAAGGATATTTTCTGAGGTAGCGGCAAAATTTTTGCCGTTGGACGTCCAACGGCATGGAAGGCGCGCCTTCCATGATAACCTTTAAAGATAGATATCATGCTTTATGAAATAAAGCATGTATGATGGTGCCGCTATAGTAAAAACACGCAGTTTTAATATGCTGGGATGTGTTGCAGCTAGTTTCCAATTGATCAACTTAACATTGCTTTATGCCAATAGTTTAATTAAGAAATAGCTGACAGGCAATACGTACAAATATGTAAGCAAATAACTTTGTGGTATGTGCTAACAAAGTAACAAATACATATTTTTGTAGAAAACGCCAAAAAGTTCTTTAATATTTTATATAATAGGTCAATAAGATAAAAAAGAAAGCCTAAAGATACTGTAAAAAGAAACAAAAATTGTGCAAAAAAATTGTCGATTAAATAGTTTGTATGGGCAGCGCATCAGATTGGAAAGGACAGAGTATTTGAGAAAGACCATAAACTGCAGTAAAAGCCCGGCCAAATGAAAAAAAGCTTGCAAATAGGGGCATGCTGTGCTAAAATACTCCAGCATGTGATTACGCACACCCGCGGACGGAGGGCCGGGTGCCTCTGGGATCAGAGGTCGGCCTGCTTCGGAAGATGCGGGTGGAGGAATCAACAATTAAAGGAGGAATATCCCTATGGCAGTCGTATCCATGAAGCAGCTTCTCGAGGCGGGTGTCCACTTTGGCCACCAGACCCGCCGCTGGAACCCCAAGATGGCCACCTATATCTACACCGAGCGCAACGGCATCTATATCATCGACCTGCAGAAGACCGTCAAGAAGCTGGAAGAGGCCTATAACTTCGTCCGTTCCCTGGGCGAGACCGGTCAGTCCCTGCTGTTTGTCGGCACCAAGAAGCAGGCGCAGGAGGCCATCAAGGAAGAGGCCGAGCGCGTGGGCATGTATTATGTGAACGCCCGCTGGCTGGGCGGCATGCTCACCAACTTCAAGACCATGCGCGGCCGTGTGGACCGTCTCAACCAGCTCAAGAAGATGCAGGAGGACGGCACCTTCGACATGCTGCCCAAGAAGGAAGTTATCAAGCACATGGGCGAGATCGCCAAGCTGGAAAAGTACCTGGGCGGCGTGGTCGAAATGAAGCGTCTGCCCGGCGCCCTGTTCGTGGTTGACCCCCGCAAGGAGCGCAACGCCATCAACGAGGCCCGCAAGCTGAACATCCCCATCGTTGCTATCGTCGACACCAACTGCGATCCCGACGAGATCGACTACGTGATCCCCGGCAACGATGACGCCATCCGCGCCATCCGCCTGATCTCCTCCGTGATGGCTAACGCTATCCAGGAAGGCAAGCAGGGCGCTGACGCCGCTGAGGCTGCCGCAGAGGAAGCTGCTGCTCCCGCTGAGGCCTGAGACTGACCCTTTCGCAAGTGCCCGTTTGGTAACGGGCACTTGCGCTTGAATATTCAATCGATTTAAATAAGTTGGAGGTTTGTTACCATGGCATTTACTGCTGCTGATGTTAAGACCCTGCGTGAGATGACCGGTGTTGGTATGCTGGACTGCAAGAAGGCTCTGGCTGAGACCGACGGCGATATGGACAAGGCTGTTGAGCTGCTGAGAGAAAAGGGCCTGGCTGCTGCACAGAAGAAGGCTGGCCGTATTGCTGCAGAAGGCATGGCTTACGCCGAAGTGTTTGCTGACGGCGCTGCTCTGGTCGAAGTGAACGCTGAGACCGACTTCGTTGCTAAGAACGAGAAGTTTGTGGAGTTCGTGAAGGATATCTGCTATGTGGTCGGCAAGTGGGGCCCCGTGGACATGGAGACCCTCATGACCCTGCCTTACCGTAAGACTGGTCTGACCGTTCAGCAGGCTCTGCAGGAGATGGTCCTGACCATCGGCGAGAACATCCAGATCCGCCGTTTCGAGCGCTATGACTCCGGCGTGAGCATCGCTTACAACCACATGAACGGCCGTATCGGCGTTCTGCTGAACATGGAAGTTTCCGCTGGCCTGGAAGAGAACGAGAAGGTCGTCGAGCTGGGTAAGGATCTGGCTATGCAGATCGCTGCTATGAACCCCGCTTTCCTGGACAAGGCCGACGTGAGCCAGGAGACTCTGGACAAGGAGAAGGAGATCCAGCTGGCTATGATGGCCAACGATCCCAAGATGGCTGCCAAGCCCGACAAGGTCAAGGAAGGCATCGTGATGGGCAAGCTGGGCAAGTACTACGAAGAGAACTGCCTGATGCAGCAGGCTTTCGTGAAGGAGAACAAGGTCTCCGTGGAGAAGCATGTTGCTGAAGTCGCCAAGGAAATGGGCGGCACCATCCAGGTGAAGGGCTTCTATCGTTTCGAGAGAGGCGAGGGCCTGGAGAAGAAGCAGGAGAACTTTGCGGAAGAGATCGCAAAGCAGCTGGAAAAGAAGTAAGTTTGGTTTCATAACGAGAGCGGGTTTTACCACATGGTGAGACCCGCTCTTTTCCTGAAAGGGGATGGGATGATGTACACGATCAAAGAGACGCAGGATTTTCATCCGCTGTCTATTCTTTACCAGGAGAGCGGCTTAGAGGTAAAGCCCTCTCAGGAACCCCCGGCAGGGACCGAGAAGCTGTGGCGCTGCGAAGAGAACGGGACAGGAGATTTACTGGCGGCAGCTACCCTGCAGAAGCGCAGCGGATACTTTGTGCTGGCCCATTTGGCGGTCTGTGAGCCATGGAGGGGCAGGGGACTGGGAAAGATCCTTCTTGCGCTGGCAGAGGAGGAGGCCAAAGCCCGGGGGGCGCAGGAGATTTGGCTGGTTGGTAAAGTACCGGAGTTTTATGCTCAGTACCAGTGGGAAACCGTCCCCAGAGAAGAGGCCCCAGCGATCTCGCGCTGCCTGACCTGTGATCAGTTCCAGGCCTCTTGTTTTCCCAGCATTATGAAAAAGCGATTATAAAAATAAGAGAGAGGCTATCCCCCGGCCCAGCCGGGGGATAGCCTCTCTTCCAGCCTCCAGCCCGCCGATGAAAGACATCGGCGGCTGGAGAGGTAGATCAGATCATTCTGTTTTTTCCGGTTTTTCTCCTGTGGTGGTTGTGTTTTCCTGAGGAGGCGCCGCGGTGTCGGGGCTGCCGATGGCCAGCGAGAGGGCCTTCACGATTTTTTCGTCCTTTTGATCCAGACTGGTCTGAATGGTGACGGTATCCCCTACGTTCAAAATTACGACATTGGGATTCATGGAGGCCGGGAGGGAATAGAAGGTGTCCGCTCCGTCCAGACGGATATAATACCAGGAGTTTCCTTCGATAACGGCGGTACGAATCTCTGCGATCACCCCTGTTTTCTCCGTCTGGTCAACGATGTCCTGATCGCCATCCGTTTCGATGGGAATGCCCGATTGTTTCAGCTTGGCGATATAGTCGTTTTCGCAGGCGGCCACGGTGTCTCCTGTGGCAACGACTCGATACTGGGAGACGTTGACCATGGCGTACATTTTCACCAGGTCCGAGCTGTCCTTCATGGACATAAAGTAGGTGGGCTGTCCTGCCACGTTCAAGAGCAGGGGGAAGGTGGCCTTATAGCCCAAGTCCTGCACCACACCTTCGGCCGAGCTTTGGGCGGAGGCTTCAATGGCGCCCGGCACCGAATAGAATTTGGTTTCCTTGGTTCTCTGGTTGGAGAGGAGGAAGCCGATATTGGACTGGTCGCCGCTCACCGACGTGATGCCCGTGTACATATAGACATCGCCGTTCATGGCCAGGTAGTTATAGTCTGCGGTGGTGACGGTCACGTCTTTTTGTCCGATGAGAGAGTTGATGAACCCCTTCACATAGGTGCCATAGTAATCATACTGCTTGGCGATCAGGTTCGCGGAGTAGACACGGTCCACCCAGGAGGGGATATCCTGAATATCGTAGTACATGTGTTCACCGGTGCAGGCGTTGAGAAGCACGGCGCCAACGATGTCTGCGCCGCCGAAGAGTCCGATGGTGCGGGTCTCTCGGGGGCAGACCCACCAGGGCTGACCGTCCTCATCGATTTCCAGGTGGGCAGAGCTGAACATGAAGGTGGGATAGCGGAAGCGCAGGGCGCGGTTCAAGTCCCGGTTAAAATACTCCGAGGGAGAGTAACGCATCCCTTCCAGACCCAGAGAGGAGAGACGGACCACCTGGGCTTCCTGGGTCACCATATCCACGGTGATATAAGCGGGAAGGCCTTCTTTGGTGTTGATGAACCACTTGAAGAAGTCTCCGTATTCCAGGGATGCCACGCGAACGGGGCGGCCCTGATAATTGATCTGGGTGTAGTCATAGGCCACTTCGAACTGGCTGACCATATCAGACAGTTCGCCCAGCTTTCTGTTGCCGATGGTTCTGGCGGAAGACTCATCGAGCATAGGTATCTCGTTGTAAGACACCTGTTCGATATCGGTGGAAAAGTCACCCTGCTCCACCTGCAAAAGATTGTGGTAGGACCCGGCCCGGAAGACAGGCAAAGAGATGATCTGGCCAACGATGAAGAGAACGATGAAGGCCAACACAATGATGACCACCACTTTGCACTGATTCTTTGCAAAGGAGAGGTAGTCTTTCAGGTTGATGCCCTGGCTTCCCGTGTCGATCCCCAGGGTGATCATAAAGACCAGGATGTAAACCAGGAGAAGGACCAGAACAAAGCTGTAAAACCCTGTGTTGTGGAGATTGATGGCCGGCAGGGAGACGTAGAACCAGATCCCGCCAATGACCAAAGTGATGAGCAGGCTGATCAACATGCGCGGCATCGTTCGTTTTGCCTGACTATCTGACATAATGGACTCCTTTCAGAACGATAAAAATGGATGAATATGGGTATTATAGCCTATTCTATGGAAAAAAGCAATTGTTTCAGTTTGACATCCTACTGAAATCATGGCAAAATAACAACATACACTCTGATTGCGCGATGAAAAAAGGGGGCGTACCTTTGGTTCAACTGGAGTTAACAGGAAACCTGCACGACTTGAATGTACTGTCTGTCTTTGTGCGCCTGGCGCTGGCGATGGCCTTTGGAGGGACCATTGGATTTGAACGGGGCATCCGGCAAAGAGCGGCAGGACTGCGCACCCATATGCTGCTGTGCGTGGGTTCCGCCTCTACGATGCTGGTGAGCCAATACATCTATGCCAGCTATGGGGTGGGGGACCCCGCTCGTTTGAGCGCACAGGTCATCAGCGGCATTGGCTTTTTGGGCGCAGGTACCATCATCATCACTCGCCGTAACGAGATCAAAGGCCTGACCACAGCGGCCACACTCTGGGCCACGGCCTGCATGGGGCTGGCTGTTGGGGTCGGCTTCTATGAATGTGCCCTCATTATGTACATTCTTTTGATTTTTATCCTGATCTTTGTCAGTGTTCTGGACAACAAGTATCTGAAGATCCCCATCAGCACTGCATTATATCTGGAAGTGCGGCGGGACGTTGGTTTGGGGGACGCCATCCAGTTCATTCACGAGATTGGGTGGCATGTGCGGGAAGTCAAGGAATTTCCCTCTGGCCGTGAGGATGTGCTGGCGGTTCGGATGGACTTGGAATCCGATCAGGCCATGCGGGGCGATGTATCCACCATGGAACTGCTCCGGGAAAAAGACGGCGTGCTTCGCCTGGAAATGTAACGGAATAGGAAAAACAGCGGCGCTGGTTATGAAGCGCCGCTGTTTTTATCGTTATCGATAGGGTTGTTGATTGTCATCGAAGATTTCTTTCCGGTGATAGGCGGAGTAGATAGGGGAGAAATCCGGATACTCCTTTAAAAAACCTTTCATCAAAACGTCTGGATTCAGACCGGGATTCTGGGCTTTCAGCAGAAGGGTCAGGAACAACAGGTTTCCATCCGGACGGCTCTCTTCCACTGCTTCGACTAAGGGAATCACGTCCACTTCCGTAAACCCGCTTTTTGCTTTCTTACTGCGCTTCTGTACCACAAAGCGCTCTCGGCTGGTCAACTCCTGAAAGGCCTGTCCGGCGGCTTCGGCCACAGGTTCTGCAAACTCCAGCATGATCTCATACCGGACCGAAGTGAGCTTTCGGAAGGGAAGCCCCCCATCGTAACAGCGCAGAACATGGATCCCTGCGGGAAGGGCTGCGTTCATCCGGTCCGGCAGTTCTTCCATGGTGCATCCGGATACCAGTCCGAACTCCAAAATCTCACAGTCGCTGGAAAAGCCCAGAGACAGGGGGAGGGGAATGGAAACATAGGGATGGGGATGAAAGCCCTCTGTGTGCCGGATGGCAATGCCTGCCCGGAGGAAGGCCCGCTCCATAGTGTGTATCAGGTCCAGGTGGGAGATATACTTGGCCGTTCCAGATTTGGAAAACAGGATTCTTTGATCATTGGCCATGGCAGATCCCTCCTTCGCACAGATGATTGGCGCCGCAGCCGGAACATTTCACCCGGCAGTCCGGCGTAATGACCCCTTGATACGCAGCTTCCCGCTCCTTCCAGAGATAGCTCTCCTTGACGCCGTCAGAAATTACATGCCAGGGAAGGATTTCCTCCTTGTCCCGCACCCGGTGGGCATAGAAGGAAGGGGAGAGGCCGCAGGCATCAAAGGCGTCCAGCCAGGTTTGCAGGGAGAAGTACTCGCTCCAGGAATCAAACTTTGCGCCGTTTTTCCAAGCGGTTTCTATGACATCGGCCATTCTGCGGTCCCCTCGGGAGAGGGCAGCTTCCAGGAAGCTGGTCTCCGGATCGTGCCAGTTATAGGTGATGGATTTGTTCCGGAGATGCTCCCGAAGGAGGGTCACTTTCCGCAGGTATTCCTCCATGGTGTTCTGGGCTTCCCACTGGAAGGGGGTGTGGGATTTGGGCACAAAGCAGGAGGTAGAGACTGTGATCCGCACGCCCCGGGAGCGGTTAGGGGTGCTGTTGCGCCAGACGTGGTAAACCTTGTTGGCCAGGTCAGCGATCCCAAGGACGTCTTCGTCGGTCTCCGTAGGCAGACCCAACATAAAGTAGAGCTTGACGCTGCTCCATCCCCCTTCAAAGGCAGTGCGGCAGGAGTTAAGCAGATCCTCTTCCGTGACGTTTTTATTGATGGCATCCCGCAGACGCTGAGAGCCCGCCTCCGGCGCAAAGGTGAGCCCACTCTTTCTTCCCCCCTGCTGGAGCTTCTCCATGAGGTTCATGGAGAAATTGTCCGCCCGGAGGGAGGGAAGAGAAATACTGATCTTGCGGGGCTGGCAAAAATCCAACAGTTCGTCGCAGAGAGGAAGCAGGTCTGGATAGTCGCTGGAGGACAGACTCATAAGGGTCATTTCCTGATATCCGGAGTCCTGACAGGCATCGATCCCCTGCTGGGCCAACAGGTCGTGGCTTCTGCCGCGGACCGGACGATACACAAACCCGGCCTGGCAGAACCGACAGCCACGGATACAGCCCCGGAAGAGCTCCAGCATCACCCGGTCGTGGGTAATCTCCGTGGAGGGAACGATGGTTTTCACGGGATAGTAGGAGGCATCCATATCCGATACCAGGCGCTTGGTGACCACCTTGGGGGCGACGTCCCGGGGAAGGATCTCCCGAATGGTCCCATCCTCGTGGTAGGAAACCGTATAGAGGGAGGGAACGTAAATGCCGGAGATCTGGGCGGCGGCGGTGAGCAGCTGTTCTTTGGTCCAGCCCTCTTTCTTGGCTTTCCGATAGAGCTGGATGAGCTCTACGTTTACCTCTTCTCCTTCCCCCAGGATCACAACATCCAGAAAGGGGGCCAGAGGCTCAGGGTTATAGGTGCTGGTCCCCCCGGCGATGATGAGGGGGGTCAGGCCGGGACGGTCCTCGCTGCGCAGAGGGATCCCTGCCAGATCCAGCAGGTTCAGCACATTGGTATAGGCCATCTCATAGCCCAGAGAGAACCCGATGATATCAAAGTCGGCCACAGGGTCGCCGCTCTCCAGAGCATAAAGGGGGAGCCCCTCCTTACGCATTTCGTCTTCCATATCCCCCCAGGGGGCAAAGACCCGTTCGCACCAGACGCCTTCCATCTCATTCATGACACCGTAGAGGATGCGAAGGCCCAGGTTGGACATTCCGATCTCATACGTATCCGGAAAACAGAAGGCAAAGCGGCAGTCTACGGTCTCTTTGTCCTTGTGGATGGCGTTGTATTCTCCGCCCACATAGCGGCCTGGCTTTTGAACCCGCGCCAGGATGCGTTCCAGTTTATGATCCATACGGACCCTCCAAATCAGCGGGAGAGACCCCCGCGGGATAGTGACATAAAACAAAGTCATTATAGCATAAAAACGGGGTTTGTGCAGACCTTTTTGCAGAAAGGGAGCGGGGTTTCCCGGGAGATCAGTCCTGCGCCTCCTGGTTGTGGACCGAGACCGCGTGCTTCTTACAGATCCTCTGGTAGCAGAGCAGACCCAGCCCGCTGATCGCAAAGGTGAGGATAAAAACAACGACAGCAAAGAAATAGCTTTTGGTGCCCAGGGCATCGCCGCCCACGGCGGAGGTGACGATAGAGGGCAGGCGGCCCAGGGAACAGATCAGGAGAAAAGCCGGGAAACGGATCTCGGTGAGACCGGCAAAATAGCAGAGAAGATCCTTCGAGGTACCGGGGATCATGAATACAATCAGGTACAGGAAGGTACGCCGAGGCGAATACTGCAAAAAACGCACGGAGTGAAGTTTTTCCTGAGAGAAAAACAGAGTGACCAGCCGCACACCAAACCGCCGCACCAGGAAAAAGATCAAAATGCTGCCCACCGTGGCGGAAGCCAGGCAGAGAAGTGTCCCTTCCAGGGCGCCAAAGGCATATCCGCCGGCGATCTCCAGAGGCTCGCCGGGAATGACGGCCACGATCACCTGAAGAAACACCATAGCCATGTAGAGAAAGCGGCCGCTCGTGCGGCGCTCAGCCAGCCAAAGCCGGAATTTCTCCGGATCAGAGGCCAGGGTGACCATGGGAACGCCGATCTTCCAGAAAACCAAAACACTGAGCACGGCCAGAAGGAGCAGGATGCCCAGAGCAAGCCGTTTCTTCCATGGTTCTGACAGGGGATGCTTCTGTCTCATCGCAGTTGTCCCCCTTCCCATTTTTGGATCCAGCGGGTACGGGAGAGGTAGGAGACATGTTCGGTGCGTACCTCATGCAGCAGCGGGACCGGAACGGTCCGACTGTACTGGGGGAGAAAACCGCACTTCTCCTGGACCCGTTGGGATTTTCGGTTGCCGTCGTAGTGCCCGCACCAAAGTCCAGGGCAGCCAAGCTCCAGGAAGCAATGGCGGAGCACAGCCTGTACCCCTTCCGGAATGAGTCCCTGCCCCCAGTAGGGCCCCCCGACCCAATAGCCCAGCTCGCCCTCCCCCGGGGAGAGGGGGAGATTGGCCTGGTCCCCCCAGAGAACGCCGATGCATCCCACCGGCTCTTCGGTTTGGCGCAGGACAACCGCATAGATCTCCGGAGCCGAGAAGACTGTTTCAATGATGGTTTTGCTCTCCTGCACACTGCTGTGGGGAGGCCAGCCTGCTGCAGGGCCAATGCGCGGATCTTTGGCATATCTGTACAGAGCCTCCGAATCGGAGGGCTCCCACGGTCTGAGAATCAAACGATCGGTTTCCATCTGCAAGGGATCCACCTTCTTTCATGACTGCTTAGGACCTGTTATAACTCAATGGCTTCTGCCTGTCAATAGGTTGGAGGAAGAGGAAAAAGCGGCGCTGCCGGAACGCAACCGGCAGCGCCGAAAACAGGGGGCTTATATACGGTCTTGGATGGTCTTCCAAAGGGGAAGAGAGAGAAAACTCCCTTCTACATGGGACTCCATGGTCAAAAACCGTTGATAGGGCATAGAGAAGGACAGCAGGTCTTTGCTCAGGTGGACCCGGCCGGAAGGGTCGGTGATACCAATGGTACACCAGTCATTGCCCTCCTCACTGTCGCACACAGAGTAGAGGACAGACTGGGCACAGCCGGCGCCAAAACGGATCTTTACGCTGTCCTGTATGGGCTGGTCGTAGCTTGCCAGCGTGACAAGGCCGGAAAGCTGGTCTGCATTGACCAGAAAGATGACCGAGACCGGCGTCTCTTCGGGTGTGAGTTCATGCAAAGGTTTGAACACGAGGCAGGGCGCAGGCGATGCCTTCGGCAGGCTTTGGACGTAGGCATCGCCCAGGGCATGATCCTTCTTATAGCGGAGCCCGGGCAGGGCCTGGTTTCCGTTGGAGAGAAAGTAAGCCAGAGAGTCCGGAGGATCGGAAACAAAGCCCAACCCGACCTTCCCACCGGAACACCCCTTCTCTTCTGCCATGAACACAACGGTTTCTCCTCGTGCTGCCTCTTCGATCCCGGCGATCACACAGCCGGGACGGGATTTGTGCAGCGCGGCATACCCAAGGGGGAGGGCGGGAAAGCGCAGGACAGCAACCGGGTGCAGTTCCATTTTCAGCGCTTCTCGGAGTTTGCTTTCCATGTTATTCCTGCCTTTCTTCCCGGTCTCTTCTGATGTACTCTGTCAGGACCTGCCGGTTGACCGCTTCCATCTGACGGAGCTTGTCCACACTTTCAGAGAGGAAGAGAGGATCATTGCTTCTGGAGACTGCACCGTCAATGAGTTCTTTCAGTCTTGGTTCGGTCAGCGTATTCAGATCTTCGTAAAGATCCTGCCCCACGTAAGAGAGGAAGGAGCTCACTTTTTGGTCGTAAACTATCCCTACCAGGGGCACGCCCTGGCCGGCGGCGAAAATCAGACCGTGCAGACGCATGGAGACCACCACCTGCATCCGGGAGAGGATGCCGATGGTCTGGGCAGCGGTGTAGGCATCCTTGATGATATGGCTGGGGTGCTGCATCTTCTGGATGACCCGCTGGGCCGCAGCAACGTCCAGACGGGGCTCGATGGGGAAGAATACCGGCGTCAGACCGTAGGTCGCATAGACGTAGTCGGCCGCGGCCGCCAGTGCGTCCACCTTGTCCTCAAAGCCGGGCCACGGGCGGAGAACAAAGCCAATATAGTTCCCCCGGGGCGGGATACCGCAGCTGTCCAGAATACCATCCACCACATCAGAGGGCGCGGCAGGGAGGATCACAGTGGTGTCTGCGGACAGGGAGATGGAAGGCCGGGTCACCCCCAGCACCTCCAGCTCTTTTTTGGAGTCGGGGTCTCGGAGGGTGATGGAATCCACGCAGCGGTTCATCACCTGAGTGGCCCGCTTCCGGTTCCTGCTGTTGCGGATAGGGCCAATGCCGCAGCCGTACATGACCACAGGACAACCGCTGCGTTTTGCGGCAGTCAGGGTCCAGAGGTAGAACCAAAGGGACCGGTAGGACGTAACGTCCTGCATGAGGGACCCGCCGCCGTTAATGAAGAGTTTTGCGTGCTTGAAATAGTAGAGGGCTTTCCAGAAATGGAAGGTATAGAAGGCATTGACCCGATAGTTCATTCTGGTATCCAGGGGATTTCTGGAGAAGACCTGGAAGGAGAGGTCAGGGTCGATCTCCCGCAGCTCAGAGAGGATCGCCAGTAAGATGGCGTCGTCGCCTGCGTTGCCCCGTCCATAGGCGCCGCAGATCACCACCCGGTCTCTGCCCTTGCGCTCATAGCGAAGAATGGTTTCGTAGATCTCCAGCTGGCGCTGAATGGTTGCGTCGATGGAAAAGTCCCGCTTGCCCTTTTCATAGAGACGCTGCCCCATGGTTCTCCGCAGGGCGAGGTCTTTGGCCAGCGTCAGCAGATGGTTTGCCAGATCCTCTGCGTTGCCTGCTGGGAAGAGGAAGCCGTTGGACCCGTGATCGATGAGATAGGATACGCCGCCCACCTTGCTGCTCACTGTGGGCAGAGCAGCCCGGGCCCCTTCCGTCAAAGCATAGGGGAAGGTCTCCGAGATAGAGGTCAGGGTGTTGATATCAATGGCGTGATAAAAAGAGTCGGTGTCCGAGATCCAACCGGCAAAGCAGACCTCTTTGGACACCCCCAAATCCTTGGCCAGCTTTTTCAGGTTCTCCAGCTCCTCGCCGTCACCGGCGATGAGCAGGCGCAGGGCAGGGAAGGAGGCGTGGGCGATGGCAAAGCCACGAATGAGGGTGGCAATGTCTTTCACAGGATTCAGGCGGGCTGCGATCCCGGCCACCACACAAGTGTCGTCGGCGTCCAGCCCCACGGAGCGGAAAAATGTCTGGCGGTCCATGGCAGGTGTGCGAGGGGTGAAATCCAGACCGTTGTAAATGGAAAACAGCCGTTCCGGGTCAAACCCTCTGGAGATCAAAAGATCCACCATGGCGTCGGATACGCCGATGCGATAGTCGATCCGGCGCAGAGCAAAGGTGTTGATGGTCCCGTAAGTCACCCGGGAAACAGGGCGGCCCAGGTAGTCCAGGCGATAGTCGCTGTGGACGGTAGAGACCGTGGGCAGGCCGGTCTTCCGGGCCAGCAGGGCAGACATCATATTTCCTCGTGCGCCGTGGCTGTGAATGATGTCGTACTTCTCTTCTTTTACCATCCGAACCAGTTTCTTGAGGGTGGAGAGGAAGTTATGCCCGGTGATCACCTGGGTATCGATGCCAAGGGCTCTGGCTTCCTGGGTAAAGGGGCCCTCTGTAAAACAAACCATACGGACCTGGATCTTGGGCGTAAGGCCGGCAAGCAGGGTGTGAACATGGGTCTTGGCCCCGCCGGTATCTCCGCCGCTGATGAGATGGAGCACTTTCATACAGACGCCTCCGAAAAAAGACTTGTGAAATACGAGATAATATTATACAATGGTTTGGAAAAATGGTCAAGCAACGGAGGTTTACCATGAGTGTCATCGACAAAAAAGGAAAGTTGTTCGGCAAACTGAATATCATTGACTTGATTGCGATCATCCTGATTCTCGCAGTGATCGCTCTCTTGGGATATAAGCTGACATCCAACCGCGGACCCATCGGCGGCGCAGGCGTCCCCGTGGTCTACACCGTAGAGGTAAAGGGTGTAGACGAAGAGGTCTACCAATTCATCGAGAGCCAGCTGCCCAGCCAGCTGATGGCATCCAATGAAATGCTGGATGCCAAAATCACCAAAGTGGAAGCCACCCCGGTGACGGAAACAGAGTACATGCTGGAGGTTCAGCCTGGGACCACGGCGGCGACCCTGAAGCTCCGGGAAGCAGGAGACTATGACCTTGTCTTCACCATCGAGGGAACAGTCAAGAACAACCTGACCAGTGAATTGGGCACCCAGGAGATCCGGGTGGGCAAGTCTCACATCGTGAAAACCGATACATTTGAACTGGAAGGCGGCGTGATCCTCTCCTGCGAGAGAGGAAGCGCACAGTAACCCCTTTTCCAGGGGACTCAGTGTGTCACAACAATCCCCCTTGAACCGGCAGACCCGCCGGCTCAAGGGGGATTCTTTTCACGAAAAAACCAGCCTGCGCCAGCCGGGCCACCGATTCAGGGCGCAGCAGTCCGTGGGTACCAGAGAGAAGGGGGCGTCCCATCCGGGTCCCTTTCCTCACGGTGCGATGCAGAGAAGTTTCGTGAGATCACCGCTGCACAGTGCTTCCAGGTTCCGAAAGATCCTTTCCGGGTCCCAGTCCCACCACCGGAGTTCTTGCAGGCAGCGGGTCACTTCCGGGTCGAAGCGGGGACGGATGACACGGCAGGGGTTTCCCGCTGCGATGGCATAGGGCGGGACATCGCTGGCCACCACAGAGTTGGCACCGATGATAGCGCCGTCGCCAATGTGGACACCGGGCAGGACCGTGACATTTTGCCCCATCCATACATCGTTGCCCACGATGGTATCGCCTTTGAAGGTCAGATCCTGCGGGCCGGGGATCACCTTTTCCCATCCATGCCCAAAAATATAAAAGGGATAGGTGGTGGGTCCTTTCATGGGATGGTTGGCGCCATTCATAATAAACTCTACCCCTTTTCCAATGGCGCAGAATTTTCCGATGATAAGCCTGTCTCCGATGAAGTCATAGTGGTGGGTCACATGGACTTCAAAGTCCTCGCCGCCGGTGGCGGCATCGTCATAGTAAGTATAGTCGCCGACCTGGATCGTGGGCCGGGTGATGACGTTTTTGATATAGCAGACGCTGGGGATATTCTCGTTGGGGTGGATATCGTCCGGGTTTGGTCCAAACATAAGGGAGACCTCCTTGTGATCGGTTTCAGCTGCGGCTGGTCAGCCGTTGGGCTCGTTCAGTGTCCATCCGCCGTCGTTGTGGTAGATCATTTGACGGGTCATGCCGCCGTCGATACAGATGTTCTCCCCGGTGAGAAAGCCCGCTTTCTCAGAGCAGAGATAGAGCACCATATTGGCAATGTCCATGGGGTTGCCAACCCGTCCGGCAGGCTGCTGGAACGCATCGGGCCCCTGGTAGACCGTATATTCGGCGTCGATCCAGCCAGGCGAAATGGAGTTGACTCTCACTTTGCCCGCCAGGCTCACGGCCAGGGCATGGGTCAGGGCAGCGATACCGCCTTTGGCTGCGGTGTAGCTTTCAGTCTGCGGCTGACTCATTCGGTCCCGGGAGGAAGAAATGTTCACGATGGCCGCACCAGGGGCAAAGTGGGGAGCGAACAGCTTGGTAAGGTAAAAAGGGGCCGTGATCCCTACCCGCAGGGCATAGTTGAACGCTTCATAGGTGCATTCATCCAGGCCCATCATAAGGGGCAGGGCGTTGTTGATAAGATAGTCCACGTGGCCATAGTCCTTGATGACCTGGCGGGCAAAGGCTTCTAAAACGGTTTGGTCAGCCAGGTCTCCCACATAGTAGTCGTTGGGCAGAAGATCAATGACGCAGACGATGGCTCCGGCCTTGCGAAATTCTTCGGCTATGGCCTTGCCGATGCCTTTGGCTCCGCCGGTAACGACAGCCACTTTGTGTTCAAACATGACAGTTCCTCCTTACTCTGCATCCTCGTCCAGGGCCTCCACCAGAAAACTCACAGGCCGGAAACCATCGTTGCAGGAGAGCATGGCGGATCTGGGATCCTTCATCCACCCGTCGTAGAAGTTTTCTGCCCCGTGGCTCAAGGCCAATACGAAAGGAGAGAGGGTGTCCCATGCACTGGGACAAAATCCCTCCGGTTTTTCCCAGCCGTTGGCAAGGAAGACCTGTCCCACCTCCATATCGCAGGCGTGGGAGATGGGATTCTCGTATTGGGCCATCAAGTCTTCGTACCGGGTGATACGCATAACGGTGATCCTGCATTTTTTCATATGATCCTTCCCTCACAGTGGTCGATTTCGTGCTGGATGATCTGGGCGGTCCAGCCGGTGAAGGTTTTCAGACGCTCCTGGAATTTTTCGTTTTGCCAGCGGACCTTGATGGACTGAAACCGCTTGGCCGTGCGGGTTCCGGTAAGGGAGAGGCAGCCCTCTTCTGCTGAGTAAGGGCCGGACTTTTTGATGATCTCCGGATTAAACATCACCATGTAGCTGCCTTCGTTGTCAAAGGCGATGATACGCTTGTTCACGCCGATCATGTTTGCTGCCATACCCACACAGCCCGCTTTGTGGTGTGCCAAAGTTTCCAGCAGGTCTGCGGCAACGGGCAGGTCGTCTGGTGTAGCAGGCTCGGCCTTCTGGGCCAGAAAGGTTTCATCTTTGCAAATATCCCGAATCATAAACGGTCTCCTCACATCCTGTCTCTTATCCACGCCAGTTGGCCAAAGGATAAGTATCGTTTTTCTTTCGATATGCCTGTAAAAGTTGTCCTTCACGCAGGCTTGGGTTCTCGCAGACCTCGTATGCCAATAAAAGATGCTCAGCATTTTCGATTTGCCAAATCGCCCGACCGCCTTGATGGACCATTCCAATCCCCTGTCCGTATGCCATGTACTGTTTGATTCTTTGACGAAGCCCACGCCTTCCTTCCGCTTTCCCGATATAGAGGATCCTGTGGTCAGCACAGCGCTCAAATTTTTTACGAAGTGTTGGGATAGAGTAGAGCTTTGCTCTGGGGTGATAGCGTTTCGAATGGAAATGGACTGACCTTCCTTCCGGGAGCAAAACCCAATAGATCCCTGGTTCCTTGGGAATTGTTTGGCAGCCATTGGCGAAAAGTTCCAGCAGTGTCATGGGGGACTCTGCTGCCTGAGGCGGAAGGATTCCACATTCAAACTGTTCACTCATGGCTCTGTCTCATAGGGCCAGGTGTTGATGCCTCCGAATTCATAGAGATTGGTATAGCCAAGCTTTGCCAGAGCGGCGGCTGCAGTCTTGCTTCGGTTTCCGCTGCGGCAGTAGACCAGCACGGTGGCATCTTTTGCAGGGATGGCATCAGCGGCGGTGGTTTCGTCGATGGTCCCCACGGGCAAGAGGACAGCGCCGGGGATATGGCCGCTGTCGTACTCGTTCTGTTCCCGTACGTCCAGAACGATGACCTCCTGCATGTCCATCATTGCTTTTGCTTCCTCCTGGCTGATCTGCTGGTATCCAGTGCCGGCAGAGCCGCTGCCGCATCCGGCCAGCAGCAGGAGAAGAGAGAGAAGAAGGGAAAGGAGTCGTTTCATATTAGTACCTCCAAAAGTCCAGAAGCAAAAGCCTGGTGGCCCTGCTCCGTAAAATGTGCGCCGTCATAGGCCAGAGAGATCTTCCACCTTCCAGCATCGGCAAAGCGCAGCCCAAGCTGACCAGCCAGGGCCCGGCAGAGCTGGGCAAACCGGTGAGAACGATCGATCAGCTGCTGTTCCTGTATCCATGCCCCTGGGGAGAAGGGAGGCGGTGCAATCAGCAGGATCTTTTCCCTTGCCAGGGGAAGGCCCTGCAGGAACCCCTCTAACCGTTTTGCAGCCTCTTCCGGGCTGCGGCCCTGCAGCAGATCATTGCTGCCCAGCATGAGGATCAAGAGATCCGTATCTTTGGGAAGAACAGGGGCAGACAAAGGGATCTCCTGGCCGTTTTCACCCCAGTTCCAGACCGTCCATCCGGTTTTTGCGGCCAGAATATCCACCCATCGGCTGTCAGGGTCATAGCGGCCGCCCAGCCAGGAGCGAGGATCGTAACCATATGTGTTGGAATGCCGATACAAATGACCTTCATATGACACCTTCTTTATGAACGGTGACCTTTGTTCCTATCATACCGTCTGCCTTTGGGCGCTGTCAATGATGCAATTTCAGCCGCTGGTTCTGGAATGATCCGGAAAAACCAAACGCAACCGGAGGAGCAACGTCTGTACGTTGTCCCTCCGGTACAGAGACAGGAAAGGGGATTCCTTATACATTGTCCTGGCGGTCAGGGTCCTGGTTCTTCCTCTGGCGGCAGACGGAACACTCGGCGCAATGACTGCAGCTGTGGCCGCAGCCAGCGCAGCTCCCTTTCCGTTTTCGGAGAAAGCGCAGCGCAGCAATGGCCCCCACTACGATCAGCAGCAGAAGCGCAAGACTTTGCGGGTTCATATGCCCAGCCCCAATGCCATCCCCAGAAGACGGATGACCAGCGCACAGATCCAGGCTATAACGCACTGTCCAAAGACCACCCCTGCTGCCCATTTGGTCCCCAGCTCCCGTTTGATGGAAGAAATGGCAGCCACGCAGGGAGTATACAAAAGACAGAACACCAAAAGGGAGGCCGCAGCCAGGGGCGTCAGTGCAGCCAGGAGCTGTTCTGCCCCGCCAAAGAGCACAGACAGGGTAGAGACTACGCTCTCCTTGGCCATGAACCCGGCGATCAGGGCGGTAGAGATCCGCCAGTCTCCGAACCCGAGAGGGGCAAAGAGAGGTGCGATCAGACCTGCGATGACAGCCAGCATACTGTGCTGGGAGTCTGTCACGATATTCAGATGGAAATCAAAGGTCTGCAGGAACCACACAACAATGGTAGCCAGGAAGATGACGGTAAAGGCCCGCTGCAAAAAGTCTTTGGCCTTATCCCACAGAAGATGGGCTACATTTTTTCCTCCGGGCATCCGGTAGTTGGGCAGCTCCATGACAAAGGGAACGGCTTCCCCTTTAAAGATGGTACTTTTTGAAAGGAGAGCAGCCAGAATTCCAACCAGAATACCGAAGAAATAGAGGGCTACCATGATGAGGCCGGCATAGTTTGGAAAGAAGATAGCGGTAAAGAACCCGTAAATGGGAAGTTTGGCCGAGCAGCTCATAAAGGGAGTCAGAAGGATGGTCATCTTTCGGTCCCGTTCGGAAGGAAGGGTCCGGCTGGCCATAACGCCGGGGACAGTGCAGCCGAAGCCGATGAGCATGGGTACGATGCTTCGTCCGGACAGACCGATTTTCCGCAGGAGCTTATCCATGACGAACGCCACGCGCGCCATATATCCGCTGTCTTCCAACATGGACAGGAAAAAGAAGAGTGTTACGATGATGGGTACAAAACTCAGCACGCTGCCCACTCCGTTGAAAATGCCGTCGATCACTAGGGAGTGGAGCACGTCGTTGATGTTCCAGGCAGTAAGAAGCCCATCCACCCAGTCGGTCAGCCAGCCGATCCCGGTTTCCAGCCACTTCTGGAGCCAGGCGCCGATGACATGGAAGGTGAGGAAAAACACCAGACCCATGATACAGACAAAGGAGGGGATGGCGGTGTATTTACCGGTGAGCAGCCGGTCGATCTTCCGGCTCCGCTCGTGCTCTTTGCTCTCTCTTGGCTTAACTACTGTGAGCTGACAGAGCTTTTGGATGAAAGAAAAACGCATATCCGCAATGGCGGCGGCCCGATCCAGGCCCCGCTCCTCTTCCATTTGAGCGATGATATGCTCCAGCATTTCCTTTTCGTTCTGGGTCAGGTGCAGGGCGTCCAGAATGAGCGGGTCACCCTCCACCAGCTTACTGGCGGCAAACCGCACCGGGATACCGGCTGCTTTTGCATGGTCCTCCACCAGGTGCATGATACCGTGGAGACATCGATGGACTGCGCCGCCGTGGTCATTCTTATCGCAGAAGTCGGTCCGGCCAGGACGCTCTTGGTACTGGGCCACGTGCAGGGCGTGATTTACCAACTCTGCTACGCCTTCATTTTTAAACGCAGCAATGGGAACCACGGGGATTCCCAGCATATCTTCCATCTCATTGATATGGATCGAGCCGCCATTTCCGCGCACTTCATCCATCATGTTGAGAGCCAGCACCATGGGCACGTCCAGCTCCATGAGCTGCATGGTCAGGTAGAGGTTACGCTCAATGTTGGTGGCGTCCACGATATTGATGATACCGGTAGGCTTTTCATTCAGGATGAACTGCCGGGAAACGATCTCCTCGTTGGTGTAAGGGGAGAGGGAGTAGATGCCTGGCAGGTCGGTGACCAGGGTGTTCTCGTGCCCCCGGATGGTGCCGCTCTTCCGATCCACCGTGACACCGGGGAAGTTGCCCACATGCTGGTTTGAGCCGGTCAGCTGATTAAATAAGGTGGTTTTTCCACAGTTCTGGTTGCCCGCCAGGGCAAAGGTGAGCTGAGTCCCCTCGGGCAGGGGACATTCCTCTGCCTTTACGTGGTACTTGCCGCCCTCGCCCAGTCCGGGGTGTTCCCGCAGCTTTACGTGGCCGAAATACTCGGTAGGGTATGATTCATCCTTGGAATGGTGATACTGTTGGGGAGGGGAGACGGTGATCTTTTCTGCGTCGGCCAGACGCAGGGTAAGTTCATACCCGTGAATTCGCAGCTCCATAGGGTCACCCAGAGGAGCGTATTTGGTCAAGGTGACTTCTGCACCGGGGATAACGCCCATATCCAGAAAGTGCTGGCGGAGGGAGCCTTCCCCGCCCACCGCTGTGATCACAACGGTGTCGCCCAGGTTGATTTCTTTCAGGGTCATAGGTTGCTGGCACCTCCTTTACGCCCGGATGGCCCAACGCATCTTGGTGGAGTGGGCCCGGGGATTTCTGCTGCATTCCTCCCGGGAGGGGCGAATGACTTCTCTGGCAAAGTCAGAATAGACCCCTTCCCGGTATCCGCTCCGAAAGGCCTGCTTGACCAGACGATCCTCTCCGGAGTGGAAGGTGAGGATGGCGATCTTCCCACCGGGTTTGACAATGGAGGGGAGCTTTTCCAAAAAGGTATATAAAACCTCGAATTCACTGTTCACATCGATCCGCAGAGCCTGAAAGGTCCGCTGGCAGGACTTCTTGACCGCTTCTTTTTGTTCCTTAGCAGGGAGGAAGGAGAGGGCCCCTTCCACGCACGCCGCCAGCTGTCGGGTGGTTTCGATGGCCCCGCCTCTTTTCAGCGCAGCGGCGATGGCTTTTGCGATCTGACTGGCGTAGGGCTCATCAGCGTTTTCCCGCAGCATGTCTTCCAGTTCTTCCCGGTTCAGTTCCCGGAGCCGCTGGGCGGCGGTGACGCCAGCTGTCGGGTCCAGACGAAGATCCAAAGGACCGTCCTGTTTGAAGGTGAAGCCCCGTTCCGGGTTGTCGATCTGCATGGAGGAAACGCCCAGATCCGCCAAAACGAAATCAAATTTTTCCGGGGGAACGATCTGATCCACAGCGGAGAAGTTCATACGATGGGCGGAAAAAAGGCCGGGACCATATCCCAGCCCTTCCAGCCGGCGTTTGGTTTTTTCGATCTCAATGGGGTCCACATCGGTGGCGTGGAGATGCCCCTGGCCATTTAGACATTCCAACAGCTTCCTGGAGTGGCCGCCGTAGCCCAGGGTGGCGTCCAGACCAACCTGTCCAGGCTGTACATTGAGAAAGGAAAGGATCTCATTGACACAGATGGGAATGTGCATTCCAGCGGGGGTTTTTCCTTTTTCTATGATTTTATTCACATCCTCCTGGTACCGCTCAGGATCGAGTTCCTTGTATTTCTCCTGAAAGGTGCGAGGGTGGGTTCCTTTATAGCGGATTCTTCGCTTGTGTTCTTGTTCCATAAGGGTTC
This sequence comes from Evtepia sp., assembly GCF_034090835.1. Taxonomy (GTDB): domain Bacteria; phylum Bacillota; class Clostridia; order Oscillospirales; family Oscillospiraceae; genus Evtepia. The sequence goes on from NZ_JAXDRS010000002.1 coordinate 27,175, forward strand.
TCCTTTATATCGTTGCACAGGTGTATTGTAACTTGAATCCAAACAGGATGCAAGGGGAGAGGTAAGGCAAAAAAATTTCAATTTTTTTCATTTTCCTCTTGACTTTTTCCGGATGTCTGCTATACTATCGATGTTGCCTTTCGAAAGGGAACAAGAAAAAATCAGAAATGGAGAAGTCGCGTAGTTTGGTCGAGCGCGCACGATTGGAAATCGTGTAGGCCTCAAAAGGGTCTCGAGGGTTCGAATCCCTCCTTCTCCGCCAGAATGAAAAGCCCTGAACCGCAACGGTTCAGGGCTTTTCCTTATCTGTCCCCCCTCAGACCTGAGAGGGGAGGGACAAACAAACCACGGAAGGAGAGCATGGCTATGTATGAGCTGATTCAAGTGGCAGAACGGACCTACTATATCCAGTCTCCCGCCAAGATTGGACTGGTCCGCCTGAATGATACGGATGTCTGCCTGATCGACAGCGGCAACGACAAGGACGCCGGGAGAAAAATACGGAAACTCTTGGAGGAAAAAGGCTGGCGGCTGACGGCCATCTATAACACCCATTCCAACGCCGACCACATCGGGGGCAACAAATACTTACAGGACCAGACTGGGTGCAAGATCTATGCCCCGGGGATCGAGTGCGACTTTACCCGCCACACCATCCTGGAGCCGGCATTTCTTTACGGTGGTTTCCCCTGCAAAGACTTGAGACACAAATTCCTGCTGGCACAGGGAAGCAGCGCAGAACCCCTGACCGAAGACTGCATGCCGGAGGGCTTTGAGATCATACCGCTGCCGGGGCATTTTTTTGATATGGTGGGCTACCGAACTCCGGACAATGTGGTGTTTTTAGCGGATTGTCTGTCCAGCCGAGAGACCCTGGAAAAATACCGGATCGGCGTTCTCTACGATGTGGATGCCTATCTCAAGACTCTGGAGCTGGTGAAGGGAATGGAGGCGGCCCTTTTTGTCCCCTCTCACGCAGAGGCAGCAGAAGACGTGGGAGAACTGGCCCAGTATAATATCGACAAAGTGAGGGAGACGGCTGACTATATTCAGTCCCTTTGCGCAGCACCCCGCAGCACAGAGGAGATTTTACAGACCCTCTTTACAGACTATGGTCTGACCATCTGAATTTATTCTTTTCACTTTGAAAACAATCGCCTTCTTTATAATCAAGTTAGACCCCCTATCCTCCGTTTCATACGGAGGCAGGGGGCTTTTTCAGTCGTTGGGGATTGATTCGTGATCGCTTTTTTTCACTTTGGCCAATGGATTGGCGTCCATGGCGGTTTTCAGGCTGGAATCGGAGACGTGAGTGTAGATCTGAGTGGTGCCCAGGTTTTCGTGGCCCAGAACATCCTGTAGGGTGCGGATGTCTACGCCGTGGTCTAACATCAGAGTAGCGGCGGTGTGACGGAGTTTATGAGGGGAGTAAGCCGGGTCCAGCCCCGCTTTGAGGACTGTTTTCCGTACAATGTTTTCTACCGCCCTTGTGGTGAGGCGGGTCTTATTCCGAGAGACGAAGAGGGCATCTTTATGTCTGGGATCGTCTTTTGGGTCCGGCCGTTGGGCGAGATAGGCTTGCAGCGCATCCAGGCAGGCCTGATTCAAATAGAGCTGCCGTTCCTTATTTCCTTTGCCAAGAATCCGCACAGTATCGTCCCGGATATCCCGGAGGTTCAGCCCAACCACTTCGCTGACCCGGAGGCCGCAGTTGAGCAGCAGGGTAAGGATGCAGTAGTCCCGCACCTCATTGGGCCCAGATACAGCTTCCAGCAAACGGATGCTTTCCGTCAGGGAGAGGTAGCGCGGGAGGGATTTCCGGAGTTTTGGATTGTTCAGTGCTTGAGTAGGATTTTCTGCAATCCGATTGGTATGGACGCAAAGATAGTGATAGAAGGAGCGAATGGACGCACATTTTCTGGCCCGGGTGGAAGCTGCCGCTTTCGCAGAACCGTTGCTGCCTTCTAAAAAGGTAAGGAATCCATAAATCTCGGAGAGTTGTACGCTGGCCGCCAGGGTCAGATCTACGTCGTCAATGGGGATCTCTTGAAACGGTATCTCTGCCAGCGAAGGATCTCGCCGCAGTTTGATGTAACGAAAAAAAGCACGGAGGTCAAAGTAGTATTCGTTGACCGTTTTTGCGGAATGGGACAGAATGGATTCGTGGTAGTCCAGAAATTCCTGCAATAAGGGTGAAATGGACGTGGGATGGTCTGTCATAGAGTATTCCTTTCTTTTCTTTTCTAACCTCCAACTTCGCAAAATACATATTTTGCGAAGTTATGTGCGAGAAAAGATATACTCCACAATGGGAGCATATCCTGGTATGCGTTTGGGTTATTATATCCCTCCCCAGTCTAAAACACAAGGAAAACTTGCGGGGGCTGCGGGATCATCAGGATCCGTGATACTTTCGCCGGAAAAACCAGAGCGAAATGAGCCCCGGACAGCCGATCCATACCAACACACTAATGAGCGTGACCAAGTCAAAGGCTTCTGTGATGTACGCTGCTGCAAGATAAAACGCAGCCACGGGCAGCGCCGTGATCCCCAGTGTTTTGTGGGCAATATTCCAGGTCTCTTCATCCTGAACAGTCCACGGCAAGCGCAGCCCTACGTAGCGGTTAAACGGTAGTTTGGGCGCAATGATGCTGGAAAACACCATGACTCCGCTGATCAGAGCGGCGGCCAAAAGCTTCTCTTCCTGCTCAGAACCTGTGATCACCCCTGTTTGCCACAGGACGACTCCCGTTACACAGAGGATCAGAAACAAGCCGTTCAGAACCGTTATGGCCCGCAGGAACGGTAAGGAAGATCTACTTGTGGTGTCGTGAGTCAGCAGACCTATGTTGCGATAGAATACCCACAACGCCCCAAGAAAACACAGCCCCACCAGCACCACGGAGACAACAGGCCGGTCAAGCGCCAGCGCTGCAAGCAGAGCCAGAAACGAGAGCATCAGGATGATCCCTCGCTTTCGATCGGCCAGTTTCCCAATGCGCGCTGCCTCCATCTGCTGGGCCAGCTGCTGATTGACTCTGGCCAGTTCCTTTGCCAGATCATCGGGATGGGTTTCCTCTTCTATCCCCAGCAGTTCTTGTACGGAGACCTGGAACAGCGCTGCGATACGAATGACCATCTCCGCATCAGGGACCGACCGTCCGGTCTCCCATTTTGAGACCGTTTGCCGCACCACCGAAAGGCGGGCTGCCAATTCTTCCTGGCTCATGCCGGCAGCGTTTCGCAGACGCTTGATCGTTGTACCAATCATGTGATCGCCTTCTTTCCTGCCCCATGATACCCACACTCCCCCTTTGATGCAAGCAACGAAAAATAACAGAAGGAAGATAAGCCTCGTACTCTGCAACCCCAGAGAGAAGAAACAGTCCCCCGCAAAGAAGACCCCGACGAAGCAGGCTCTGGGTCTCCCCTTCCGTGCTGGCTTTCCGCAGGAGGATCTCCGAACCGAGCAGGAAGAACGCTGGGACAGCCAGCAGACAGGAGGGGCCGAAGAGGACTCCGGCATACAGCAAACCGCTGGGTATAGAGGCCAGGGCTGCGATACTGTAGGACAGAGAGCATCCTCGCAGAAAAAACAGAACCGGAATGGAAACCCCGGCAAAGGGCAGCCATCGGAAGAGCAGCAAGGTCGCTGGCCAGCGAAAGACCAGCCAGCACACCCGGCCAACGGAAGGATGAACGGCCCCTGCCTGCACGGCGAACCGGCCACCGAGCCAGGCACAGCACCCGGCGTAAAGATTCATACCCAGTCCTGCAGCGGTTTCCGGGATGGCTCCACCTAAAATGAGAGCTGCCATGAGCAGCAACAGCAAGAGCAGCAGCAAGAGCGCACTCCCTGCCCCAAGACACACCGGAAGGACCGCTCCTCGGAGGATCTCCGGGCTTGCTTTGGCTTCCTTTTCTATTTTGTTCAAAAAATCCCCTCCTCACACAGGATCACTGATGGATTCTATGCGAGGAGGGGATTCCCTTATGCAGAAAATGCTTACTGCTGGGTCTGGTCGACAGAAACACCCTTATTCATGATAGCCCAAGTGGCATATTCCAGACGTACACGGTCTGCTCCAGTCTCGATGACCACGGTCTTTTCCTTCACGGCGCAGATGTTGCCGATCATACCATCGATCATGGTAACAGAATCGCCGGGGACCAGCGCTTTCTTCATGGCTTCCTGCTCTTTTCTGCGCTGCTTTTCAGGGCGCATTTTCAGGAAGTAGAAAATCGCAATGTAGACCACAAGCAGTATCAGTATAATTTCCAAGGTTCTTCCCTCCGATGATAATATAAGTCTTACCCTTTATTATAAAAGAGATTCTCTGGTTTGACAAGTCCTTTTTTCTGCTTTTTCCCGCTCACAGGCGGCCGCTCAGCTTGGTGGAATACACCCGCCGGAAGTCTTCAAAGCTCCCCTGGTCCAGCGCATCTCGGATACGCACCATGAGGGTATTGTAGAAGTGCAGGTTGTGCAGAACGGCCAAGCGCATGGCCAGCATTTCCCCGGCAGCAAAGAGGTGGCGCAGATATGCCCGGGAAAAAGAGCGGCAGACCGGGCAGTCACAGGTGGGGTCGATAGGCTGACTGTCATTTTTATACTTTTCGTTCTTGATATTCAAGGTGCCTTCCCAGGTGTACAGTTTGCCGTGGCGGGCGTTTCTGGCAGGCATGACGCAGTCAAACATATCGATACCCCGGGCTACTCCTTCGATGATGTTGGACGGGGTTCCCACACCCATCAGGTAGCGGGGTTTGTCCTTTGGCATATAGGGTTCCACTGCGTCAATGATCTCATACATGGTCTCCGTGGGCTCCCCTACGGCCAGGCCGCCGATGGCATAGCCGTCACAGGGAATTTCGGCCGCCTTCTGCATATGCCAGATGCGCAGATCAGGGAAGGTACCACCCTGGTTGATGCCAAACAGCATCTGCTGGGGATTCACCGTATCTGGCAGCTGGTTGAGCCGGTCGTGCTCCACTTTGCAGCGCTCCAACCAGCGGAGGGTTCGCTCGCAGGACTGCTTCACATAGTCATAGGGGGCGGGGTTTTCCACGCACTCGTCAAAGGCCATCGCAATGTCTGACCCAAGGTTGGACTGGATCTGCATACTTTCTTCCGGCCCCATGAAAATTCGGCGGCCGTCAATGTGGGAGGCGAAGGTGACACCCTCCTCCTTAATCTTCCGCAGCCCAGCCAGAGAAAAGACCTGAAAGCCGCCGCTGTCCGTCAGGATGGGACCATCCCAGCGCATAAAAGAGTGCAGTCCTCCCATTTCCTTCACCAGCTTGTCTCCCGGGCGAAGGTGGAGATGGTAGGTATTCGACAGCTCGATTTGGCATCCGATTTCCTTTAAGTCATGAGCGGATACCGCACCTTTGATGGCACCCTGGGTGCCCACGTTCATAAAGACGGGGGTCTGTGCGGTGCCGTGGGCACAGGTCAGGGTGCCCCGCCGGGCCCGCCCTTCGGTTTTCAATAATGTGAACACGAGGTTTCCTCCTCTTAGTTAGTAAATGAACATGGCGTCGCCAAAAGAAAAGAACCGATAGCGTTCCTGCACCGCTTCTTGGTAGGCGGCCAGTACATGCGCTCTCCCTGCCAGGGCGGACACCAGCATCACAAGGGTGGATTCCGGCAGGTGGAAGTTGGTGACCAGGCAGTCCATCACTTTGAACCGGTAGCCGGGATAGATAAAGATGTTGGTCCATCCTGCGGACTCCTGCAAGGTGCCGTCCTCCCCTGCCCAGCTTTCAATGGTGCGGCAGGAGGTTGTCCCCACGCAGATGACCCGTCCCCCTTCCCGCTTGGTCTGGTTGATGATCGCGGCAGTTTCTGCGGAAATGGTACAGTATTCGCTGTGCATCTCATGCTGGTCTACATCGTCTACCTTCACCGGGCGGAAGGTACCCAGGCCTACGTGGAGGGTCACGTAGCACAGGCGGACACCCATGGCTTCAATGGAGGCCAGCAGTTCCTTGGTGAAATGCAGGCCTGCGGTGGGAGCGGCAGCAGAGCCAACCTCCCTGGAGTAGACAGTCTGGTACCGTTCTGCGCCTTCAAGTTCTTCCTTGATGTAGGGAGGCAGGGGCATTTTTCCCAGCTGTTCCAGAATTTCCAGGAAAATTCCGTCGTAGTCAAACCGGACCAGCCGGTTCCCGTTGTCCAGAACTTTGGTGACCTGGGCAGTGAGACGGCCCTCTCCAAAGGAAAGGACGGCCCCTTCCCGCAGCTTTTTGCCAGGGCGTACCAGACACTCCCAGGTCTTTTCTCCCCGGTCGATGAGGAGCATCACTTCGCAGGTACCGCCGGTTGGCTGGCGCTTGCCGATGAGTCGGGCAGGCAGGACTCGGGAGTCATTGAGCACCAGGCAGTCCCCGGGCCGGAGGAAGGAGGGCAGCTCGTAAAAATGATGATGCTCTGTTTCTCCGGTTTCTTTGTTCAGCGTCAGGAGACGGGAACCATCCCGCTGAGGAATGGGGGTCTGCGCAATGAGCTCAGGGGGTAAATCATAGTAAAAATCTGATGTTTTAATAGAGATCAATCCTTGTTATAGAGTTGCAAACCATACCGGCACAGAGAAGCACAGAACCTCTTCTCCGGCATAGAATGGGGGCAGGGAACGCAGAGGCCGGCTGACGGTCTCTTTTTCCATCGGAAGCCCTTCTGTACATTGACATTAAAAATACTCTATGCTATCTTAAAAATTACGGTTTGCATTGATTTTTTTATTATAGTACAAATACCATCGGCTTTTCAACTGCTGTTTTCCCGCGCTGGCAGGATTCGCCGTTTTCAGGTAATTTGAACAAATGTCAGGAGGTCCTTCTCATGAAAAAGTACGCTGTTGGTGTGGTTGGTGCGACCGGTATGGTGGGACAGAGATTTGTCACCCTGCTGGAAAACCATCCCTGGTTTCAGTTGAAGGTGGTGGCGGCCAGCGCCCGCTCCGCCGGGAAGTCCTACGAGGAAGCCGTAGGCGGCCGTTGGGCCATGAAGACGCCCATGCCTGAAGAGGCCCGGAACCTGATCGTTCTGGACGCCCAGGCAGAGAAAGAAAAGGTCGCTGCCGCAGTGGACTTCGTCTTCTGTGCGGTGGATATGAAGAAGGAAGAGATCCGCGCCCTGGAAGAGGCCTATGCCAAGCTGGAGTGCCCCGTGATCTCCAACAACAGCGCCCACCGCTGGACCGAAGATGTCCCCATGGTGATCCCCGAGGTGAACCCTGAGCACATCCGTGTGATCGAAGACCAGAAAAAGCGTCTGGGTACCACCCGCGGGTTCATTGCCGTTAAGTCCAACTGCTCCATCCAGTCTTATGCTCCTGCCCTCCATCCCCTGCGCCAGTATGGGCTGGAGAAGGTTCTGGTCTGCACCTATCAGGCCATTTCCGGCGCCGGCAAGACCTTTGAGACCTGGCCTGAGATGGTGGATAACCTGATCCCCTACATCGGCGGCGAGGAAGAAAAGTCCGAAAAGGAGCCGCTGAAGGTCTGGGGCACCGTGGAAAATGGACGGATCGTCTCCGCTTCCTCCCCCTCCATCACGGCCCAGTGCCTGCGTGTGCCGGTCTCTGACGGACACACTGCGGCGGTCTTTATGTCCTTCCGCAATAAGCCTTCCGAAGAGGAGATCAAGAACTGCTGGCAGTCCTTCCGTGGCCGGGCCCAGGAGCTGGAGCTGCCCAGCGCTCCCAAGCAGTTCCTGAACTACTTTGAGGAGCCGGATCGTCCCCAGGCTAAGCTGGACCGGGATCTGGAAGGTGGTATGGCCATTACCCTGGGCCGTCTGCGTCCCGATACCCAGTATGATTACAAGTTTGTGGGCCTGTCCCATAATACCCTCCGGGGAGCCGCTGGCGGCGGTGTGCTGCTGGCTGAACTTCTGTGCGCAGAAGGGTACATCCTCCCCCGCTGAGGAAACGCCATTTTGCAGGCTCGGGTTGTTTTCTTTACGAATGAGTTCGTAGGAGAGCAGCCCGGGCCTGCTTTTTTCAGGCCCGCCCGCAAGAAAGGAGACGTTATGAAACCCCCTGTTTTTACCGGAACCTGCACCGCGCTCATTACGCCCTTCCACCTCTCCGGCGAAGTGGATTACGATACCTTCCGCCGTCAGATCGACCGGCAGGTAGAAGCGGGTATTGATGCGCTGTGCGTCTGCGGCACCACAGGAGAAAGCGCCACCCTGACCGCCCAAGAACACAGTCGCCTGGTGGAGGTCTGCGTTTCTCAGGTGGGAGGACGGTGCAAGGTGATCGCCGGAGCGGGCAGCAATGACACCGCTGCCGCCCTGTTTCTCTGTCAGCACGCAGAAGACGCTGGGGCAGATGGTCTGCTGGTGGTTACCCCCTACTATAACAAAACCACCCAGAGCGGGCTGGTGCACCATTATGAGACCCTGGCGGAAGGGACTTCCCTGCCGATCATTCTCTACAATGTTCCTTCCCGTACAGGGCTTTCCTTTACCCCGCAGACTTATCATATTTTGAGCCAGCATCCTCGGATCAACGGCATCAAGGAGGCTTCCGGAGACTTTTCCCTGTTGGCAGACACCTTAGCCCTGTGCGGCGACCATCTCCATATCTGGTCCGGCAACGACGATCAAACCGTTCCCATTCTGTCTATGGGTGGAAAAGGACTCATTTCTGTGCTCTCGAATCTGATGCCGCGGGAGATGACGGAGCTGACCCATCGCTTCTTAAGCGGAGACCTGACGGGCGCCAGAGAGTTACAGGTTCGTACTGCGCCTCTGACCAGGGCACTGTTCTCTCAGGTAAACCCCATTCCCATCAAGGCAGCCATGCGGGAGGCAGGCTTGGACAGCGGTGTGCTCCGTTCACCGCTGGTCTCTATGGACCCCGCTCCCCTCTCTGCTCTGCGGGAGGCGATGAAACAGCAGAACCTCCTTTCCTAAGGAAAAAACAGCCCCCTGGAGCAGAACGCAATAGGTTCTGCTCCAGGGGACATCTTTTGATCTGTGTGTTACAGGAAAATGGCCAGAGGAACCAGGAGGATCAGCCCGGCTATATTAGCCAGCGTAAAGATGAGCAAATAGCGAAGGGGCTTGGAATCCGGCTGCGCAGCGTAGAACTGAAAGGAGATCAGACTGGCCAGAGAGGCGATGAGGGTGCCGAGGCCACCCAGATTGGTCCCTGCCAGCATCCCCTGCCAGTCCTGGGTGAATTCTGCCAGCAGAACAGAAGCAGGAACATTGCTGATGACCTGGCTGGCCAGCAGGGAGGACAGAAGGGCACTGCGCCCCATGAGATAGGAGAGAAAGTCCCTCACCTGCTCCATGGCGCCAATATTTCCCGCAAAAATAAAGAAGCAGACAAAGGTGAGCAGGAGGCTGTAGTTCACCTTCCCCAGCATATTACGGTCCATGAGGAGCAAAGCCAACAGGACGATTCCAGTCAGCGCACCATAGGGAAGCACCCGAAACACAGACAGGAGGCACAGAAGGAACAGTCCCAGGTACATAGCCAGCTTTCTGCGGCTTGGAATGGTGGTAAAGTCCGGAAAGGAGACTTGGATGGCGGTTTTGGGGACCAGCAGAGAGGCAGCCAAAAGCCCCACAAGGCTCAGAATGGAAAATGGAAGCATCGCCAGGAAGAAATGGGGGGCAGACAAATCATAGTGAGCATAGAGAAACAAGTTCTGCGGATTGCCCACTGGCGTATCCATGCTGCCTAAATTGGCGGCGATGGTTTGCAGCACGATCACCTGGATCATCAGTTCCTGGTGCCCAATGGTTTTCAAAATGAGGATGGCAAAGGGAACAAAGGTGATCAGGGCAACATCATTGGTGACCAACATGGCGGAGAAAAAAGGAAGGAGCACCAGAATGACCACCAGTGTGCGCAGCCGGTGGGTCCCCCGGAGCATTTTCTCCGCAAGGACATCAAACAGACGGCAGGACTGCAGCCCTGCTACCACTGCCATCAGACAAAAGAGCAGGCAGAGTACCCGCAGGTCAATATAAGAAAGGTAGGACGCGCTGGAGGGAACCAGAAAGCAGGACAGACAAGCTGCTATGGCAGCTATGATCAGGACCGGTTCCTGCCGAAACGCAGCATAACATTTGGAACGCATGGTGACCGCCTCGTAGAATGAATTGACTGGGGTTTTCCAGTCGAAACGCAAAGCGAATCCACAATAGCAAATCGAGGGAAAAAGTCAAGAAAAAACAGGAAAGATTCTGCCTCTTTTCCTCTGCTTTTCGTTCTTTTCCTTGACGAAAAGGACCTCTTTCCCGTACTATGGTTCTAAAGAGATAGAAAGAAGGATGTGAGGTACAATGGAATCGTATGGTATCTTCAGTTTGCTGCCCGTTGCGGTCGTCATTGTCCTGGTCTTTCTGACCAGGCGGACGGCAGCGTCCCTTCTGGCCGGTACCGTAGTGGGTGCGGTGATGCTCTACGGACCGGGATTTATGAAACCGTGGATCGATACGGTATACGGGGTCATGGCCAGCGACCTTTGGATCTGGCTGGTGTTGGTCTGCGGATTCTTTGGAAGTCTTGTGGCCCTGTTTGAAGCCTCCGGCGGCATCGACGGGTTTACCCGCATCGCTGCAAGGGTCCGCCGTACTCTGATCGGCGCATAGATCCTCGGGGTCATTGTCTTTGTAGATGACTGGCTGTCCATTCTTTCTGTGGGGACCGCCATGCGGCACGCAGCGGACCGGTTTCGGATTCCCCGGGAAATGCTGGCCTTTGTCAGCAACGCCACCGCCTCCTCGGTCTGCGTGATCGTTCCTACATCCACCTGGGGTGTCTTTATGATCAGCCAGCTGGTGGCCACCGGTATCTGCACACCGGAGACCGGCATGCAGACCTTTTTGCAGGCCCTCCCCTTCCTGTTTTATCCTCTGGCGGCCCTTCTCTGCGGACTGCTGTATTCTGCCGGAGTCCTGCCCAAGTTTGGACCCATGAAGAAGGCATATGAAGCCCTGCGAAAGGAAACGCCAGAACCTATACAGAATCAGAAGCAGGAAGAGGCCAAAGGGAACGCACTGAACTTCCTTCTCCCGGTGATTTTGGTTACGGCCATTACCATCGCAACGGGGGAGATCCTTTACGGAACCCTGGCCTGTCTGGTTTTTTGTGCGGTTCTCTATCTGCCGCAAAAACTGATGTCTGCCGGAGCTTATCTGGACACGGTAATGGTGGGCTTTAAAAACATGATCGGTGTCCTGTTTATTGTGACCAGTGCGTTTATTCTTCGGGACATCAACAACCTCTTAGGCATGCCGGAGTTTGTGATCGGCGCCGCCAAGGCAGCCATGCGCCCGGAGAGATCCTCCCTGTGGCCGCCTTTCTTATCGTAACAGTGATGGCGGTTGCGGCAGGTAACTTCTGGGGGATCTGCGCCATCTCCTTCCCTGTTATCATCCCCATTGCCCAAGCTCTGGGAGGCAACCTCCTGCTGACTGCCGGGGCCATCATTTCCGCGACTGCTGCCGGTTCCCACATCTGCTTTTTTGGTTCGGAGGCAACCTTGGCCTGCTCCGCGGCGGAAATTGAAAATGTGCGGTATGCCCAGACCTCCATTCCCCTGCTCATCATTCCTTTTGTCCTGAGCACGGTGCTCTATCTGGCTGCGGGCATCCTGGTTCGCTAAGAATAATCGATAAAAACAGCGGTTCTCGGAAATGAGAACCGCTGTTTTTTGCTTATTGGGGTGTCATATCAATGACCTGGTCTGCCAAGGCATCCCGTTCGGCTGGATCGTGGGTTACCAGGACCAGGGTTCTTCCCTTGGTGTGCCGCTTTACATAGGAGAGAACCAGCTCCTTCGTCTCCCGGTCCAACCCGGTGAAGGGTTCGTCCAACACCAACAGCTCGCCTGGTACCAGCACTGCCCGGGCAATGGCGACCCGCCGTTTCATCCCGCCGCTGAGGGTGCTGACCGGTGCATGGGCACTTTCCTCCAGACCCAGCTCCGCCAGATGCTGGAGCAGCAGGGCCTTATCCCCTCTCTTTGCTACGGCGGACAAATTGGAGAGGGCGGAAAAGGACTCAAATAATCTATTTTCCTGAAAGACTGCGGAGCAGCGGTCCGGCCGCCCGGTTACGGTTCCGGCGTCGGGTATCTCTAATCCCAGGAGGATGCGTAGTAACGTTGTTTTTCCGCAGCCGGAGGGTCCCATGATGCAGGTGCACAGGCCAGCCGGAAACGTGGCAAAGAAACCATCCAGCACTACGTTGTCTCCGTATGTTTTCCTGATTTCATGTAAAACCAAATCTGTCACAGTCGTTCCAACCTCCTATAACAACCTTTCAGCAGGGCAAGGAAGAGTTTTTCAAACAACACGCTGACGGCCACCACAATGACCGTCCAGGCAAACAGGTCAACGGTGTTAAAGTAGACCTTGGCATCATAGAACATCTGACCAATGGACCCAGGGGGAATGCCAATGATTTCCGCAGCGATCCCGGCCTTCCAGGAAATACCCAAGCTCACGGTACAAGCGGAGATCAGGTAGGGCTTCATCTGGGGCAGCCACAGGTAGAGCAGCCGCTTTCCCCAGGACAGCCGGAAGAGCTTGACCGCCTCCAGCATCTGAGGGTCCACACTTTTGATGCTCTGCAGGATATTGGTATACACAATGGGGAGCACCATCAGGAATGAGATAAAGACGGACAGCTTGGAAGAGGACATCCAGATCAGGCAAATGACAATAAAGGAGGCCACAGGGACCGATTTAATCATGACGGCAAAGGGCCGGAATAGGATCTCAAAGAGTGGAAAGCGACCTGCTGCGGCACCCAGGATCAGACCCAACAGAAGGCCCAGAAGAAAACCAGCGACGATTTTTCGAAAGGTAAACCAAATGGTCGACCAGAAGCCGTCCTCCAGCCAAATGCCGCACAGCCTCTGCGCAACAGAGAGGGGTGTCGGAACCAGAAGCTGCTGCCCTACACTCATGGCAGCCAGCTGCCAGATCACAAGGGCCAGCAAAACAGCGCCGATCCTCTGTAAGGTCTGTTGATGCGATATCATGTTTTTTCGGGTGTGTTTCTCCATAGGAGCCTCCTGTTACAGGGTTTGCTAAACAATTAGTATAACATATTGCCGAAAAAATATCGTTGCAACAGCAACGAAAAGAGAACAGAATCCAGGTTCCCTACCGGTTGTCAACCGTAGCGATTTGCGGTACAATGGTACCCATTGAACTACGGAAAGATATGGTGAAATTATGTTGTCACAAGAAAAACAACTGCAGTTTGCAGCCCTGCGGCGGAAGATCATCGCCCGGGAATTTGGCCGCCTCAACCCGCGGCAGCTGGAAGGGGTACTGACCACAGAAGGTCCTCTCCTCCTTTTGGCCGGGGCCGGAAGCGGAAAAACTACGGTTTTGATCCATCGCATTGCCAACCTGCTCCGTTATGGGCGGGGGTCTGACTCCCAAGAGGTACCGGACTACGTCTCGGAGGAAGACCTGGCATTTTTGGAGGGCTATTTTCATACCCCTTCCCCTACCCAGCAGGAAAAAAGCCGGGCTCGTCTCCTTTGCGCCATGGAACCGGCCATGCCCTGGCAGGTGATCGCCATTACCTTCACCAATAAGGCAGCCGGAGAACTGAAGCAGCGGCTGGAAGCGGAGATCGGGCCTGAAGCGCAGGATATCTGGGCGGCTACCTTCCATTCCGCCTGTGTGAGAATCCTCCGGCGGGACATTGAAAAGTTAGGCTTCCCCTCCTCCTTTACCATTTATGATACTGATGACTCCATTCGGGTGATCAAAGAGTGTCTGAAAGAGCTGAATCTGGACGACAAGACCTTCCCTCCCCGCTCTATCCTGGGCTATATCTCCCGGGCCAAGGACGATATGCTATTGGCCCCGGACTACATGGAGCAGTGTAAAGCCAAAGATGACTTCCGACTGCAGAAGATCGCCAACGTCTATCTCTCTTACCAGAAAAAACTTTGGGCTGCCGGCGCACTGGACTTTGATGACATCATCCTGCACACGGTTCGCCTCCTGCAGCAGGAGGAAGAAGTGCGGGCCTACTACCAGAGGAAGTTCCGCTATGTCCTCATCGACGAGTATCAGGACACCAACCACTTGCAGTATCTTCTGGCCGGCCTCCTGGCAGGGGGCCGGAAAAACATCTGTGTGGTGGGCGACGATGACCAATCCATTTATCGGTTCCGTGGCGCCACCATTGAAAACATCCTCTCTTTTGAGAGTGAGTACCAGAACGCCCGAGTGATCCGTCTGGAACAGAACTATCGCTCTACCGGAAACATTCTGGAGGCGGCCAACGCCGTGATCCGCAACAACCGGGGACGAAAGGGCAAAAACCTCTGGACCGATCATGGAGACGGAGAAAAGGTCCAGTGCTATACAGCCGCCAACGAGCGGGAAGAAGGCATGTATATTGCTTCCCAGCTGCTGCGGGCGTATGGAGAGGGCAAACAGTGGAAGGACTGTGCGGTACTTTACCGGATGAACGCCCTGTCCAACCAGGTGGAAATGGCGCTCAAAAGCAACAGTATCCCCTACCGGGTGGTGGGTGGCTTCCGCTTCTTCGAGCGAGCGGAGATTAAGGACATGCTGTCCTATCTCTGCGTGATCCACAACCCCGACGATGACCTGCGTCTGCTCCGGGTGGTGAACAACCCTCCCCGGGGCATTGGCGCCAAGACCCTGGAAACCGCCCGGGAAATTGCGGTACAGGAGGACCTTAGCCTTTGGGAAGTCCTGGTCCAGGCAGAGCGCTGGAAACCCCTGGAGAAATCCGTGGCGAAGTTCCGGAAGTTTACCGACCTGATTCAAGCCATGCAGAAGCTGTCCCAGGAGGCCCCCCTCCCTGTTTTCTACGAGACGTTGCTGCAAGAGAGCGGCTACGCAGATATGCTCACTGCCAAGAAAGACAACGAGAGCAAATCCCGGCTGGAAAACGTCCACGAGTTGAGTTCTTCCATCAGCGGCTACCTGGAGCACGCAGAAGAACCCAGTCTGGGTGGGTTCCTGGATGAAGTGGCCCTGTATACCGACCTGGACAGCGTAGAGGACACCGATAACTGCGTGACCCTCATGACCATGCACGCAGCCAAGGGGCTGGAATTTCCGGTGGTTTTTACCGTGGGTATGGAGGAAGGGGTCTTCCCCGGGTTCCGCTCCATCGGCGAAGAGGAGGAGCTGGAAGAGGAGCGTCGCCTCTGCTACGTGGCTCTGACTAGGGCAAAGGAAAAGCTGTACTTGACCTGCGCTGCCCAGAGAATGCTCTTTGGCCGGACTTCTGCCAACCTCCCCTCCCGGTTTGTGAAGGAGATCCCGGAAGAGTTGGTTCAGTTTGGCGGACGGCCCCTGCGTCCGAGACGGGATCCCTTCCTGGACGAACCCTGGGGCGCAGAAGAAACCTCTTTTTCCCAGATCCAGAAGCCTGCGAGACCCGCAGCGACGGCCAGACCGACGACCCGTGCGGCATATCGGACCCCGGCGCCCAAGGCCCAGCCGCTCCCGGAACTGAAAAAGGGAGATATGGTGCGGCACACGGCCTTTGGCAACGGCATGGTGCTGTCGGTACAAAAAATGGGCGGAGACGCCTTGCTGGAAGTCGCCTTTGACAACATCGGCACCAAGCGCATGATGCTGAAGGCAGCTTCTCAGTTTATGCAGAAACTCTGATTCCAACGAAATATCAAAAAGAACTATCCGCCGGCAAGCGTGTTTCTGCTTGCCGGCGGATCATTTTAAATGTTCTATTCTTTTTTTGCCATCTCTCTTGCAAAAGCGGCTGCGCCCAAGGCACCCATAACTTGGGGATTTCCCAACACCTGCACAGGGCAGCCCAGGTGATGGCTCAATGCTTTAACCAGGGCGCCGTTCAAAGCGCCGCCGCCGGTCATGACCACCTGTGGCACCCCCCCAACCCGGCCTGCCATTCCAACAATACGAGTTGCGATAGAATCGATTGCACCGGCTGCGACGTTTGCCTGGGAAGCACCGGTGGATAAATGAGAGATCACTTCTGACTCAGCAAACACGGTGCACAAATTGCTGATGGAAACCGGGTCTTTTCCCTGCTGTGCCAAGTCAGACAACGCCTGGATCGGGCAGTCCAGCACGCGGGACATCACCTCTAAAAACCGCCCGGTACCGGCAGCACATTTGTCGTTCATGACAAAATTCTCGACTCCGCCCATGGCGTCCAAACGGATGGCCTTAGTGTCCTGGCCGCCTACGTCAATGATGGTTCGAGCCTGAGAAGACAGATGACGCACCCCTTTGGCGTGACAGCTGATTTCTGTAATCTGACGGTCTGCCTTTTGGAAGGTCATTCTTCCATACCCTGTGACCACAGTATACCGGACTCTTTCCGGCTTACAGTTCGCCTGCGCATATGCAGCTTCCAGGGCCTGCCCGGGTCCTCGTGTCCCAGTGCCAAGGTTTACCACCTGGGCCGCTATCATCTGTCCGTCCTCATCCAACAGAACTGCTTTTGAGGAGGAGGAGCCGATATCCAATCCTAAATACACCATGGTACCCCCTTCCCTTCTCAGGCCAACTGGGTTTCCAAAAATCCCTGTAAGCGTGTACGCAGCTGCCCGACAGATTCTACCAATTGGTCGTGTTCGATGCTGACCATGGGAATACCCTGGGCGGCCAGGTCTTTTTTCACCAAAGGCTGGTCAAAGGCCTCCGGGTCACAGAACTTCATCAAACAGAACAGCACCCCGTCTGCCGTATTCTCCCGCGCCATCTGACTCAGCTGTGCCCCCCGCGGCTTTTGCGGTTCATACAGAGGCGAGGCGCTTTTCAGATCCAGGAAACGGTAGGCCAGCCGTGACGATACGGTTCCTTCTGCTCGGGTGGGCGTGCGGAACTGCATGGATTCATGGCAGAGCAAGTCATCCACTACCGCAATATCGAGCTCTTCCAACAGATCCAGCACCGGCTCCGCATCCAGCATAATACCGGTAACCAAAAAACGTTTCCCATAGGCCAACTGCAAACTGCACTACATTTCGGGCATATCGTTTCTTCTGCCCATATAAAACTAATCCAACGGCAATCGCAGTGCCAATATAAGAGAAATTGAAAAAATAAAAAATGTTATCCAGTGCAAGCCATAATGTTAGTGCAATCGTTTCAAAAACAAGCCACATAACAAGCGGTGGTACATATTTCTTAAACTTCATGGTTTTTTCCTACATTCTCAATCATCTTTTTTGCCAACTGCTGGAACAGGTCGGCAGTTTCTTCGTCCATCGGCGCAAGTTGTCCGATCTGTCCGGCAATCATTGCTGTTACATCATCAACGGAAATCGTGTTTTGTTTCTGTTTCGCCAATGCGCCCCGCATGGTCTGGAACATAGCGGCGGTCACAGCTTCCCCCGGCTGTTCCCCGTTGTCAATATCTTTCTTAATATCCCGCAGGATAGCCAGGATTTGTTGCTCGATGCCAGGGCTTTCAATGCCCGAGTTGGCCGGAAGCAGCTGGTTCTTGCTGGTGGAATTGGTGAGGTAATTGCGGATATACCGTGCCATGGAAAGCTGCGTGTTCAATGCCAGAATTTGCGCATTGGTCTCGCTGCTCTGTTCCATATACATGCTGGCAGCGGCCTGTACATCGGGCAGAAGGTGTTCGCTCTTGTAAGAGGAGATGTTTTCATCCACATTGCCAAGTTCCTGCTCAATCACACCGAGACGGTCACTAATGAAAGCCGAGGTACTAACTGCGATTTGATTCTTGTCCTTTATCCAGTTCTCATTGTAAACGGCTATCACCGTATTCAGCACATCCTCCGCCCGTTGGATGCACACGTCTTTGAATGACAGATTGATGACAGTGGATTTCTCATCACTCAACGTAACTGACAAGTTGGAAGCATAGTCGCCTGTGGCATCTTGGTATCCTCTGCGTGAGACATAAACAGGTGAATCATGGGTGGCGGAATCGTTCGCAACCTTTACAACAAGTTTTCCGATAGGGGCGTCAACTGTGTCATTCAACACAGCCGTTATCTTTCCTGCCACATCTTCACCATTACGAGAAAAATCCGTCAGAAGTACTTGGCCATCAAGACCGGGGTTAATGGTAAAAGCCACGCTCTCGTTGTCTTGCAATTCGTTAAAGTCTACCGTGTAGGGGCAATCTCGACCATACAAGACTTTCTTGTAAAACCCTCCGTCCGTGTGATAACTGATGTCCAAATGAAGGCGTTTCACCACATCAAGCATTACCGCAGGAGACTGCAACGATTGTATTTCATTGTTTACGTTGGTGTTGGTCTGGAAGAGGTCGAAGTCTCCCATCAGACCAGCCGCATCACCCAATGAGTTCCCTTTGGAATCCTCTTTGATAAGGAGCGATGCTGAACGGGTATATACCGGCGGGGTGGTCAAAAGATAGACGACAGCCACTCCGACGGTAACAGCCAACGATATGACGAACCAATACCACTTGTTGAGACAGAGGTAGAACAAATCTTGTATACGGATAAAGTCATCCGCCTGTTTAGGTTTGGATATATTGTTTTGAGTTGCCACGATATACAATATTTAGATTGGACGTGATTAATTAAAAATGAGGATGGCCACAGAAGTCAGCAACGATGCCAGCGAAATCCAGAACGAGGTGGAACGCACGTTGTTGCCGTTGACGGTAGATTGACGGGCTTTCACTTCATTGGGTTCCACATACACCACGTCATTCTGTTGCAGATAATAGGCGGGTGAAGAATAGATGTGTTCGCCGGAAGTGAGGTTCAGTCCGTACACCCGTTGCACATCCCCTTCTTGCCGTAACACCATCACCTTGGAACGGTTTCCGTAGATGGTCAGGTCGCCTGCCATGCTGAGTGCATCGAGTATGGTCAGCCTGTCCCGGTCAATGCTGAAACGTCCCGGACTGTTCACCTCGCCCAACACGGATATGCAGAGATTGGCAAATTCCACGGTCACGACAGGGTCTTTCACCAAATTCTCCTTTATCAATTCGTTCTTGATACATTCGGCGATTTCTTCCCGCTTCATTCCGGCCACGTGTATCTTGCCAAGTACAGGAAAATCTATCTTACCGTTGGCATCTACGGTATAAGCGGATACTCCTTGATTGCTTGAAGCCGTCACGCCATTTGTCCTTAAAGACTGACCCAATTGCCTGGACACATAAGGCAGGTTGAACAAGTCCGTCAACTGGGGGTCACGGCTGTTGACGATAATGGAAATCTTATCCTCCGGTCGGACTGTAATGGCTTTCACTTCAGGCAACTTGATTTCTGTTTCCCCGGGTCTCAAATCCTGGAAATAAACTACTTCCTTGGAAGAACCGCACGAGCCCAGTGTCACTGTACTTGCGACAATGAGCAAGATGTAAAATACTTTATTTATACTCATATTCCTGATTTTTCTTTGTTTAAGACCTTCTATAGCCTGTGTCTTGAAATACTATGGTGTTTTGGTAGTGCCATTCATTGAATGATTTGCCGTCAACTGGCTTTCCTGTCTTGTATATCCTTTCTACAAATGTTCTTTTCATACACTCCATGTCACCTACGGCAAATGGCATTTCCCTGTCCTCTACACTTGTCACAACAATAGGGAGGGGCACACGAAACACTTTCATCGCATTAATAACCGATTTCGTATAGATGTGACAAAGGTGAAAAGCAGAACGTTCGAATGCCACCCAATAATTATCAACACGGTACAGATGAATATGCTCTCTATTGGAACGCTCACTGAAAAGTATGTCTGACAGATGATTCTCCATCAACTTGCCAAGCTCTATGCCGAACCTGTTCATTGAAATTGTGATTAAATCAATTTATAATAGCATTAGTTTTCGGTCGCAAGGGGGATTGATTTTTCCTGTTTGTTAGGGAAAAATTTACAATCGGTTCATATCCTCATGGAATAAGCTGAATATACTCCGCTTCTACTTCTATGGAGGCAGCCAACAAGGTGGGCAGTTCCACCAGCAGCCTTTTTGTCTTCGAACCACGTGTGGTCACCAATGTGCCCGTATATCCGTCCAACTGCCCGCCGATGATGCGGATTTTCCGGTTTCTCATCTCCGGTGTCACCTCGTCAGGGGAATAGAACTTAGGATTATCACTGGCTTCTACCGCCTTGATGAAACGTTCCATATCTGCGACAGGGACGATGATAGGAGTGTGCTGTACACCGAGCTTGTAACGGTATTGAAGCTTGGGGGTACTCTCCACAATGGCATCAAGATGCTCCCTCGTGTCTTTCACGAAAAGCAAGTCCTGCATGAAAGGCACTTCCTGATCCACCCGCTTGCCACCAACTACGACCAAACGATGCACCATAGGAGTGAAACACTGCACCTTCAAGTTCTCGAACATCTTGTAGGCGGGCAATTTGGCATGTCTGCGTTTGAGGTCACGCATGGCATACCAGTGCAGTTTATCCTCTATAGGTAGTATTTCGTCCATGATAATAAATGGATAGCCTTACGCCTTAGTTGGTGAAGGGATACATTTCCGACTCCTCCAAGTGTTTATTATATATTGAAACACATGTAGTTACAACGGTATTATCCAAAAGTTCGGGGAAATTCCCCAGCATTATATATGCTATCATTATCTTATTTCGGCATGACCTCAATCGTACTTTGGTAGACTCGAAATCATGTACATTATCGGTACATCTCTCCGTAAGAGATGTATCATGTTTAGCAATTGGAGATAATTAGGTGATATCCAATGAAGTATAAAATGTAATAATTACAATTTGTCAAACAACTGTTCGACAAATCCTTTTTAAGGACGTATTGGAAACTATTCATTTCTTAACTTTTTTGGTATTTATCACCGTTTTCCCAACAATTGTGTGTAACTTTGCATGCGAAATACATCTCTTACGGAGAGATACACCGATTTGTCGAACAAATCCACTTTCTACCGCCAAGCCTTTTTCCCAACGGTTTTCTTGTCGATTCGCATTTTATTCCCCCCCTAATCCGCTTATATACAAAGGATAGCTGTACCTTTAATGAGGCTACCACTACAGAATGTACATCGCGCTCTCAGGCCTTGAATCGGTACATCTCTCTTTAAGAGATGTATCCAACCTGCTATTTATTTGAAAATAAACAGTTTGTTAATTCATACACTTTTATTTGTCAAACAATTCTTCTTCTTTTGTCGAACAAATCCTGTGGGAAGGTTCGCCCAAAACGTAATTTTCAGGATTCATCCTGTGTGGATTGCAGTATTTTTTGTAATTTTGCGGCGTGCGAAACATCTCTTAAAGAGAGATTTACCACTTTGTCCAACAAAAATCCCCCTGAACGGGAAAGGTTCAAGGGGAATCTCTCAACTTACAAAATGTGTTTGGGGGTACCCAATCATTCTTATCTGCCAATAGACCGGATGACCTTGCTGTTGGCTTTGTCCACCACCGAAGAATCCAGTAGGGCCAAATAGATGCGGGTCGTATCTTCCGAATCATGCCCTAACGCCTCGCTGATGACAGGCACGGGCACATTCTGACTCTTGGCGATGCTGGCCCACCCATGCCTTGCGACATAAAACGTGAGCTTGATGGGACATTCAACCATCCGGCCAATCTTTTGCAACCGCTTGTTCATCACATGCGAGGCATTCAGGTATTGCCGTCTTTCCTTTTCTCCCGGCACCTTGATGATGGGAAGAAGGTAAGGAGAATCCGGATTTGTGTATTTCCGGACAATTTCCTGCATGGGCTGCTCCCATTTGATGCAAAGCTGTTGGTCGGTCTTGTGCCGCCGATAGACAAGCACGCCGTTTTGCAAATCTTTCTTTTTCAAGAAAGCCAAGTCCACGAAAGACATGCCGCGAAGATAAAAGCAGAGCAGGAACAGGTTCCGGGCGAAAGCCAAGGCCGGATATAATTCCAAATCCAGATTCTTGATCCGTCCGATGATTTCTGAGGATACGCCCCTTTTGACCGTCTTCTCAACTCCCGTATGGACATGGCGGAACGGACTGCGGTTTTCCACCAATCCTTCCTCCGATGCCCTATTATATAAGGTACGCAGATTGCGCAAGTAAAAAGATACCGTATTCGGGCATTTCCCGTTCTGCTTCAGGTAAGCCTCGTATTCCATCATCATGACGGAATCCATCGCATCCAAAGGTACATCTCCCGCTTCGCCCCGGAAACGGATGAAACTGTTGAGTGAACTGGCATAGACTTCGGATGTCCGCTCTTTCCCCATGCGTTTGGTCTGGTCGATGACTTTCCGGGCATAGACAAAGAAACAGTCGTCATGTCCTTCCGGACTGTGATAGGCAAGGACTATCTGCTCGGAAGAAAGTTTCCCTGACTGTTCCAGCTTCCGGATAATGCCGTTCAACCGTTTCTGGTCTTCCTCCATACGGAAACGCAAGGCTTCCAGATAGCGTTCCCGGTCCGGATTGCCTTTCACGCTGCGGATTTTGCCCGCTTCCTTGTCCCATTCATAAAGGTGCAATTTATACCCCGTACTAATCAGGCGGGTCTGCCGCCCGTGTATCACTTGATAACATAACGTGCCCTCTTTGCCTGCGACCGAAGAGGACCTGAACTTGATTTTTATTGTTGCCATAATAATCGTTTTTTTTGCTGATAAAATATAAGTGAGCCGGGGACATACGGTTGTCCTCCCGTATGCCCCTTAACTGTTTTTATCCAAGCGCCTCAAATCCTCACTTTCTTTACCTGCGGTAAAGGTGCCTCCGTTTGCATTTCCGGACGGATATGCCAAGTGTGCCTGTCTGATGGCGGAGTCGGGACGATTTCATGAGATACCCCGGCATGGAGACTTTCTTTCTGGGATTCTTTTCCCTTTCCGTCTTCTTCCAGTACTGGCTCTTGTTTAGGAGCCAGTTCCAACTGTATCTTGCGGTCAAGAGCGGAAAGTTCGGATTTCAGTTGTTTCAGTTCCTCCTCCTTCTTCCACGTCTTGCCCGCTATCTCCTGCAACTGCGGTATCTCACGCTCCAGCACCTCGTTCTTTTCCTCGTACTGCTTGATAATCGCCGGGATACGCTCCAACGCATTGAGGAAGTTCAAGGCGGCGGCATGGGTGTCCGCCATCGCCAAATGCCCGTTGTTGTAGGTGTACTTGTAGTTACCCTCGACATGGAAACGGTTGTCGATGAACTCCAACCCCTCGCTGAGCGTCCGCTCGCTCACCACCTTGATGGGGAAGCCGTACAATTCACCGATACGCTGGGGTACTCCGCCTGTCGTGGCGTTCTTGGCTATATCCTGCAACCGCTTTCCGATGGCCTTTTCATCGGTGGTGTCCAGCCCGTCAATCTTTATCAGGTTGAGCCGGTTTCCGTCCTTGTCGATCTGTGCGGCAGCGGTGAACTTCTCCCAATCCTCCGTCATGGCGGCGATAATGGCTTGGTTGTTGCGCAGAGCGGTTGTCTTGCTTTCCAGCTTCAGTTCAGAATCGCGCTTGCCCCTGTTGAACGACTTGCGCTCACCCTCCAGCGAGGCGATTTTCTTTTCGAGCTTCGCCTTGTCCAGCAAGTCCGTGTTGCCCGACAGTATCGCCATGTATTCTGAGAAGTTCATGCCCGACTTCTCGTCCATCGCCCCCTCGTCGATGGTTCGTGCGCCCATCGCGCCGGACTTCAACTGCGATATGAACGTCTGCTTGCAGTGCAACAAGTTGAACTTGTACGAGTCCAGCGACTTCTCCACGGCATAGATGATGACGTCCACCTTGTTGTCCGCGTACAGCTTGGCAATCTCGTTGCCTTTCCTGACCGCCCGTCCGTCACGCTGGGCGAGGTCGGACGGCCGCCACGGCGTGTCGAGGTGATGGATGGCGACCGCCCTGCGCTGGGCATTCACACCCGTGCCGAGCATACTCGTCGATCCGAACAGCACACGCACCTGCCCCTCGTTCATCGCCTCGATGACCGCCTTCCTTGCCTTCTCGGTCTTGCACTCCTGAATGAAGCGGATTTCATGGGCGGGTATGCCGTAGTCCTCCACCAGCTTGCGCTTGATTTCGGTATAGACGCTCCATCCGCCGCCCGGCTGGAATGTACCGAGGTCGCTGAACACGAACTGCGTACCCCTCTGCGCATCGTATTTATGATAGTATTCCGCTATCATCTTGGCGCAATGGCTCGCCTTGTTGTCGGGGTGGTCTTCGTAATTCGGGTCAATCATGCGCATGTCCAATGCCATCTTCCGGGCATAGTCCGTGGCGATGAGCATCTTCGCCTTTTCCTCTGTTTCCGACAGCGGCGGCCTGCCTAAGATAGTCGCATCGCCGGACTTGGCGAACTGCATCAGCTTTCCGATAAACACCTCTTGGTCGGGCGTGGGCGGAATGTGGTGCAGTATCTCGTTCTTCTTCGGACGTTCCACGCCAATGTCCTCCGCCGTGCGGTAGTCGGTTATCTCGTTGTAGAACGCCGCCAGTTCGGGTACTTTAATAAAGTAGCGGAAACGTTCCTTCTGCACGATGCTGTTCGTTACGTTGAACTCAAAGTCGGTCGTCTTCTTAGCGAATATCGCCGCCCATGCGTCGAAACAGCGGATGTCCTGCTTCTCCAACGCCTTCGGGCGCAGGTACTTGAACAGCAGATATAACTCCGTGAGGCTATTGGATATGGTCGTGCCGGAGAGGAACGTGGCTCCCAAATCCCTGCCCGTCCGTTCCTGTATGGTGCGGATGGCGAAAAGCAGGATCAGCGCCTTCTGGCTCCCCTCGGAGTTGCCCAGCCCCGCCACTCGGTCGTGGCGCGTGTTGAACGTCAGGTTCTTGAATTGGTGGCTCTCATCGACAAAGAGGTGGTCGATGCCCATCTGCTTGAAGTCCGCCACGTCGTCCGCCCTCGTCTTGATGGCGTGTTCCACCTTTTCCAATTTGGCTTGCAGGTTGAACTTGCGTTTCTCCAAGCCCCGCAGCATGGCGCGTGACACGTCCTTGCCCTGACTACGCAATACCTCAAGGTTTTCCTCCACCGTGTCCAGTTCCGCCTGCAAGATGCGCTGCTGCAACTCCGGCGACTGCGGGATCTTTCCGAACTGGTCGTGCGACATGATGACGCAATCCCAATCGTTGTTCTTGATGTCGTTGAAGAAGCGCACCCGGTTGGCGGCGGAAAAGTCCTTCTCCGAGGCGTAGAGGATGCGGGCGTTGGGGTAAGCCTTGCGGTAGGTCTCGGCAATCTCCCTCACGTTGGCTTTCAACCCGATAATCATCGGCTTGTGCGCCAAGCCCAGACGCTTCATCTCGTAGGAGGCGACGCACATTATCAGCGTCTTGCCGCCGCCAACTTCCTGGTCGCCTATGCCGCCGCCGTTCTGTTTCACCATCCATACGCAATCCTTCTGCGAGGGGTACAAGTCCTTTATGCCCAAGCCTTTCAGGTCCAAGCCCGGGAACTTCTGGTGCGAGCCGTCGTACTTCGGGCGCACGAAGCAGTTGAACTTGCCGTTGTACATATCTGTCAGGCGTTTCTTGAACTCCGGCGACTGTTCTTCCAGCCATTCGGTGAAGCCGTTTCGGATTTCGTCAATCTTCGCGTTGGCGAGCTGGATGCCCTCGCTGTCGCGCACCTTGATGTCGTTCCCGTTTTCGTCCTTGCCGATGCTTTTCATCATGTCCGGGCAGGTGTTGTGCAGCGCGTGTTTCAGCAGGTTCATGCCGTCGTAGTTGCGGTAATAGCCCTTTACCAGAAACTCGTCTGTGATTTTCATCGTCTTGCAGGCACAGTTCACGGAATACTCGTCAAGGCTTTCCGAGTAGGTTATCCGCACGTCCGTGTCGAACAGGCGGCTCATGTAGGCGGCATACACGCCCGTGGGTATCCAACGCTCCCCGAAGTTGAAGTCCAAGTCCTCGAAGGGGATTTGTTCGGGCACATTCTCGCGCAAAGCCGCCAATGACTCCTGCGCCTGCGGCAGCATTGCGTGTCCCTCGTGTTCCCTAATCCAGCCCTCCACGTCGGCGACTTTCTGCACCACGTTCCCGGCGATGAAGCGGTCGGCAATCTCGTAGCCCTCCGCCAACGGGTTGTAGAACACCCGCCCTTTCAGGGCTTCCAGCATCTCCGCTTGCGGCAGGTCGCAGAGGGATTCCATGTAGGGCAGGTTCACGCCGCCGTACAGGTTGAGCGAGGCGGACAGGGCTTCTTCGGGCGATTCCACTTCGACCAATGTTTCCTGCGAAAAGGAAACGGGACGGTCGAAGATGTCCGCCTTGACAAACTGCCCGTCCTCGCCGCGCTCCAACGAGAGCATGTTGCGCCCCGAAGCGTCCATCAGGATGAACTTTGCGTTGTGCTTGGCGTTCAGGTTGCCGTAGCGCATGACGAACTCATCGTAGTAGGTGTTCAGGTTGCGGCGCAGCAGGGCGTTTTCCTCGTGGTTCTCCGCTTCGTGGACGTAGAGCCGCTCGTAGGTGTTACGCAGGTCGATGTACAACTGTGCCTTCTGCGCCTGCATCCCCTCCATGTCGAGCGGCTGGAAAGTCGCCCCGTACCTGGTGACATCCCTCAGCACCCCGATTTGGAAGCGGACGCCGCCTGTGTGTTCCCATACCAGAGAGCCGTCTTTCAAGTGCGGCTCCATGATGCCCTTGAACGGGCGTGGCATCATCGCTTCCTCTTTCCGGCGTTGCCGTTCTTCGGGTGTCAAGGCGGCTTCTTCCTCGCGCATTTCCCTTTCCACACGCTCGATTTGCGCTTTCCCTTCCGCCTCAAAACCGTTCTCAACGGGATAAAATGGGCGCACGGACGATGGTTGCTCCATTTCCGTAGCCTGTCTTTCTTCTTTTTTCGCCTCCGCCGCCCTTTCCGCCTGTTTGGCTGCATTGGCATCCATCTTCTCCCGACCGAGGCGGCGCAGTTCCGCCCGGCGTTCCGGCGTGAGCGACATCATCATTTCATAGAAGCCGTTGATGGGCGGGTTGGTCTCCCAGTCCAGACTGCGGTAGATGGCATCCTCCGGGTCATCGTCCTCTGTGGTTTCGGAAGCGTCTTTCACATCGGGTGAAGTGGCAGAAACGGTTTCCTGTCGGGACGCTTGCGGCACATCCATCCTGTTGCGGATAATTTCCTCCATTTCCTGCGCTTCTTCCGGAGTCAAGGACGTGATGTCGGAAGCCGCTTCTGTGGATTTGGCTTTCACTTTTCCGCTTTCTTTTTTCGCCGCTTCCTCCTTTCCGCTCTTCGGGAGGGAGAACAATGTTGGCTGTACGGCTTTCTTCCCTTTGGACTTACCGCTTTTCTTCCGTTCCGGTTTCAGCCCCCGTTCCGCCAACCGCCGCTCTTCCTGCGTGTAGCCGAACAGGTCGTACAAGTCCATAACCGGGGCTTCGGGGCGTTTGCTTTCCACCTCCTGAGCCACGGCTTGCACCGGTTCCGCTTTCAACTGTACCGACTTTTCTTCTTTTTTCGCCTCCGTCTGCATAGGTTGTACGACAATCGTCTGCCGAGTCTCCTGCCTTTTTTCCTTGATGCCATTATAGCGTTCCAAGTCCAGCCGTGCCGACAAGTCCGCCGACAGCATTTGGTACAAATCCGTTGCGATGCCCTCCACACCACCGCTGTGCGTATAAACCATAGCGGGCTTACCGTAAGGGTCGGTGTCCCTTTTCGCGTCGGTATGGATGATGCGTTCCGGGTGGTCGAGGAAATACCCGTTGGAAACAATGTTCGTGTGGTTGCTCTTTACCACATCGCCCAACCTCTTGTCTTCCTCGGAAAGTTCCTCCTTGCCTTCATTCTTTTGCAGGATTATCAGGTCACACCCCACCTCCGTGTTGGCATCTTCCGTGAACAGGTTGTTCGGCAGGCGGATGGCGGACACCAAGTCCGCTTTCCTTGTCATCATGTAGCGTGTGCCGCCGTTGCTTTCCGTATTCAATACCCCCTGCGAGGTGATGAACGCCACGATGCCGCCGTCACGCACCGCGTCCAGCCCTTTCAGGAAGAAATAGGTATGCACCTTCCTTGCCGCTATCTTCTTGAACACCGAGCCGTTGGCATATTCCGGGTCGAACACCGCGATGTCCCCGAAAGGGATGTTGGATATGGCAAGGTCAAAACGGTTCAGGAACGGCTTTTCTATCTTCTCGAAGCCCTCCGTGCGTATCTTCTGCTGCGGGTACAGGTGTCCCAGCATCTTGCCCGTCAGCAGGTCTTTCTCGAAGGCCATCACCTCCGCCTGCGGGTTGTCCGACAGCACCGAGCCGATGAACGCGCCCATGCCCGCTGACGGCTCCAGCACGAGGTTGGGGCGCACCTTCTTGTCGTGCAGCACGTCCGCGATGGTGTCGGTTATTGCTTTCGGGGTGTAGAACGCCGTCAGCACCGAGGCTTTAAGCGAGTCCACGTAGCGTTTGTACTCCGTTTCATCCTTGCTGTTCTCTCTAATGATTCGGTGCAGTTCCACCGTAGGCGCGAACAGTTCGAGGTCGGACTTCGCCCAACGCGCGGCGTCCGCCAGTTCCCTTGCCGGGTTCAGGATGCACTTCAGGCCCCCGAAGCCGCAGTAACGCTCTAATAGCGCACGTTCCCTCTCGGTGGGTGTGCGCCGCTCCCGGTCCAGCGTGAACGCCGTGCGTACCGCCTCGATGTTGTCGCGCATCTTCTGTTTCCTATTGAACGCCATAGGACTCCAGATAAAGCATGACGGTTCCCACCAGCTCCGTGTAGAGCAGGTCGTGTCCGGGCGACAGGGCGAAGGTGTCGTCCGACGTGTCGTAACCGGCGAACAGGTTTGTCAAGTAGGGATAAAGCTCGTTGCAGAACGCCTCGCGGCCGGATTCCGCCACCTCGTCGGCGAACTCGTTTTCCACGACCTCGCGCAGCAGGGCGTAGGGCGAGAAGTGCAGCCCGTGCAGCAGGACGCGCATGGCTTCCTCGTGGGCATACTCGACCGTACTTCCTGCCGACCTTTCTTTTTCAAAGGTGGTGGCGGCAGCTTCCTCCCTCTCTGCAATAAGGTACGTGTCGGAAACTTTGTCGGGATGGTATTTTCTCAGGTAGTCCAGCAGGTACAGCCCGTAGTAGGACAGTTCCGCTGGGACGGTTTTCTTGTTCTGTTTCATTTTCTGATGGATTTAGTGGTGAAAAATCAGATTGTGGAATGGATAGGAAAGAAGAAAAAAGGCACCCGGTATCCCTCCGAGTGCCGCCACTAAATCCATGTGAATAACGAGTATCAACGAATTGAAACAGATTATGACATGAATCAGTGGCAAAAGTAATGCAAATCGAGGGGAGAACAAAATAAGCTCGCTTATTTTTTATTCCGAGATGCAGCTTACTTTATTAAAAGGTACGTATTATTTTCTTCCTCCTTTCCTGTTAGTGAATTTTTTTGTGCCTTTGGCTTCGGGAAACACGAATTTTGTATTGAAATCCGCATCGAATGTGACCATTGCGCTGAACGGCTTGCCCTGCCTGCTCTTGAAGCCGTTGAGGACACCCGTGCTGCCTTTTGCCAGCAGTTCGTTCATTTCCGCGTCGGTGAGCGTCCTGCCCGCCATCTGGCGGAACACGGGCAGGGCGCAGTCCGGGTTGTCGCAGCGCACCACCTTGCCGTAGAACTGCATCGTACCCTTGCCGCACTTGGGGCAGGCACAGTCCGATGCCTTGTGCCCGAACAACTTGTCCGAGGCAAGCAGTTCCGTGGTGATTTTCCGGGTATAGCTTTCAATGTCGCGGATGAATGCCTCGTGCGGCATCCTGCCTTTTTCTATCTCCGCCAGTTCCGCCTCCCAGCGTCCCGTCATCTCCACGTCGGCGATGTCCATGCCCCTGACGATGGAATACAGGGCAAGCCCTTTCTCCGTCGGCACGAGCGACTTCTTCACGCGCACCATGTATTCCCTTTTGAGCAGGGTCTCGATGATGGCGGCACGGGTGGCGGGCGTGCCGATGCCGCAGTCCTTCAACGCCTGCCGCGCTTCCTCGTCCTCCAAGCCCTCGCGCCCGGCGGTCTCCATCGCCGCCAGCAGGGTGCTTTCGGTATGCAACGGCTTCGGGCGTGTCATGCCCGAACTCATCGAACAGCCGCTCATTGCCAATATATCACCTTCTTTCCAGTCGGGCAAAACGGTGTCTATGTTGTCCTCGCCATAGACCGACCGCCAGCCCGCCTTGCGCACGATGCAGCCTTTTGTCTCGAACGCTATGCCCTCACACTCCGCCCGGACGGTGGTCGTGTCCTTGACGCACTCCGGGGAGAACGCTTCCACCATGCGCCCCACAATCATGTCGTAGATGGTCTGCTCGTCCTTGTAGAGCGCCAATGGACGGTTGGGTGTCACCAACAGGGCATGGTGGTCGGTCACTTTCGAGGCGTCCACGCTGCGGCGGTTCAGTCCGTCCAAGGCTCCAATCTTCTCCGCAAAGGAAGAATGGGTTGCCAGACGGTCGAACAGCATGGGCACTTCGTCAAACACGTCCTCCGGGATGTAGCGGCTTGATGTTCTCGGATAGGTGACGAGCTTCGCCTCGTAGAGCTTCTGCACGAGGGCGAGCGTCTGTTCCGCCGTGAAGCCGTGCCTCGTGTTCGCCTTCTTTTGTAGCGTGGTCAGGTCGTACAGGAGCGGAGGGTTCTCTATCTTTTCCCTCTTTTCGACTTTGGTAACGGTTGCTGCCATCTGTTCCTTTACCTTATTATATAGTATGGCGGCTTCCTCCTTGTCCTTCCATTTCTCCACCGAGGCGAACTTCACGACCTCATCCACGCTCACCGACGGCGTGGTGAAATGGAGCTGGTATACCGGTTCGGGCTGGAAACGCTTGTTCTCCCAAAAACGTTGGCAGACCATCGTCAGCGTGGGTGTCTGCACCCGTCCCACGGAATACGTGCCGCGCCCGGCGGCCACCGACAACGCCTGTGTGCCGTTGATGCCTACCAGCCAGTCGGCTTCGCTGCGGGCTTTGGCGGCTTGATAGAGGTTGTCGTATTCGCGGCCGTCCTTCAGTTTCTTTAATCCCTTGCGGATGGCGGCATCTGTCAGCGAGCTTATCCACAGCCTTTGGAACGGCAGGGTGCAGCCGATATAGGAATACAAATACCTGAAAATCAGTTCGCCTTCACGGGCGCAGTCGGTCGCCACGATGATGCCATCGCTTTCGTTCCACAGCTTGGTTATCACCTTGATTTGCTTCACCGCCGCCGCGTCCGCCTTGTAGCCCTTGTCCGTTTTTACCTGTCGGGGTATAAGCTCGAAGTTTTTAGGAATGACAGGCAGGCTGTCGCGCCGGAAGCCCTTGATGCCGTAGCCGTCTGGCAGGGCAAGCTGCACCAGATGCCCCAGCGCCCATGTCACGTGGTAGCCGTTCCCGGTGAAATACCCTTCTTCCCTTTTCATCGCGCCGACAATCCGTGCTATCTCACGGGCGACGCTCGGTTTTTCTGCCAATATGGTAATCATGTCTTTCTCTGTTTTTTTATTCGTTGATACTTTTGTCTTTAATGGGGATGAAACGGGGCACGGCATTGTTTGTGGGATATGCGCACAAGGCGGTGCATGTTCCCCGTTTCAGCCCGTCAATACTTATCGGATGGATTTAGTGGCGGCAATCAGGAAGATACTTTCATGCCTTTGGATTTCTTGGCCTGCTGCTTCTGCTGCGCATCATTCTTCGGCGTGGTCTGACCCTGCTGCAACGGCTCTTTCACGTGTTTGGTCGCTTCGTTGGTCTTCCCTTCGTTGTTCACGGCGAGCTGTGTCCGGCTCTCGTTGGACGGTGCGACGGTCTGCGCGAGGTCGGGGTTCTGCGAGTAGGTCAGCGGTCGGCCTTTCTCGAAGTTGAACTTCAGGTACTTCGTGCAGGGCTGGCCTTGGTCGTCCTTCGCATTGGCGAGCACCACCGTCTTGCCCGCCACGTAGTCGGCTATCTGCTGGTCGGTAAACACATCGTCTTTCCATTTCTTGATGGGGCGGATGCTCCCGTCCTCGTTTGTCCACGAGCGGTTACGGCGTTGCTGGTTATTCCCATCTTCTTCACCTTGTGACTGTTGGGGCGAATTGGAATTGTCCTGCGCCTTACCTTGGCCGTTTCCCTGACGCTGGGATTGCTGCTGCCTCGGTTGTCCCGGCACGAACTCCACATCGCGCTTGTCGGCGTTCACCTGCAACAAGGCTTGGAACTTGCGCCCGTTGGAGAGCATCACTTCCTTGGGCAAAGGCAATCCCGCACGTAGGATGTCCTGCTCTTCCCTTGACAGGTTGGTCTGTCCGATTTTGTTAGGGATGCGCACCTTGTCGGCAGGGATGTCCACGATTTCATTCGTCAGGCGGTCGATGCTGATGTAGTGGGGCTTGATTTCACCTGTCTTCTCGTTGGCGAAGTTGACGGGCTTGCCGAGGTTGCCCGTGCGTTTCAACGTCTTCTTGTCCTCTTCGGTGAAGGTGTAGCCCCTGTGGGGGATGTCAAGGCGTGGTTCATTGCGGATAAAATGGGGTGTCAGCTTCAGATAGCCGTCCTCCATCTTCTGGAAAGACAATCGGGCCTGCAATTCGTAACTCTCATAGCCGAAGGTCGGCTTTACCGTCACTAATCCCGTCTTGCCGTAGTTCATCAGGGCTTTTAGGTCCTTTTCCGAGAGTTTCTCCTTGTCAATGCCGCACTTGCGCAGTTCCTCCCAGTTTACTTGGTCGTCCGCTATCAGATTAGGCTTCTCCTGTGTTTCAGCTACCTGTGGCTGCTGAACATCCTTCTCTTGTTTCAGTTCTTCTTTCTTTTCCATTTCTTCTGTCTTTTTAATGGGTTCGTTGTTATTTTTTTCTTGTTTGACATTCTCTGTTTCTGCTTGTTGCTGGTACTTGGCGGTGTCCACCTTGTGCGAGGCAAGTATCTCCGCGTTTGCCACGGGGTCTTTCAGGAAGTCCTTGATGACGGGAAGCAGCGTGTCCACCGCATCCGCCGCCACCCGATAGAAGCCGAAGCGCGTCGGCTCCTTGCACTGGCGGTAGAAGTTCTTGAAGAAATTGTCCACCATGTCCCCGTGGCGGTCGAAGCGCAGGAAGTCCTGCGAGTGTTCCGGCTTCGCGGGCTTCGTATTGGGGTAGCCCTTGCCGTCCAGCCCGGCGACCACGCTGATCTCGCCCGTTTTCTCGTCGCGGACGACCAGCACGTCCTCTTGCTTTTTCTTTTTCTGTTCCATTTTTTTCGATGTTTTTTAATGGGTTATCAAAATCACAGCTTGCGCCATTCGTCTATTTCCTTCTCATATATTTCCAAGTGGCGGCGGACGATGTTTTCCGTCAATCCTGAAACGCTCATTTTCCGCTCACCGAACAACCGGACTATCCGGTCCAGCCTGTCACGGGTCTCCTTGCTGAGGAATACCGGCTTGCGGTCTTCAATGGCAGGCACGGGCAGGTAAATCCGCCTGTAATCCGCCAAGGCTTCCTTGCAGGTGGCCATACTCGGTTTCTGTTCTCTGGTTTCAGCCGTCATGGCCATGTTTTCTTTTTCCGTTGCCATCATTTTTACTTTTATTTTTTAGGTGAATACTTCTTGTGGCCCGGTCTTTTGCCGGATTTGTTCTTTGGGGCTTCCATGCCGGGTTGCTCTTTCATGCGGAGCACCTTGGTACCGCCTTGCAGCACTTCCTCCATATTTTGGCTGATGAACTCCAGCACGTCCGATTCCTTGTAATAGGTCTTGTGACCAATCCGTTGGTAACGGAGCCTGTACTTGCTTCGGAAGCGTTGCAGCGACCGTTTGCTTGTCCTCAGCATCTCGCACAGGTCCTGGTTGTCGTACAACCGTTCCCCGTCCAGGTACTTCACTCCGGCGGCATCCTTGTTCACCAGCACCGAGATGATCCGGTCCTGGCGGTCGAAACGTTCCATGATGCGTCCCATCCATTCCTCGAAGGTGTCCCGCCCGACCGTTTCCGCCGTCTTCGGGATATTCTCCTTCTTGAAGATTCTTGCGGCTTGCCCGCCACTGCTTCCCGCCGCTTCCACGGCCGGGTTCTGTTTCACTTTCTCTGTGTCCATATCGTTCCTTGTTGATGATTACGCTGCAAAAATCGGTATTGTGCAAGAGGCGTTTTCCATAGTCGTTACCGAGTCGGCAATGATTTTTTTGAAAAGTCCCGTCCGGCAGGTCTGAAAAAGCTTTTATGCCGCTGTTTCCATCCCTCAAGGTACATAAGGTGTCTTGCCTTACCATATATTATATATAAGGTGTGGGGCAGGGACTGGAACAGGAATGATGGGGAGATAGATGTACCCGAAGAACGCCAACGGCTGCCACGACAACGCCAAATGCTGCCACGCGCCTGACAAGCGGTGGACTCTGCCCGTAATTCCGTTTACTTTGCGGCATAATCACAATTAAACGGTAATCTTATGGAAAATGTAATCGTAATCGAGCAAAAGACTTTTGAGGAATTGATGGCGCGTTTCAACCGGCTGGCCGGAATGGTGGACAGGTTCTGCCGCAAGGCGGAGGAGAAACGCCTCAGTGAATGGCTGGACAGCACGGAGGTGTGCCAGATCCTGCAAATCAGCCCGCGCACCTTGCAGACGCTGCGCGACAACGGCACGCTGGCTTACTCACAGATTGTGCGCAAGATGTTCTACCGGGCGGAGGACGTGCGGCGCATCGTGCCGCTGGTGGAGGAACGCCGCACCCTGGCGGCCTTGAAAGGAAAAACTATTTGAGGAAGGTTAAATGAGTATCACTTAAATCAGACTGACAATGAACGAATTGATGACAAGGGAAAGCGGACAGATGGCCGCGCTGTTCAGAATGCTGGAGCACGCATTGGACCACATTGAATTATTGGCCGAAAACTACCGCCCCGTATTGGGCGGGG
Source organism: Evtepia sp. (assembly GCF_034090835.1). Classification (GTDB taxonomy): domain Bacteria; phylum Bacillota; class Clostridia; order Oscillospirales; family Oscillospiraceae; genus Evtepia. Next base: position 61,964 of record NZ_JAXDRS010000002.1, read on the forward strand.
AACGCTACCTGACAGACCGGGAAGTGGCCAAATTGTTGAAGACCTGCCGCCGGACATTGCAGGAATACCGGGATGCGGGGCGCATGTCTTATATCCAGCTGGGAGGGAAAATCCTGTACCGGGAGTCGGATATCGAACGGCTGCTGATGGAGGGTTATCGGGAGGCATTCCGTATCGGAACCTGAGAAGGACATGGGAAAAATGTAGGTGGCGGTAGAAGTCGTGTACGCATTGAAAAGTGGACCACCCTTTCCGGTATTTGCAAAAAACACTTGCAAATGACCCGGCCACCTGTAGGAATGTACGAAAGCGGCGCATCACGGGAGATAATCCTCTCATGATGCGCCGCTTTATTGTGCGTGAGTTGATAATACGGTCAATTCCGCACCATTTGCCAATGCGGACTGACCGGAAAGATGAACAGGCGGGCGGTATTCCGTCCACCGTGGCAAGTGAATTTTCCGATGACCCGTTCTCGCAGACGTTTTGCCCCGCAGGTATGAAGGCGGAAGGCAAGGGCAATGACCAACGGGAGGCCGTACAGCACGTCCATCCCGTACCCGTCCGCTTGGCGGACACGACGTTCCGCTTCGCCGGGATTCAGGATGCCGCTCTTGTACACGGCCTTTATCGCCGCCCGGAGCGTGAGGGCAACCACGCCGAACAGTTCCATCAGTTCCGGTTCATTCATCCAGATGGCTGTTGCGGAAACATCCGGCACGTGAAGTGTGCCGTGTTCGTCCAAAGTGATAATGTAACGTTCCATGATTCCTGACTTTTTTGTTATTCATCCATTGGCATTTCGTTCCGGCTGTTGCGCCGTTCCATCAGACGGTCCATGTCCTTCGATATCTTGCAGTCGGTAATCTGCGCATAAATCTGGGTGCTGTTGATGTCGGCATGGCCCATCATCTTCGCCGCGCTTTCTATGGAAATGCCCTCGGAGACCAAAAGGGTACCGAAGGTGTGCCTTGCGGCGTGATGGGAAAGGTTCTTCTGGATGCCCAGCATGACACCCAGCCCGTGAATGTCGTACCAAAGGATGTCCCGCTTGGGCAGGGGGAACACGGGACGGGTGTCGTCCGTGGTATTGTACAGTTCCAGAATCTGCCGAGCGGCCGGGTGCAGGGGGACGAAGGTCTCCACCTCGGTCTTTTCCCTCGGCTTGCGGATATAGAGCCTGCCCTCAGAAGTTTTGCCGATGTGTCGGGGGTACAGGTTATACACGTCCGCGTACGCCAGACCGGTCAGCGAGGAGAAGATGAACATGCGGCGGGCCAGCTCCACCTTGGGATCCGGCATCGGCGTGGCCATAAGGCGTTTCAGCTCGCTGCGGCTGATGTGGCGCATCTTGGGCGGGTCCTTCTTCTCATAATGCACGTCCTCCAAGGGGTTGCACCGGAGCACGCCCTCATCCACCGCAATATAGATAAGGCGGTTCAGCCAGCACAGGCAGTGGTTCACATGCCCGGAGGCATAACCCAGTTCCTTTTTCAGGAACAGTTTGAACGAATGGCCGAACTCCTCCGTGATGTCGGAAAAGGCGATGTCCTCCAGGCCACGGGACTGGAGGAACTGTTGCAGGTTGAGCTGCGTGGTCTTCGACTGCCGGAACGTGGAAGTCGAATGGATTTGTTCGGCACGCAGCCTGAGCCGTTCCCGCTCCGCTTCGCCGCCTTTGAGAAGGGTCTGGGGAATGGTCGCCACACCTGTCACGGCGTTTTTCAGCAGTTCGGCGCTGACTGCGCCCTGTTCTTTCAGGAGGCGGTCATAAGCCCGTTCGAGATTCAGGCGGAATTCTGCGAGGCGGTTGTTCTCGCGGGGCTGGCGGATGGTTCCCGTCTGGCTGTTCCAATCCTCCGGACGGCAGAAGATGCCGGTCGTGATGAGGATGCTTTTGCCGTCGATGGACACACGGCAAAGGACGGCGGTCGTGCCGTCGGACTTGATTCTTTTCCTATTGATATAGGGCAATATCTTGAAAGTGCTACGCATGATGGTTCATTTTAGCTGATGTTCTACATTTATTTTTTTCCAATCTCGTTTTTACAACCCTTTCTCATAAAACCAGTTCAAGGTCTTTGGTCGCCTCAATGAAGCGGTCCATGTCCTCGAACAGCTTTTTCGGGGTGACTCGGGCATAGATCTGGGTCGTCTTTATATTGTTATGTCCCAGCATCTTGCTGATGGTCTCGATGGGCACGCCCTCTTCGAGCGTGACAAGCGAGGCAAACGAGTGCCTTCCCATATGATAGACGAGTTCGGTCGTCAGTCCGGCCAGCACGCGCAGGATTTTCATGTTCGCCCGAAGCGTACTGTACAGCTGGTTAGGGAACAGGGTCTCCCGCAAATCGTCCCGGTATTTCTCTATCAGGGCAATGGCCTCGGGTAGCAGTTTGACGCGCGCCGTCAGTTCGTTCTTTTTCCGTCGGTATTTCAACCACAGGCTGCCTTCATCGTCGGTGAAGAGGTTCTCGCGGGTAATGGATATGGTGTCCGCATAGGCGGTTCCGGCATAACAGGCAAACAGGAACAGGTCCCTCGTAAGGACGAGGGAGCGGCGCTTTTCCGGGATTTCCAAGTCACGCAGCTTCTCGAAGTCCTCGCGGCTCAACGCCTTCGGGGTGGTCTCCTTCTGCTTGGGTATCTTGAAATGCAGGAAATGGTACCGCTCGGAGAACCCTTCCTTGTACGCTATCCGGCAGATCCGTTTCAGCAGGGCCAGATGATGCCGTGAGGTCTGGTTGGAATACCCGCATTTTACTTCGATATAGGACTGGTATTCCCGAATGAACTGTTCGTTCAACGCACCGAAGGCGATGTCCTTCACCTTGTATTTTTTCCTGACAAACTCGCCGAGCGTTTTCCGCGCATAATGGTAGGTGCTCATGGAGGACGCGCACACATCGATGCCGATGCGCTCCCTCGTTTCCTCGATGTGCCGGTCGAACAGCCGGAGCAGGGTCATCTGGGTTTCCATGCTTCCCTGGAAAAGGTTCCTCACGTCCGCAGCGCCGAAATCGCGTTTCCGTTCCTGCAATTCATTGAATGCCGCATGGATGGCCAGCAGCAGTTTCTCGATTTTCGCATTGGTCTCCACCGCCTCGCGGCTCTTTCCTTCCAGACGGTTTTCACGCACGTTCCACAGCTTGGGCGTGCACGAGAGCTTGGTGCTGAACTGCGCCACCGTCCGGTTCAATGTGATGCGTCCCATGATGGGAGCTTTGCCCGACTTGTCGGGTTCGGTCTTCTTCAAAAACAGCAAGACCTTGAATTTCTCAATTTTCATACGCCTACATTTTTTTGAGTGCAAAGTTATTATGAATGTAAGCGTTCATCGCTACGCAAAATACTGAGTATCATAGAAAAACAACCCGTCGGAGAACTTTTTTCAATCATCCGGTTAACACGGCAGGTTTCCGAAACAACCTGTTAACGGTTAAGAAACGGAACCGATTCGGCATTCCGTCTGAATCCGTTTCAGAAAGGTGTGCCAGATAATGAAATGTAGCTCATTTCTAACAGATTATGTTTCTAACGCGCTGTTCTATTTGATGTTGCTATGCTAATGAGTTCCCACCAAAGGCGACACAATTTCGGAACTCATATAACTCTTTCAATGGGCATTCCAATTGAAACGGTCGGTAAAATGATGGGCCATATGCGAATTGAAACTACGCAGCTTTATGCTAAAGTCACCGACAAGAAAGTAGATGAAGACATGAA
>NZ_JAXDRS010000003.1:0-8740 GCF_034090835.1 Evtepia sp.
CGTGTGCTCTATCCAGCTGAGCTATATGGACGTGTCTGATATATGATTATAGCCCGATCAAAGTCGAACTGCAATCCCTTATTTAGTTTTTTTTGAGGTGGCCGTTGTAACGCAACCTTAGGAGGCGTGTGCTCTATCCAGCTGAGCTACGGGGACTTATTAAATTATTATAGCACTGTGGACTCGAACAATCTACCGCTTAGGAGGCGGACCCTCTATCCTGGTGAGGTACGGGGGCAGGTTGCGGTTTTGATGCGGCGGGGACTCCCTCCGGACAAAAGAACTGACCGTATTGTAGCCTACCGCGCCCCATTTGTCAATCAACGGCTCCTACGAGACCAAGTTACAGAGGCTATGCAACTTGGTTACAGTTTCCCACCTTTCCTATGGGTATGATAAAGGCAGAAAAGAGGAGTTCTCCCAGAACTCCAGGCCCCCACAGAAAGGAGAACCGTATGAGTATCCTGCAACATCTCTTCTGCATCGACATCAACCTGGGCGTACGAAACTACCAGAGCACCCCAGGCGCGGTTTTGCTGGACGTTCGCCCCCGCCGGGAACACGCCATCCGACGTATCCCGGAGAGCCAGAATCTCCCCCTGGATGATCTGGATCAGGCCGGTACCCTCCTGCCTGACCTCCATCAGCCCATTTTCGTCTACGCCTACGGCGGAGACAACAGCGCCAAGGCTGTGTCCCGACTCAAGGCCATGGGCTACACCCAGGTCCATGACATCGGCGGTATCAAGCGCTGCTGCGGCAACCACGGCTACCAGGGCCCCAGCGAGGGGTACGGCTGGAACCGTCCTGCCGATCTGTAACCACATGAACGAAGCCCCGGCTGCCAATGCAGCCGGGGCTTCGGTTTTGGGGAAAGGGTTTAAAAAGAGGGGTTCTTATTCCAGATTCAAGTGGCGGCTCAGCATCCGCAGGGTGAGGCAATAGAGGACGGCGCAGTAGACCACACTGAGAAGAACACTTCCCCACATAAAGATGTGGAAAAACTCTATCCTTTGGTCGATGGCTGCGGCCCAGTTCCAGCTGAGCTGATCCAGCACAGGGATGCCCAGCAAGAAGAGGACGCTGGTCACCATCTGCACAGCCACCTGGATGGCAAAGAAGAAGACCACCGACAGGAGCATTTTATGCTGGGCAAAGCTGTGGCCAATGGCCAGAGGCGCATAGAAAGACAGGCAGAGGCCCAGGCAGGACACCACCGCCAGGACCAGCAGCTCCACCACAACGGCGATGCCGTTGCCCAGCAGGTAGGCATCCAGCTCCCGCATCATGGTCTGGATAAACTCTGCCAGCCCCTGGAAGGCAGACAGATCCGCCAACAGGGTGACCATGGCAATGGCATCAATGACGACCGCCCCGGCAAACCAGACCGTGGAGACGATGAGCTTGGACCACACCAGCTGGTGGGGGGACACCGGCAGGGTAAACATCACATACCCCTCGTCCGCCAGCAGATTGCTGCGGAAGCGGAGGATCATCAGGACCCAGGCCACCACGAAAACCGCCATCACGGACAGGACAAAGCCGATGCCCATAAGGCCGGTGAGAAAGGCGGTGAACCCCTCCAGGAACTGGTTGCCCATGGCCAGGTTGTGGGTCCAGGCACCCATAAGCCGGGTCCCCAGGGCCAGCACCACCGTGAGCAGATACAGGGGCAGCATCACCCGGGCCGTAGCCCGAAACTCGTGTTTCAATAATTTCCTCAGCATTTGTACACCTCCCGGAACAATGCGTCCACGCTCATGCCCCGCTCTTCCCGGATGGCATCCACCGTGGACTGGAAGAGGACCTTCCCCTGGTGGATGAAGATCACGTCGTCCAATACCTTCTCCACGTCGGCGATCAGGTGGGTGGAGAGGATCACCGAGGCCTCCGGGTTATAGTTGCGGAGGATGGTGTCCAGAATATAGTCTCGAGCAGCCGGGTCCACGCCCCCAATGGGTTCGTCCAGCAGGTAGAGTTTGGCCTCCCGGCTCATGGCCAGAATGAGCTGCACCTTCTCCCGGTTGCCCTTGGAGAGCTGCTTGAGCCGGCGGTCCGGGGCGATTTCCAGCCGGTCCAGCATCTCCTGGCAGCGGCTGCGGCGAAAGTCGGGGAAAAAGTCCTCATAGAAATCCTGCAGCTGCTTCACCGTCATCCACAGGGGCAGGCTGGGCCGCTCCGGCAGATAGGACACGAGCCCGTGGCTCTCTCTGCCCGGCCGGTTCCCCTGGATGAAGATCTCTCCCGCCGTGGGCACCAGCAGGCCGTTGGCCAGCTTGATCAGGGTGGTTTTTCCGCTGCCGTTGGGGCCCAGAAGACCCACGATCTTTCCCGGCTCCACAGTCAGGTCCACGCCGTCCAGGGCCACGGTGGGGCCAAACCGCTTCATCAGGCCCTTGCATTCCAATACGTTCATCAGGTACTCTCTCCTTCCTGTTCCATGAGTGCCAGCAGGTCCCGTCCCCGGAACCCAAGCCCGGCCATATCCTCCAGAAACCCCCGCACCCGCGCCCGGGCCAGGGTGGTTTTCAGGTCCTGGATCCGTTCCAGATCCTCTGTAACGAACCGCCCGGCGGTCCGCTGGCTGAACACCAGTTCCTGCCGCTCCATCTCCATGAGGGCCCGCTGCATGGTGTTGGGGTTCACCCCGGCCTCTGCGGCCAGCTCCCGCACCGGCAGCAGACGCTCCCCCGGCCGCAGCTGCCCGCTGACGATCTGCCGCTGCAGCTGGGTGATCAGTTGGGCGTAGATGGGGATGTCATCACGAAAGTCCCACGGCATCTTCATCCCTCCGTTCCTTTGTGTCATTGTACTAACCACTTAATACAATAACACAGAAGTGGGATTTGTCAAGGGTTTTTTCTTCCCGCGCAAAAAAACTGCCTGCCCCCTCCCCCAGAAAGGGGGAAAATAACCTTGCAATCCCTTATTTCTAATAGTATAATAGAGGGCTGTCAAATGAAGAAACCATGGAATTCATATAGATAATGAGGTGCAGACCTGTGCAGAATCAATCCCTGAGAAACATTGCCATCATCGCCCACGTTGACCACGGCAAGACCACCCTGGTCGACGAAATGCTCAAGCAGGGCGGCGCCTTCCGGGAAAACCAGGACGTGAAAGACCGGGTCATGGACTCCGGCGACCTGGAACGGGAGCGCGGCATTACCATCCTGGCCAAGAACACCGCCATCCAGTATGGCGACGTGAAGATCAACATCGTGGACACCCCGGGCCACGCCGACTTCGGCGGCGAGGTGGAGCGTATCCTGAAGATGGTCAACGGCGTCATCCTCCTGGTGGACGCCGCCGAGGGCCCCATGCCCCAGACCCGTTTCGTCCTCTCCCGGGCCCTGGACCTGGGCCACCGGGTGATCGTGGTCATCAACAAGATCGACCGCCCCGACCAGCGCATCCACGAGGTCATGGACGAGGTGCTGGAGCTGCTGCTGGACCTGGACGCCACCGACGAGCAGCTGGACTCCCCCATGCTCTTCTGCTCCGCTCGCCAGGGCATCTGCTCCCGGGAGCCCGACGTGCTGGGCACCGACCTGAAGCCCCTCTTTGAGACCATTCTGGACTACATCCCCGCCCCGGAAGCCGAGGCAGACAAGCCCTTCCAGATGCTGGTCTCCTCCATCGACTACAACGAGTTCGTGGGCCGTATCGCCATCGGCCGGATCGAGCAGGGCACCATCAAGCAGAACCAGGAGATCACCGTCTGCAACTATCACGATCCGGAGCAGACCCGCAAGGCCAAGGCGGTGAGCCTCTACCAGTTTGAAGGTCTGGCCCGGGTCCCCGTCACCGAAGCCACCGCCGGCAACATCATCGCCATGTCCGGCATCGGCGACATCACCATCGGCGACACCGTGTGCGCCGCCGGCCTGGCCGAGCCCCTGCCCTTCGTAAAGATTTCCGCTCCCACCATGGAGATGACCTTCTCCGTGAACGACTCCCCCTTCGCCGGCAAGGAAGGCAAGTACGTCACCTCCCGGAACCTGCGGGACCGCCTCATGCGGGAGACCCTGAAAGACGTCTCCCTGCGGGTGTCCGACACCGACAGCACCGAGGCCTTCAACGTAGCCGGCCGGGGTGAGATGCACCTGTCCATCCTCATTGAGACCATGCGCCGGGAAGGCTATGAGTTCCAGGTGTCTCCCCCCCGTGTGCTCTATCAGGAGATCGACGGGGTACGCTGCGAGCCCATGGAACGGCTGGTGGTGGACGTCCCCTCCGACGCTGTGGGCGCTGTCATCGAAAAGATGGGCTCCCGGAAGGGCGATCTGCTGGAGATGACCCCTGTGGGCACCCGGATGAAGATCGAGTTCCTGGTCCCCGCCCGGGGTCTCTTCGGCTACCGCAACGAGTTCCTCACCGACACCCGTGGCGAAGGCATCATGGCCTCCGTGTTTGACTCCTATGCCCCCTACAAGGGCGAGCTCAGCCGCCGGAACTCCGGCAGCCTCATCGCCTTTGAGACCGGCGACTCCGTGACCTATGGTCTGTGGTCCGCCCAGGAGCGGGGCGCCCTGTTCATCGGGCCGGGCGTGCCGGTGTACGGCGGCATGGTGGTAGGCGAGACCCCCAAGAGCGAGGACATCACCGTGAACGTCTGCCGCAAGAAGCAGCTGACCAACATGCGTGCTTCCGGTTCCGACGAGGCCCTGCGTCTGGTGCCGCCCCGTCAGATGAGCCTGGAGCAGTGCCTGGAGTTCCTGGCCGACGACGAGCTGCTGGAGGTCACCCCCCAGAATCTCCGTCTGCGTAAGCGCATCCTGAACCACGAGATCCGCATGAAGGCCCTGAAGGGCAACAAGAAATATCAGAACCTGTAACCACACAAGAACCCCCGGCGCTGCGTGATGCAGCGCCGGGGGTTCTTTTTTCTCCTGGGTCGGAGAGGCTCAGGCCTCTCCCATCATCACGTTATAGATGTTGACTGCGTTGTTGCCCCGCTTGCCCTGGACCTCGGGGGTGTCGTAGCCCACGGGGATGCCATAGCTGGTGCAGATCTTCACCCCGGCAGCAAAGGCGGCGTCGGTGGTGTAGAGGTCGGGGTTCTCGCTCTTCCAGTTGGTGTAGACCTTTTTGTAGCTGCCCCGGAACTCCTCGCTGATGGTCATGCCCTCGGCCTTCTGCACCTGCTCCTTGGTGATGGCCGCAGAGGACCCGGCCACTTCCAGGTAGTTTTCCACCAGGTTCTTGATGCGGTTATAAGAGGTCCACTGCATACAGCCCAGACCGAAGCAGCTGCCCCGGCCGTTGGCCCCGCCGGGGCCCAGCTCACAGATCATGTCATAGACCGAGGCAACGCTGAAGCCGTCGTAGATATACTGCCCCGAGTAGAGGTTCCGGTAGTCATAGTGCTCGTCCATGTAGCGCAGATAGTCCGGCTCCATCTCGGGATTGGCGATGTAGGCAGAGCTCTCAAAGATGCCGCAGGCCCCCTCCTCCTGGATATTACCCAGGGCGCCCGCCACAAAGGCAGGCTCAAAGCCGTCGTCCAGCATCACCTGGGCCATGGCGGTCAGGGTGTCCTTCTTGGGCAGCTTCGAGTTCTCCAGGTTGCGGATCATCATGGGGATGGTCACCCCGCCCTCCGGCACCACCGTCTCGCAGAAGCGGTAGAAGATCACCGCTGCCTGGGCCCGGGTGGCGGTCCCCTTGGGGACCAAGGTAGTGGAGGTCATACCGGTGATAATCCCCTCTGCGTTGGCCCAGGACATCGCCTGGAAGGCATAGTCACTGATGGTCCACACATCGGTGTAACCAGAGAGGTTCCCCTCGTCGGAGGTGTTGTAGCCCTGGAACTGGGCATACCGGTAGAGGAAGGTGGCCATTTGCTCCCGGCTGATGGCTTCATTGGGCTTGAACAGGTTGCCGTCGTAGCCCTTAACGATGCCGTTGGCAGAAGCCCAGGTCACCGGCTGTGCATACCAGGTACCCTTGGCTACGTCTTGAAACCCGGAAGAACCGGTGACCGCCGGTTCCCCTGCCATGCGGTAGAGAATGGTGACGATCATGGCCCGGGTGATGGTCCCCTCCGGGAGAAATTGATCGTTTTCCATCCCGTCCATAAGGCCGGCGTCGTAAACATATTGGATCTCCTCTCTGGCCCAGTGGCTGGCGGGCACATCCCCAAAGGGATAGGTGCCGGCGGCCAAAGCGCCGGGGAGGAGGGAGACGGCCAGGCACAGGGCCATGACCATACTGATCACACGTTTTTTCATAGGATGCTCCTTTCTTTTGGGGCAGAAAATGCTAGGTTTATCATACCAGAAATCCCACCCCATGAAAAGCCGCCGTCCAAGATTTTGTCCCAATTCCCGGGGAAACGCCCCACCCCCCTCTCGTGTCAAGCGAATGACACAAAATGGGGAAACGAAGTAAAAAGCAGTATTACGCTTTAGATTTATGTATGTTTTCAAAGTTCATAGAAGACATTTGCAAAAAATGAAATGAGCTACCTAAATACATGGTAGCTCAGCTGGTAAAACTTATTTAGTTTTTGTTGGGTCATTCATTACGTAGCTTTGTCCTTTTTGGAGAGTAGGTGGAAAAGGTTCGCCTTTTACAACGGTTCTTTCAACACCTGTTTTACCTCCACGAGGACCAACAATTCCGTACTGACCTGATTTTGGAGCAGACTGTCCCGGTTTGAATTTATTAGCCATAGTGTTCCTCCTTCCTTGATTATTAGCACACTTGCCAAGTGAGTGCTAATAGCAGTATAGACCTATATATGCAAAAAGTCAATAGAAGGAACACTATATATAGTCATAAATATAAGAAAGGAGGCTTTTATGGCGTATGTACCCGTACCGAAGGATTTAACAAAGGTCAAGACAAAGGTTGCCTTTAACCTGACAAAAAGGCAGATCATTTGCTTTACGGCAGCCTTAATCGCAGGGCTGCCTGTTTTCTTTCTCCTAAAGGGAAGCGCAGGAACAAGCCTTTCGGCTTTTTTCATGATTTTAGTGATGCTTCCCTTTTTTCTATTTGCCATGTATGAAAAGCACGGACAACCCCTTGAGGTCGTCTTAAAGCATATCGTGCAGACAAAGTTTATCAGAAAGAAAGAACGTCCATACAGGACGAGAAACTATTATGCCCTGTTAATAAAGCAGAGAAAACTTGAAAAGGAGGTATTTCATATTGTTAAAGGACAAAACAAAGAAAAAAAACAGCGTAAAAAATAAACGAAAGCTTACAGGAAGCGAAAAAAAGCAGATTGCAGAGCTTATCCGAAAGGCAAAGCCGGATAAAAAGGCATCTTCTGCGCAGGAGAGCATCCCCTACCTTTCCATGCACCCGGACGGGATATGCAGAGTAGCAGAAAACAGATACAGCAAGTGCATTTCCTTTTCCGACATCAATTACCAGCTTGCAGGAGCAGACGATAAAACCGCTATCTTTGAAAATTGGTGCGATTTTCTAAACTACTTTGATTCTTCCGTGGATGTGCAGCTTTCCTTTATCAATCAGGGAAGCCGAGGAGAAGCAAAAGCCGCAATCGAAATTCCAGTGCGTGATGATGGCTTTCAGTCCATAAGAAGCGAGTATCAGGCCATGCTTTCTAATCAGCTTTCCAAAGGAAACAACGGTCTTGTAAAGCTGAAATTCGTAACATTCAGCGTGGAAGCGGAAAATATGAACGCGGCAAAGGCAAGGCTTAACCGCATTGAAACGGATATGTTAAACAATTTTAAGGTGCTTGGAGTAAGTGCTCATGCCATGAATGGCTACGAAAGATTAAAAACCCTGCACGACATCTTTCACCCGGAGGGAGAACCCTTTTTCTTCTCTTGGGATTATCTTGTACCGTCGGGATTATCGACAAAGGACTTTATCGCACCGTCCTCTTTTTATTTCGGAGAAGGCAGAACCTTTCGCATGGGCAGTAAGCTTGGTGCGGTAAGCTTTCTTGAAATATTAGCCCCGGAACTAAACGACCGCATCCTGTCCGACCTTTTGGATCTGGAAACGGGAATGATTGTAAACCTGCATATTAAAAGCATCGATCAGGCGGAGGCGATTAAAACCATAAAGAGAAAAATCACCGACCTTGACAAGATGAAGATTGACGAGCAGAAAAAGGCGGTCAGAAGCGGCTATGACATGGATATTATCCCGTCCGACCTTGCCACATACGGAGGCGAAGCGAAAAATCTCTTGCAGGATTTACAGAGCAGAAACGAAAGAATGTTTCTTGTTACCTTTCTTGTGGTGAATATGGCGGACAGCAAAAGAAAGCTGGACAACGATATTTTTGCCGCCGCGGGAATCGCACAGAAATATAACTGTGCCTTAACCCGTCTTGACTTTCAGCAGGAGGAAGGGCTGATGTCAAGCATCCCGCTTGGAAGAAATGAAATTGAAATTCAAAGAGGACTTACCACCTCAAGCACCGCCGTATTCATTCCCTTTATCACGCAGGAGCTTTTTCAGGGCGGAGAAGCGCTTTACTACGGGCTTAACGCTCTTTCAAACAACATGATTTTATGCGACAGAAAGCAGCTCAAAAACCCGAATGGGCTTATCCTCGGAACGCCCGGTTCCGGTAAATCTTTTGCGGCAAAGCGTGAAATTACAAACGCCTTTTTAATCACGGATGATGACATCTATATCTCCGATCCCGAAGCCGAGTATACATAGAAATAGTTGGTTTCTCCGTTTTGCGTAAATATTTTCGTTCCCCAGTAAAAGAGAAATCCCGTCAGTAAAACAGGGATAATTA
>NZ_JAXDRS010000004.1:0-25608 GCF_034090835.1 Evtepia sp.
TCATAGAGCTGCTCCCAGCCCTTTATGTAGTCCACGGTGATGGGGGTGGGGAAGGCCTCATACCGGGCCAGGAGAAAGTTCTTTTCCGCCTGGGAAAAGTTCGTGTCTGCCTCGTCACTGAGCCAGTCCCGGAGCAGGGCCGTCCGGTTGGAATAGAACCGGGGGGCGTCCTCCGGAGTGAGGGTATTGGCGGTGAAGTAGTCATAGGAGCGGAAGGCTTCGGAGAAGGACTGGTTGAGCAGGTCCCGGATGAGCTCCAGGGCCAACTGCCGGTGGTAGGCGATCTCCTGCTGGACCAGGTCCTCCGACTGGTATTCCGGGGACTGGACCACGTCCTGGATGGCCCCAATGGACTGGCGGAGGGTTTCCTCGTCCAGGGTCCCTGCCCAGGTCTTCTGGTCGGCCCGGAGCTGGCGGACGGCGGCCAGGCCGTATTGGCTCTGGCCGGCCTCGTCCACGTATTTTACGTGGCAGGCCAGATAGGTGGTCACCCCCACCACCAGGGCCAACAGGATCAGAGCGATCCGGTTGCTGGTGCGGGAGAAGATCTTTTTCAATTCATAGCGTGTCATCGGTCTCACCTGCTCTTTCGCCAAAGTAGTAGAGGAAGAGGTCCTCCAGGGTCATAGTTTCCGGGACGGCCTCGGGGCCGGGGGACTCCTGAGAGAGAATGCGAAGCTGGGTCCCCTGGGGCAAGGACTTGAGGTTGGAGACGGGATACCGGTGAAGAAGCTCCCCGGCCTGCTCCCGGGATACGGTGCAGGTCCACACCCGGGTGGGGGCGGTGGAGAGAAGGTCCTGGGTGGTTCCCTGGTGGACCAGGGAACCGTCCTTCATCAGCAGGATCTGGTTGGCGATGTACTCCACGTCAGAGACGATGTGGGTGGACAGCAGGACCAGCCGGTCCTCCGCCAGCTCGCTGATGAGGTTGCGGAAGCGGATGCGCTCCTTGGGGTCCAGGCCGGCGGTGGGCTCGTCCAGAATGAGAATTTTGGGGTCGTTGAGCATGGCCTGGGCGATGCCCGCCCGGCGTTTCATGCCTCCGGAGAGCTTTTTCATCTTCTGCTTTCGCTCCTTGACCAGGCCAACCTGGCGGAGAAGTTCCTCTGTCCGCTCCTTGGCGGTGGCGGGGCGCAGGCCCTTGAGGGAGGCGATGTAGAGCAGATAGTCCTGAACGGAGAACTCGGGGTAGTAGCCAAACTCCTGGGGCAGATAGCCCAGCAGCCTGCGGTAGGAGGGGCCCAGGGCGAAGATGTCCTGGCCGTCCCAGGTGGCAGTGCCCGAGGTGGGGGTCAGCAGGGTGCAGAGCATCCGCATCAGAGTGGTTTTGCCGGCGCCGTTGACGCCCAGCAGGCCGTACACCCCGGTGTCCATAGTGAGGGTCAGGTTGTTTACGGCCGTGTGGTTTTGAAAGGTCTTGGTGAGACCGGTCAGTGTTAATTCCATGCGGGGGTTTCCTCCCAAATTGTTTCACAGGTGGTTTGAAGGTGATAGATGGCATAGAGGAAGTAGAGGGCCGCGCCTGCCAGCATTCCCAGCCACATGGGCAGAGAAATGAGGGCGTAGACTTTGCTGTTCAGGATCAGCAGCACCCACACCGCCGTCCAGGCCAGGCAGAGGGGGACAGCGGTGTAGAGGGCAAAGTCCTGGCGGCAGGACAGGGTCCGCAGACAGATGCAGCAAGTGACCAGGAAGGGGAGCAGGAAGTGGATGATGAGCTCCCGCACCGTGGTTTTTCCCGCCAGCAGGGCCACGGAGAAAAAGAGGGTGAGGAGCACCAGGTCCACCAGACCAAAAAGGATCATCCGGGCGGCATAGACCTGCCGCAGGGAGTAGTAGGAGGTGCACTCGATCTCCAGGGCGCCGCTGGCCCGGTTTTTCCACAGCTCCGGCAGCACCAGCACCACGAAGAGGGGGGCCAGGGTACCCATGGCCCGCTGGACCTCGGCGGTGCTGCCCGCAATCTGGAGCAGCCACCAGAGCAGCCCCAGCACCCCGGCCTGGAGGAGCCACCAGCGCTTGTGGAGGAAGCGGCTTTGCTGGCGGAGAAATTCCAGCTGGGACAGGGGGCGGGAGGCCTCCCGCCGAGGGAAGGCCCGGGTGGCGGCCAGGACGGCAGCCTGGATGGCCTCCTCCCGGGGTTGGGGAGAGGGGAGAGGGGGGATGGAAGGGTTCATAGGGGAGCCTCCTTTCGCAGATAGGCGGCCAGGTGCTCCCTGGCCTTGCGGACACGATATTTCACCAGTGGGAGCCCGATGCCCAGAATCTTGGCGATTTCCCCTTGCTTGCGCTCTTGCAGGAAGAAGAGAACGGCTACGGCCTGGAGTTCTTGGGGCAGGGACCGGAAGGCCCCCTCCAGATCCAGGCGGGTGTCCAGGTCCGTCTGCACGGGGGAGTCGGGGAGGGCGTCCAGGGGAAGCTCCTGCCGTTTCCGGTGGTGATCCTTGCAGAGGTTGCCGGCGATGACATAGAGGTAGTTGGCTGCCTTGCCATAGTGCCGGTACCGGTCCAAGGAGGAAAAGAATCGGGCGAAGACCTCCTGGGCGGCGTCTTCGGCGTAGTGGGTGTCCCGGAGGTGATAGTGGCAGTATTTTAAGATTTGGGGGTAGTACTTTCGCACAAAGGCCTCAATGGCCTCGTCGTCCCCCCGGTTCATCCGCTGGAGCAGCCGGAGATCAGGGTCCATGGGAGGGCCTCCTTTCTGGTGGAGTGAAAAGCGCTTTTCATTTAGAATAACGGTGGAAGAGGGGAAAAAGATAGCGTTTGAGAAAAATTTTTGCAAAAAGGCAAAAAAAGTTCCCCGGAAGGTTTCCGGGGACTCTTTTTGCAGTTGGGGTGGATGGGCTCACAGCATGGCGCTGACCCGCTGGTGCATCTCATAGAGCTCGGCGACCATGTCCTGGATGATCTGGGCGGCGGGCTTTACGTCGTGGATGCGGCCCAGGACCTGGCCCATGGCGATCTGGGCGGCCTGGGGATCGTCCTGTTCAAAGGCGGCCTTGGTGACGGTGCCCCGGATCATGGGGTAGAGCTCATCAAAGGTGGGACCGTGCTTCTCAAACTCGATGATATCCAGTGCCCCCTGGGTCTTCAGGGAGCGCAGGGCGTTGCGGATGCTTTGCTGGGTGAGGACGGTGTCGGTCTCTTTGGCGTTGATGACCGTCTGGCGCAGGTTAGGGCCGATGTCGGTTTCCTGGGCCATCATAAATCGAGTACCCACCATCACACCGTCCAGCCCGGCGGCCAGGGCGGCGTACATGGTCCGCCCGTCGCAAATGCCGCCGGCGCCCACCACGGGGAGGGTGCAGCGCTCGGTGGCCAGGGGCCACTGGACGATGGAGCCCACGCCAGCCATCCCCGGGTGTCCGCCCCCCTCATAGCCCACGATGCACACCGCGTCGCAGCCCACGTCCTGGGCGGTGTGGGCGAAGCGGGAGTCGGGAATCTTGTGCATGACCACGCAGCCGGCCCCCTTGAGAATGTCCATAAAGGGCTTGGGGGAGCTGCCGGCGGTCTCTACAATGCGGACCTTTTCCTCCACAATGGCCTGAAGAAAGCCCCGGATGGGGCCGTCGGGCTTGGTGTCCGGGAGCAGGGAGAGGTTCACACAGAAGGGCTTATCCGTCAGGGATTTCAGCAGCTGGATGTCCTCCTGAAAGGCCTCTGGGGTGTCGTAGGTGGTCATGTTGATGGTGCCCAGGCCTCCGGCGTTGGAGACGGCGGCGGCCAGCTTGGGCTTGGAGAGCCATTGCATGGCCCCTTGGATGATGGGGTATTCGATGCCAAACAGTTCGGTGATTCTCGTTTTCATGGTGGTCCCTCTTTGACAAAAAATTTCTTTCCCTATAGTAGCAAGTTTGACGAATCAGGTCAATGGACTTTCCGACACTTTGGGTGTTTTGTCGGGTACTTGGAAAAACAAAATGATACTTTTTTGACCGGGGACTTCCCGGGGATGGGGAAACGTGTTATCCCCGAGCCAGGAAAGAGAGACGGCCTGTAGATGGAGGATTTCCCGAAAAACCGCCCTCAAAACGGGAAAAATCTATAAAAATGAGAGAGAAACCGGCGGGAGACGTTTGACAGACCCCTATGAAAGGGCTTATAATGAAAAAACATAAGAACTGTGAAAGGAAGGATTCACTATGGAATTTAAAACCGCAACCATGGCCGACTTCGACGTGGCCTTTGACTACATCGAAAAACTGTGGACCTACAACACCTATGACAAGGAAGTCATCCGCAAGGTATACGCCGACGTGCTGGCCGATGAAAATAGCTTCGCCTTCTTCCTCATGGACGGCGACACCTATCACGGCTTCTGCCACGGCGCTTATTTTAACACCTTCTGGCTCTCCGGTATGACCTGCTACGTCTCCAGCATCATCACCAACGAGGACGAGCGGGGCAAGGGCTGCGGCATCAAGCTGATGGACCACGCCAAGGAGCTGGCCAAGGCCAGAGGCTGTAAGGCCCTGGTGCTGGACTCCGGAATGCCCCGGACCCAGGCCCACCGGTTCTACGAGATCTACGGCTTTGAAAAGAGCTGCTATGGCTTCGACTATTATCTGGAACCCTGAGAAAGACGGCTTACCTGAAAAATCGGCATCTCCAAGTTGGAGGTGCCGATTTTTTCTGCCCTTTTGTCACATGTTTTGTGACTTTTGTTCTTTACAAGAAAAGGATTCCTTATAGAATAAAAAGAAACAGACATGGAAACCCTTTGGGAAAGGAGACCGGATGAGCTTTCGCAGGATGGAGTATTTTTTGTCGGTGGCCAAGCACTTGAATTTTACCCAGGCCGCCCGGGAATGTTATGTGGCCCAGGCCGCCATCAGCCAACAGATCAAGCAGCTGGAGGAGGAGCTGGGGGTGACCCTCTTTGACCGCGGGAGCAAGGGGGTCAGCCTCACGCCGGCGGGAGCTTACTTTGCCCAACAGTGCCGGAGCATTTTGGACCAATACGAAGGTGCAGTCCGCCAGGCCCGGGCCATTGCCGACGGGGCCAAGCAGGAGCTTCGCCTGGGCATCGGCGGCCTCTATGCCCAGGACGCCTTCCCCGACTATCTCCGCCAGTACCGCCAGCGGTACCCCGACGCCTCCATTTCCCTCCAGGAACAGAGTTACAAAGCCCTTTTGGATGGCCTGCTCCGGGAAGAACTGGACGTGATTGTGCTCCCGGACTACGGGCTGCACCTGACGGAGGACCTTGAGGTTCTGGAGCTGAGGAGTGAGCAGGCTAAATTTATGACCGGACCCCACACGCCCCTGGCCGGGCGGCATTATGTTTCCCATGAGGAGCTGGCGGGCCAGACCATTTTCCACATTGAGGGAGACGATGAGGAACTGGGAGGCCAGACCCTTCCCGACTACTTTGCTCGGATTGGGCTGGGGGAAAACCCCATCCAGCGGGTGAAGACCTTGCTGGAGGCCACCATCCTGGTCCAGGCTGGCCTGGGGGTCGCGGCCCTGCCCGCGGGCATGGAGGGCAAGCTGGCCCGGGATGTGAGCATCTTTGCCATCGAGGGGGACTCCTTCCGCATCCGCACTGTGGCCCTGCGCCGGCGGGGGCCGGGAAACCAGGCGGCCCAGCACTTTTTCCAGGTGATCCGGCAGGATTTGGAGGGGACGAAGCATAAGCCATAAGTTTTGCTTATGGGCCCATCAGTTTTCGGTGTTTCCCAAACTTCGGCGGGTGTGGTATAATAATAACAGGAAGAAAAACTTCCATAAAAAGTTACGAAACCAAAAAGCAGAAGGATTTATGATAAACTTCTGAAAGAATTGAAAGGAGCGCCGATCATGAGCATCAAGCTGGACGCAAAATATGACCTTTATATCAACGGGAAATGGGTCCCTGCTTCCAATGGGAGAGTCTTCGCCACCACCAACCCCGCCACGGGCGAGAAGCTGGCGGAGTGCGCTGAAGCGACCAAGGAGGACGTAGACACCGCAGTCCAGGCCGCTTGGGCCGCTTTCCCTGCCTGGCGGGATATGGGGACGGCACAGCGGGCCGGCATCCTGGAGAAGATTGCCGATATCATTGACGAGAACGCGGAGCATCTGGCCACCGTCGAGTCTATGGACAACGGCAAGCCCATCCGGGAGACCATGGCCATCGACGTTCCCTATTCCTCCGACCACTTCCGCTA
Source organism: Evtepia sp. (assembly GCF_034090835.1). GTDB lineage: Bacteria > Bacillota > Clostridia > Oscillospirales > Oscillospiraceae > Evtepia. The sequence goes on from NZ_JAXDRS010000004.1 coordinate 6,153, forward strand.
TTTCGCCGGGGCCATCCGGGTGGAAGAGGGCAGCGCCTCTGTGCTGGACGGCGGCATGCTGAGTATGATCCTCCGGGAGCCCATCGGTGTCGTCGGCCAGATTGTTCCCTGGAACTTCCCCTTCCTGATGGCCGCCTGGAAGCTGGCCCCTGCTCTGGCCGCCGGCAACTGTATTGTCTTCAAGCCCTCCTCCACCACGCCTCTGAGCGTACTGGAGCTGGTCAAACTCATCGGCCATCTGCTGCCCCCCGGTGTGCTGAACGTGGTCACCGGCGGCGGTTCCCGTGCCGGCCAGTATATGCTGGACCACCCGGGCTTTCGGAAGCTGGCCTTCACCGGCTCCACCGAGGTGGGCCTGGACGTGGCCAAGGCGGCCGCCGACAAGCTCATCCCCGCTACCCTGGAGCTGGGGGGCAAGAGCGCCAACATCTACTTCGACGACTGCAAATGGGATATGGCCTTGGACGGTCTCCAACTGGGCATCCTCTTCAACCAGGGCCAGGTCTGCTGCGCCGGCTCCCGTGTCTTCGTGCAGGAGGGCATCTATGATAAGTTCGTGGAAGCTGCCATCAAGGCCTTTAACGGCGTGAAGGTGGGCAATCCTCTGGACCCCAACACCCAGATGGGCGCCCAGGTGGACCAGAACCAGATGCGGAAAATCCTCTCCTATGTGGAGCTGGCCAAGGAGGAGGGCGCTACCGTCGCCTGCGGCGGCGTAACCCACATGGAGGGCGCTTGCGCCAAGGGCTGCTTCATGAAGCCCACCCTGATCGTGGGCGCCACCAACGACATGCGGATCGCCCAGGAGGAAATCTTCGGGCCCGTAGCCGTGGTCATCAAGTTCAAGACGGAGGAAGAGGTCATCGCCATGGCCAACGACTCGGTCTACGGTCTGGGCGGCGCGGTCTGGACCCGAGACATCAACCGGGCCCTCCGGGTGGCACGGGGCGTGGAGACCGGCCGTATGTGGGTGAATACCTACAACCAGATCCCCTCCGGCGCCCCCTTCGGCGGCTACAAGCAGTCGGGCATCGGCCGGGAGACCCACAAGGTGATCCTGGAGCATTACACCCAGCAGAAGAACATTATGATTAACCTCAACGAGGGCCCCTCCGGCTTCTATCCCGCCCAGTAAGCCGGGGCGCGTCAAAGCATTCAGGGGCGGAGGGAGGAATCCCTCCGTCCTTCCGATCAAAACCATCCCAGCAAGACCACCGGCAGCCTGCCGCAAGCGGTTTTGTAGACCAGAGTCAGAAAGGAATCAAAGTTATGTCTACGTATTATTTCGTTCCAAGTAGAAACGTCTTCGGCGAAGGCTCCGTGGCGGAAACCGGCCACCTGATGCAGAGCTTAGGCGGCACCAAGGCCATGATTGTCACCGACGAATTTTTGGCGAAGAATCCCATGACCACCCGTATCCAGACCATTCTGAAGGAGGCCGGTGTGGACTCCGCTGTCTTCGGCAAGGCCGAGCCCAACCCCAAGGACACCAACGTGGTGGAGGGCGAGAAGTTCTATCACGACAACGGCTGTGACTGTATCCTTTCTCTGGGCGGCGGCTCCTCCCATGACTGCGCCAAGGGCATTGGCCTGGTGGCCAGCAACGGCGGCAAGATTGCCGACTATGAGGGTGTGGACAAGGCCCATGAGGCGCTGCCCCCTCTGGTGGCAGTGAACACCACCGCAGGCACCGCCTCTGAGATCACCCGCTTTTGTATCATCACCGATACTTCCCGGAAGGTGAAGATGTGTATTGTGGACTGGCGGGTCACCCCGGCCATCGCCATCAACGACCCCGAGCTGATGGTGGGCATGCCCCCCGCCCTGACCGCTGCCACTGGCATGGACGCCCTGACCCACGCCGTGGAAGCCTACGTCTCCACCGCCGCCAATCCCCTGACCGATGCTGCGGCCATCAAGGCCATCGACAAGATCGTCCACTATCTGCCTCAGGCCGTGGCCAACGGTGACTATATGAAGGCCCGGTCTGAAATGGCCTACGCCCAGTACCTGGCGGGCGTGGCCTTCAACAACGCCTCCCTGGGCTACGTCCACGCCATGGCCCACCAGCTGGGCGGCTTCTATAACCTGCCCCACGGGGTGTGCAACGCCATTCTGCTGCCCTACGTCCAGGAGTTTAACCTCATCGGCAACCTGGAGCGGTTTGCGGTCATCGCCAGAGCCATGGATCTGAACGTGGACGGTATGTCCCCCTTTGAGGCCGGGGAGGCCTGCGTCTACGGCCTGAAGAACTTCGGCCGCTACCTGGGCATCCCCCAAAACCTCCGGGTCCTGGGCGTGAACCCGGCGGACTTCGAGATCATGGCAGAGAACGCCATGAAGGACGCCACCGCCGCCACCAACCCCAGAAAGGCCACCAAGGAACAGATCATCCAGATCTTCCAGAAAGCTTACGACGGAGAGTAATGACAACCCTCTCTTTTCCTTTTATCCCGCCGGGGACCCACGCTGTCTGCGTGGGTCTTCGGCGTTTTTCTGAAAAAAGTGCCCTTCCGCAGAGGATGCGGAAGGGCACTTTTTGGTTGGGGTCAGAAGGCCACGCCCTGTCGGTGGAGCAGAGAAAGAAGGGCGAACAGCAGGGCGGTCATCCCAAAGGAGAGAAGAATGATCAGGACCATGGTGAGGGTCAGATTGACCTGGGCGTGGACCCGGCGGCGCTTCATCAGCACCCGGAGGCGGTACGCTGCGCCGATGATCACCAGGTAGCAGACCAGGTAGGCCAGCATATAGTACCGCAGGCCTGGGGTGGCCAGCAGAACCAGCCAGAGCAGGAAGCTGCCTGCGGCATAGAACAGCAGACAGAGAAGGAGAGTATTGTGTCCTTTGGTGGGGAGGAATTCCCCAGCTTCCCCTGCCAGCAGAGCTTTTTTCCGCCACTGGTAATAGCCCAGCAGCTCCGCCGCCAGGTAGAGGAAAAGGCACAGAAAGCAGGAGCCGGTGAGGAAATCCTTGGGCTGGGCCCACAGGTCCCAGGGGTGGGTCAGAAGGGTGTAGCAGAAGGAGCCCCCGAAGAGGAAAGAGAGGACCAGCAGGAAGAAATAAAAGGGAAGGACCCGCTTCCGGACGACCCGATGGATGGTCTCCCGTTCCAGAAGGGGGTCGGTCTCCATGGGAGTGGGCGGCTGGGCCTCCTGGTGGTAAAACACGTGGTAGAATTCATTGGAGGCGGCCAGGGTCCAGCCGTCGTGGCAGGTCAGTTCCTGAAAGGCCTCCTGGGCGGGGGTGGGTTCCGGGGCAAAGGGGGAGGAGAGGGGAAGGAAGGACACGGAAAAGCGAAGGGACTGGGGCGGGATGGCCCGATACCGCCAGCCAAAGGGGGAGATGGACTCCAGCAGCCAGCCCTTCCGGGCCATGGCTTCCAAGTGCTTTTCCATGCCGGTACGGTCGTAGAAGGAGAAGAGGGAAAACTGTCGTTTGGTTTCTTTCATGGGTTGGCCTCCTTTCCAAGGATGCGCTCATAGTCGGCGGCCAGGGCGCAGAGGCGCTGGTATTCTGCCTCCAGGGTCTCCCGGCCTTTGGGGGTGAGAAGATAGCAGCGGCGGCGGCCGGTCTCCCGGGTCAGGGAGATCATCCCCGCCTGAAGAAACTGCTCCAGCAGGTGATACAGGGTCCCGGAGCCGATGCGGACCCGGCCCTGGGTCATGGCGGGGACCAGATCCATGATCTCGGTCCCCCAGCGCTCGGATTCCAGACAGAGGAGCACATAGAACATCTGCTCGGTCAGGGTTTGAAACTTTGCCCGGGGCATGGGGCTCCCCTCCTTATCTCGAATATCGATAATTCTGATCTTATTGTATTCTCGAATATCGACAATGTCAAGAAAATAATGCCCCCTCCTGCGTGATGCGCAGAAGGGGGAGACAGGATCAGTAGTCTTTGACGTCCTGCAGGAATTGTTCCCAGGCCGCCGGATTTTCCACGAAGTACAGGGGGCAGAGCTTGCCGGTGACGTCGTAATGCCGGATGACATGCTCCCGGCCCAGGTCGAAGTGGTCGCACAGCCAGGCGGTGAGCTTGACCAGGGAGGCGTAGGAGGCGTCGGTGAACTTTCCGTTTACCTCCGGATGACAGACCTCGATGGAGATGGTGTCCAGGTTGCGCTCGTTGGTGGCGGAGGACTTCTCGCTCAGGGGGATGCACTGGATGACCTCTCCCTCCAGCCCGATAAGGAAGTGGGCGCTCACGGTGGTGTCCGGCTGGTCGAAGAAGTCGTGGTTTTGCTGGGCGGTGGTGCCGGGATTGCCCACATAATGGATGGCGATATCCTTCACGTCGGCCAGGCGTTCTCCCCGTCTGCCGGCGCCGTTGACCTGGATGAGCTGGACGTCCACCCAGCCCGGGACCCGGTCCTGGTTAAAGAGGGGACTCCTTGCCAGGAGGTTGACAATTACCCCCATGGCAACAATGACAAGGAGAAGGAGGATCAGGGGACGGAAGGGGAAAGATTGTCTTTTTTTTCGGGTGCCTGTCCGGGGTGCCTGCCGTTTTCCGGCGGCGGGACGGCGGGTGGTTGTGGGCATTTGGGACCTCCTTTGGCTTGGTCAGGGCAGAGGGCGGGTGGCTTCCCTGAGCCAGGCGGCCTCTTCCGGGGGCAGATGGGGGGCGATGGCCTCATAGACCCGGGCGTGGTAGGTGTTGAGCAGGGCGCGCTCCTGGGGACTCATCAGGGTGGGCTCCACGGCGTCCAGATCGAAGGGGGTGAGGGTGAGGGTCTCGAAGGACAGGAAGGACCCAAAGGGGGAGGGTTCCTCCTCCACGCACAGCAGCAGGTTTTCCAGCCGGATGCCGTACGCCCCGTCAAAGTAGACCCCGGGTTCATCAGAGGTGACCATGCCGGGGGCCAGAGGGGCTTCCCGGGTGGAGGCAGCGTGCCAGTGGATGCGCTGGGGGCCTTCGTGGACGCTGAGCAGGTACCCGACCCCGTGGCCGGTGCCGTGGTTAAAGTCCAGGCCCATGGCCCACAGGGGCTGTCGGGCCAGATAGTCCAGGTTGCTGCCGGTGCAGCCCTCCTTGAACAGGGCGGCAGCCAGGTTGAGGTTCCCTCGGAGAACGGCGGTGTAGCAGGCCTTCTGCTGGCTGTTCAGGGGGCCCAGGGCGTAGGTGCGGGTGCAGTCGGTGGTGCCGGTGGTGTAGTGCCCGCCGGTGTCCGCCAGCAGAAAACCTTCCGCCTGGATGGGAGCGTCGCTCTCCTCGGTGGCAGAGTAGTGCACCACTGCGCTGTGGGGACCTGCGGCCAGAATGGGATCAAAACTGGGCTGAAGATAGGTTTCGTCCTGCCGCCGGAAGTCTTCCAGGACATGGGCGGCAGAGCGCTCGGTGATGGGGGCCTTCCCTGCGTTGGTCTTGAGCCAGTACATGAAACGGGTCAGGGCAATGCCGTCGGCCAGATGGGCCTTGCGGAAGTTTGCCTGCTCCGTGGGGTTCTTTATGGCCTTCATGGCCTCAGTGGGGTTGGGACGGTCTATGACCTTCACCTTGGTGGGGATGCTGGTGAGCAGGGTGGCGTTCACCCGGCGGGTGTCCAGCATGACCGTCTGCTGGGGATGGAGCTGATTGGCGTAGCGGTAGATCTCCTCGTAGGGTCGGAGGAAGATCCCGTCCTCATCCAGCTGGTCCAGCAGGGCGGGGGAAAAGGCCGAGGGCTGGGCAAACAGATGGCAGCTCTCCTGGGTCAGGGCCAGATAGGCCAGAAAGACCGGGGTGCAGGCCACGTCGTCGCCCCGCAGGTTCAGCAGCCAGGCGATGTCCTCCAGAGAGGTGAGCAGGAGCTGGTCTGCCCCTTCTGCGGCCATGGCCTCCCGGACCCGGGCCAGCTTGTCCTGGCGGCTCTCTCCGGCCAGCTGGGTGGAGAGAGCCCACACCGGCTGGGCGGATCGGGGCGGCCGCCCCATCCAGATCTCCCCGGGCAGGTCCAGCGCCAGGTTTATCCGGGCGCCCACCTGTTTGGCGATGGTGTGATAGCGGCGGGCGGTGCGGGCGTCCACGCAGCGGCCGTCAAAGGCGAAGGTCTGGTCGGCCTGGAGGCTGCTGCGCAGAAAGGACTCCAGGGTGGGGACCCCCGGCTGGCCCATTTGCATGAGACGGATGCCGGTGCCCTCCAGCTGTTCTTCCGCCTGGAGGAAGTAGCGGCCGTCGGTCCAGAGACCGGCCCACTGGGGGAAGACCAGCAGGGTCCCGGCGGAACCGGTGAAGCCGGAAATGTATTCCCGGCAGGCAAAGTGACGCCCTACATACTCACTGCCGTGGAAATCGGCGGTGGGGATGAGGCAGGCGTCGATGGTGTGCCGGGCCATTGCGTCCCGAAGGGCCTGGAGCTGTTTGCGCATGGAACCGTCTCCTTTTATAGAAATAGTAGAAGAAATCTCTTAAAATTTGGGAAAGGAATTCTTAAAAAACAGAAAAAACGGAAGATCCTGTCGGGCATACTGGACCCAGTATAGCACGGGCGAGGGGAATTGGGAAGAGGCAGCCCGGGACGGCCTGGGGAACTTGTTTGCAGGAAAGGGATTTTGTGGTAAACTAAGGGGAAATCAGACAGACGGGAAGGAGAAAACAGCATGGAAAAGACCGTCATTGTGGGAACAGAGCCCAAGGGGCTGCTCCTGGTGGAGGCCCTGGTCCGGGCCTTTGGGCCGGACGCCGTACGGGTGACAGACAGCCCGGAGGAGATGGACCGCTGGGAAAGAGAAGGCCTGCGCTGGAACGGCGAGGCCAGCCCTCTGGTCTTCGCCCGGGAGGCGGAAGGCCCTGCGGACCTGGTGATCTTCAGCGGCCCTGCGGAGTGGACCGAGGAGGCTGCCGCCCTGGCTGCCCCCTGGGTGGAGCGGGAGACCGTGGTGCTCACCCTGGCAGAAGGAGTGGGCAGCGAGGAGCTTTTGACCCTGCGGCTTGGCCCGGACAAGATCCTCAGCGGCGTATTGCAGGACGCAGACCTGGAGCGGGAGGGCAGCGAAGTGACCTGCCGTGCCCCGGGCAGCCTCTGGTTAGGGGTGCCCCCGGAGGACTATTTTGACCGGGAAGAGAAGCTGGCTGTCCTGCTGGACTACCTGGGAAAGACCGACCTGGCCGTGGCCCGGGAGGAGGATATCTTCCACCGGAGATGGCTGGACTTCCTGAAGCATGTAGGGCCGGGGCTGGTGGGCGCCGCCTGCGGCGCAAGTTACGGGGCCATGCAGACGCCCGGCCAGACCCGGGAGACGCTGCTGGCGGCCATGAACGAGATCCGCAAGGCCGGGGCCTGCCAGGGGATCCTGGTGACCCAGAAGGAGATGCAGGGCATTTTGGAGGAAATGGCAGGCATGGACCCGGCGGGGATCCCCGCTATGGCGGGCCGGACCCGGGAGCTGCTGCAGAACGGGCGGCTGGTTTTGGGGGCCGCAGCCCACTCTGGGATGACCACACCGGTGACCGAAGAACTTTGCCAGACAATCGAGAAAAAGGAAACAAAGTGAAGGGAAGCCTGTGAGAGATTGACAAAAAGAGAGCGCGGAAAAAGTGTCAAGGCAACAATTTGCGAAAAATCGAAAAAAATGATTGACAGACCACCGGGGAAGTGCTATCGTGGGTGCAACGAAGGAAATACGCCCCGTAGGGACAGTACAGTGAGGGTCAGAACATGAACGTGTTTTTTGCCGAACTGAACAGTGTAGCTGTCAGCATTATTGGGGTACTACTCGTAGTAGTAGTACCGGAAATAATGCTAAATGTTATGTCCAGAACTGAAAAGCAACACGTGAATCCAGGAAAGGCCTTCCGATAACATCCCGCTTGTGGGGGACCTTACGAAAAAAGATTTGCGGAGAACTTACAAGCTCTTGTGGTTTTAACGTTTAGCACGGAAACCACGGAGCTTTTTTGTTACCCCAAACATTATGTATGATGGAATATCCCAAAAGGAGGAGGAAACAGCATGGAAATGACTGGTGCCAAGATCTTGATGGAATGCCTGCTGGAGCAGGAGGTCGACACGGTGTTCGGCTATCCCGGCGGCACCATCCTGAACGTTTACGATGAACTGTATCGCTACAGAGACCGGATCACCCACATCCTGACCGCCCACGAGCAGGGCGCTTCCCACGCAGCGGACGGCTACGCCCGCTCCACCGGCAAGGTGGGCGTTTGCCTGGCCACTTCCGGCCCGGGCGCCACCAACCTCACCACCGGTATCGCCACCGCTTATATGGACTCGTCCCCTGTGGTGTTCATCACCTGCAACGTCAACCAGAACCTCATCGGCAAGGACGCCTTCCAGGAGGTCGACATCACCGGCATTGCCATGCCCATCACCAAGAGCACCTATCTGGTCCGGGATGCCAGCACCCTGGCAGACATCGTGCGCGAGGCCTTTGCCCTGGCCCGCAGCGGCCGCCCCGGCCCCGTTCTCATCGACATCGTGAAGAACGTCACCGCCGAGAAGGCAGACTATGAGTACCTGCCCCGGGAGAAGCACGCAGAGTCCGGCCGCCTGGCCGGTCTGGTCCGCCGGGCCAGCACTTCCAGCCTGAAGATGCCCGAGCCCGACCAGGGGGACATCAACAAACTGGTGGATATGATCGCCCAGGCCAAGAAGCCCATGCTCATCTGCGGCGGCGGCGTGGTCCGCGGCCGGGCTCACGAAGAGTTCCGGGCCTTTGCCCGCCGGCTGGACGCCCCCGTGGCCATCACCCTCATGGGCGCCGGCGGCATCGAAGGCCGGGATCCCCTGGCCACCGGTATGATCGGTATGCACGGCTCCCGGGCCTCCAACATGGCCTGCGACGGCTGCGACCTGCTCATCGCTGTGGGCTGCCGCTTCTCTGACCGGGTGGCCCTGAAGCCCGCCACCTTCGCCCGCCAGGCCAAGATCGTCCACATCGACATCGACCGGGCAGAGATCAACAAGAACATCGAGACCGATCACCACATCATCGGCAACGCCAAGCAGGTGCTGGAGTCTCTCAACCGGAAGATCCCCCAGTATGACCACAGCGAGTGGAAGAAGTACGTCTTCTCCTTCCCCACCGAGACCGAGTACGACGAAAATACCATGGTCCTGACCCCCAAGCAGATCCTGGGCACCATCGCAGAGATCTGTCCGGACGACTCCATCGTCGCCACCGACGTGGGCCAGCACCAGATGTGGGCCATTCAGCACTTCCACTTTGACTATCCCGGCCAGCTGCTCACCTCCGGCGGCTACGGCGCCATGGGCTTCGGCCTGGGCGCTGCCATCGGCGCCAAGTTGGGCAACCCCGACAAGACCGTCATCCACATCACCGGCGACGGCTCCTTCCGCATGAACTGCAACGAGCTGTCCACCGAGGAGTTCTACAGAACTCCCGTGCTCACCTTTATCTTTAATAACCACCGCCTGGGCATGGTCCGCCAGTGGCAGGAACTGACCTACGACAAGCGTTATTTCCAGACCACCACCGACCGGGGCCCCGACTTTGTGAAGCTGGCTGAGGCCAACGGCCTCAAGGGCAAGCGGGTCAACACGGTGGAGGAACTGAAGGAAGCCATCCACGAGGCGCTGGCCGAGCAGGAGCAGGGCCGCGGCTACGTGGTGGACTGCACCATCCAGGAAGGCGAGCTGGTCCGTCCCATGGTCAATGGCGGCACCCACATCACCGAGTTCCTGGTGAATTAAGGAGGTAAGAGACATGGAAGAAGTGAAACTGCGTACTCTGTCCGTGCTTGTGGACAATGAAGCGGGCGTTCTGTCCCAGATCTCCCGTCTGTTCTCCCGTAAGGGCTTCAACGTGGAGTCTCTGGCTGTAGGTGCGACCGATAATCCCGCCATCTCCCGTATGACCATTGAGGTCCTGGCCAACGACAACCACACCAACCTCATCTGCAACCAGCTGGCCAAGATGGTCCCGGTCCACTCGGTGAAGCTGCTGGTGCCTGAGCACTCCATCCGCCGGGAGCTGGTGCTCTATAAGGTTCTCGCCAAGACCAGCGAGGACAAGAACGAGATCATTCAAATCGCAAACATTTTCCGGGGCGCTATCATCGATGTCTCCAAGGAGACCCTGACCCTCTCCCTCATCGGCGACGAGAAAAAGACCGACGCCGTGCAGGAACTGCTGGAGGGTTTCGGCATCGTGGAGCTGGTCCGCACGGGTATGATCGCTCTGGAACGTGGAAAATATACCATTGACGAGGATACCAAGGAAAAAGGAGAATTCAATTATGGCAAAAATGTATTATGAGAAGGACTGTGATTTAAACCAGTTGAACGGCAAGAAGATCGCCATCGTCGGCTATGGCTCTCAGGGCCATGCCCACGCGCTGAACCTCCGGGACTCCGGTTGTGATGTTATCATCGGCCTGCGTCAGGGCGGCAAGTCCTGGCCTGTGGCAGAGAAGGACGGCTTCCAGGTCTACACCGTAGCCGAAGCCACCAAGCTGGCTGACATCATCATGATCCTCATTAACGACGAGAGCCAGGCAGATATGTATGCCAAGGCCATCGCCCCCAACCTCACCGCCGGCAAGGCCATCGCCTTTGCTCACGGCTTCAACATCCGTTATCAGCAGATCAAGCCCCCCGCAGACGTGGACGTGTTCATGGCTGCTCCCAAGGGTCCCGGCCACACCGTCCGCAGCCAGTACGTGGCAGGCAAGGGCGTGCCCTGCCTGATCGCCGTGGAGCAGAACGCCACCGGCAAGGCTTATGACATCGGCCTGGCTTACATCGCCGGCATCGGCGGCGCCCGCGCCGGTATCATGGAGACCACCTTCCACGACGAGACCGAGACCGACCTGTTCGGCGAGCAGGCTGTTCTGTGCGGCGGCGTGGTGGAGCTCATGAAGCTGGGCTTCGAGACCCTGGTGGAAGCTGGCTACGAGCCCGAGAACGCTTACTTCGAGTGCATCCACGAGATGAAGCTCATCATCGACCTCATCAACAAGGGCGGCGTGGCTATGATGAACTACTCCATCTCCGACACCGCTGAGTACGGCGAGTATGTCTCCGGCAGCCGCATCCTGCCCTATGAGCAGACCAAGGCCAACATGAAGGCTGTGCTCAACGACATCCAGGACGGCACCTTCGCCGGCAAGTGGATCGCTGAGAACAAGAACGGCCGTACCTTCTTCAACTCCAAGCGCGCCATGCTGGCCAAGCATCCCATGGAGACCGTGGGCGCTGAGCTGCGCAAGAACATGCTGTGGGGCGACGACGCAGACCCCGACACCGCTTCCAACTGATCCTGGAAGAGGCCAACCAAGAAAAGGAAAAGCGCTTCTGGCCAAGCTGGTCAGAAGCGCTTTTTTTCTTTGGTCTCGTTGAGACCCATCACGTCGATGGAGTGGTGCATATGGATAGCCATGGCGTGCTCGGCTCCGGCGGCGTCGCCCTTGCGGAAGAAATCCATGAGCAGGGCGTGGTCCCTTCGGGTATCCTCTGCCAGCTGATCCTTGTGGCGGCCGCTCACCACTGCGGTGGCCACCGCCTGGTTGATCATGGGCAGCAGCCGCATCATGAATTCGTTGTGGGTGGCCCGGACGATGGCGGCGTGGAATTCCCGGTCGGCTTCCGTGCGGTCCTCGCCCCGCTGGATGCACTGGTCCACCGCCTGGCCCCGGGCCAGGATCTCTGCCATTTCCTCCGGGGTGGCCCGCTGGCAGGCCAGCCGGGCAGCGCTGGGCTCAAAGATCTGCCGGAGCTCAAAGAGGTCCCGCAGCTGGCCGTGGACCTGTTCCAGATCGGAAAAGCCGTAGTCGTTGATGTGTTCCACGTGGGGGGAGACGAAGGCACCCCGGCCCCGGTGGACCTCCAGGACGTGCCGGGAGGCCAGGGCGTGGATGGCTTCCCGCAAGGTGGTTCGGCTGACCCCCAGCTCCCGGGCCAGCTCGACCTCGCTGGGGAGCTTCTCCCCGGGAGGAAAGCGCCGCTCTACCACCACCATGGTGTACAGACGCTGGGCGGTTTGTTGAGACAGACTTTGTTTTTCCATGAAAGCCTCCTGATTTTGTTCTTGCTGCAGGGGATTTTTTCTTGACATCTTATGGTCTATCATATAATATATAGCCAGACAATTCAAGTGTAGTCATACAACTTTTTTCGTTTATAAGGAGGTTTCCCTCATGCGTTCCGATCAGATCAAAAAGGGCGTGGAGCGCGCCCCCAACCGTTCCCTGCTCTATGCCCTGGGATACACCGAAGAAGAACTCAACCGCCCTCTGGTGGGCGTGGTCAGCTCCTGGAACGAGATCGTTCCCGGCCATATGAACCTGGATAAGATCGTGGAAGCCGTGAAGGCCGGCATTCGTGCCGCCGGCGGCACCCCGGTGGTTTTCCCTGCCATCGCCGTGTGCGACGGCATCGCCATGGGCCACGTGGGCATGAAATACTCCCTGGTTACCCGGGACCTGATTGCCGACTCCACCGAGGCCATGGTCACCGCCCATCAGTTTGACGGCCTGGTGATGGTCCCCAACTGCGACAAGAACGTGCCCGGCCTGCTCATGGCCGCCGCCCGTCTCAACATTCCCACCATCTTCTGTTCCGGCGGGCCCATGCTGGCCGGCCGTCTGAACGATGGCCGCCGCACCTGCCTGAGCCATATGTTTGAGGCCGTAGGCGCTTACCACGCTGGAGCTCTGGACGAGGCCGGAGTGCGGGAGTACGAGGAGAACGCCTGCCCCAGCTGCGGCTCCTGCTCCGGTATGTACACTGCCAACTCCATGAACTGTCTCACCGAGGCCATTGGCCTGGCTCTGCCCGGCAACGGCACCATTCCTGCCCCCTATTCTGCCCGGATCCGTCTGGCCAAGCACGCAGGCATGAAGATCATGGAGCTCATCGAAAAGGACATCCGTCCCAGAGATATCCTTACCCCCGCCGCTTTCCACAATGCGGAGACCGTGGATATGGCCCTGGGCTGCTCCACCAACACCATGCTCCATCTGCCCGCCATCGCCCATGAGGCTGGGGTGACCCTGGACCTGAACGCTGCCAACGCCATCAGCGCCAAGACTCCCAACCTGTGCCACCTGGCTCCGGCTGGCGATATCTTCATGGAGGACCTGGAGCGGGCAGGCGGTGTGTACGCGGTGATGAAGGAACTCACCAAGAAGAACCTGCTGGACACCAGCCTTATCACTGCCACCGGCAAGACCGTGGCCGAGAACCTGGAAGGCGTGGAGAACCGGGACCCCGAGATCATCCGGCCCCTGGAAAATCCCTACTCCCAGAGCGGCGGCATCGCCGTGCTCCGGGGCAACCTGGCCCAGGACGGCTGCGTGGTCAAGCAGTCCGCTGTGGCCTCTGAGATGATGGTCCACCGTGGTCCCGCCCGGGTGTACAACTCCGAGGAGGAGGCCATTGCGGACATCTACGCCAAGAAGATCAACCCCGGCGACGTGGTGGTCATCCGCTATGAAGGCCCCAAGGGCGGCCCGGGTATGCGGGAGATGCTCAACCCCACCTCCGCCATCTGCGGCATGGGCCTGGGTGAGTCCGTGGCCCTCATCACCGACGGCCGATTCTCCGGCGCCACCCGCGGCGCCTCCATCGGCCACGTGAGCCCCGAGGCCGCTGCCGGCGGCACCATCGGTCTGGTGGAGGAAGGGGACATGATCGCCATCGACATCCCCAACTGCTCCATCACCCTGGAGGTTTCGGACGAGGAACTGGCCAAGCGGAAGGCTGCCTGGGTCTGTCCCGAACCCAAGGTAAAGACCGGCTATCTGGCCCGGTACGCCAAGATGGTCACCTCCGCCGACAAGGGCGCAATTTTGGGTTTTTGATCCCCGTTGGAAGAGAATATAGAAAGGAAGCGCATTGACAATGCTGGATATCAAGATCACCAAGACCACCACCCCCAAGGAAAAGCCCCAGGGTAAACTGGGCTTCGGCCGGATCTTCACCGACCACATGTTCGTTATGGACTACACCAGAGGCAAGGGCTGGCATGATCCCCGGATCGTACCCTATGAGGACATCACCCTCTCTCCCGCCAGCATGGTGTTCCATTACGGCCAGGAGATGTTCGAGGGCCTGAAGGCCTATCGGGGTGCTGACGGCAAGGCTTACCTGTTCCGCCCTGATATGAACGGCAAGCGGACCAACGACACCAACGACCGTCTCTGCATTCCTCAGCTGCCCGTAGAGGACTTTGTCCAGGCCGTGAAGGCTGTGGTGGAAGTGGACCAGGACTGGATCCCCACCGATCCGGGCACCTCTCTGTATATCCGTCCCTTCATCATCGCCACCGAGCCCTTCCTGGGGGTGGATGTGTCGGAGACCTTCCTGTTCATGATCATTCTCTCTCCCTCCGGGGCTTACTATGAAAACGGCCTGGAGCCGGTGGGCATCTGGATCGAGGACGACTACGTCCGGGCTGTCCGGGGCGGCATGGGCTTTGCCAAGACCGGCGGCAACTACGCTGCCTCCCTGGCTGCCCAGGTGAAGGCCCATGACGACGGCTACTCCCAGGTCCTCTGGCTGGACGGCGTGGAGCGGAAGTACATTGAAGAGGTGGGCGCTATGAACATCTTCTTCAAGATCGACGGCAAGGTGGTCACCCCCATGCTCAACGGCAGCATCCTGCCGGGTATCACCCGGAACTCTGTTCTGGAGCTGTGCCGCAGCTGGGGCCTGCCCACGGAAGAGCGTCGGATCTCCGTGGACGAACTCCTCCAGGCCCAGAAGGAGGGCAAGCTGGAAGAGGTGTTCGGCACCGGTACCGCTGCGGTCATCTCCCCCGTGGGCAAGCTGCGCTACAAGGATGACGTAATGGTCATCGGCGACGGCAAGATCGGGGAACTGAGCCAGAAGCTCTACGACACCGTGACCGGCATCCAGCTGGGCACCCTGGAAGACACCTTCGGCTGGAGAGTGCCCGTAGAGTAAGTCTCTGGGCTGCCTACATTATAATATAAGGTAGGAGCCGGCTGCCTCAGGCGGCCGGCTCTTTTCTTTGCGAAACCAAGGGAAGTAATCACCATGGATCAACAGGTTGCCCGTCTGCTGCTGTACGGAGATCTGGGTGCGGACAGCATTCTGATGAAGCTGGCCAAGTTGTTTCAGGACTGGAAGGGGAACAGCTGCCCCCGCCAGACCCTCATTCGAGGGATCTACGACCAGGTGAAGCGGCTGCTGGACCTGGCCACCGACTACGGGTTTGACGAAAACCTGTGGCAGAACTATCTGACCTTTCTTCTCATGACCAATGAGAATTCCTTCAGTCTCATCACCGAGCGGGTGGGGGCCCTGGACGGGTCTGTGAACCACTTTGCGAAAAACGATTTCCGGGTGTTCCAAGCCCTCTTCCACTATGACTTCACCGCCATTGAGGCAGACCTGGGCATTGACTGCTTTACCACCCTGTGCCATTACAAGGCCATCTACAAGCATGAGCGGCGGTACAACAAGAGCGTCAGCGAGAAGGTACGGGACCTGAGCCGCCGTCTGGCCCAGGCGGAGGATGAAGAGACCTTCTTTACCTTGATCACCGAGCATTATCGTCAGTACGGCGTGGGCCTGATCGGCCTGAACAAGGCCTTCCGCATCCAGTCCGGCCCCAAGGGGGTCAGTCTTTTGCCCATCTACAACACGGACAAAGTGATGCTCAAGGATCTGGTGGGATATGAGGAGCAGAAAGCCCAGCTGCGGCGGAACACCGAGGCCTTCCTGGCAGGGCGAAGCAGCAACAACGCCCTGCTGTACGGAGACGCCGGAACCGGAAAGTCCTCCAGTGTCAAGGCACTCATCAACGAGTACTATGACCAGGGCCTGCGGATGATCGAGATCTACAAGCACCAGTTCCGGGATCTGTCGGCGGTGATTGCCCAGGTGAAGAACCGGAACTATCGGTTTATTATCTTCATTGACGACCTCTCCTTTGAGGAGAACGAGGTGGAATATAAGTTCCTGAAAGCGGTCATCGAGGGCGGCGTGGAGACCAAGCCGGACAACGTGCTGCTCTATGCCACCTCCAACCGGCGCAACCTCATCCGGGAGACCTGGAAGGATCGGGGAGATATGGAGCACGAGAACGACGTGCACCGTTCCGACACCCTGGAGGAAAAGCTCTCCCTGTCGGCCCGGTTCGGCACGCGCATCCACTACTCCATCCCCAACCGGACCCAGTTCCAGGAGATCGTCCGGTCTCTGGCCCGGCGGCAGGGGCTGGAGGTACCGGAAGAGGTCCTCATGGCCGAGGCCAACAAGTGGGAGCTGCGGCACGGCGGGGTATCCGGCCGGACCGCCCAGCAGTTTATCAATGATATGGCAGGGGCAACCCCGGAAAAGGGGTGAGCCCCAGGCCCTGTGGGAGCGCCCACGGACAGGAAAGCGGCAGCATTTCGTCCGTAGGCGCTTCTTTCTCTGCCAGATTTCGGGTCAAATTTGGCAGTCTGTCCCTGGCGGTGCAAAGATTGCACGAAAACCAGCAGGGAGTTTGGGGAAAACTATGGAAAACACAAAAAGTTTACAAAGTGACAGGGATATTTATTCTGGAACCCTTGACATTCCGGGGGCAAAGTGCTACATTAGCTTTAGCACTCAGGGGCACTGAGTGCTAAAGCATGCAGGCAAGGCCAAAGGAGGCCAGAAGATGGAACTATCGGAGCGAAAGAAACAGATCCTTCGCGCGGTCGTGGAAAACTACATACAGACCGCGGAACCTGTGGGCTCCAAAGCCATTGTGGCCAGCGCGGGACTGAGCGTTTCCTCCGCCACCATCCGCAACGAGATGGCAGAGCTGGAGAACTTAGGCCTTCTGGAGCAGCCCCACACCTCCTCCGGGCGGATCCCCTCTCCCCGAGGATACCGGCTCTACGTGAACGAGCTCATGGAAGAGCACCGGCTGACCATGCAGGAGACCCAGAAAATCAACGAAGCCCTTCACCTGAAGATCCGGGAGATGGACCAGGTGATGACCGAAGCCGGGAAGATCATTTCCCAGCTCACCAAATACCCCACCTTTTCCCTGACCAAGGGAACCAGGAAAGCGGTCATTACCCGCTTTGACCTGCTGATGGTTGAGCAGACCGCCTTCATTGCGGTGCTCATGACCGACACCCAGCTGGTGCGCAACAAGCTGTTCCGGCTGCCCACGGAGCTGTCGGACACCCAGCTGCAGCTGCTGGGAACCCTGCTCAACACTTCCTTCACCGGGCTGACCCTGGAGGAGCTCACACCGGAGCTCATGCGGGTGGCCGCCCACGCGGCCGGAGAGGCCTACGGACTCATCAGTCTCGTGGTGTCCTTCGCCATGGAGGTGCTGGAAGAGCTGGAGAGCAACGTGGTGCACACCGCGGGCATCCCCAACCTGCTGGCCCACCCGGAGTACCAGAGTCTGGAACGGGCGGAGCCCCTGATGAACTTCCTGTCCGAGCTGGGCGACGGCGGAAACCTGCCGGTGGTCCAGGGGGAGAATGTAAAAATCCTCATCGGGCCGGAAAACGTGGCTGATGAACTGAAAGACTCCAGCGTCATCATGGCCAGCTACGACATCGGCGGGGGAATGCAGGGTGTCATCGGCGTGGTGGGACCCACAAGAATGGATTACGCAGATCTGGCAGCCCGCCTGTCCTACTTTGCAGAAGGGCTGTCCCGGATGTTTGGCAAGGGAGAGATCCCGCCCCCGGCGGGGGAGGCTCCCACGGATAAAGGAGGCAATGGGACACAATGAGTAAGAAAGATAACGATCAGACCATTCCCGAGTCCACCCAGGAGACCCCTGAGGAAGCAGTGACGCAGGAAAGCGCAGAGGAGCAGGCTCCCCAGCCCACCGAAGAGGAAACCTTGAAGGCAGCCCTTCGGGAGCAGGAAGACAAGTATCTCCGTCTGCTGGCTGAATATGATAACTACCGGAAGAGAAGCCAGAAGGAAAAAGAGAACGCCTGGAGTTCTGCCAAGGCGGACACGGCCAAGGAATTCCTTCCGGTGTACGATAACCTGGAGCGGGCCCTGAAGCAGGAGACGGCCGACGAGGCCTATGCCAAGGGTGTCGAGATGATCATGACCCAGCTGAAGACCGTGCTGGAAAAGCTGGGCATCCAGGAGATCCCCGCCCAGGGCGAGACCTTCGACCCCAACGTGCACAACGCTGTGATGCATGTGGACGATGAGTCTCTGGGAGAAAACGTGGTGGCCGAAGTCTTCCAGGCTGGTTTCCAGATGGGCGACAAGGTGATCCGCCACGCCATGGTTAAGGTGGCCAACTAGTCGTTGGCCCGTGACCCGGGAAGAGACTCCCACTTCACTATTTTGTAAACAACAACCCATTTGTTCTTGATAAGGAGGAACTTTGTTATGTCTAAAATCATTGGTATCGACCTTGGTACAACCAATTCCTGTGTTTCTGTTATGGAAGGCGGCGAGGCTGTCGTCATCCCCAACGCCGAAGGCAACCGCACCACCCCTTCTATCGTGGCCTTCTCTAAGGACGGCGAGCGTATGGTGGGCCAGGTGGCAAAGCGTCAGGCCATCACCAACCCCGACCGTACCGCCATCTCCATTAAGCGTGAGATGGGTTCCAACTATAAAGTAAACATCGACGGCAAGGCTTACACCCCCCAGGAGATCTCCGCTATGATCCTCCAGAAGCTGAAGGCAGACGCTGAGGCTTACCTGGGCACCACCGTGAGCGAAGCAGTCATCACCGTTCCCGCTTACTTCACCGACGCACAGCGTCAGGCTACCAAGGACGCCGGTAAGATCGCCGGCCTGGAAGTCAAGAGAATCATCAACGAGCCCACCGCAGCTGCTCTGGCTTACGGTGTGGATAAGGAATCCGACCAGAAGATCATGGTCTACGACCTGGGCGGCGGCACCTTCGACGTGTCCGTGCTGGAGATCGGCGACGGCGTCATCGAGGTTCTGGCTACCGCTGGCAACAACCGTCTGGGCGGCGACGACTTCGATAAGTGCATCATGGACTGGATGGTGGCTGAGTTCAAGAAGGCCGAGGGCATTGACCTGAGCGCCGACAAGGTCGCGATGCAGCGCCTGAAGGAAGCGGCTGAAAAGGCAAAGATCGAGCTGTCCGGCGTGACCACTTCTGCCATCAACCTGCCCTATATCACTGCTGACGCGACCGGCCCCAAGCACCTGGACCTGACCCTGAGCCGCGCTAAGTTCAACGAACTGACCGCACACCTGGTGGAGGCCACCATGGGCCCCGTCCGTCAGGCTATGTCCGACGCCGGCCTGCAGTCCTCTGACCTGTCCAAGGTCCTGCTGGTAGGCGGCTCCAGCCGTATCCCCGCTGTGCAGGAAGCCGTGAAGAAGATCACCGGCCAGGAAGGCTTCAAGGGCATCAACCCCGACGAGTGCGTGGCCATGGGCGCAGCCCTGCAGGGCGGCGTGCTGGTGGGCGACGTGAAGGGCCTGCTGCTGCTGGACGTTACCCCCCTGTCCCTGGGCATTGAGACCATGGGCGGCATCAACACCAAGCTCATCGAGCGCAACACCACCATCCCCGCTAAGAAGAGCCAG
>NZ_JAXDRS010000005.1:0-52286 GCF_034090835.1 Evtepia sp.
ATCAAATATACTGACGAGGTCATCCGCCGCAAGGAAGGCAAGACCGGCGTGAAGAAGTAAGAAAGAGGTGTGCCTAAATGATTAAGAGACCCGATACTAACGCTCAGCGTCAGAAGCGTCATACTCGCGTTCGCGGCAAAGTCTCCGGCACATCCGAGAGACCCCGTCTGAACGTGTTCCGCAGCGGAACCAACATCTACGCCCAGATCATTGACGATACGAAGGGCGTGACCCTGGTGTCCGCATCCTCCCTGGAAAAGGGATTTGAGGGCGCCGGCAACAACTGCGAGGCTGCTGCCAAGGTGGGCGAAGCCATCGGCCAGCGTGCCAAGGACAAGGGCATCGACACTGTGGTCTTCGACCGCGGCGGTTACCTGTACCACGGCCGTGTGAAGGCCCTGGCAGAGGGCGCCCGTAAGGCCGGCCTGGAATTTTAATGGGAGGAGGAAACGAAAATGCCTAGATTTGAAAGAGAACCCAGCGAGTACGTGGAAAAAGTCGTTTCCCTGAACCGTGTCTCCAAGACCGTCAAGGGCGGCCGTGTGATGAAGTTCTCCGCTCTGGTCGTCGTCGGCGACGAGAAGGGCAAGGTCGGTTTCGGCCTGGGCAAGGCTGCTGAGGTCCCCGAGGCAATCCGCAAGGGCCTGGAAGCCGCCAAGAAGAACATGTTCACCATCACCCTGTCCGGTACCACCATCCCCCACGAGGTGATCGGTGAGTTCGGCGCCGGCCGCGTGCTGATGAAGCCCGCTGCCCCCGGTACCGGCGTCATCGCCGGCGGCCCCGTGCGTGCCGTGCTGGAAGCTGCCGGAATCAAAGATATTCGTACCAAGTGCCTGCGCTCCAACAACCCCCAGAACGTGGTCTCCGCCACCATGGAGGGCCTGAAGTCCCTGCGCGGTCCTGAGGCTGTAGCCCGGATCCGTGGCAAGAGCGTGGAAGAGATCGTGGGCTAAGGAGGGCTTTGAACAATGGCTAATCTGAACATTAAGCTCGTCAAGAGCCTCAACGGCCGGATCGCTAAGCACAAGGCCACCGCAGCAGCCCTCGGCCTGCGCAAGATCGGCGACACCACCGTGCAGCCCGACAACGCTGCCACCCGGGGCAAGATCGCCCACATTGGTTACCTGCTGAAGGTGACCGAGGAACAGTAAGGAGGTGCGCGACATGAAACTGCATGAACTTTCTCCCGTTCCTGGTTCCAACCCCAAGGCCTATCGTAAGGGCCGCGGCAACGGTTCCGGTAATGGTAAGACCGCCGGCCGCGGCCAGAAGGGCCAGTGGGCTCGTTCCGGCGGCGGCGTCCGCGTGGGCTTTGAAGGCGGTCAGATGCCTCTGGCTCGTCGTATCCCCAAGAGAGGCTTCAACAACATCTTTGCAAAGCCCCTCGAAGCCGTGAACGTTTCCGTTCTGGAAAAGTTTGAGGATGGCGCTGTGGTCACCGCCAACGATCTGCTGGACAAGGGCATCCTGTCCAAGTGTGAGTATGGCGTGAAGATCCTCGGCGAAGGCAGCCTGACCAAAAAGCTGACCGTGCAGGCCAGCGCTTTCTCCGCCTCCGCAAAGGCAAAAATTGAAGAGGCAGGCGGGAAGGCTGAGGTGGTCTGATGTTTAAGACCATCCGCAGCGCGTGGAAGCTGCCGGAGCTGCGTCGTAAGCTCCTGTTTGTTGTTTTCGCTCTGCTGATCTACCGGGTCGGCGCTGCCATCCCGGTGCCTTATATCAACACCGAGTACCTGCAAAGCTATATCGCTGCCCATTCGGGCACCATCTTTGGACTGCTGAACACCCTGAGTGGTTCGGCTCTGTCCAGGGCAACGCTGTTCGCGCTGTCCATCCAGCCGTATATCAACGCCTCCATCATCATCCAGCTGCTGACCATTGCCATCCCGGCTCTGGAGCGGCTGGCCAAGGACGGCGGCGAGGACGGCAAGAAGAAGATCCAGTCCATTACCCGTTACACCACGCTGGGCATCGGCCTGCTGCAGGGCTTCGGTTACTACACCCTGATCCGCAGCTACGGCCTGCTGAACAATGAGAGCGTCTGGGCCGCCATCGTCATCGTGATGTCCTTCACCGCTGGCGCTGTGTTCCTGATGTGGCTCGGCGAGCAGATCACCGAGTTCGGTGTGGGCAATGGTATCTCCATCATCTTGTTCACCGGTATCGTTTCCCGGATCCCTGCCATGATCATGACCTTGTCCACCGGCCTGAAAAACTGGATGGCACACCTGGACATGAGCGGCTGGACCGAGGAGCAGATCAAGAACACCGTCGTGCTGAACCCCGGCCTGGTGGTGCTCATGGTGATCGGGATGCTGGCCCTGGTGGTCTTCATCGTCTTTATCACCAACTCTGAGCGCAAGGTTCCCGTTCAGTACGCCAAGCGCGTGGTGGGCCGGAAGATGTACGGTGGTCAGTCCACCCACATCCCCATCAAGGTCAACCTCAGCGGCGTGCTGCCCATCATCTTTGCGCAGTCCATTGCAATGATCCCTGCCACCATCGGCATGTTCGTGCCCTCCTCTCAGCAGGAGGGGACCGCTTGGAACACCTTCCTCACGGTCTTTAACTCCACGAGCGCTCTGTACGCAGTGATCTATTTCCTGCTGATCATCATGTTCAGCTACTTCTACGCTACCATCCAGTTTAACCCTGTGGAGGTAGCCAACAACCTGAAGAAGAACGGCGGCTTTATTCCGGGCTTCCGCCCCGGCCGTCCTACGGCTGAGTTCCTGACCAAGGTACTCTCCCGTCTGACCTTCTTCGGCGCCATTTACCTGGGTATCGTAGCCATCCTGCCCATTATTACCGAGAACATCACCGGGATCGTGAACATGTCCATCGGCGGCACCTCCGTCATCATCGTGGTCGGCGTCGCTCTGGAGACGGTCAAAATGATCGAGGCACAGATGCTCATGCGGCACTATAAGGGCTTCCTGGAATAAGAGGTATCATACTATGAAACTGATTCTGTTAGGCCCTCCGGGTGCTGGCAAAGGCACCCAGGCAGAGATCCTTTGTAAAAAGCTCAACATTCCCACCATTTCCACCGGCAACATCCTGCGGGCCGCCGTGAAGAACGGCACCCCCGTGGGTCTGAAGGCCAAGGAGTATATGGACGCCGGCAAGCTGGTCCCCGATGAAGTGATCATCGGCGTGATCTCCGAGCGTCTGGCCGAGGCAGACTGCCAGAAGGGCTTTATCCTGGACGGCGTGCCCCGCACCATTCCCCAGGCCGAGGCCCTGGAAAAGGCAGGGATCACCTTTGACGCCGTCGTCTCCCTGGAGATCTCCGACGATGAGATCGTAGATCGTATGGGCGGACGCCGTGTCTGCGCCTCCTGCGGTGCACCTTACCATGTGAAGAACCTGCCTCCGAAAGTGGAGGGTGTGTGCGACGCCTGCGGCGGCAAGCTGGAGGCCCGGGCTGATGATAAGCCTGAGGTCGTCCGCGACCGCCTGAAGGTCTACCACAAGGAGACCGCACCTCTGAAAGATTTCTACGCAGAGAGAAACCTGCTCAAAACCGTAGACAACCAGCCGACAGTGGCTGAAACAACTGCTGCGATTCTGAAGGCACTGGGGCTTTAACCATGATTTCCTTAAAGTCACCCAGAGATATTGAGGGGATGCGCCGCGCAGGACAAATTACCGCGGCGGCCCGCGAGCTGGCGGGCAATATGGTACGTCCTGGCGTAACCACTCTTGAAATAGATACCGCAGTTCGGAAATTCATCGAAAGCCAGGGCGCGAAGCCCTCTTTCCTGGGCTACGGGGGTTTCCCCGGCTCGGCCTGTATTTCGGTGAACGATGAAGTCATCCACGGGATCCCCAGCAAGCTGGTCCTGCAGGAAGGCGACATCGTCAGTGTGGATGTAGGCGCCTATATCGGCGGCTTCCACGGTGACTGCGCGGGCACCTATGCCTGCGGAAAGATCAGCGACGAGGCAGCGAGACTGATCGCTGTGACGGAGCAGTCTTTCTGGGAGGGTATGAAGTACGCCCGCTTCGGTTATCGTGTCTCCGATATTTCCCACGCCGTGCAGAAGTACGTGGAAGACAACGGCTTCTCGGTGGTGCGGGATTACGTCGGTCACGGCGTAGGAGCCAATCTGCACGAATCCCCGGAAGTTCCCAATTACGGCAAACCCGGCCATGGTCCCCGGCTCGCTCCCGGAATGACCATCGCGGTGGAGCCCATGGTGAACCAAGGGGACTGGCGAGTCAAAGTGATGCGCGACGGCTGGACGGTAAGAACGGCCGACGGCTCCCTGGCCGCCCACTATGAGAACTCAATCCTCATCACAAAGGGGGATCCTGAGATCCTGACCCGCGTGGGGGATCTGCGCCCATGACGTTTCTGCCTGGAGACGTTGTGCGGTCGGCTGCCGGCCACGACAGGGGAGACCTCTTCCTGGTATGCCGGGCGGAGGGCGACTTCCTCTGGCTGGCAGACGGCAAGCGCAGAAAAATTGAGACTCCCAAGAAAAAACGGCGAAAGCACGTTGTTTCCACGGGGGTCTGGACGCACCCGGCCATCGACTGCCTGCGAAACGGCGAGCCGGTGCTGGACAGTGAAATCAGGAGGGCGCTGGCCGCTCTCCAGAATAGGTTCAGTGAGACCAAGGAGGTATGACGCTTGGCAAAAAGCGACATGATCGAGCTGGAGGGGACTGTTGTTGAGGCCCTGCCCAACACCACGTTCCGGGTCGATATCGGAAACGACCATGTGATTCTGGCTCATATTTCCGGAAAGCTCAGGATGAATTTCATCCGTATTCTGCCGGGCGACAAGGTAACGGTCCAGATTTCCCCGTATGATCTGACACGGGGTCGGATCACCTGGCGTAGCAAATCCACCAAGTAAAGCAACAGGCTTACAGGAGGTAGAAAATCATGAAAGTAAGACCGTCCGTCAAGCCCATGTGCGAAAAGTGCAAGATCATCAAGCGCAAGGGCAAAGTTATGGTCATTTGCGAAAACCCGAAGCATAAGCAGAGACAAGGTTAATAAGGAGGCGCTGAAGAAGTATGGCAAGAATTTCCGGCGTTGACCTGCCGAAGAATAAAAGAATCGAGATCGCCCTCACCTATATCTACGGGATCGGTCGCACCAGCGCCAACAAGATCCTGGCAGCAACGGGCATCAACCCCGACACCCGCGTGAAGGACCTCACCGAGCAGGATGAGGCCGCACTGCGCGAGGTCATCGGCCGCGACTACATGGTCGAAGGCGACCTGCGCCGCGACGTGGCAATGGACGTCAAGCGCCTGACCGAGATCGGCTGCTACAGAGGCCTGCGCCACCGCAAGGGCCTGCCCGTCCGTGGCCAGCGCAGCAAGACCAACGCTCGTACCCGCAAGGGTCCCAAGCGTACCGTCGCGAACAAGAAGAAGTAAGGGAGGGAAGAATCGTTATGGCTAACCCCAAGAAGAAGGTCGTCAGAAGACGCCGTGAGCGCAAGAACATTGAGAAGGGCGCCGTCCATATCCGCTCTTCCTTCAACAACACCATGGTGACCGTGACCGACACCAACGGCAACGCCCTGTCCTGGGCTTCCGCCGGTGGCCTGGGCTTCCGCGGTTCCAGAAAGTCCACCCCCTACGCTGCACAGACCGCCGCCGAGACCGCCGCAAAGGCTGCCATCGAGGCTTGCGGCCTGAAGAGCGTGGAAGTGTACGTGAAGGGCCCCGGTTCCGGCCGTGAGGCTGCCATCCGTGCCCTGCAGGCGGTGGGTCTGGAAGTCACCATGATCAAGGACGTGACTCCCATTCCTCACAACGGATGCCGTCCCCCCAAGAGACGCCGCGTCTGATCGAAGGAAAGGAGAAAAACAACTATGGCAAAGAATACACAGCCGATCGCCAAGCGCTGCAAGGCGCTGGGTATTTCTCCTACCGTTATGGGTTACAGCAAGAAGGAGACCAACCGTAACCCCGGCGGTCAGATGAGAAAGAAAAAGAGCGAGTATGCTCTGCAGCTGACGGAGAAGCAGAAGGTCAAGTTCGTCTATGGCATTCTGGAGAAGCAGTTCCGTGCTTACTATGAGAAGGCATCCCGTATGCCCGGTAAGACCGGTGAAAACCTGCTGGTCCTGGTGGAGCGCCGCCTGGACAACGCAGTGTACCGCCTGGGCTTCGCCATGACCCGCCGCGAGGCTCGTCAGCTGGTGAACCACGGCCACTTCACCGTGAACGGCCGGAGAGTGAACATCCCCTCCTTCCTGGTGAAGCCCGGTGACGTGATCGAAGTTGCCGAGAAGAGCCGTTCCTCCGTGAAGTTCAAGAGACTGACCGGTGAAGACGCCGTGATGGTGACCCTTCCCCAGTGGCTGGAGCGGGAAAAGAACAGCCTGAAGGGTACTGTGACCAAGATGCCCGCCCGTGAGGACATTGACATGCCCATCGAGGAACACCTCATCGTCGAGTTGTACTCCAAGTAATAAGCTACCCTCGGCAGGAAAACGGAATGACGATACGGCGGATCAAAGGTCCGCCGACGTAAGAAGGAGGGTAACAAATGGTAGAAATCGAAAAGCCGCGCATCGAATGCATCGAGAAGCCTGGAGACAACTCCTACGGGAAGTGCATTGTCGAGCCTTTGGAGCGCGGCTATGGCACCACGTTAGGCAACTCTCTTCGCCGGATTCTGCTGTCCTCTCTGCCCGGCACCGCAGTCACCAGCATCAAGATTGCAGGCGTTCAGCATGAGTTCAGCTCGATCCCCGGTGTGAAAGAGGATGTGACAGAAATTGTCCTGAACGTAAAGGGGATTGTTGCCAAGCTGTATAGCGAAGGCACGAAGACGGTGTATATTGAGGCATCGGGAGAGGGCCTTGTCACTGCCGGCGATATCAAAGCCGACAGCGAGGTGGAGATTCTCAACCCTGAGCATCCCATTGCCACCCTCGGTCCGGAGGCAGTTCTGAACATGGAGCTGACCTTGTCTCACGGCAGAGGTTACGTTCCCGCCGATCGGAACAAGACGCCTCAGACGGTCATCGGGGTGATTCCTGTTGACTCTGTCTATACGCCGGTGAAGAAGGTCAACTACACCGTGGAGAACACCCGCGTGAAGGATCTGACCGACTTCGACAAGCTGACGCTGGAAGTTTGGACCAACGGAACCATTGCAGCTCGGGATGCCGTATCCCTGGGCGCCCGCATCCTTTGTGACCACTTTATGCTCTTCACCGATCTCAGCGAAACCATGGGCAACAAGTCCACGGTGGTGGAAAAGTCTCCCGACATCCGCGATAAGGTGCTGGAGATGACCATCGAAGAGCTGGATCTGTCGGTGAGAAGCTTTAACTGCCTGAAACGTGCCAACATCAACACTGTGGAGGACCTCATTTCCAAGACAGAGGATGAAATGATGAAGGTACGTAATCTGGGGCGGAAGTCTCTGGAAGAAGTTATTAACAAACTGGCCATGATGGGCTTGTCCCTGGCCAGCGAAGACAATTGACCTGAGGTTCGGGG
The DNA here is from genome assembly GCF_034090835.1 of Evtepia sp. GTDB lineage: Bacteria > Bacillota > Clostridia > Oscillospirales > Oscillospiraceae > Evtepia. The sequence continues at coordinate 7,485 of NZ_JAXDRS010000005.1, forward strand.
GAGACCGAACCATCAAAACCGAAGGGAGTTGAACCAACATGTCCGGTAACCGTAAGCTTGGCAAGCGGACCGATCAGCGGAAAGCCATGCTGAGAGCCATGGTGACCTATCTGCTGGAGAATGGCCAGATCAAGACCACTCTGTCCCGCGCAAAAGAAGTGGCTCCTCTGGCAGAGAAGATGATCACTCTGTCCAAGAAGAATGACCTGGCAGCTTATCGTCAGGCTCTGGCCTTCATCACCAAGGAGGATGTTGCTCACAAGCTGTTCACTGAGGTGAACCAGAAGTATATGAACCGCGACGGCGGTTACACCCGGATCGTACGCATGGGCCCCCGCCGGGGCGATGCTGCCGAGATGGCAATCATCCAGCTGGTGTAATACAACGGAATACCTGACAGCAGTCTCTGCTGTGGGAGAAAATCGGGCAGTCTTTGACTGCCCGATTTTTGTATGCCGAGAGGGAAGCCCTCTTTTTCTTTCCTGCGGTTTGTGGTACAATAACTTATTACTGAGTGAATTTAAGGGGAATGCGTCTCCCCAAGCAAGGAAGTGAACCTATGAAGCTGCTGGTAATCGACGGAAATTCTATTGTAAACCGTGCCTTCTTTGGGATGCATCCCCTGACCAATGGAGAGGGGTTTCCCACCCACGCCATCTACGGCTTTCTGAACATCCTGCGCAGGATGGAGGAAGAGGTGGACCCGGATGGACTGTGCGTGACGTTTGATCGGAAGGAGCCCACCTTCCGTCACCTGGCCTACGAGGGGTATAAAGCCCAGCGAAAGAAGATGCCGGAGGACCTGGCGGTGCAGATCCCTGTGCTGAAACAGGTGTTGGACGCCATGAATATTCCCTGCTATGAGTTGGCCGGCTGGGAGGCAGACGACCTCATTGGTACCATCTCCCGCCGATGCGAAGCCGCCGGCTGGGACTGCCGGGTGGCCACAGGGGATAAGGACTCCCTTCAGCTCATTACAGACCATACCTATATTGAGCTGGTGACCACCCGGATGGGTAAGACCACCACCAAGGAGATGGACCCGGGGACCTTCCAGGAGGTCTACGGTTTTGCTCCTCCCCAGATGGTGGATTTGAAAGCCCTTATGGGGGACAGCTCGGATAACATCCCCGGGGTGCCTGGGGTGGGAGAAAAGACTGCCATGGCTCTGCTCCATGAGAATGGGACGCTGGAGACCATCTATCGCCGGCTGGAAGACGAGACCTTGAACGCCAAGCCAGGGGTCAAGAAAAAACTCACCGAGGGACGGGAGAGTGCATTCCAGTCTTATGATCTGTGTACCATCCACTGCGACGCCCCCATGGACTTCACCCCGGAGGAAACCATTCGGAAGCCGGTGAATGCCGTCCTTCTGCGGGAACTCTTCCTTCAGCTGGAGTTTCATAAGCTGCTCAGCCAGATGGGGCTGGATGGGGTCGAGACCCAGCAGGGGGAGCAGCATGGACAGTGCATTGCTTGTACATTAGAGGAAGTGAAGGAGCGGAGCAGAGCAGAGGACCTTCTGAGCCAGTGGAAGGAGCAGACCGTTGCTGTGCTGACGCTGCCTGATCTGTCGGTGTTGACCGTATGCTGGGGAGACCAGGCGGTTCTGGTGACGGAGAAGGATTTCCCGGACTATGATTGGTTCTTGCGGGCCTTTTTTGTGCCGGAGATTGCAAAGTTGGGGTATCACTGTAAGGATACCATGAGCCAGGCCCTGAAACGGGGCTTCCAGGCAGAGGGATTCTGCTTTGATGGGGCCATTGCAGCCTATCTGCTGTCGCCCACCGACGGCAGCTATGACTTGGATAAAGTAGGTGCCAAGTATTTTGGAGAGAGCTTTCCTTCCGTGAAGGACTATCTGGGTTCCAAAGCCTGGAACAGTGAGGAGAGCCGGAAACAGGCCATGGAGTCTATGGCCCGGCACGGTGCCTTGGTCCAGGCGCTGTACCAAATCCTTCCGGGCAAGCTGGAAACGTTTGGATTGACAGAAGTTTATGAGAAAATTGAGCTTCCCCTTTGTCCTGTTCTGGCTGCCATGGAGCAGGCAGGCATGCTGGTGGACCAGCAGGCGCTGGAAGCTTTTGGCCAGGTACTGAAAGAGGGGATCACCCGCCTGCAAGCCCAGGTCTATGAGCAGGCAGGGGAGGAGTTTAACCTGAACTCTACCCAGCAGCTGGGGCACATCCTCTTTGAGAAGCTGGGACTTCCGCCGGTGAAGAAAACCAAGACTGGATATTCCACCAGCGCAGAGGTGTTGGAAAAGCTCCGGCTATCTCATCCCATCATTGACAGCATCCTGGGGTATCGCCAGCTGACCAAGCTGAACTCCACCTATGTGGAGGGGCTGGCCAAAGTGATCGGGGAAGATGGGCGCATTCATACCTCCTTCCAGAATACCGTTACCGCTACAGGACGGTTGTCTTCCACGGAGCCCAACCTGCAAAATATTCCGATTCGCACGGAACTGGGTGCGGAGATCCGGAAGATGTTCATTGCCCGCCCCGGCTGGACCCTGGTGGACGCAGACTATTCCCAGATCGAACTGCGTCTGCTGGCCCACATGGCGAAGGACGAGAAGATGATCGAGAGCTTCCGTTCCGGGGAAGACATTCACGCCCATACGGCCTCTCAGGTGTTTGGAGTGCCGGTGGAGGAGGTCACACCGGAACTGCGCCGCCGAGCCAAGGCGGTGAACTTTGGCATTGTGTATGGCATTTCCGGGTTTTCCCTGGCCCAGGACATTGGGGTGACCCGGCGGGAGGCAGACGAGTATATGGAGCGCTATCTGGCCACCTTCTCCGGGGTTCGGACCTATATGTATGAGGTGAAGAAGCGGGCCAAGGAGGATGGATATGTATCCACCTTAATGGGACGCCGCCGCTGGCTGCCGGAGCTGCAATCCTCCAACTATAATCTGCGCTCCTTTGGAGAGCGGGTGGCCCTGAACATGCCCATTCAGGGAACCGCAGCGGATGTGATGAAGCTGGCCATGATCCGGGTGTTCCGTCGGTTGGAGGAAGAAGGGCTGCAGGCCCGGCTGATCCTTCAGGTCCACGACGAACTGATCGTAGAGTGCCCGCTGGAAGAGGAGGCACGGGTCAAGACACTGCTGGTGGAAGAGATGGAGGGTGCGGGAGATTTCCTGGTTCCCCTCCTGACCGACGTAGGGTCCGGCCGCAGCTGGGCAGAGGCAAAAGACTGAGGGCACATAAGAAGGGAGCGCAGAATGGAATATCAATTGGTACCAATGGACCGGTCCCATCTGGCAGGTGTGGCAGAGTTGGAACGGATGTGCTTTACTACGCCTTGGAACGAGGCCATGCTGGAGGAAGAACTGTATAACGATACAGCGTCCTTTATTGTGGCAGAAGGGGAAGACGGTTCTGTGCTGGGATACGCCGGCCTTCATGTGATTCTCGACGAGGGCTATATTGATAACGTGGCAGTGCGGCCTTCCTGCCGTCGGCAGGGGATCGCAGACCGTCTGCTGGATGTATTCTGCCGGTTTGGACAGGCGCATCTGGCGTTTCTTACCCTGGAGGTCCGGCCTTCCAACACAGCGGCGGTTGCGCTGTATGAGAAGAATGGATTCCGGGAAGCAGGCCGCCGGAAGGATTACTATGAGAATCCCCGGGAGGATGCCCTTTTGCTCACCAGGGAGTTTCAACGATGAAGCTGCGGGCATTGAGTTTGGAAGAGCTGGCATGGCTGCACCAGACGGAACTGACGGAGGCCTTTCCTCCTTCGGAGCTGAAGCCCTATGCCGCCATGGAAAAGCTCTGTCAGGCTGGGGCCTACCGGCCTGTGGGTGCCTTTGAAGGGGAAACCCTGGTGGGATACGCCCTGTTGTGGGAAGATCCAGACCAGCGATATGTGCTGGTGGATTACCTGGGCGTGACGGCTGCCCGGCGGAATCAGGGACTGGGCGGTGAGATCCTTCGCCTGTTGTCCCAGACGTTTTCCAACTGGGATGGCATTATCATCGAGTCGGAAGCGCCGGAAGGCGGGCCGGAGGATGCCATCCGGCGGCGCCGGATCGAGTTTTACCGGCGCAATGGCTATACCTTCCTGGGATATGACTGTATGCTCTTTGGGGTGCATTATAAAGTGTGCCTTCATTCCCCCAACGGAGAGGGGACCGAAGCCGGTGCAATGGCCAGCCATCAGGCTTTGTATCGGTCCCAATTTACCCAGTGGGCTTATGATCGCTATATTCAGATTCCCCGTGACCCGGCAAAACCATTGGAGCCGCCGGAGTCCTGGGCGGAGCAGACAACGCTGCCCGGGATGGAAGAATAGAAAGGATGGAACATCATGATAATTCTTGCAGTAGAATCCTCCTGCGATGAGACTGCGGTGGCACTGGTCAAAGATGGCCGAACGGTTTTGGCAGATTGTATTGCGTCTTCCGTAGAGATGCATAAAATCTACGGAGGCGTTGTGCCGGAGATTGCTTCCCGCAAACATATTGAAGTGATTTCCTCCCTGGCGGATGAGGCGCTGCGTCAGGCGGGGTTAGAGCGAAAGGATATTGACGCGGTAGCGGTCACCTATGCCCCCGGACTCATCGGCGCGGTGTTGGTGGGGGTGAGCTTTGCCAAGTCGGTCGCCTATGCCCTTGGTGTGCCTCTCATCCCGGTGCACCATGTACGGGGACACATTGCGGCCAACTACCTGGCCTATCCGGAACTGGAGCCCCCCTTTTTGTGTCTGTGTGTGTCCGGTGGGACCTCTCTCATTGTGGATGTGAAGGGTTATACAGAAATGGAAATTATGGGCGCCACCCGGGACGACGCAGCAGGGGAGTGCTTTGATAAGATTGCCCGTGTGCTGGGGTTAGGCTATCCCGGCGGCGGCCCTCTGGACCGGGCAGCCCAGGGAGGGGATGACCAGCGGTTTACCCTTCCCAGGGTTCATATTCCCGACGCTCCTCTGGACATGTCTTTTTCCGGATTAAAGACGGCCATGCTGAATCTCATCCATAAGGCAGAGCAGAAGGGAGAGACCTTGCCCCTCTCGGACCTGTCAGCTTCTTTCTCCGGCGCAGTCAGCGATGAGCTGGTTCCCCGGACCATTGCAGCGGCTCGGGAGAAGGGCTATGGAAAGGTTGCCGTGGTAGGCGGCGTGGCCGCCAACTCCAGAATTCGCCGGGATCTGGAAACCGCCTGTGAAAAGGAAGGGTGGAGCCTCTATCTGCCGCCTCTGAAACTGTGTGGAGATAACGGCGCTATGATCGGCAGCCAGGCCTACTATGAGTATCTGGCTGGGACTCGCGGAGGAACCGACTTGAACGCCTATGCCAACCGGGACATTTCCCAAGGATAATAAAGGACAGGTGTGCGCAAATTGTGCACACTGTGTGGATAAGTAAGTGGACAATGTGAATAACTCTTTGTAGAATTTTTGGCCAATATACGGAAAGAACCGGGCAAAACCATTGAGAAATAGGGGTTTTGCCCGGTTATACCATGTGTATAGTAATTTGTGATTGACGCAGATGAAATTCCGTGGTATAATAATTGCCACGGGTTTGCTTGAAAGATACCCTTGCTGGAGTGGCTCAGTCGGTAGAGCAGCTGATTCGTAATCAGCAGGTCGTCGGTTCAAGTCCGATCTCCAGCTCCAACACCGTACACCAAAACTGGTGTACGGTGTTTTTTCTCTTGACAAGGGATGAGAACCTTTTATAATGAAAGGGAAGAAGCTGAAAATTTGTCATAGGGGGGCTGACGCAAGTTGGCTGAGAGTGGGTGTATTGCCACCCTGACCCAGGAACCTGATCCGGATAATGCCGGCGTAGGAACTGTGTAGAGGAGACTCCCCCGTGACGGTTGTTGTCACGGGGATTTTTTCTGCCATTTCCTGAAAAAGGAGGATATTATGAAAGAAAAAAAGGTTCAAATGCTTTGTGAGGGTGCCATTTTTGTGGCGCTGGCCCAAGTGCTGAGTATGATCAAGATTTGGGAGATGCCCTGGGGTGGCTCCATCACCCTGGGCATGCTGCCGATCTTTTTGTTTGCGGTACGTTGGGGTTTCAAATGGGGATTGGTTTCCGGCTTTGCCTACGGCGTTTTGCAGGTTATGTTTGATGGCGGCTTTGCTATCAGCTGGCAGTCCATCATCGGGGACTATTTACTGGCTTTTACTGTGCTTGGTGTGGCAGGTCTGTGCAAGGGAAAGGAAAAGGGTATCTTCTGGGGAACGATTTTGGGTAGTGCAGCCCGTTTCCTGGTGCACTTGATTGTCGGCGCTACCGTTTGGGCCATGTACATGCCGGACGAGTTTTTCGGCATGACGATGACGTCTCCGTGGATTTACTCCTTCCTGTATAACGGATTCTATATGGTCATCGATATGATTCTCTGCCTGGTGGTGTTTGGGATTTTGTATAAGCCCATGCACAAGTATCTGACAGGGGCCGACCTGCGGAAAAAGACATGAGAAAGCAATGAAAAAAAGCACGCATCTGCGTGCTTTTTTTCATTGCTTTTTTGTTTTCTGGAAGGGACGGTGTTTGCTGATGGTACGCAGGGACTCCAGTGCATCCCGATACCGCTTGGCCTGTGCAGAGGGGTTGCCGTGGAGGATGCGAAGGGCCCGGCGATAGGGGGCGAAGCTGCGGTTTTTGATTTCCGTTTGCTGGGTGCGCAGCCGTGCTATGGCTTCTTTCAGTTCCGCCTGCACCGACTGGACTGCACTGCCGGAGGCGCGTTCTTCCAGGCGAGCTTCCAGAGATTCCAGGGTGGCGGCGACAGCCTCGGAGGCTTTCAGACGAGCGGCCCGGCGCAGGCGCAGCAGCTCTTCCTGGGCCTGTTTTTTGGTCTGCTGATGCTGGGCTTTGGCCTGTTCCAGCCGCTGGGCCAGCAGGAGTCGTTCTTCCTGGGTCCGGGCGCGGAAGCGCTCCAGATCATCCTCGGCAAAGGCAGAGAGCACTTCCGCCCGTTTGGCCAGACGGCGAATGGTTTCGTGCTCCTCGGTAAGGGTGGTGAGGAGCTTGCGGAGATCCAGGGCAGCCCGGAAGGATTGCACCATGTCCACGGCAAAGAGAACGGTGATACCCCAGGCCAGAGGCAGGAGCAGGAACTGGGGGATGCGGAACAGCAGGAACTCTGCCGGGGGATAGAGGAACCGAAGCAGGAGGATGGAGAAAGCGCCCCAGGCCAGAGAACTGGTGAGGCAGATATACCCTCCTACATTAAACGGCTGGGTGGAGTAGTCCCAGTAACGGACATGGAAGAGCCATTCCATGATAATACCGGTGATCCACTCCAGAAGGGTAGCGGCCAGCATGCCCAGGAGGAAAATCAGGGGGATGCTGTCTCTGACCGGAAGGGTCACGAACAAAATGGAAATCGCACCGGTTCCATAGATGGGCAGAAGGGGGCCATGGAGAAAGCCACGGTTGACCCACTGGTGCTGGCGGGCGGAGACATAGCAGGACTCCCAAAGCCAGCCGCAAAAGCAGTAAAAGTAGAAGAGAAGGAGCCATTGCTCCACAGCGTAAGACGGCATGGTAAGCACCTCGTGAAAGAGAGATTTCCTGCCTGCCGCTATTCGGCTTGCAGGCGGCGGGTTCGGTATTGGGTGGGGGAGAGGCCGGTTTTCTTCCGAAAGGCTTTTCCAAAATAACCGGCGTCTTCAAAGCCGCAGGCAGCGGCCACTTCAGCCACAGGCATGGTGGTGGAGACCAACAGATGGAGGGCCAGTTCGATCCGAAGGTTGGCCACGTATTCCAAAGGGGAGAGTCCCAGTACGGTCCGGAAACAGTTCAGGCAGGTGTTCCGGCTGACGCTGGCTGCGGCGGCAATGTCATCCAGGGTGATCTTTTGGGGAAAGGTTTCCTGGATGTAAGAGATCATGCGTTTGATGCGGACTTGATTGGTGAGCTCCGCTGGAGAGAGGGTTTGTCTGGGCAGTTCGTGGCTGTGCTCGGCAATGGACTGCCAGACCTGGCACATAAGGCGGTGGATATGCAGCTCATAGGCTCCGTTTTCCTTCAGGCTGAGCTCATAGGCCTGGCGGAGACAGTCCAGGATGTCTGCCTGCCAGGGGAGGGCAGGGTCCAGAGGAAGGCAGCGGAATCCTTGGTTTCCTCCCAGCGGGGCTACGTATTTCTGATAGATCAGGCTTTGGGGCGGCGCAATAAAGGAGGAGTCCATGATGATGGAAAACATCTCTGCGTTGGGGGTGTTTTTGGAGGGCTCCGCCATGTGGAGTACATTGGCATTTTTCAGGATGCCCTGTCCGGCGGAGAGGGTAAAGTGGTCGTTTTCCACGTAGTACTCCATGGTTCCCCGGGTGATGACGTTAAACTCCAGCTCAGGGTGCCAGTGCCAGCGGATGCAGGACTGGTCAAATTCGTCCATCACGTCCAGATAGAAGCGGATGGGAAAGTCTGCCGAGCTGCGCAGCTCCACGGCCATCAGGGTATGGTCGGTTCGGATTTGTGTGATCTGCATAGAGACCTCCGGACAGTATTCATTGAAATGTGAAAAATCACCATAAGATTGGGAAATCGTCCCTGAGTTTCCTGAGAAAAGATGGTACAATAAAGAAAACGGTGTTTGAAGGCATCTTAACACAACAAACAGACCGCCGCAAGAGCCAACTGGGAAGAGGAAAGGAAGGATACCATGGGAACGCTGGGTTTTACGATTGGAAAAGAATTTACCCTCACCAAGACCTTTGCAGAGTGTGACGTATACATGTTTGCCGGGATCATTGGAGATCTGTTCCCGGCCCACGTGAATGAGGAGTACTGCAAAAAAATGCCCTACGGCACCCGGCTAGTGCACGGCTGTCTGACCTTTAGCCTGTGCTCTACCGTCAGCGGAATGGCGGGGGTGGACAGCGGGCAGGATATTCTGGCCATGGGATATGACCGGGTGCGTTTCTTAAAACCGGTCTACTTTGGGGACACCATCACCGCCACCTACTGGATCACCGAAGTGGACGAGCAGAAGCGTAAGACCACAGGGGAGTGTGTCATGACCAACCAGCGGGGGGAAGTCGTCCTCCGCTGCCTGCATTACATGAAGGTGCTGGACACCAAGAAGGAGGGGGAAGGATGAACCGTTGGCATCAGGATTACTTAAAGGGAGCCTACCGGAACCAGAAGCCTCGGGACCTGTATGCAGCCCGGCTGGGTACCGTTCAGGACGCCCTCGACCTGATTGAGGATGGGGACTGTATCATCTGGGCCTCCCACGGCAGCGAACCCAAAGGGTTTCTCAGCCAGCTGCACACCATAGCCCCCCGGCTGAACAAAGGGGTGGAGTGCTGGACCTGTATTGACCGGTATGAATATCCCGTAGCCAGTGACCCCTCTCTGGCAGGGAAGTTCCACATCAATACGTTTTTCTACGATCGTTGGTCCATCGGGGCACGAGGCAGTGGATTGTATTCTTACTTCCCGGTCAACCAGCACAACTATGGCCAGGAGATCCAGCGGAGCCTGAAGCCCAACGTATTTGTGGGGCAGGTTTCTCCCATGGATAAGCGTGGGTATGTTCATTTGAGCTGCGACCTGATCATGACCCTGGAGAATCTCTACCGAGCGGATAAGATCATTTTTGAGGTCAACGCCCGGGCACCCATGGTATGGGGGGAAAATGCACTGCCGGTCTCCATGGCAGATGTGATCTATGAGGTGGATGAACCCATTTACGAGTTGAGCGATCCTCCCATTGGGGAGAAGGAGCGAACCATTGCCGGGTATGTGTCAGAGATGATGAAGGACGGCGATTGCATCCAGCTGGGATTCGGGGGCATCCCCAACGCCATCGGCTTTTCTCTCATGGATAAACATGACATGGGGATCCACACGGAGCAAATCGGCACCTCCATGGCCCACCTGATGGAGGCGGGAGCGGTCACCAACCGATACAAGAAAATCGACAAGGGGATCACCGTAGGTTCGTTTATCTCTGGGGATGCCTTCCTGTATGAATTTGTGGATCAGCATCCCAGGCTGTGCGTGAAACGCAGCCGGTACACCAACGATCCCTATGTCATTGCCCAGAATGACAATGTGGTGTCCATCAATGCTTCTCTGCAAATTGATTTGACCGGGCAGGTGTGCGCAGAGTCCATCGGACCTCTCCAGCATTCCGGCACCGGCGGTGCCACGGACTTCGCCTGGGGTGCTTACCACTCCAAGGGAGGCCGGGCCATTTTGGCCCAGACATCCACCACCAGGAAGGGGACCCTTTCCAGGATCGTTCCTACCTTGGACCCGGGGGCTATTGTTTCGGTTTCCCGGAACCTGACGGACATGGTAGTTACGGAGTACGGGGTGGCTAAACTTCGCCAACGGACCGTGAAGCAGCGGGTGGAAAACCTCATTGCGGTGGCCCACCCAGACTTCCGGGCTGAGCTGCGAAAGAAGGCCAATGCGTACATGTATTACTAAACAGATAAAAATGGAGTCAGCCATTTTGGCTGACTCCATTTTGTTTCAGAAGAGGTTATTGTGCCAGCAGCGTTTCCAGTCTGGCGCGGATGAGCTTCATGAGCTTGCTGTTTTCGGGCATTTCCTTCAGCCCTTCCGGGGGACAGAGGGGAGCCAGATCTTCGGACAGATAGCCTTCCTCAAAGACGTCCAGACCGGCCTGGTTCAGGCAGTCGGCGAAGTGGGACAGGGCGGCATTGCCGTCCATTTCCCCCCGCTTCTTCAGGGCGCCTGCCCAGGCAGCGATGGTGGCCAGGGGGTTGGAGGAGAGTGCCTCGCCCTTCTGATGGCGGCGATAGTGGTCGGTGATGGTACCGTGGGCAGCTTCGTACTCGAAGTTGCCGTCGGGGCTCACCAGCACGCTGGTCATCATGGGGAGGGAACCGGAGGCAGCAGCGATGAGGTCGCTCATCACATCGCCGTCGTAGTTCTTGCAGGCCCAGATCATACCGCCCTCGGAGCGGATCACCTTGGCGGCCACGTCGTCGATGAGGGCGTAGCGGTAGGTGAGACCAGCGGCCTCAAACTTCTCCTTGAACTCCTCGTCAAAGACCTTCTGGAAGAGAAGCTTAAAGGTCTGGTCGTAGTCCTTGGAAATGGTGTACTTGGAGGAGAACCACACATCCTGGCCCACTTCCAGAGCGTAGGTGAAGCAGCAGCGGGCAAAGGAGAGGATGGAGTCATCCCGGTTGTGCATGCCCTGGAGGACGCCGGGGCCCTTGAACTCAAAGACGGTCTGGCGGGAGGTCTCTACGCCGTTCTCGTCGGTGAAGACCAGCTCTGCCTTACCGGGGCCGGGCACCCGATATTCCACTGCCTTATAGATATCGCCGTATGCGTGACGGGCGATGGTGATGGGCTTCTTCCAGCAGGAGACCACAGGCTTGACCTTGGAGATCAGGATGGGAGCACGGAAGACGGTACCGTCCAGCGCTGCACGGATGGTAGCGTTGGGGGACTTCCACATCTTTTTCAGGTTGTACTCCTCCATCCGCTGGAGGTTGGGGGTGATGGTGGCGCACTTCACGCCGATGTGCAGGCGCTTGATGGCCTCTGCTGCCTGGACAGTCACCTGGTCGTCGGTGGCGTCCCGGTTGGGCAGGCAAAGGTCATAGTACTCAGTGTTGAGCTCCACAAAGGGGGTGATGAGCTCTTCCTTGATCATGGCCCAGAGGATTCGGGTCATTTCGTCCCCGTCGATCTCCACGATGGGGTTGGGCATTTTAATTCGTTCCATGGTTCACCTCAAGCCTTGTTCTGGGCGGCGTAGTGGTTCATGAGGCAGCCGGTGAGCAGCAGCTCCCGCTCCTCTGCGGTGGTGTTCTTGAGGTAGAGGGTGAGGTCCTTGACGCCCTCGGCGGTGACTGCCTTGGCGGGGAAGGTGTCGTCTCCGTTCAGGACCTTTTCCTTTACCTGAGGAACATAGATGAAGTCGCCGGGCTGGCAGGTGAACTGGTCGTTGGCGTCCAGGGTGAAGGGAAGCATACCCCAGTTGACGCAGTTGGAGCGGTAACGCTTGGTGGCGAACTCATAGCAGATGTTGGCGCAGCCGCCCAGCACACGCTGGCAGGAGGCGGCCTGCTCCCGGGCAGAGCCGTCGCCGGGCTTGTTGGCGAAGATGACGGAGCCCAGCTGCATGGAAGCCAGATCGTCCTGACCCAGGCCCAGCTTGTCCAGGGCGCTCTTCACTTCGGGGGTCATGGTACCGGCCTGACGGGCGGTCTCCATCTCCTGGGTGGCCAGAGCACGGGGGACGTAGTCGGGGTCCCGGCGGGAGAGGGCGAAGGAAGCCAGCTTCATGGGGTTGGAACGGTAGGAGGAGGTCTCGCCGGAGGGGATGAGCTCGTCGGTGGTGGTCACGGGGTCCCGAAGGACGGAAGCCACCTGCATGAGCATGTTGTCTGCCAGGGCGGGGATCTCCGGCCATTCTGCGATGTTGGGGCCGAACTTCAGGGCGTAGTCGGGCTTGGGCTCACCGAAGCCGAAGTAGACGCGGCGGTCATAGACGTTGCTGTCGAAGGTGCGCTTCCCCTGCTTGGGCTGGACATAAGAGACCTCAGTGGCGGGGGTCAGGACACCGTGGTTGCGAGCGGTGGCAGCGATGGAGCGGGCGTCCATGAGGACAACGCCGGAGAGCTGGCCGTCACCGGGCTTGGAACCTTCCCGGTTGGGGAAGTTACGGGTGGTGTGGCGGATGGACAGGCCGTTGTTGGCGGGCACATCCCCTGCGCCGAAGCAGGGACCACAGAAGCAGGGCTTGAAGAGGGCGCCAGCTTCCAGCAGGCTCTGCTGCACGCCGTTGCGGATGAGTTCCAGGTTTACGGGCACAGAGGGAGGATAGATGGACAGAGAGAAGTAACCGCTGCCCACGTCATGGCCCTGGAGGATGGCGGCAGCCTCGGCGATGTTATCATACATGCCGCCGGCGCAGCCGGCGATGACGCCCTGGTCCACCATGATCTTGCCGTCTACCAGCTTGTCGGTGAGGGAGAGGGAAACCTTGCCGCCGAACTGCTCTGCGGCCCGCAGCTCCACGTCCCGGAGAATATCGCCGGGGTTCTTGATGAGCTCCCGGATGGGGAAGGCTTCCGAAGGATGGAAGGGGAGGGCGGCCATAGGCTCTACCTTGGACAGGTCGATGGTGATCATGCTGTCGTAGTAAGCCCCTTCCTGGGGATGGAGCGCGGTATAGGTCTCGGGGCGGCCGTGGATGGCCAGGTATTCCTCAACGGCCTCGTCGGTCTCCCAGATGGAGGAGAGGCAGGCGGTCTCGGTGGTCATCACGTCGATGCCGATACGGTAGTCCATGGGCAGGTTCTTGATGCCGGGGCCGGCGAACTCCAGAACCTTGTTTTTCACGAAACCGTTTTTATAGACTTCGCCGCACAGGGCGATGGCCACGTCGTGGGGACCCACGCCCTGAGCGGGCTCCCCGGTGAGGTAGACCAGCACCACCTGGGGGGAGGCGATGTCATAGGTGTTTTTCAGCAGCTGCTTGACGATCTCGGGTCCGCCTTCGCCTACGCCCATGGTGCCGATGGCGCCGTAACGGGTGTGGCTGTCAGAGCCCAGGATCATGCGGCCGCAGCCGGACATCATTTCCCGGGCGTACTGGTGGATGACCGCCTGGTTGGCGGGGACAAAGTTGCCGCCGTACTTCATAGCAGCGGACAGGCCGAAGACGTGGTCGTCTTCGTTGATGGTGCCGCCCACAGCGCAGAGGCTGTTGTGGCAGTTGGTCATCACATAGGGGACGGGGAACTCTTTCAGGCCGCTGGCCTTGGCGGTCTGGATGATGCCCACATAGGTGATGTCGTGGGAGATGAGGCTGTCAAACTTCAGATGGAGCTGGCCTTCCTCTTCCCGCTGGTTGTGGCTGCGGAAGATCTGATAGGCGATGGTTTTTTCGCGGTCTTTCAGGGAGGCGACGGGGGCAGGGACAGGAGCGCCCTTCTGCCAGACGACGCCGCCGGAATGCAAAGTGATCATACGTATCGTCACCCTTTCTGGGGAAATTTACCAATCCGTATACAACGAAAATTATATACGATTACAGTCAAGTATAGCATACTCTCCGCAAGAATCAAAGAGTAAAATCCAGATTCTGTCTTGCGGATTTTGCAGAAAAAAGGACAGGGGAAGGCGGGGAAAAGAGGGAGATTTTGCAGAAAGATATGACAGGAGAGAAATTTTTCTTGCATAGAAAGGGGTGGAGACGTATAATAAGCCCATAACGTAATTTTTATAAGATTCCGAAAATGATTCGGAAAATCTGCATACGATGCGGAAGGAGGACCCATGCAATGATAAGAAATGATACGGTACTTCTGGAACAATATACCGGTTCTCTGAGTCAACACATCGAAAAAGAGTACCATATTGGGGAGAAGTACTATCGTGGCGATATCAAACGCGGCCTGCGCAACAGCGACGGTACCGGTGTTCCCATTGGTGTCACACGGGTCGGCTCGGTTCAGGGTTATATGATCGAGGACGGCGTCCGAATCCCTGCCCCCGGCCAGCTGTACTACCGCGGCATTGAGCTTACAGAGATCGTGGAGGCCCACCGAAAGGCGAATACCTTCGGCTTTGAAGAGGTGGCCTATCTGCTGCTCATGGGATACCTTCCTTCCCACTCTGAGTTAAATGACTTTAACGAGATCCTCAACCGTGCCAGAAAACTTCCCCCTGGATTCACAGAAGACATGATCATGAAGAATCCCAGCCGGAATATCATGAACAAACTGGCCCGATGTGTGCTGTCTCTCTACTCTTACGACGCCCACCCGGACGACACCTCCATCGAGAACATTCTCCTTCAGTCCATCAAGCTGGTGGGTGCGTTCCCCAGCATCGTGGCCAACGCCTACTCCATCAAACGGCATTATTTCGAGGGAGATTCTCTGCACATCCACTATCCGGAGGAGAACCTCTCCACAGCAGAAAACTTCCTGCGGATGATCCGCCCCAATAAGCGCTACTCGGAAGAGGAGGCCCATCTGCTGGACATGATGCTGATGGTCCACGCCGAGCACGGCGGCGGCAACAACTCTACCTTTGTCTGCCGTGCCCTGTCTTCCAGCGGAACGGATACATATAGTGCCATTGCCGGTGCCGTAGGCTCTCTGAAGGGCCCCCTCCACGGCGGTGCCAACGCCAAGGTGATGGAGATGTTCCGTTATGTGAAGGAGAATGTCAATCCCCACGACGACGATTCCATCAAGGATTACCTGGCCAAACTCCTGCGGGGCGAGGCCGGTGACGGCTCCGGAAAGATCTACGGATTGGGCCATGCGGTGTATACGGTGTCTGACCCCCGTGCTGTCCTGCTGAAAAAATATGCAAAGCACATTGCAGAGCTGAAAGGTTACGGGGATGATTTCCAACTTTTGGAGAAAGTAGAAAAGTATGGAATTCCTATGATCCAGGAGCAGCACCGCACAGATATTCCCATGTGCGCCAATGTGGATATGTATTCCGGTCTGGTGTATACCATGCTGGGCATCCCGGAGGACGTGTTCACGCCTCTCTTCGCCTCGGCCCGTATCGCCGGTTGGTGCGCCAACCGCATCGAGGAAGTGGTGACCTGCCACCGGATCATGCGTCCTGCTTACCGGGCTGTGGTAAAGCGGGTGCATTACGATCCCATTGATGAGCGGACTTCCCGCCTGAACTTTAAGTTCACCCCCAAACCCTAATGAAAACGATAAAAAAAGTGCAGACTGAGGTCTGCACCTTTTTTGCGCCTAGTCAGCTTACTCAGCCAGTTTTTTGAGGGTTTCTCCTTCTGCCCGGTATACAGTCCAGTCGGACAGGGCTTCTGCGCCCAAAGAGAGATAGAAGTCGATGCTGGGCTGATTCCAGTCCAGGCAGGACCAGTCCAGCCGTCCGCACTGACGCTGGACTGCAATGGCGGCCAGTTTCTTGAGGAGGGCTTTTCCTGCCCCTTTGCCCCGGTGCTCCGGCAGGACGTACAGATCCTCCAGATACAGGCCGGACCGGCCCAGGAAGGTGGAAAAGTTATGGAAGAAGAGGGCAAAGCCGATCTCGGTGCTGTCCTCTACGGCGAAGAGGACTTCGGCCTTGTGTTCCTGGAAAATCCATTGACGCAGGAGGTCTTCTGTGGCCACGACCTGGTCGCTCATTTTCTCATAAGCGGCCAGTTCTTTGATGAAAAAGAGGATTTTGGAGACGTCATCCTCTGTTGCGAAGCGAAAAGACAGCGATGCTGCCATAGGGGATCATTCCTTTCTTTCTTTTGAGATGGTCAGGGGATGGAGTAAGGATAGCACAGTTCGTTAAAAAAGTCTCGGGTCTCTGTGGGATTTTCTGCTTTGGAGGGCGGACAGGCAAGGGAAGAGGGAAAGACACATACACATAGGGGAGACCAGTGACGGGAATGAGGTCCAGAGCATGGAGGAAAAGGAGAAGGAGCGGCCCCGTCGCCGGGTGGGCGTGCGGGAGCGGACTGCTCAACTGCTGGACTTACCGGCAGACAGTCTGGGTGGACTGCCGCGCCTGGAGCTGACCGGTGACCGGGAACTCTACCTGGAGAAGTATCGAGGGGTGCTGGCTTATGGGAAGGAAGAGATCCATGTGGACGCAGGGCAGTGGGTCCTTCAGATTACAGGACGATCGTTAGAGATCAAGGCCATGCGGGAGGGAGAACTGAGGATCACCGGCTGGGTGGATCGGCTGGAGCTTTTGTAGGGCGGCGGGAGAAAGGGGGAGTCCTGGGTGAAACAATGGATGGGCTGGCTGATAGGTGTGGTCACGGTACGGATCACGGGGGCCCAGCCGACGGCGCTTTTGAATCTCTGCGCCCGTGAGGGGCTTCTACTTTGGCAGATGACCAGTGAGGACCCATTCACGCTGGTGGTCAAGGTTCCGGCCCGGCAGTATTCCCGGCTGTGCCGCTTGGTGGAGGAGGCCCAGTGTACCGTCCAGGAGCGAAAGAACCAGGGCATTCCCTTCTTCCTGCTTCGGTTCCGGCGGCGGTATGCCCTGCTGGCGGGGATCGTGCTTTGTGTGGCGGCGCTGGTGATCGGCTCCCGGACCGTGCTGACTGTGGATGTCTCCGGGAACGAGACCTTAACCAGGGAGGAGATCATCAGTCAGCTGCGGTTGTGCGGGGTGTCCGTGGGGACCTATGGCCCATCCATTCCCATTCGGGAGGTGGAGAACCGGATGATGCTGGCGGTGGACGAACTGACCTTCTTTTCCCTGAACCTGCACGGGACCCGTGCAGAAGTCATTGTGCGGGAAAAGACCATGCCTCCGGAAAGGGAGGATGAAAAGCGTCCTGCGGATGTGGTCTCTTCTGCGGACGGGGTCATTACCCATATGGAACCCTGGGCCGGGGACCCCTGCTTCCAGGAGGGGGAGGCGGTGTGCAAAGGGGATGTTTTAATCTCCGGGGATATGGTGTTAGATGCCCCTCCTCCTCTGGGGACGGAACTGGGGACTATGCTGGTTCGGGCAAAAGGGAAAATCATGGCCGAAACGAAACACACCATGACGGCGCAGATCATGCTGCGGGGAGAGAAAAAGGTGTATACAGGAAAGGAATGTACCCGGTATAGCCTGTCAATCCTGGGAAGACGGGTGAAATTTTATCAAAACGCTGGCATTCCCTATGAAAAGTATGATATAATATCTCGATTACGTTCCTGGACGCCCATAGAGGGGAAGACCCTTCCGATTGTTTGGGAGAAGGAGCAGGTGCGGGAGTATACCACCGTTCCGGTTACCCTGGACGAAAAGCAGGCGGAAGCGCTGCTGCGAGAGCGGCTCATGACGTCGCTGCAAGAGCAGATGGACCAGGGCGAGGTGCGGAAAGCGGACTACACTACCCGGCGGCAGGGGGACTGCCTGATCGTGACCCTGTATGCGGAGTGCACCGAGCAGATCGGCCGCACCGTGGAGAAGGATACCCAGGAAAAATCCGGGAGTGTCCAGCGGTTTTCCCAGGAAGGAACAGAAGAGGAGAAGGAGCAAAGCCAATGATGGAACAGACAGTGAGCATTGAGCGGATGGAAGACGCCATCGGTATTTTCGGGTCCTTTGATGAGAACATGCGTCTCATCGAGCGGGAACTGGATGTGATGGTGGTAGTACGGGATGACCAGCTGAAGATCAGCGGGGAACCGGAGCCGGTGATGTATGGAACCAAGGTGATCCAGGGGCTCATTGGCCTGTCTGCCCGGGGAGAAGCCATCAATGAGCAGACGGTGCGCTACCTGATCCAGCTGGTGAAATCCGGCAACGAAGACAAGATCCAGACCCTGGCGGCGGATGTTCTGTGCGTCACCGCGAAGGGAAAGCCCATTAAGGCCAAGACGGTGGGGCAGAAAAAGTATGTGGATGCCATCAAGCGCAATACCATCACCCTGGGTGTGGGCCCGGCCGGTACCGGTAAGACCTATCTGGCGGTGGCGGCTGCGGTGTCTGCCTTCCGGGCCAAGGAGGTCAACCGGATCATTCTCACCCGTCCGGCGGTGGAAGCGGGAGAGCGACTGGGCTTTCTGCCCGGCGACCTCCAGAGCAAGGTCGACCCCTACCTCCGGCCTTTGTACGATGCCCTGTTTGAGATGCTGGGGGCGGAGAGCTATGCCAAGTATGTGGAGCGGGGCAACATTGAGGTGGCGCCGCTGGCGTATATGCGCGGCCGGACCCTGGATGACTCCTTTATTATTTTGGACGAGGCCCAGAATACCTCTCGGGAGCAGATGAAGATGTTCCTGACCCGTCTGGGCTTTGGCTCTAAAATCGTGATCACCGGTGATATTACCCAGATCGACCTGCCCGGAGATAAGGTTTCGGGCTTAAAAGAGGCCATGCGGGTGCTGAAAAATGTGGAAGACATCTCGATCTGCCGGTTAAATGACAGCGACGTGGTGCGGCATATCATCGTGCAGCGGATCATCAAGGCCTACGAGGATGATGAGAACAGAAGAAAGGCAAGACATGGAAATGAAAAAGCATGATATCTATATTGACTGGGAGCTCTCCGGCTCCAATCCCTATAAGCCCCTGCTCACCCGTGTCATCACTGCGGCACTGGAGCAGGAGAAGGTGGAGATCCCCTGTGAGGTGGACGTGCTCCTGACCACAGATGAGGGGATTCGGGAGATCAACCAGGAGCAGCGGCAGGTAGATGCTGCCACAGATGTGCTGTCCTTCCCCATGCTGGAGCTGACGCCGGGGGTCCCGCCCACCGGCGAAGGAGAGGACGAGCTGGACCCGGAGACCGGACTGTGCCCCCTGGGGGATATGGTCATCTCCGTGGAGCGGGCCAAGGCCCAGGCAGAGGAGTTTGGCCACAGCGTCCAGCGGGAGATCGCCTATCTGGCGGTCCATTCCGTCCTCCATCTTTTGGGGTATGACCACCTGGACGAAGGCCCCCAGAAAGCCCAGATGCGCCAGCGGGAAGAGGCCATCCTGGAGAGCCTGGGGGTCACCCGGGATCACTGGAACGAGGATCTGGACCTGCCCCTGGAACCGGAGGTCCAGCAGGAGCCGGAAGTCAAGCGCTGCGGCATCCTGACCCTGTGCGGTCGCCCCAACGTGGGTAAATCCACGCTGACCAATGCCCTGGTGGGAGAGAAAGTAGCGATTGTGAGCAACAAGCCCCAGACCACTCGGAACCGGATCTGCGGTGTGCTCACCCGGGGAGAGAGTCAGTTCGTCTTTATGGATACCCCGGGTCTGCATAAGGCAGCCAATCGGCTGGGGGACTACATGGTGGATGTGGTCAAGAAGAGCGTGGCCGACGTGGACGGCGTTCTGCTCCTGGTGGAGCCTATCGCCAACGTGGGTGGTCCGGAGCGGGAGCTTATTGAGCAGATCAAGCGGATGAAGGTTCCCTCCGTGCTGGTGATCAACAAGATCGACACCGTGGAGAAGCCCCAGCTGCTGGCCGTGATGGAGGCATACAACCAGGTCCACGACTTTACGGCCATTGTCCCCATCTCCGCCAAGCGGCGGGACGGGGTGGAAGAGCTGCTGGATCTGCTGAGTACCTTCCTGCCGGAAGGCCCCCAGCTGTTCCCCCGGGATGTGGTCACCGACCAGCCCGAGCGGCAGATCTGCGGGGAGATCATCCGGGAGAAGCTGCTGTACTGCCTGGAAAAGGAGATCCCCCACGGCACGGCAGTGGAGGTCACCAAGTTCTCCGAGCGGGAGAGTGGGATCATCGACCTGCATGCGACCATCTATTGTGAGAAGGCCTCCCATAAGGGGATCATCATTGGCAAGCAGGGGGCCATGCTCAAGAAGATTTCCACCATGGCCCGGGAGGATGTGGAGCGCTTCATGGGGACCAAGGTCTACTTGGAGACCTGGGTCAAGGTGAAGGAAAACTGGCGGGACAACCTGAACCTCATCCGGAACTTTGGGTTTGACAACCGGGACTGAGGAAGGTCCCACAAAATTTACCGATTATAAAACGGGCGGGTTTCTGTCAGGCTAAGGGAAGAACCATTGGTCAGGAGGACGACGCCCATGACATCGAAACAACTGCGGGATCTGTTCTTTCAGACAGGTCTGCCGGAAGCCTACCTTCTCGCCCGGGCCAAGGAGCGCCGGGAGCAGAAGGAACGACGGGAGAGAAGGGACAACCATGCGTCTAACTACCCAGGGGATCGTTCTCCGGGAGACAACCTATAAGGAAGCGGATAAGATCCTCACGGTTTTGACCCGGGACTTTGGGAAACGGACGGTGAAAGCCAGGGGATGCCGGCGGAAAACCAGCCGGCTCATGGCGGGCAGCCAGCTCCTGGTGTACTCGGATCTGACCATCAACGAGCGGGGAGAGTATTTGACCCTGATGGAAGCAGATCCGCTGGAACAGTTTCTCCATGTGCGGCAGGAGCTGGAGCTGCTGTCGTTGGCCTCCTACTTTGCGGAGGTGACCGAGGTTACCGCCCAGGAGGGAGAGGCTGCCCCAGAGCTGTTGTCCCTTTTGCTGAACGCTCTATATGCCTTGGATCGGTTAAAAAAACCACCCCGGCTGGTGAAGGCGGCCTTTGAACTGCGGCTTTTGTGCCTGACGGGGTATGAGCCCCTTTTGGATGGGTGCGCTGTCTGCGGTGCACCGGAGCCGGAAGATGCCCGGCTTAACCTGTCCCAGGGGGTACTTCACTGCGCCCGCTGCCGCAGTCAGGTAGGGGGCGGGGTGTCCATGCCCCTGTCTCCCGGTGCCTTGGCAGCGGCCCGGCACATTGTGCTGGGGAATCCCAAGAAGTTGTTTTCCTTTGCGCTGTCCCCAGAGAGCCTGCGGCTGTTGTCGGATGCCTGTGAGGCCTTTCTGATGACCCAGCAGGAGAGGGGATTTCGTACATTAGATTACTATAAACAATTGGTTCCACAGGACCAGGAAGGAGGATTCCATGACGGAACTGTTTGAAAAATCCATGCAAACCCTGGAACTGCCTCGGGTGCTGGACCTGCTGGCGGCCCAGGCGGTGACGGAAGAGGGGAAGGAACGGGCCCGGCGGCTCCGGCCGGAGACCGATCCCCAGGAAGTGGCCCGGCGGCTGAAAGAGACCTCTGCGGCGGTGGACCGAATGGTGCTGCGGGGGAGCCCTTCCTTTTCCGGGGTGAAGCCGGTGGCAGGTTCCCTGCAGCGGGCGGATATGGGCGGCAGCCTGAACACCCGGGAACTGCTGGATATTGCTGCGGTTTTGGCGGCAGCCCGGTCGGCTCGAGACTACGGAGAGACTGACGGAGAGCAGAAGACGCCCATCGACCATCTGTTCCGCTCCCTGCATCCCAACCGCTTTTTAGAGGACAAGATCACCGGCTCCATTGTAGGAGACGGAGAACTGGCGGACTCCGCCAGCCCGGAGCTGGCGTCCATCCGCCGGCACATGCGGGCCACGGAAGGAAAGGTCCGGGATATTCTGCAAAAGCTGATCTCTTCCTCCCAGTCCAAATATTTGCAGGAGAGCATCATTACCATGCGGTCTGGCCGGTATGTTGTGCCGGTGAAGTCCGAGTTTAAAAATGAAGTGCCCGGTCTGGTCCATGACCTGTCTGGCTCCGGCTCCACGTTCTTCATTGAGCCCATGGGGGTGGTGAAGGCCAACAACGAGCTGAGAGAATTGCAGGCGAAGGAAGAGAAAGAGATCGACCGGATTCTGGCGGAGCTGTCAGCGGAAGCTGCCTCCTTCAAGGAGGACATCAGCCAGAACTATGACCTGCTGATCTTGCTGGATGGCATCTTTGCCCGAGGGAAACTGTCGGTGCAAATGAAGGGTATGGAGCCCGTCTTGTCCTCCAAGGGGATCTGTCTGAGGAAAGCCCGCCATCCTCTCTTGGACCCCAAGACGGCGGTGGCCAACGACCTGGAACTGGGGGAGTCCTTTGACACCCTGGTGATCACCGGCCCTAACACCGGTGGTAAAACTGTAACTTTGAAAACGCTGGGACTGTTGACCCTTATGGCCCAGTGCGGTCTGCATATTCCTGCGGCGGATGGCAGTTCTGTGCGGGTGTGCGCCCGGGTTCTGGCGGATATCGGGGATGAACAGTCCATTGCCCAGTCCCTGTCCACCTTCTCCTCCCACATGAGCAACATTGTAGGAATGCTGGAGGAGACCGACGACGAAACCCTGATCCTCTTTGATGAGTTGGGCGGCGGCACGGACCCGGTGGAGGGCGCAGCTCTGGCAGCAGCCATCATTGAGCACGCCCGGCAGCAGGGCGCTCTGGTGGCGGCTACCACCCACTACGCAGAGCTCAAGGTATATGCTATGACCACCCCGGGGGTAGAGAACGCCTCCTGCGAGTTTGACGTGGAAACCCTGGCGCCTACCTACCGCCTGTTGGTGGGGATCCCGGGAAAGTCCAACGCCTTTGCCATTTCCAAGCGATTGGGGCTGTCTGAGGATATCATCCAGAAGGCCAACGCCCGGATCACGGCGGAGAACATCCATTTTGAGGACGTTCTCACCAAGCTGGAGCAGCAGCGCCAGGAGATGGAACGGGAGCAGCAGCGGGCAGCCCGGCTTCGTCTGGAGATGGAGGAGGCGTCGGCAAAGGCCCAGGCCTACCGAGACAGTCTGCAGAAGGAGAAGGAGAAGAACGAGGCCCGAGCAAAAGCAGAGGCCCGCGCGATCCTGGAGGAGGCCCGCCGGACGGCGGACCAGGTCTTCCGGGAGCTCAGCGACATGAAGAAAAAGGCCAGCAAGGAGGGGGATTGGCAGACCGTCAACGACCAGAGGGCTGGCCTGCGCCGCCGCCTGAACGACGCAGAAGGCAAGCTGGGGGCAGAGGAAAAAGCGGCGCCCCCGCCTATGGTTCGCCCCGCAGCCAAGGGAGATACTGTGACCATTTTGAAGACTGGGACCCAAGGATCGGTGCTGTCGGTCAATAAGGACGGCGTGCTCCAGATCCAGGCGGGGATCCTCCGGATCACCGCCAAACAGGAAGAGGTCCGGGTGGTGGAGGGTGAGACCCAGGCCCAGAAAGCCACCAAGCAGTACATCCGCCGCACGGAACACAAACTCCGCAGCCTGGGCGCCAAGGCCGAGGTAGATCTCCGAGGGATGACCACCGACGAGGCGGAGATGGTTCTGAGCCAATTTATCGACCGGGCCATCGTGGGGAACCTGACCCAGGTGACGGTGATCCACGGCAAGGGGACCGGTGCGGTGCGAAAAGCGGTCCATACCTATTTAAAACGGTGCAAAGGTGTCAGCAGTTTCCGCCTGGGCCGGTACGGCGAAGGGGAAACCGGTGTGACCATCGTGGAACTCAAGTGAAAAAGGGCGTTGCGAAAATCCAAAAATTTGTGATAAATTCTGCGCTGTGCCTGGAAAATTGGCATTGACGGACCGGAAAAAATTTGCTATCCTTATGGTAGCATTCAGGGAAAGAAATCGGGAGGAATATCTATGTATATTAAGCAGGCAACTGTTAACAATCAGGTTGGTCTTCACGCAAGACCCGCAACCTTTTTCATCCAGAAGGCCAACGAGTTCAAGAGCACCATTTGGGTGGAGAAGGACGAGCAGAGAGTCAATGCAAAGAGCCTGCTCGGCGTGCTCTCCCTGGGCATCATCAAGGGCAGCACCATTGACCTCATTGCCGACGGCACCGATGAAAAGGATGCGGTGGACGCACTGGTGGAACTGATCAGTTCCGATTTTGCCGACTGATTCGTAACAAGGAACAGAAAAAGCGCCGCTTAAGCGGCGCTTTTTTTCACTCTCAGGGCAAAGAACAGATGGCTTTGGAACCGCACGGGGAAGGGGGGCAGACCGTTGACCTTTGAAGAACTGAAAGAGAAGGCCCATAGCCTGCCGCTGAAACCCGGGGTATACCTTATGATGGATCAGAGCGGGACTGTGATCTATGTGGGGAAAGCCAAGGCTCTGAAAAACCGGGTGTCCCAATACTTCCAGGACCAGGCGTCCCACGGGGAAAAGACCCGGGCCATGGTGTCGCAGATCGACCATTTTGACACCATAGTGGTGGGGTCGGAGTTTGAGGCTTTGGTCCTAGAGAACTCTTTGATTAAACGGCACCGGCCTCGGTATAATATTCTTTTAAAGGATGACAAGGGCTACCCCTATATTCGCCTGTCGGTGCAGGACCGGTATCCCCGGTTTTCCATGGTGGAACGGATGCAGGAGGATGGGGCCCGATATTTTGGCCCCTTTGGTGGGCGGCACGACACCCAGTCCATTCTGGATGCGCTGCGGATTGCCCTAAAACTTCCTTCCTGCGGCAAGAAGTTTCCCAGAGACCAGGGAAAGGAGCGCCCCTGCCTGAACCATCACATGGGGCAGTGCGACGGTTACTGTCAAAAAGAGGTGCCCCAGAGCCAGCACCAGCAGGCCATCGACCAGGCAATCCGTCTGTTGGAGGGAAAGTTTGGGGAAGTAGAAAAAGACTTGACCCAGCAGATGACCCAGGCGGCGGACAACCTGGAGTTTGAGAAGGCCGCCGCCCTCCGGGATCGTCTGCGGGCCATTTCTCTGCTGGGGAAGCGGCAGAAGGTGGTCTCTGGATATCTGGCGGACACGGATGTACTTGGCCTGTATCAAGGAGAGGTCCGCACAGGCGTGGCGGTGCTTCACTTCCGGGAAGGAGAGCTGACCAGCCGGGATCTGGAACTGTTCCAGACAGGCGACGAGGGACCGGAGGAGATTTTGTCGGCGTTTTTGGTCCAGTATTATGGCAGCCGCGGCATCTTACCCCGGCAGATCCTTCTGCCTGAGAATTTAGAGGACAGTCCGGCCATAGGACGGCTTCTGTCCCACCAGGCAGGGCGAAAGGTCGAGCTGGTCACGCCCCAGCGAGGAGCCAAGGCGGACCTGATCCGCATGGCCCAGGAAAACGCCAAAGAGGAGTGTCAACGGGTTACCACCCGAGAGGAGCGGCAGGCAAAGATCTTGTTGCTCCTGGCGGAGAAGCTGGAGTTGCCTGCACCCCCGCACCGGATCGAGGCCTATGACATTTCCAACACTGGGGCGTCGGACATTGTGGCGGCCATGACGGTGTTTGAAGAGGGAAAGCCGCGAAAGGGGGCTTACCGCTACTTTAAGCTGCGGGACCTGTCCGGACCGGATGATTACGCCTCCATGGAGCAGACCCTCCGCCGCCGGTTCCGTCGGGACCGGGAAGGGGACGAGGCCTTTGCCAGCCGTCCGGACCTTCTCCTCATCGACGGTGGGGAGACCCATGCGGCGGTGGCAGAGCGGGTGCTGGAAGAAGAGGGCCTTTCCATTCCTGTGTTTGGAATGGTGAAGGACGACCGGCACCGCACCCGGGCTCTCATCACAGCCCAGGGGAAGGAGATCGGCATCCAGGGAGTTCCGGCGTTGTTTTCCTTCATCGGACAGATTCAAGAGGAGACCCACCGCTCGGCGGTAGGGTTTCACCATAAGCAGCATACCAAGAGCAGCACGGGTTCCGTGCTGGAGCGGATCCCCGGGATCGGGGAGAGCCGCCGCAAGAAGCTGCTGAAGACCTTCGGCAGTGTGAAAGCAGTGCGGCAGGCGGAGCTGCGTGAATTGGAGGCCGTGCTTCCCAAGCCGGCAGCGCTGGCCATTTATCAGTATTTCAGGAGCAAAAAGGAGGAGTAGGCGATGCGAGTCATTACAGGATCGGCCCGGGGCAGAAAGCTGAAGGAGCCTCTGGGCATGGAGACCCGACCCACCACTGATCGGGTCAAGGAAGGGATCTTCTCCAGTATCCAGTTTGAGATCGAGGGCCGGCGGGTGCTGGACCTGTTTGGCGGTACGGGGCAGATGGGGATCGAGGCCCTTTCCCGAGGGGCGGCCCACTGTACGTTTGTGGACCTGCGCCGGGAGGCAGCGGCCATGATCCGGGAGAACCTGGCGATCACAGACCTGTCTGACCGGGCCTCTGTGGTGCAGGGCGATTACCTGGCGTTTTTGACCCGGTGTCGGGAGACCTTTGACCTGATCTTCCTGGATCCCCCCTACGGCAGCGGACTCTTGGAAAAAGCGATGGAAACCATCGCAGAGATTGACATTGTATCGGAAAATGGTATAATAGTTTGCGAAATTGGCTCGGATGAATCCTGGCCTGAGGTTTCCCCACCGTATCGGATGCAGAAAACGTACCGGTATGGAAAAATCAAAACAGCCCTGTATCGACGCGAGGCCGACTGAGACTTGGCACGGGTGCTGAACAAGGAGAGGACAAAATCGTATGAAGACCGCAATTTATCCCGGAAGCTTTGATCCGGTCACGCTGGGGCACATCAACATCATTAAGCGCGCTGCGGCGGCTTTTGATAAGGTGATCGTATGCGTGATGGTAAATTCCAAAAAGAACGGTGGACTGTTTACACCGGAGGAGCGGATCGAACTTCTGAGGAAGAGCATCCACGTAGACAATGTGGAGTTTGACGTGAGCTACGGTCTTGTGGCAGAATATGCAAAGAAGAAGGACGCCCGGGTGCTGGTGAAAGGGCTGCGCGCCGTGTCGGACTATGAGCAGGAAGTACAGATGGCCATGGTCAACAGCAAGCTGAACCCTGATTTGGACACGGTGTTTTTCCCTTCCAGCGAAAAGTACACCTATCTAAGTTCGTCGGTGGCCAAGGAACTGGCCAGATATCATGCCAACCTCAGTGAGTTTTTGCCCCGCGAAATCCTTGAGGACGTGAAAAAGAAATTGGAAATAAGGAGCGATGAATGCGATGGCAAGCAGTCTTGAAGAATTACTGGACCTTTTATATACGGAGATTGAAGAAGCAAAAAACATGCCGCTGAGCAGCGATAAATGTGTTATCGACCGTGACCGGATCCTGGACATGATCGACGACGTGAAGGCAGAGTTCCCGGCAGAGATCAAGCGGGCAAAGGACCTTGTGGCAAACAAGAACGACTACATTGCCCACGCCAAGCAGGAAGCCGACGACCTTCGCCAGCAGGCTGAGGAGTACGCCAAGCGAATCGTGAACGAGGACGTGATCGTCCGTCAGGCCCAGGAAAAGGCAGATGAGATCATCGCACAGGCAGAGGAAACCTGCCGGATGCTGAAGAACGCTGCCAACGAGTACTGCGAGGACGCCCTGCGCCGTATGGAGGAAGCTGTGGCTGACGCCTACGACGAGGTCAAGCTGTCCCACGCCAAGTTCCGCAGCGCTCTGGGCGGGGACCATGACGCCGGTTCTCCCCGGCCCCAGCCCCGCCGCCGCCCCATGTATGACGCAGAGGCAGACGAGGATGACGACGAATAAGAAACCGTGTGAAAGCGACCGCCGAAAGGCGGTCGCTTTTCTATATCTTGTGGCAGGAGTGGAATTTTCAGGAAGAAAAGCGAAGATAAAGTGGAGGCAGACAGGGTAAGAAAATCCGACACCCGGCAAAAAACAGTTGCTTTTTACAGGGAATGCTTCTATAATAGTAAGGCAAACACTGCGGAAAAGAAGCAGTGGAGGGGAGCCGTTTTTCACTTCCTGTATTGCAACACAGACGAAGACATTGCGTCTTTTGAGGAGCTTTTTCGTCCATGAGTTCAGACTATGCACATCGCCCTGTCCTGCTGGAGGAATGCATCCAGGCATTGAACATCCGGCCGGACGGGACCTATATTGACGGAACCCTGGGAAGAGGTGGGCACTCGGAACAAATCGCAAAGCGATTGACGGAGGGTGGCCGCCTGATTTGCATTGACAGAGATCGCCAGGCTCTGGAGGAGGGCAGCGCCCGTTTGGCCCCGTGGGCAGATCACATTACCTTTCTTCATGGCAACTTCGGCGATTTGGATCAGCTGCTGGAAGAGGCAGGGATCCCCGGTGTGGATGGAATGCTCTTTGACTTGGGCGTGTCCTCTCCTCAGCTGGACGACCCGGAACGTGGATTCTCTTATATGCATGACGCACCGCTGGATATGCGCATGAGCCGGGATGACGGACTGACAGCCTGGATCGTGGTGAACCAGTGGCCCCGGGATGAGCTGCGGAGGATCCTTTCCCAGTACGGAGAGGAGCGGTATGCCTCTGCCATCGCCGGCGCCATTGAACGCGCCCGTCAGCTTGCCCCCATTGAGACAACAGGCCAGTTGGTAGAGATCATTCGCAGCGCCATGCCCGCAGCAGCCCTGCGGGAAAAGCAGCATCCGGCCAAGCGGAGCTTTCAGGGCATCCGTATCGCCGTGAACGATGAGCTGACAGCGATTTCCCGTATGATGCAGTCCGCCATCCCCCGGCTGAACCCCGGCGGGCGGCTTGCGGTGATCTCCTTCCACTCTCTGGAAGACCGGATCGTGAAAAGTGAGATGGCGGCAGCGGCCAAGGGCTGTGATTGTCCGCCCAACTTCCCCGTCTGTGTGTGTGGGAAAAAGCCTCAGATCAAGCTGGTGGGACGTAAGCCGATCCTGCCCGGCCAGCAGGAGCTGGAGGAGAATCCCCGTGCCCGCAGCGCAAAGCTGCGTGTCGCAGAAAAAATATAAGGACGTATTCCTCAAAAATAACGGATGAGGTGGAGTAGATTTTGAAGATTCCTGGAAAGGGGTTGGGCGCAGTGTACGACGGCAATGCAGCCTTGAAGATAGAGGCATCGGAGGAACCAATGGAGCAGACAAAGGTTCACGAGCAGGCGAGAAAACGGCCGGAGAGCATCCCAGTGGCCGAGAAACTGCCAAAGGCGGCATGGAAACCGCTGCCGTTGCTTGTTACATCGATTTTTGTAGTAGCTGCGATCGTCGTGGTCACCCTGATGAGTTATGCGCAGCTGGTGATGGTCAACGATCAGGCGGTGAGCCTGCGCAATGATCTCAACGAATTAAAGAGTGAAGAGACCAAGTTGATGGCTCAGTATGAGCTGGCCTATGACTTACAGGAAATTGAGGCACAGATGCTGTCCAGCGGCCAGATGAACAAGATCCAGAGCTGGCAGACCTATACGCTGGAGCTGGCGGAGCCGGATCAGGTAGAGTACTACCAGGGGTCCGGGATCAAGGAGAAGGTCATATCCTTTGCCAAGGATTTTGTCAATGGAGTAAAGGAATACTTCTGACTGTGCTGTACATAAGATAGGAAAGAGAGAACGTGGGGGCGTGAGAAAAGAGATTTCTTGCGCCCCCATCTTACCTTGGACGAAATAGGACCGATGAACAGAAAGTAGGTGGAATGCAATGGCTTTCAAAGAAAAAAGAGAACGACGGCCGAGACGTTCTATCAGCAAACGACTGAGCGGAAAAGGCTTACAGCGCATCGTCGTACTGGCGGTGGTGTTTGGGATCGGGACCTTTGTGGTCCTGTTTGGCAAGCTGTGGCAGCTTCAGGTGGTGCAGCATGAGACCCTGGAGAAAAAGGCCATCACCCAGCAGACCCGAGAGGTCTCCTCCACGGCGCACCGCGGAGCGATCTATGACGCCAGCGGCGCCACGCTGGCCATCAGCGCCTCTGTGCAGAACGTGATCCTCTCTCCCCGGGACGTGATCAAAACTGTGGAAGTCAAGGAAAAGGATGAGTATGGCAACCAGCGGAGCCAGACCGCCATTGACGCAGAGCGGGAGCAGAAGGTAGAAGAGCGCTATAATGTGATCGCAGACGGCATGTCCCAGATCCTGAAGATCGACCGGGCCGAGATCATGGAGCGCCTGCATAAGACCAACTCCGCCTGGGAAAAGCTGGCCAGCAAGGTGGAGGATGACATCGCAGACCAGGTCCGGCAGTTCATTGACGAGAATGATCTGGAAGGCTGTCTGTACCTGACCGATGACTCCAAGCGGTACTATCCCTATGGTTCTCTGGCCTCCCATGTCATTGGGTTTGTCAACAGCGAAGGGGTGGGTGCCTACGGCCTGGAGGCAGTTATGAACAGCGAGCTGGCCGGTGAAGACGGACGGATCGTCATGTCCAAGAACGCTTCGGGTACGGAGATGCTCTCTCCCTACTCCAGCTATGTGGATGCGACCGATGGCTATGATGTCCACACCACCATTGACGCGACCATTCAGATGTATGCGGAAAAGACCTTGCAGGAAGGCGTGGAGAAGTTTGATGTCATCAACGGTGCCTTCTGCGTGGTGATGGACCCGGATACCGGGGCCATCCTGGCCATGGCCAGTACGCCGGGGTATGACCCCAACAATCCCAGTGTGATTACCGACCCCCTTGCATTGTCTGATCTGGAAAAGCTGAAGGATGACCCGGCGGTGTCGGAAGAGGACTATGAAAAAGCAGAGAACGAGGCCAGATTGAAGCAGTGGGAAAGTAAGCTGCTGAACACCTCCTACGAACCGGGTTCTACTTTTAAGCCCATCGTCATGGCGTCGGCGCTGGAGGAGAACGTGGTGAACCCTGCTACCGACAGCTTCTACTGCTCCGGTGTGGTCCACGTGGGCGACCATGACATTCGATGCAGCGCCCGAAGCGGCCATGGCAGCCAGTCTCTGGAGCGGGTGCTGGTGAATTCCTGCAACCCTGGTATGATCGAGATCGGTAATCGCCTGGGCGCAGAGACCTTCTACCAGTATTGGGAGGACTTTGGCTTTACAGAGACCACCGGCATTGAGCTTCCCGGCGAGTATAACAGCTATTTCTGGCCCAAGTCTGAGTTCATCAGTCCTTCCGGTGTGACCTCTCTGGCAACCGCTTCCTTTGGTCAGCGTTTCCAGGCTACGCCCCTGCAGATCGTGAGAGCGCTCTCGGCGGTGGTCAACGGCGGCCACCTGATGCAGCCTTATCTGGTGCAGTCGGTGACCGATTCGGACGGCAACGTGGTGAGCTACCATGAGCCCCACGAGATCCGGCAGGTCATCAGCCAGGAGACCTCGGACCTGATGCGCACCTACATGGAGAGCGTGGTCAGCAGCAGAAACGGCACCGGTAAAAACGCCTATGTGGAAGGATATAAGATCGGCGGCAAGACGGGTAGTTCCCAGACCCTGACCAGCCCGGACCGTATCATTGTTTCCTTTGCAGGCATTGCTCCGGCAGACGATCCTGAAGTGGTCGTCCTCCTGGGATACGACTGGCCCAAGCCTGCCCAGCCCGGCGCCAACACCACAGCCGACGGTATTTACATCAGCGGCGGCAGCATGGCAGCACCCATGGCCGGCGAACTCATTGCCAACATTCTGGACTATATGGGCTACAAGAAGAGCGACACTGCGACAGCAAACACCGGGGTCACCATTCCGGACCTGCGGGGGAGCTCCCTGGAGAGCGCCCAGGCGGCTTTGGCCAAGCTGGGCCTCAACTGCAGAACCTCCGGGGACGGTACCGTGGTCACCGACCAGATCCCTGCTGCGGGCAGTTCGATCCCTGCGGGAAGCTCTGTCGTTCTGTACATGGGCACACAAAAGTCCGGCGAGACGGTCACCATGCCCGATCTCACCGGTATGACCTACGATGAGGCCAAAGCAAAGCTGGAAGGGTTGGAGCTCTATTTGAACGCCACCGGCTCCGGCAAGGATGGCAAAGTCTTTGAACAGGTGATAGCACCTGGAACCCCCCTGGAAGTGGGGACGTCTGTGGAAGTGAAGTTTACCGATGACTCTGTTCAGGACTGGTAAATCAGCCAGGCGGAACAGGAGGGACTTTCTTCGGAGGTGGAACCTTGCAGTTATCCCGGTTGACCCGGGGCATTGCCCTGACGGACCGAGTCGGTCAGGACGTTGAAATCACTTCACTTACTTGTGACAGCAGAACGGTGAGGCCCGGCGCCCTCTTCGTTGCGATCGAAGGGGAGCGATACGACGGTGCAGCGTTCCTGCAGGAGGCCATGGAGAAAGGGGCGGCGGTGGTCTGCCGCTGTCCGCCGGAGATCCCTGGTCCATGGCTTCTGACAGAGGATCCCCGAAAAGCCTTTGGGCTTTTGTCGGCCAACTGGTTTGGCCGGCCGGGGGACCGTATGACGATGATAGGCATCACCGGAACCAACGGAAAAACCACCACCACATATCTGTTAAAATGGGTGCTGGAAGAAGTGCTTCATACCAAGGTGGGCCTTATTGGAACCAATCAAAATCTCATTGGGGAAGAGGTCCTTCCGGCGGAGCGTACCACGCCCGACGCTTATACCCTGCACCACTTGTTGGCGCAGATGGAGCAGAGTGGGTGCACCCATGTAGTGATGGAAGTCTCCTCCCATGCGCTGGCGCAGGAGAGGACGGCCGGACTGTGGTTTCGGGGAGGGATTTTCACCAATCTCACCCGGGACCACCTGGATTTCCACGGAACCATGGAGGCCTATGCCGCAGCAAAGGAACGGCTGTTCGCCCAGTGTCAGGAAGGATTCTTTAACCTGGACGACAGTGTGGGACGCCGGTTTGCGCAGACGGCTCCCTGCCTTCGCCATACGTATGCAGAAAACAAAAAGGAAGCGGAGGTTCTGGCAAAGAACCTGCGCTTGTATCCGGACCACGTGTCCTTCACCGTGGTGACGCCGGAGGGATCGGGTTCGGTTACCCTGCCCATCCCTGGCGAATTTACGGTGTACAATGCGTTGGGGGTCATTGGGTGTGCCCTGGGACTGGGCCTGCCGCTGGACGGTGTGATCGCTGCCCTGGCAAAGGTACCTGGGGTAAAAGGAAGGGCAGAAGTGGTCCCGGTTCCGGCACCGTACACGGTGCTGATCGATTATGCCCACACCCCCGACGCCCTGGAGAAAATCTTGACTACAGCTCGTTCCGTGACCCAATGCCGCCTGCTATGTCTCTTCGGCTGCGGCGGAGACCGGGACCGGAGCAAGCGTCCCATCATGGGAGAGATCGCCGCTGGCCTGTCAGACTGCGTGATCCTCACCTCAGATAACCCCCGCACTGAGGCACCGGAGAAGATCATGCATGAGATCGCCGCTGGCTTTCCCCCGGGTTTCCAGACCCTGGTCTGGGAACCGGACCGGCGAAAGGCCATTCGCACCGCCCTGGCTATGGGGCGGGCTGGGGATGTGATCCTTTTGGCGGGCAAGGGACATGAGACCTATCAGGAAGTGAAGGGGCAGAGAAATCATTTGGACGAAAGGGAAGAAATCGCTTCCTTTTTTCGAAAGAATGGGTTATAATGCCCTTTTAGCGAGTGATTCTCTCGAGAGAGAGGAAGCCGCCGGAGAGATATGAATGATGTGAAAAAATGCGGAGGTGCAAAGGCATGGATCTCGTTTTCGTAAAGATCGGAGCCGCTGTCATCCTGGGATTTGTCATCAGTGCGCTCCTGGGAAAAGTGCTCGTCCCGGCGCTGCGCCGGCTCAAGGCAGGACAGTCGATTAAAGAGGATGGTCCCACTTGGCATATGACAAAACAGGGAACCCCCACCATGGGCGGCCTGATGTTTATTGCAGCGGCTGTGGTTTCGGTGTTGGTCATCAATGCCAGGAGTATCTTTATGGAGGGAGACTTCACCAGTCTGGTGGTGCTTTTGTTTGCCTTGGTGTTAGGTCTCATTGGCTTTTTGGATGATTACGCGAAGATCAAGAAAAAGGAGAATACCGGCCTGACCGCCAGCCAGAAATTCTTGCTCCAGCTGGCGGCAGCCATTCTCTTTATTGTGATCCTTCGGAAGATCGGTATTTTGTCTCCCAATCTCTATGTCCCCTTCTTTGGGGCAGAGTGGAAGCTTCCCTGGGTGGTGTACATGATCTTTGCCGCCCTGGTGATTACGGGAACCGTCAACGCCGTCAATATTACTGACGGTGTGGACGGCCTGGCTTCCGGTGTGACCCTTCCCGTCTGCGCCTTTTTCACAGCGGCCTTTGCCTATGGCCAGATTAGCTGGCAGCGGCAGGGCAGCCTGGGTATGGCGGTGATGGCCGGTGCGTTGTTCGGCGGGCTGATCGGCTTTTTGCTGTACAACTTCCACCCGGCCAAGGTTTTCATGGGGGATACCGGCTCTCTGTTCCTGGGGGGTGCTGTCTGCGGCATGGCCTTTGCGCTGGACTTGCCCCTGATCCTCATTCTGGTGGGCATTATCTACATTGTGGAGACCTTGTCTGATATCATCCAGATCGTGTATTTCAAGGCGACCCATGGCAAGAGAATTTTCCGTATGGCCCCCCTGCACCATCATCTGGAGATGGGTGGCTGGAGCGAGAAGAAACTGTTTTTCGTCTTTACCGGCATTTCGCTGGTGTTCTGCATCCTGGCGTTTTTTGGGGTCATGGGGCGGTTTCCTGCCCTGTGAGTGACCGGAGGACGCAGGGTGCATAGGATCCGGGAGGGATTGCTTCGTGCCAAAAGCATTGAAAACCAAAAGAAACAGACCGAAGCAGCAGAGGGTGCAGGGACAGGTGGATATGCCCTTCCTTTTGCTGACCATTCTCCTGGTAGTGATTGGCCTCGTCATGTTGTTGTCGGCGTCGTTCCCCACTGCCTGGTATGACATCAAAGACGTTACCAATAACGATGCGTTCTACTACTTCAAGCGGCAGGCGGTTTATGCGCTGCTGGGCTTTGCCGTGATGTACCTGATCTCCAAGCTCAATTATCGGGGCCTGGAGGGCCTGGCCATTTATATCCTCATTGCGGCATTCATTCTGATGCTGGCGGTTAAGATCCCCGGACTGGGCATCACCGCCGGCGGCGCCACCCGCTGGCTGAAATACCCTGTGCAGTGGCAGCCCTCTGAGCTGGGTAAGATGGGCCTTATTTTGTTCTTTGCCTCCCGGCTGTCCAAGCGGGAGGATCGGGTCCCGCTGCGCTTTAATCAGCGGACGGTCATGGGACGGTTCTTGAATCTTCTGGAGCGTTCCGGCTTTATTGAACTCATCCCCTACATGATCGTGCTGGTCATCATGATCGCCATTCTGGCTGTCCAGCACCATATGTCGGCCACCATCCAGATGGTGGTGATCGCTGCGGCCATCCTGTTCGCTGCAGGCATCTCCATCCGCTGGTTTATCATCGGCGGCGTGGTGGTGGGCGGCGCCCTGGGTTATATGATCATGGGAACCGACTATATGACCGACCGTGTCAAGCTGTGGCGGGATCCCTGGAGCGAGCCTCTGGGCAGAGGCCTGCAGGCCATCCAGTCCCTGATGGCCATTGGGTCCGGCGGCCTGTTTGGTTTGGGCCTGGGTGCCAGCCGGCAGAAGTTTCTCTATCTGCCGGAGCCCCAGAACGACTTTATTTTTGCCATCGTCTGCGAGGAGCTGGGCCTGATCGGTGCCATGCTGATCTTGGCGCTCTTTGCCCTTTTGATCATTCGAGGCTATTGGCTGGCCCTGCGGGCCAGAGACCGGTTTGGCTCTCTGGTGGTGGTGGGCATTATGACCCTGTTTGCCTTCCAGGTGTTTGCCAACGTGGCAGTGGTGACCAATTTGTTCCCTGTTACGGGCATTTCTCTGCCGTTCTTTAGTTCGGGCGGCACGGCCCTGGTGATCCAGATGGCGGAAATGGGTCTGGTGCTCAGTATTACCCGTCAGAACCCGATCACATAATATCGGTTCCATTCCGGAAAGGGAGGAAGACCATGAAGATTCTATTTACCTGCGGCGGCACGGCAGGGCATATCAACCCTGCCGTCGCCCTGGCGCGGATGTTTCAGGAAAGACAGGAGAACTGCCAGGTGCTCTTTGTGGGCGCCAAAGGCGGGATGGAGGAGCGGTTGGTACCCAAGGAGGGATTCCCTCTGGAGACGGTCACCATCAGCTCCTTTTGGCGTACTTTGAGCCCGGCGGGCATCCGGCATAATTTGAAGACACTGCGTAATTTGTCGGTGTCCAAGAAGGAAGCCGTCCGGATTCTGGACCAGTTTCAGCCTGACCTGGTGGTAGGGACCGGCGGCTATGCATCCTATCCTGTGGTGCATGAGGCAGCCCGGCGGGGGATCCCCACGGCAGTGCACGAGTCCAACGCTGTGCCCGGCCTGACCACCCAGCGGCTGTCAAAGGTAGCCGACCGGGTGATGGTCGGATACGAGGAGTCCCGGGCCCATTACAGCGACCCGGAGAAGGTGGTGGTCACCGGCACCCCTGTGCGGGGCGATTTTTTCCGGCTGACACGCCAGCAGGCCCGGGAGGCGCTGGGCATCCAGGATGACCGCCCGCTTCTGCTGTCTTACTGGGGAAGTCTGGGTGCCGACGTGATGAACGGCTATATGACCGACTTCATCCGCCGGGAGTTGGACGAGGGCCCCTTTTTCCACCACATCCATGGTGCTGGCCGGAATTACGCTTCCATGACGAAGGTCCTGGGTGGCCAGAAGCTCCCGCCTGAGATTCGGCTGTTGGAATACATTTACGACATGCCGGTGGTGATGGCGGCGGCAGACCTGGTGCTGTGCCGCGGTGGTGCGTCCACGCTGTCGGAACTGACGGCGATCGGCAAGCCTGCGGTGATCGTGCCCTCTCCCAACGTGACCAATCACCACCAGGAGAAGAACGCCAACGTCCTGGCCAAGGAAGGCGGCGCGGTGGTGCTGCTTGAGCCGGTGTGCAGCGGGGAGACCCTGTATCGCACGGCGGCAGAGCTGCTCAAAGACGAGCAGCGGCGGCAGGATATGTCCCGTGCCATGGCTGCCATGGGGAATCCCCAGGCGGCGGAAAGTATTTATGAGACCCTGCTTTCCCTGGTGAAAGCCTAAGGGAACCAATGGGCTCTCTCCAGCATAGGATGGCCTGATACGAATTCCATACAGGATCTTACAGACAGTGTGCCTGCCTGTAAGAAGCCGGGATCGTCTCAGACCGGAAGTGGGGGAGAGAGAAGATGGAATATTTTGCGGTAACAGGCGGATTTCCCCTGGAGGGGCGCGTTGCTGTGCAGGGAGCGAAGAACAGTGCCTTACCCATTCTGGCGGCTGCC
The DNA here is from genome assembly GCF_034090835.1 of Evtepia sp. GTDB lineage: Bacteria > Bacillota > Clostridia > Oscillospirales > Oscillospiraceae > Evtepia. Next base: position 44,671 of record NZ_JAXDRS010000005.1, read on the forward strand.
TTGCTGGCGGAAGGGGAGAGCGTGATACATAACTGCCCGGACCTCAGTGACGTTTCCGCAGCGATGGAGATCCTGCGCAGTTTGGGCTGCAAGGTCCGGCGAGAGGGACATACGGTGTATGTGGATACCACCCATCGGTGCGGCAATTCGATACCGGACGGACTGATGGGCCAGATGCGGGCTTCCGTTCTCTTTTTGGGGGCGCTGCTGGCCAGCGGCGGGCAGGCTTCGGCCTGCTGGCCTGGGGGATGTGCATTGGGGTCCCGGCCCATTGACCTGCATATTCGAGCCTTCCAGGGCCTGGGTGCGGAAGTGCGCAGCTGGAATGGACGGTTGTTTTTCCATAGCTGCGGCCTGCGGGGCCAAGGGAAGGACTGAACTCTATAATGTAGCCCGGGAACCGGAGATCGTCGATCTGCAAGGGTTTCTGCGGAGTTTGGGTGCGGAGATTACCGGCGCGGGCTCGGGATGCATCGTGGTCCAGGGAGGACGCCCTCTCCACGCCGGGGAGTATACCGTGATGAGCGATCGGATCGCAGCGGCGACCTATCTCTGCGCGGTGGCCTCTGCAGGAGGAGAAGGGGAGATCCTGGGCGCAGAGAGCGGCCATCTTCTGCCGGTGCTGGAAGCGCTGACAGGAGCAGGTTGCCGCATTGTCTGCGAAGAGAACCGCCGGATCTGGATCCAGAGAAAACGGCCCCTGCGGGGGATCGGCACGGTGACCACCGGGCCGTATCCGGGCTTTCCTACGGATGCGCAGCCCATGCTGGCTTCGGCAGAGGGAAAGAGCCGGATCATTGAGAAGATATTTGACCACCGGTTCCGATATCTTCAGGGACTTGCCCGCATGGGGGCATCGATCAGGGCAGAGGGGGACACCGCACATATTTTGGGGAGCCCCCTGAGAGGCGCTTGCGTGGAGGCCACGGATCTTCGCGGGGGTGCTGCGCTGGTGGTAGCGGTCCTGGGTGCAAAAGGGAGCAGTCAGATCTGGGGATTGCAGCATATGGACCGGGGCTATGAGCGGCTGGAGGCCGGATTGCAGGAATTAGGCGGCAGGATCAGCCGCCGGACAGGATAGAGGAAAACGGCATGGCAAAAAAGCAAAGGGAAAAGAAACAGAAAGGACGGCGAAACAGCCTGCTCTATACCATCGTGACCTGCCTTTTGATCGTGGTCTCTGTGGTAGGAGCATGTACGGTGTTTTTCCGGGTGGAGTTCGTCTCCGTGGAGGGGAACGAACGTTACTCTGAGGAGCAGGTGCTGTCCGTGGCGGATGTAGAGCTGGGAGCCAACCTGATTCTCACGCCGGGGGAGCAGATCGCCCAGCGGATCTACAAGGGGCTTTCTTATGTCAACCATGTGGACGTACAGAAGCGGTTTCCCACCACGCTGAAACTGGTGCTGACCGAGTCAGTGCCTGTGGCGGTCATGTCCAGTGGGGACGGAGCAGAGTGGGTCATTGACTCCCAGGGGAAGCTGCTGGAGAAAGTAGACGACACCCTGGCCCTGGAGTACATTGACGTAGAGGGACTGACGCTGGAGAATCCTCAGCAGGGCCAGCAGGCGCAGGTGCCGCAGGAAAACGGGGATCAGCTGGCCGGGCTGCTGAAACTCCTCCAGGCCATAGAAAGTCGGGGCATTGTGGATAAGATTTCTGAGATCGATGCATCGTCCCGGACAGAGGTGGTTTTCTTCTATGAGGACCGCTTGAAAGTAAAGATTTTGAACAATGCGGATTTTGAAAGAAAAATCCGGATTTTGGAGGCGATTGTGGCCACTTTAGGCGCAAATGAGAGGGGAACCATTGATTTGAAAACGGATACACCCATCGCTTCCAGCGATATGTAAGGAAAAAAAGCGTCTTTCTGCCGTGGGAAAATTTTAAAAAAAGATGGAGAATAATTCGCACTTTTCTATTGACCTGCCGGAGAAAGGGAGATACAATAAAACAAAACGTGAATTTGGCTGCATTTTTAGATAAACACACTTAGGAGGATCGATCATGGCGTTTGGATTGGATACCGGAGTAGATTCCGTTGTTAATATTAAGGTAATTGGCGTTGGCGGCGGCGGCAGCAACGTGGTCAACCGGATGGTTGAGTCTGGTGTGAAGGGCGTTGAGTTCATCGCTGTTAACACCGATAAGCAGGCACTGGCCGTCTCCAGCGCGAACCAGAAGATTCAGATCGGCGAAAAGCTGACCGAGGGCCAGGGCGCAGGTTCCAATCCTGAGGTAGGCCGTCAGTCCGCAGAAGAGAGCCGCACCCAGATCTCCAAGGCGCTTGAGGGCACCGACATGGTGTTCATCACCGCTGGTATGGGCGGCGGCACCGGCACCGGCGCTGCACCCATCCTGGCTGATCTGGCCAAGGAGATGGATATCCTGACCGTAGGCGTTGTGACCAAGCCCTTCTCTTTCGAGGGTCGCCGCCGTCTGCAGCAGGCTGAGCTGGGCATTGAGAACCTGCGGACCAAGGTAGACTCTCTGGTCATCATCCCCAACGACCGTTTGAAGTTTGTGACCGAGCAGAAGATCACCCTGGCCAACGCCTTCGAAGTGGCCGACGACGTGCTGCGTCAGGCAGTGCAGTCCATCTCTGACCTCATTAAGAATACCGGCTTCATCAACCTGGACTTTGCCGACGTGTCCGCTGTCATGAAGGACGCCGGTATGGCACACATGGGTGTGGGTCGCGCTGCTGGTAAGAACAAGGCAGAGGAAGCTGCCCGCAGAGCGGTTTCCAGCCCCCTGCTGGAGACTTCCATCAACGGCGCCCGCGGCGTGCTGGTGAACGTCACCGGTTCCACCGACGTGGGTCTGGAAGAAGTGGAGATCGCTGCCAACCTGGTGCAGGAGGCTGCCGATCCCAACGCCCTCATCATCTTCGGTGCTACCTTCGACGAGAACCTGGAGGACGAGATCTGCGTCACCGTTATTGCTACCGGCTTCGACGAGAAGATCATGAACAGCAAGTCCACTGCAACGGCTGCACCGGAAAAGGGTGTAAAGGGTGGCCGCGCTGCTGCCGGCAAGGATGCTGGTTCTTCCGAGGACGACGATCCCTACAAGGAGATCTTCAAGATCTTCAACCGCGAGAGATAAAAATGATCGATGCCCCCCAGCGGATCCGCAGGGGGCATTTTTTATCGGGGAGCGGTCATTCGACATCTAAGATGGAGACCTGCAGGTCATTCTTCAAGGCGTAGAGCAGGGTATTCTTGGTGCCGCCGCTGGGGATGCCGTCGTACACGGCAATGAGAAGAGAGGAATGGTCTACCATATAGCGGTTGCGCCGGTCCATGCACCCATTGGAATAGTGGTGCTGCACTACGGTTTCAAAGTCACATTGCAGAAGAAGGGCGTTCCAGCGCTGGCGTTCGGCAATGGGCCAGTAGTCGGCTTGCCCCAGAAAGGGGATGGCAGCTTCCAGGGTGATCTCAGGATGCAGAGAGCGGAGTGCGAGCACAGCTTCACAAAAATAGAGGTCGGCGCCCCGGGCCATTCCGCAGATAAAGTGGCGGTATCCTTGTTCATAGGCCTGGAGGATGGCGGAATCCAGCTGTTTTTTGAGACGCAGACAGCGGGGATCCTCCTCGTGGCTTCCCCAGGGCAGGCGGCTGGGACGGTGTCCGGTAAAGCAGCAGGTAATATCTGGGGTCACAGTCATCCTCCTTTCGGAAAGAAATGTTGCACTATGACTTATAGTATAACGGGGCCTGTGGAAAGTCAACGGAAAACCAGGGGGAGAAGGGCTGGAAGATGTGTCATTTTAGGGTTGCATTTTTGAAAGAAGCAGGTATAATAGAACCGGACAACGAAATAGGATGTCTTCAGGGCGGGGTGTAAGTCCCCACCGGCGGTAAAGTCCGCGAGCGCTTTGGTGTTCCAAAGGCAGCTGACCCGGCGCAATTCCGGGACCGACAGTAATAGTCTGGATGGGAGAAGACGTGCTGACGCACCATATCTGTGGTGTCATAGCGTAAAGCCTTTTGGGCTTTGCGGTTTTTGAGCGCCCCCAGTATGCCTGTTAGCACCTGGAAGACATTGTTTTTCGGGTGTTACATTGCAAATTGGGAGTGTTTTTTTATGAATCAAAAAATCCGTAAGCTTGTTGTAATGGCCATGCTGGTGGCCCTGTCCATCGTTTTGGTCTATGTGGTCCATTTCCCCATCTTCCCGGCTGCACCGTTCCTGGAATATGACCCGGCAGACATCCCCATCCTGATCGGGACCTTTGCCTTTGGACCTCTGGCTGGCGTGATGCTGACGGTGGTGACCTCCCTCATCCAGGGCTTTACCGTGAGCGCCCAGAGCGGTGTGATGGGCATCGCCATGCACATCTTTGCGACTTCCACGCTGGTTCTGGTGGCAGGCAACATTTATCGTCTGCATCGGACCAAGAAGGGGGCTGTTGTGGCTCTGGTTGTGGGCACCCTGGCTATGACCATGGCAATGGTGGTGTTCAACTACTTCATTACGCCTTACTTCATCACCCCCGACATCAGCGATGCGGCTGCTGTGGCGGCGAACCGTGGGTTCGTGGCAACCCTGCTGGTGCCTGTGATCGTTCCCTTCAACCTTATTAAGGCAGGGGTCAACTCCGTGATCACCTTCGTAGTTTACAAGACGGTTTCCCGCCACCTTATCCATGGGGAGAGCTGGAAGAAGCACACGAACATGGAAGGCAACGTCCAGGCGGAGCAGTAAGGATACAGCAGGGTCGAAAGAGGATCTTATGAATCAAAAGAAAGCGGTGGGAGCGTCTCGCCGCTTTCTTTTTTCTATGATAAAGTAGACCGGAGAGGAGGGAGCGCTATGGAGCGGATCATTTTTCATTGCGACCTGAATTCCTTCTACGCCTCAGTGGAACTTCTGGGGTTTCCTGCGCTCCGGGACAAGCCGGTGGCGGTGTGCGGTGACCCGGCCTCCCGCCATGGGGTGATCCTGGCAAAGAACGAAGCGGCTAAGGCCATGGGGGTAAAAACGGCGGAGACCATCTGGCAGGCTCGTCGGAAATGCCCAGATCTGACCCTGCTGCCGGCCCACCATGAGAAGTACCGCTATTATTCCAAGCTGGCCGGGGAGATCTATGAACGATATACTGATTTAGTAGAGCCCTTTGGGATCGACGAGAGCTGGCTGGATGTCACGGGGACCCTGCACCTGTTTGGGGGAGACCCCAGGGAGCTGGTGGACGAGATCCGGCGGGTGATCCGGGAAGAACTGGGCCTTACCGTATCGGTGGGGGTATCTTTCAACAAAATTTTTGCGAAATTGGGCAACGATTATCGAAAACCGGATGCGACCACAGTGATCAGCCGGGAAAACTTCCGGGATATCGTATGGCCGCTGCCGGTGACAGACTTGCTGTTTGTTGGGCGGGCCTCTGGTAAGATCCTGGCCGCCCATGGGATCGAGACCATCGGAGATCTGGCGGCGGTCCCGCAGGAGAAGCTGGAGAAACTCCTGGGGAAAAACGGAGCGCAGCTCCATCAGTATGCCCTGGGAGAGGATCGGAGCCCGGTGCGCCCGGCAGGGGACCGGCCGCCTCCCAAGTCTGTGGGAAATGGTTTGACCTTCCGCAGGAATCTGGTGGGGCGGGGAGAGATCCTGGTCGGGGTGCAGATGCTTTCCGAGCGGGTGGCCATGCGACTGCGGCGGCACGGGATGAAGTGTACCACCGTGCAGATTGCGGTGCGAAGTCCGGACTTTCAGACGGTCAGCCGACAGAAGCGGCTGGCTGCCCCCAGCCATTTGACCAGGGAGCTGGTGGAGGGCGTCATGGAGCTCTTGGCTGGCTGCTGGAACTGGAGTGCGCCGGTCCGGGCTTTGACGGTCACAGCAACCGGGCTTTTGCCTGAGGACCAGGCAGGGGAACAGCTGGATCTGTTTGCCCCGCAAGTCCCGTTGCGTCGGGTGAAGCAGGAGAAACTGGAACAGACCATGGATCTGCTGCGGGATAAATATGGCGGCAGCATCATAGGATATGGGCCCCGGGAGACCAGACTGGCCCGGGAGATTGCAGGCGATGAGCAGAGCGTAGGAGACGAGGAGGAGAAAGAGGAATGATACTACTTCTGATCTGGTTGGTGGTGTGGAATCTAATTGCCTTTGCCCTCATGGGGATCGACAAGTGGAAAGCGGCCCATGACAAGTGGCGTATTCCGGAAAGGACCCTCTTCTTGTCAGCGCTTCTGGGGGGCAGCATCGGCGCCATCCTTGGCATGAGCATGTTTCACCATAAGACCCGGCATTGGACCTTCAAGCTGGGGATGCCGGCGATCCTGGTCCTTCAGATCGCGGCAGCGCTGGGCGTCTCTTACTGGCATACATTCATCCGCTGAGAAAAACAGAGGGATGGATTCAGGGTAAAACTGCCCAAGCCGCCAGGAAAAGCGGACTGATCTTCTCACAGAGTCACTACTTGACGAAGAGGGGAAAGTATGCTAAAATTCAAGCTTGCGATGAACTATTTTAGACAGAGGATTTTCGGAAAAAGCACAGAGGTGCCCGGGAATCTTCTGGAGCGGGGGAGGGAAACACCATGTTGACCGATCTGAAAACGGCCAAGAAAGTGACTGGCGCCAAGCAGGTGGCCCGCGCACTGAAAAACGGCAGCGCCCGCCGGGTGTTTCTGGCAGAGAATGCTGACCCCAGGGTGACGGAACCCATCGCAGCTCTGTGCCAGGAGAATGGGACTGAGACAGAACTGGTACCGACCATGGCAGCGCTGGGCAATGCCTGCGGGATCGCAGTGGGCAGCGCCGTGGCCGCCATTGTGGAGTGAATCCAGAAAAAATCCATTCATTTGATATTCTCCGCATAGTTTTCTTCTATGCGGTTAGAATATAAATCCAATGTATTTTTTAGGAAAGGAGGAACAATATGCCTACTTTTAATCAGCTGGTCCGCAAGGGAAGAGAGCAGGTGACCTACAAGTCCAACTCCCCCGCTATGCAGAAGGGCCTGAACACCCTGAAGAATAAGGAGACTGATCTGCCCTCCCCTCAGAAGAGAGGTGTGTGCACCGCCGTTCGTACTTCTACTCCTAAGAAGCCGAACTCCGCACTGCGTAAGATCGCCCGTGTTCGTCTGACCAATGGCTACGAAGTCACCGCATACATCCCCGGTGTTGGTCACAACCTGCAGGAGCACTCTGTGGTTATGATCCGCGGCGGCCGTGTGAAGGACCTTCCCGGTGTTCGTTATCACATCATCCGCGGCAGCCTGGATACCCAGGGCGTGCAGGGCCGTATGCAGGCTCGCTCCAAGTATGGTGCAAAGAGACCCAAGGCCGGCAAGAAGTAATCATTCGGTTCCGACCAAACCAACTTTTTAACGCAATTTTGCGCTCAAGCGCAAAGCAATGGCTTTGCCGTGAGTCGCTTACCATATAAAACCGGTACGGTTTAGGGAAGCTCTCAAGGCAGGCACAGGACAAGACCTTTTGTCCAACACGGAAGGCAACGGCCTTTCGAGTACCTATGAAATCATTTTTTTATGAAGGAGGGAAGCAAAGTGCCCAGAAGAGGAAACGTACCCAAGCGGGAAGTGTTGCCCGATCCTATGTACCGTTCCGTACTGGTAACTAAGCTGATCAACAGCATTATGC
>NZ_JAXDRS010000006.1:0-40781 GCF_034090835.1 Evtepia sp.
GGGTGCGGAGCTCTCAAAAGAGCAGTTGGTGTTGATTGCAGTGAGGGTCCACCCGTTCCCATTCCGAACACGGAAGTTAAGCTCACTTGCGCCGAAGATACTTGTTTGGAGACGAACCGGGAAAATAGGTAACGCCAACACTTGGAGAGCTGATTCAGCTCAGCTCTCCACTCTATGCCTCCTTAGCTCAGTCGGTAGAGCACGCGGCTGTTAACCGCGGTGTCGTAGGTTCGAGTCCTACAGGGGGCGCCACTTTATCCATAACTTGGACTCCCAAGTGTTTATATAAGGGTAGAAAACCGGAAATGGGCCTTTAGCTCAGTTGGTTAGAGCAACCGGCTCATAACCGGTCGGGCCACGGTTCGAGTCCGTGAAGGCCCACCACATAGGGGTATAGCTCAGTTGGTAGAGCAGCGGTCTCCAAAACCGCGTGCCGAGGGTTCAAGTCCTTCTGCCCCTGCCAAATATGGCGCGGTAGTTCAGTTGGTTAGAACGCCGGCCTGTCACGCCGGAGGTCGAGGGTTCAAGTCCCTTCCGCGTCGCCATATTTGCTGCTGTAGCTCAGTAGGTAGAGCGCATCCTTGGTAAGGATGAGGTCGGCGGTTCAAATCCGCCCAGCAGCTCCAAAAACCTTGAAAACTTTGGTTTTCAAGGTTTTTTGTTGCAATTTTGAGTTGAGAGTGCCGGGCAGGAAGTTTGCGCTTCCTGCCCGGCTTTTTTGTTCTGCGTGATAATCTTTGATACGATTCTTTCTCTGTGCCAAAGAAACAATCCGAACTGATCTTTGCACTGTTGACATCTGTAAACAGTTGTGATACGATGTGTTTACAAAAGTAGACAGAAAGGAGGAAGGAAATGAAACAGGACAGAATGGGCCTGACCCAAGCAGAGTGGAGTGTGATGGAGTGTCTGTGGGAGGCGGGGCCGCTCACAGGCCGAGAAGTCATCCAGAGGATGGAACAAAGCTGCGGCTGGAGCCGAAGCACTACGCTCACCCTGCTGCGCCGTCTGGAAAATAAGGGCGTGCTGACGAGTGTTCTGGCGGAGAAGGGCCCTAAGGTATTTTCTCCCCTCCTGAGGCGGGAGGATGCTGCCCTGGAGGAGACAAAGAGTTTTCTTGATCGAGTGTACCAGGGAAGTTTGAGCCTGATGGTCAGTTCCCTGACAAAAAAACAGGCGTTGCCTCAAGAGGAGTTAGACGAGCTCTATGCGTTGCTGAAAGGATTGGAGGAGAAGGAGCATGATTGAGTGGGCAATTCCCTCCAGTGTTTTGATCTTGGTGGTGTTGGTGCTGCGGCGCTTGCTGAAGGGAAAGATGAGCCTGCGGCTCCAGTACGCCTTGTGGGCCCTGGTGCTCCTGCGGCTGCTCCTCCCCATAAGTTTTGGCGCGACGTCGGTGAGCGTACTCAATGCGATGGAGCGCACACAGATACAGATGAGCGATCCAGTGCCTGGTTATGTGAGAAGCGACACCCCGCCGGTCTTCGATCCTGTGATTCCTTTGGGAGCGCAGGAGGAACAGAACGTGTCGCAGAGAGTGGCAGAGAACGGGGACCGCCCCATCGACCGGGGGACTGTACTCCTGGGTGTGTGGGCGGTGGGGGCCGTGGGCATGGGCCTTTGGCTTTTGTGGGTGAATGTCCGCTTTGCCCGGAAACTCCGCCGCAGTCGTGTGCCGCTGGCTGTGGGTTGTTCCCGGCCGGTCTATGTGACCGGTGAGATCCAAACCCCGTGCCTCTTTGGGCTGCTTCGCCCCTGCATTTATGTGACGGAGGAGGCGGCTGCTGACGAGATGGTGCTGCGCCACACCCTGGCCCATGAGCTTACCCACTACCGTCACGGGGATCCTGTCTGGGCAGCTCTGCGGGGGCTGTGCCTGGCACTTCACTGGTACAATCCCCTGGTGTGGGTGGCCGCTGCGCTGTCTCAAAGGGATGGAGAGTTGTGCTGTGACGCGGCCACGGTAAAGAAACTGGGGGAGGGGGAGCGGGCTGCCTATGGCCGTACCCTGCTGGCTGTCACCTGTCAGGGCCGCATTGATCCCATGCTCGCTGCCACCAGCATGACAGGTAGCGGGAAGGGCATCAAAGAGCGCATCACCCTGCTGACCAAATATCCCAAAACGGCGGTCTATACCTTGGTAGTGGTGGGGATCGTCGCTGCCATGGCGGTGGGTTGTACCTTCACCGGGGCAGAGAAAGGAGAAGGTCAGATCACCCTGGGGCAGGAAATCCATGTGCCCCAGGCGGTAGCCGATTACGCCCGAGACTATGTACAGGAAGCATGGAACAACTATGAGGAGCAGGAGGGCTACCACATCACCGGCGGGGAGATCGTGGGCATAACCCAGATCGACACCGGTACCGCCGCCGAAAGCAGCGGTGTGAATCTGTATCGGCTGGAGTATCGTCTCTGGGCTTCTGACCCCGATCAGGTGGTGCTGGCAGACGGAATGACGATGGAGGAAGGCGCCATCACCGAGTGGAGCAGCGCTGGACAGCCTTACTTGTTGCTCTGCTGGCAGGATGGGGACAAAGGGAGAGATTGGGAGCCGGTGTGTGTGACCGACACCAACACCATTGCCCAAACGTACGGCACGCCGGAGATGCTGGAGAAATACGGGAACCAGGATACAGCGGCGGCCATGGAGCTGTATCTTCAGTTCCAGGGGGAAAGGAACGATGGATGAGACCGTTTATCTGCCCAGAAATCCCCGGCCTATCCCATAAAAAGAGCCTTGGACCCTTTTAGGGTCCAAGGCTCTTTTGCCGCATGAAAGAGGGGGATGGCAGTTTGTGAGGCTTTCTCCGCCTCTGTGTTTCGAATAAGGGCATCTTGAAAGGGTCAGGGTGTCTTGCTGCGGGTCAGGACGGTGGGCCCCAGGGCGGCGCAGACTACAACCACTGCCCCGATGATTTGCAGAGGGTTCATGGTCTCGTGGAAGGCCAGCAGCCCCACTACGGCCCCTACGATGACCTCCAGGGAGGAGAGGATGCTGCAAGTGGTGGTACTGATCCATACTGTGGCCTTGACCATAGCCGTGTTGGCCACCATGGTGCAGAGGAGGCCCAGGCAGAGGATGTTGACCAGGACCAGAGGGGCGGAGGGACTTTGCAGGCTGATGAAAATGGTGGAGAAATCTGTGAGGAACCCCAGGCCCACGCAGGCGCCCAGGAAGCCGTATACCAGAATGGTGTCCCGGTCGATGGTTTTGGCAAAGTACCGGGGGACCATGATCTGAAGGGCGACGCAGAATCCGTTGACGATCCCGGCCAGGAGGCCGAGGCCGTCCATGGTCCCAGCGGAGGCGGAAAAAACATCTGCAACCAGAGCGGCCCCCAGCACACAGACCAGGACGGTCACAACAGTTTTCTTGCGGACAGGGTCATGAAAGACCAGAACCCCCAGGACCACCACCCAGATGGGGCTCATAAACATAAGGACCGTGGCCACTGCCACAGGGATGCGGGCCACGGCCACGCTGTAGGTGAGAAAGCCCAGGCCATAGGCGGACAGCCCGTAGAGAACAGCAATGACCAGCCCCTTGGGGGTGATGCGCAGGGCAGTGGGTTTGGTGATGGCAGTGAGCAGGAACAGCCCGCTGCCGGCCAACAGACAGCGCAGGAAGGAGATCTCTGCGCTGGTGTACCCGGAGGCGGTCAGGTTCCGGACAAAGATCCCCATGATTCCCCACATGGTGGCGCCGGTGATGGCAAGAAGGCTTCCCTTGACGGCAGAATAGGGGGAAGCGGCGGGGACAGGTTTCATGGGAACACACTCCTTTTCTATCGTTTTCTCATTGTATTCTGGCCCGTTGGAAAAGTCAAGGAAGAGGGAGTTCCCGTGGTTGGGGGGATATTGACCTGGCTGAGGGAAGACCGTATAATGAAAGTATCTCTTCGCCCGGGTGAGCCCCAGGGCGGCCGGAAGGAAGGACGAGGGAGAGGTTTTTTCCGGGTAAGTGGACCAAATCGCGGAAGGCTGCTTACACTGGAATAGGAGGGATTGTTATGATTCGATTGGAATGTGATTACGCTGAGGGCGCCCATCCGAGAATTTTACGGCGCCTCATGGAGACCAACCTGGAGCAGACCCCGGGATACGGGGAGGACCCCTATTGTGAGAAGGCCAGAGCCAGCATCCGGGCGCTGTGCCAGGATGACCATCTGGATGTGCATTTCCTGGTAGGGGGGACCCAGACCAACGCAGTGGTCATCGCTTCGGCCCTGCGGCCCCATCAGGGGGTGATCGCTGCGGAGACGGGCCACATTAACGTCCACGAGACCGGGGCCATCGAAGCTGGCGGCCACAAGGTGCTGGCGGTCCCCAGCCAGGACGGGAAGCTCACCGCCCAGGATATCCAGCATGTGTACGGCGCCCACTGGGCAGACGTGTCCCGGGAGCACATGGTGCAGCCGGGGATGGTCTACATTTCTCAGCCCACGGAGACCGGTATGCTCTACTCCAGCCAGGAGCTGCGGGAGATCCGCAAGACCTGTCTGGACTGCGGCCTGTTCCTCTTTGTAGACGGCGCCCGGCTGGGCTACGGACTCATGAGCGAGAAATGCGACCTGACCCTGCCGGAGCTGGCCCAGCTGTGCGACGTCTTTTACTTAGGGGGCACCAAGCAGGGGCTCCTCTTCGGTGAGGCGGTGGTGATCTCCAACCAGACCCTCTCAAGCGGGACTTCCGGTATATCATGAAGCAGCGGGGTGCCATGCTGGCCAAGGGTCGGCTGCTGGGCCTTCAGTTTGCTGCCATGCTGGAGGATGGCCTCTACTTTGACCTGGCCTCTGCCGCCGACCGGCTGGCCATGGAGATCCGCCGGGCATTTGAGGAGCGGGGCTATCCCATGCTGTACGATTCCTACACCAACCAGCAGTATCCCATTCTGCCCGATCAGGTGCTGAAAGAGCTGGAGAAATCCTATGCCTTCACCTTCTGGAGCAAGGTGGACGCAGCCCATACTGCGGTACGGATCTGCACCAGCTGGGCCACGGAGCCCAAGGCAGTCCGCCAGCTGATCGCCGCCCTGGACCGGGCCAGATAAACCAAAGAACGCGGCCCCCTCCGGGCCGGAGAAAGGAAGCGCGTCTCATGAGACTGTATACCGTTGCCCACCAGGGAAAGGAACTGGTGTGTCTGGAAACTGCGGGGGAGCGTCTGGTCCCCCTGCCCTATGAAACCATGAACCATTTGCTGGGAGACGACCCGGACCACCGGGACAGGGTCCTGCAGGAGGCTGCGGGGCAGCCCGGCAGCCTGGACCTGGCGCAGGTGCAGGTGCTGGCCCCCATTCCGTCCCCCCGGCAGGACCTGATCTGCCTGGGGATGAACTACCAGAAGCACAAGGCGGAGGCGGAGAAGTTCCACGCCCAGGCCTTTACCCGGGAGAAGGAGCGGGCGGTGTATTTCTCCAAGCGGGCCAGCCGCTGCCCCGGCCCTGGGGCGCCCATCCCCGGCCACTTTGACATTGTGGAAGGGCTGGACTACGAGGCCGAGCTGGCGGTGGTTCTGGGCCGGGACGCCAGGAACGTGCCCCTGGAAGAGGCCTTTTCCTATGTGTTTGGGTATACGGTCGTGAATGACGTCTCTGCCCGGAATTTACAGACCGGCCACAAGCAGTTCTATTTCGGGAAGAGCCTGGACGGGTTCACCCCCATGGGCCCCTGCCTTGTGACTGAGGATGAATTTTCCCGTCCCCCTGCCCTGGCCATCCGCACCTGGATCAACGGGGAGCTGCGGCAGGATGGCATGACCGATGAGCTCATCTTCGGCATCGCCTATGTGATCCATGAGCTGTCTCAGGGGATGACCCTGCAGGCAGGGACCATCATCGCCACGGGGACCCCTGCGGGGGTGGGCATGGGCTTCGATCCGCCCAGGTTCCTGAAGCCTGGCGACGTGGTCCGCTGCGAGATCCAAGGCATCGGCGTACTGGAAAACACCGTAGAGTAATAAATTACCCCCGGCAGCCCAAAGGCTGCCGGGGGTAATTTATTACAGCGCATGAAAAACGGGACCAAGCCATTGGCTTGGTCCCGTTTGGGTTCAAAGAAGAATGGTCAGGAATCTTAAATTAGAAGATGCCCTGCTCCATCATAGCCTCAGCGACCTTCTTGAAGCCAGCGATGTTAGCGCCAGCAACCAGGTTGTAGCCCAGGCCATACTCCTCAGCAGCCTCAGCAGAGACTCTGTGGATGTTCTCCATCATCTTCTTCAGCTGGCCGTCAACTTCGTCAACAGTCCAGGACAGACGCTCGGAGTTCTGGGACATTTCCATAGCGGACACGCCAACGCCACCGGCGTTAACAGCCTTGGAGGGAGCGACGATCATGTGCTTCTGCTCCATCAGGAAAGCCAGAGCGTCGTTGGTGGTGGGCATGTTAGCAACTTCGATGTAGTACTTAGCGCCGCACTCAGCGATCTTCTTAGCCTGCTCCATGTTGACGTCGTTCTGCATTGCGGAAGGCATGATGATGTCAGCCTTGACGCCCCAGGGCTTCTGGCCTTCGAAGAACTCAACGCCGAACTTGTCAGCATAGTCCTTGACCTTGTTGCGGCCGGAGGAACGCATCTCGAGCAGGTACTCGACCTTCTCGTCGGTGGACACGCCGTCGGGATCGTAGACATAGCCGTCGGGGCCGGACAGGGTGATGACCTTAGCGCCCAGTTCCTTAGCCTTCTTGCAGATACCCCAGGTAACGTTACCGAAACCAGCAGCAGCGATGGTCTTGCCCTTGATGTCCTCGCCTTCGTGCTTCAGCACTTCGACCAGATAGTAGACAGCGCCGTAGCCGGTAGCTTCGGGACGAGCCAGAGAACCACCGTAGGACAGGCCCTTACCGGTGAGAACGCCGTTCTCGAAGGTGCCCTTCAGGCGGCGATACTGACCATACAGGTAGCCGATCTCACGGCCGCCCACGCCCATGTCGCCAGCGGGAACGTCGATGTCGGGACCGATGTAACGATACAGAGCAGTCATGAAGCTCTGGCAGAAACGCATGATCTCAGCGTCGGACTTGCCGGAGGGATCGAAGTCGGAGCCGCCCTTACCGCCGCCGATGGGCAGGCCGGTCAGGCTGTTCTTGAAGATCTGCTCAAAGCCCAGGAACTTGATGATGCCGGAGTAAACATTGGGCTGGAAGCGCAGGCCGCCCTTGTAGGGGCCGATAGCGCCGTTGAACTGGCAACGATAACCAATGTTGGTGTGAGCCTTACCAGCGTCGTCGGTCCAGACAACACGGAAGGTGAACATACGCTCGGGCTCAACCATACGGCCCAGCAGGTCAACAGCTTCATATTCGGGATGAGCATCCACAACGGGGCTCAGAGAGTTCAGAACCTCTTCAACGGTCTGCACGAACTCGGGCTCGTTGCCGTGCTTCTTCTTAACGGTTTCAATAACGCTTGCGATATAAGCATTCATGATGTTTTGGCTCCTTCTTTGATATTTTATTTTGACCTGCGCCGGGCAGGCGAAAATACAAGAACAAACAAAATACAAGGATACTTGCAGCCAGAAAGAAAAACGTTCCTTTTCTGTTCCGTTTGCATCTGAAAGTATATCACGTCCTCTTTGTGAATGCAACAATTATTTTCAAAAATCCGGCATAAAATTTGCGGCATCGCACAAAAATAGGAGACTTATCCAAGAATGAAAGATACTTTCGATGAGATTGCAAAAGACGCCGAAATTGCATCGGCGCCTTTTGCAAGACTGAAATACACAATGAAGGGGAGGCCTTCTCTTACCGCCGCAAGATGGTGTGGGAAGCGGCGATGCGAAGGGGCTCGATCACGATGAGCGTAATGACGGCGGCCACGCCGATCTGAATCAGATTGCCCGGGATGGAGGTCACCGGTGCGATCCAGTTTCCATAGATGATACCTTCGGCCACGTAATATCCGCCGATCTTAATGGCGCAGGCCAGCACCAGAGCCAGCAGATACAGAGGGAAGGATTTCTTCTTTTCGGTCACAGCACCTACCACAAAGCCCATAAGGCCCACGATCACCAGGGTGAAGGGAGCCCAGAGGGTGAAACTGGAGGTGAGATCAAACAGGGCCATGCCCACGCCGCCGGCAATGGCGCCGGTGCGCTTGCCGAAGAGGATGGCCGCCACAAACAGGGGGACGTTGCCCAGGTGGATGAGGCCGCCGTTGGGGGCGAAGGGGAGACGGATGTTTACCACCGCCGTAAAGACATAGACCAGCACAAGGCAGATGGCGGTGAGGGCCAGGGTTCGCACGCTCTCAGAGGAGCTGCTTCGGGTGACAGTTTTGGACCGCATGGATCACACACTCCTTTGTTCATGGGATAGGGGAATTTGCAGGAATTCTTGTTTCCAGCTCTCAGCCTATCATAGAACTGACCCGTTCAAAAGCGCCAAAACAGAACTTTTTGGCAGGTCAGATCATGCGCCTTCCGGTTCACCCACAGGCCAGATGCCTTCGATTGGTTGTCATCTGGCCTGCTTTCTGGTATCATAAGTCTATAAAAAAACTTACAAAAAACATCCAAGGGGAGGCTGCATCCTATGCCAAAGGAAGATCGCT
Source organism: Evtepia sp. (assembly GCF_034090835.1). Classification (GTDB taxonomy): domain Bacteria; phylum Bacillota; class Clostridia; order Oscillospirales; family Oscillospiraceae; genus Evtepia. Next base: position 8,560 of record NZ_JAXDRS010000006.1, read on the forward strand.
CACTGTTGGAGCGCCTGTCAGACCATCATCGGGAGGGCTATCTCTCCCTGCACATGCCCGGCCACAAGGAAAACGTGGACCTGGCGCCCTATCTGAACACTCTGTCCGCCGGGCTGGACATCACGGAGCTGCCCGGATTCGACGATCTTCACGATCCCGAGGGGGTCCTGGCGGAGAGTATGCGCCGGGCCGCTGCCCTCTGGGGCAGCCGGAAGAGCTTTTTCCAGGTCAACGGCAGCACCGGCGGCCTGTTGGCGGCCATCCGGGCGGCTACCCGCCGGGGAGATACCATTTTAATGGCCCGGCATTGTCATAAGGCCATTTACCACGCAGTGGAGCTGTGCGGCCTGAACCCGGTGTTCCTGCTGCCCCCGGTGGAGGAGACCTTCGGCCTGTCCGGGTCCATTTCCCCGGAAATGGTGGCCCAGGCCCTGGAGGCCCACCCGGAGACCAAACTGGTGGTGTATCCCAGTCCCACCTATGACGGGGTGGTGAGCGACACCGCCGGGATCTGCGCTGTGGCCCACGAGAAAACCATTCCGGTGCTGGTGGACGAGGCCCACGGAGCCCATCTGGGCTTTTCCTCTGCCTTTCCCCCCAGCGCTGTGGCCCAGGGGGCGGACCTGGTGGTGGCAAGCCTCCACAAAATGCTCCCCAGTCTGACCCAAACCGCCATTCTTCATGCCAGCGGACAGCGGGTCCCCATGCCCGAGGTGGCCCGGCAGACGGGGATCTTCCAGTCCAGCAGCCCTTCTTACCTGCTCATGGCCTCCATGGACGGGTGTGTCCGGCTGTTGGAAGAGCAGAAAGACGCCCTTTTTGCCGCCTGGACCCGTCGGCTGGAGACCTTTGACCGTCTGGCAAAGGACCTGAAGTTCCTCCGCCTGGCGGGACACGGGAAGGAGGCGGGGGCTTCCTATCCGGGGATCTTTGCCCTGGACCCGGCCAAGATCGTGATCTCCACCCGGAACAGCGCCCTCACCGGAGTGGAGCTCAAGGAGAAGCTGGCGGAGCAGTACCATATTGAATTGGAGATGGCCCTGGACCACTATGCCGTGGCCATGACCGGGCTGGGTACCGACGACACCATGCCAGAGACCCTGGCTCGGGCTCTGCTGGAGCTGGACGAGGCCTATGGCCCGGCCCAGGAGGAACCTGCCCCCCTGGAACAGGTCAACCAGCTGCCTCCCCGGCGGATGCCCCTGGAGGAAGCGGCCCGGACCGCAGGGGGACTGACCTTCCTGTACGACGCCATGGGCAAGGTGTGCGGAGAGTATATCTGGGCCTATCCTCCCGGCATCCCCCTCATTACCCCGGGAGAGGAGATCACCACGCCCCTGGTGCAGACCATCGAGAAGCTGTACCGGGCGGGAGTCCACCTCATCGGGACTCGGGGGAAGCCCCCCTTCACCACCGCGGCCCTACAAGATGAAGAAGCCAATCCCACGCCGTAATTGTCTCTCAAAAGGAAAGAGGAGTCCGGGGGCTGATACTGGTCTTTTTCGGCGCTCTGTGGTATGATAGCCTCAGAAAATCGAGAAATGGCCGGACCCAAGGCCCCGGCCTGTCAGGAAAAGGATGTGTTTCACCATGAAAATTGTAGTGCTCAGCGGCAGCCCCCATAAGAAGGGGACCTCTTCGGCTCTGGCTGACGCCTTCATCCAGGGAGCCCAGGAAGCAGGCCATGAGATCTTCCGGTTTGACGCTGCCTTCCAGGATGTCCACCCCTGCATCGCCTGCGAGCGCTGTCATAAAACCGACAAGGGCTGTGCCTTCCAGGACGATATGACCACCCTGAACCCCCATCTGCTGGCGGCAGATGCGGTGGTGTTCGTGTCTCCCATCTATTACTACGACTGGAACGCCCAGCTGAAAACCGTCATCGACCGGTTCTACGCCAACAGCGCCGCCCTGCGGTCCAGCAGCAAAAAGGCGGTTCTGATGCTCACCATGGGGGATGAGACCATGGAGTCCGCCGACGGTGCCATCCTGACCTACAAGGGCATGACCCGGTTCCTGGGCTGGGAAAACGTGGGCATCCTCCCTGCCCGGGGCTGCTCCGACCTGGAGGACCTGGAGGCCAGCGACTATCCCCGCCAGGCCTACGAAATGGGCAAAACAATCTGAGGGGTTTCCCCGGAAGCCCTGGGGGCACCCATTGACATCCCAGGGAAAGTACATTATAATACTTTCGATTAACATCATGAAACGGTAACGAAAGGAGTTGCTTCCTATGAAGAGAATCCAGACTCTGCAGACCCGGGATCTGTCCAAGAGCCTGAAGACCGGCGGCTGCGGCGAATGCCAGACCTCCTGCCAGTCTGCCTGCAAGACCTCCTGCGGCCTTGCCAATCAGCAGTGCGAGAACGAAAATCGCTGATTTTTTGAACGCGAGGAAAGCTGCCGCCTGATCGGACCCGATCAAGCGGCACTTTTTTCTGCCTCATCGGACGGAAGTGAGAATAACCTATGATTCATCAGTACAAACTTAACGGATACAACATCGTGCTGGACGTGTACAGCGGTTCGGTCCACCTGGTGGACCCGGTGGCCTACGACATCATCGGCCTGTACGAGACCACCCCCAAGGAGGAGATCGTGGCCCGGATGCTGGAGACCTACGGCCACATGGACGGGGTGGACGAAGGGGAGATCCGGGACTGTCTGGCAGACATCGAGGAACTGAAGCAGGCGGGGAAGCTCTTCTCTGAGGACCTGTGGAAAGAGGTGGAGCAGGAGGCCTTCCGCCGCTCCAAGCCGGTGCTCAAGGCCCTGTGTCTCCACGTGGCCCACACCTGCAACCTCAACTGCAACTACTGTTTTGCCAGCCAGGGCAACTACCACGGGGACCGTGCCCTCATGTCGTTTGAGGTGGGCAAGCAGGCTCTGGACTTCCTCATCGCCAACTCCGGCACCCGGGTGAACCTGGAAGTGGACTTCTTCGGGGGCGAGCCCCTTATGAACTGGCAGGTGGTGAAGGACCTGGTGGCCTATGCCCGGACCCAGGAGCCCATCCACCACAAGAACTTCCGCTTTACCCTCACCACCAACGGCCTGCTACTGGACGACGAAGTGACCGAGTTCTGCAACAGGGAGATGCACAACGTGGTGCTGAGTCTGGACGGCCGGAAGGAGGTCCACGACCGCCTGCGGAAGAACCTGGCCGGTCTGGGCAGCTATGATATCATCGTGCCCAAGTTCCAGCGCTTTGTGGAGCAGAGAGGGGACCGGGAATACTATATGCGGGGAACCTTCACCCACAACAACGTGGACTTCACCCAGGATATCTTCCACATGGCGGACCTGGGCTTTACCGAGCTGAGCATGGAGTCGGTGGTGAGCGCCCCCGGTGATCCCTGGGCCCTCACGGAAGAGGACCTGCCCAAGCTCTTCGAGCAGTATGAGATCCTGGCCAAGGAGATGATCCGCCGGGAGAAGGAAGGCCGTGGCTTTACCTTCTACCACTATATGATCGACCTGGAGGGGGGCCCCTGCCTCCACAAGCGGATGTCCGGCTGCGGCTCGGGTACGGAGTACCTGGCTGTCACCCCCTGGGGCGAGCTCTTCCCCTGCCACCAGTTTGTGAACGACCCCAACTACTCTATGGGCAACGTCTGGGACGGGGTGAAGAACACCCAGCTGGGGGAGAAGTTCCACCGGTGCAACGTGGTGGCCAACCCCGACTGCCGGGAATGTTGGGCCCGTCTTTACTGCGCCGGCGGCTGCGCAGCCAACGCCTACCACGCCACAGGCGACATCAACGGCACCTATCAGTACGGGTGTGAGCTCTTTAAAAAGCGCATCGAGTGCGCCATCATGATCAAAGCGGCCCTCATGGGTCAGGAATAAAAGGAGAACGACCGCCATGGAAATGAAGAAAGTGATCTATTCCGGCCAGGACACTGAGGAAGTGACCCTGGAGATGGAGAAGGGCGAAGCCAAGATGGCCAAGAAGGGCTGGGAGGCTCGCCGGGTGGACATGCTCAGCTCCTCCACCGTGCAGGTGACCTACGTCCGCGGTCCTGAGGACGACGAGGACGAGGAAGAGGACTGAGACAGAAAGGAAGCGCGCAATGGCCATCGGACTGGTGGTAGGGATCGTGTTCATTGCGGCGGTGCTCTTCCTTCAGCACCGGAACCGCTGACCCCTCCCTGCCGTATTTGAGAGCATAGCAATGAAAGAAAAAACAAAGAAATGGATCTGGCTGAAACGGTGTGTGGTGGCCCTGCTGGCGGTGGTGGTACTGCTGGTTGGGCTGGTCTTTGGCGGCAGCGCCTGGGTGGTGACCTCTACTCAGGACCGGCTGCTGTCCACAGAGGACACCCCGCCGGAGGGGGCAGAGTGCATCCTGGTCCTGGGGTGCAGCGTCCGTCCGGACGGCAGCCCCAGCCTGATGCTGGCCGACCGGCTGCGCCGGGCAGTGGAACTCTACCAGGCAGGCTGGGCCCCGAAACTTCTCATGTCCGGAGACAACGGGCAGGAGGAGTACAACGAGGTGGCAGTGATGAAGGCCTGGGCCATGGAGCACGGGGTCCCCTCCGAGGACATCGTGCTGGACTACGCCGGGTTTTCCACCTATGACAGCGTGTACCGGGCCCGGGACATCTTCGGCGTGTCCCGGATGATCGTGGTCACCCAGGAGTACCACATGTACCGGGCTCTGTACCTGGCCCGGGCGCTGGGTGTGGAGGCCTGGGGCGTGGCCGCTGAGGGGCAGAACTACCCCGGCCAGCAGGCCCGTGACCTGCGGGAGATCCTGGCCCGGGATAAGGACATCCTGTCCGCCCTCCTCCAGCCCCAACCCAAATACCTGGGGAAAAAGGAACCTCTCACCGGAACCCCATAACCAAATCCTGCGCCGCAGACCCCTTTGGGGCCTGCGGCGCTTTTCTATGGGATTGATTTTTTCGCTATTTTGCGATACGCTATTAGACAAATATATGGCAGAGTAGAGTTATCTGTTGAGAGGGAGAGAACGGTCACAGAAAATGTATTGCGCTTGACAACTGTGATAAACGAGAGAAGGAGATGGGGCAGTGATGGCAAATACAGCTTTGGGGGCTGCTAAAACAGCGAAAAATGATGAATTCTATACGCAACTGACCGACATCGAAAAGGAAATGCGGCATTACCGAAAGCATTTTCAAGGCAAGACTGTGCTGTGCAACTGCGATGATCCTTTTGAGAGCAATTTCTTTAAATATTTCGTTTTGAATTTCAATCGTCTAGGGCTGAAAAAGCTGATTGCGACCTGTTACTATTCCTCTCCGATAGCAGGCAGGCAGCTGAAATATAGTTTTGACCCAGATGGGCAGCTGACTTTTGTATTTGAAACGAAAACTGATGAAGAAAACAAAGACCAGCGTCCCTACAAGGCCGTAGTTACACGGGTATATGATGCGACTGGCGACGGCAGCGTGGACATGTTAGATGTAGCAGAACTGTTCCGCTCTGGCGAAAACGAGTTGGTGGAGTTGGAAGATGACGGGGATTTCCGTTCGCCCGAATGTCTGAATTTGTTGGATGAAGCCGACATTGTGGTCACAAATCCCCCGTTTTCGTTATTCCGGGACTATATTTCTGTTTTGATGGAGCATCAGAAGTATTTTATTATCATTGGAAATATGAACGCCATCACATATAAGGAGTTTTTTCCGCTGCTGAAAGATAACAAAGTATGGATTGGTGCAAAATCCTTGAATCAGGATATGTATTTTGATATTCCGGATGAACGCAAACAATGGTTGCTTGCAAATAAGAAAGAAGGCTCTGCTTACAAGATTATCAACGGTGTGGTCATGGGAAGATTGGCATCCGCGTGTTGGTTTACTAATCTCGATATTAAAAAGCGCCATGAAGAAATGATTCTGGTAAAGCGCTACAATCCGGAAGAGTACCCTACTTATGATAACTATGATGCTATCGAGGTATCTAAAACTGCTGATATTCCATGCGATTTTAGTGGAGTGATGGGTGTGCCCATTACTTTTCTGGATAAATACAACCCGGATCAATTTGAAATTGTGGGTATTGCAAAAACATGGTTTGGAGCAGCAAGTAAGGTGTATGGCCAGCAAATACAGGTTGATAAAAATGGGAAACAATCTGTTGTAACAAAATTAAATGATGGACCTGTCCTAAAAGTATCGACTCCGCCAGTAGGAAAAACCTATTATATTGTAGACAACGAGTTTTATGTACAAGGGTATGCCCGCATTCTTATTCGCAACAAACACCCAGAGCCGCCGAAAGAGGTGAAATGATATATGCAGATCGATGAGTTGAAAGTGACTGTCGGTGAAGTCTGTGAGAAATACTTCAATGACGCAGAGGAAGGTGTTGTCGGTTATAACGAGCGCCTTGATATAAGACCGAAGTATCAGCGGGAGTTTGTCTACAAAGATGCCCAGCGGGATGAAGTCATTCGCACCGTCATGAAGGGCTTGCCGCTCAACGTGATGTACTGGTGCAAGGTGAAGAAAGAGGACGGTTCCGACGGATTCGAGGTGCTGGACGGCCAGCAGCGCACCATTTCTCTGTGCGAATACGTGGACGGTTCTTTCTCAGTGGATGACAAGTATTTTTATAATCTGCCGGCTGACAAGAAGCAGCAGATTCTTGACTATCCCCTGTTCGTGTATGTTTGCGACGGTACAGACAGCGAAAAGCTGGAGTGGTTCCGCATTATCAACATTGCAGGCGAAGAATTGACCGATCAAGAACTGCGGAACGCTGTCTATGCCGGTAGCTGGACTGCTGACGCAAAGCGGTATTTTTCCAAAAGTGGCTGTGCAGCAGGGGTTTTGGCTGGCGATTATCTGAAAGGTTCCAGTATCCGGCAGGAATATCTGGAAACAGCTATTTCCTGGGCAGCCAGTGCCGAAGGGAAAACCATTGAAGCGTACATGGCAGAGCATCAGCATGACCGTAGTGCAGTGCAGCTGTGGAATTATTTCCGGTCCGTCATCGACTGGGTGCAGGTTGTATTCCCCAAAGTTAGAAAAAAAGAAATGAATGGTCTGCCGTGGGGCCTTTTCTACAATCAGCACGGCAAGCGGACAGACCTTGACCCCAAAAAGCTGGAAATGGAAATTCAGCGACTCATGGGGGATGAAGATGTAAGTAAAAAATCTGGTATTTATGAGTATTTGCTGACAGGCGAAGAGAAAAAGCTGTCAATCCGTGCCTTTGACCGGCGGGATGCCTTGGCTGCCTACGAGAAGCAAGGACATAAGTGTGCTATCTGTGGTGAAGAATTTGAGTTTGAACGGATGCACGCCGACCATATCACGCCGTGGAGCAAAGGCGGCAAGACGATTCCCGATAACTGTCAGATGCTCTGCCGAGACTGCAATTTGAGGAAAGGCTCCCAATGAGCCGTTGATAGGGGCTTATGCCGGAACCCCATAACCAAATCCTGCGCCGCAGACCCCTTTGGGGCCTGCGGCGCTTTTCTCTGCCGGGCTTTTCCTCAATTCACAAAAAAAGGGGAGGGGATTTCCTGAGAATTGGCGTGGAGAATAGGGAAAAGGCCATGACTTCCCCGGGGGTTTATGGTACAATGAAAGAGATTGTAAACAGCAAACAACGAGGGCTCCCTCGTCGTCATACCACATTTTACCAAGGGAAAGGAACACACTGCTATGAAAGAATTCAAGGGAAGCAGCAATTACGTGGTCTCTGAGGACCTGCTGCGCATCGTCAACATCTCCATCGCCCTGCAGAAGCCTCTGCTCATCAAGGGCGAGCCCGGCACCGGCAAGACCATGCTGGCCGACGCCATCGCCGAGGCCCTGGGCAAGAAGCTCATCATCTGGAACATCAAGTCCACCACCAAGGCTCAGGACGGTCTGTACGTGTACGATACCGTCCAGCGTCTGTACGACAGCCAGTTCGGCGGCGAAGGCGTGGACGACATCAAGAAGTATATCAAGCTGGGCAAGCTGGGCGAGGCCTTCAACTCCGACGAGCAGGTGGTCCTGCTCATCGACGAGATCGAAAAGGCCGACCTGGAGTTCCCCAACGACCTGCTGTGGGAGCTGGACAAGATGGAGTTCTACATCCCCGAGACCAAGCAGACCATCTCTGCCAAGCAGCGCCCCATCGTCATCATCACCTCCAACGCGGAGAAGGAGCTGCCCGACGCTTTCCTGCGCCGCTGCATCTTCCACTATATCGCCTTCCCCAACCAGGACATGATGACCGACATTGTCCACGCCCACTTTGACAACATCGAGGACCACCTGCTGGATATGGCCATGCGTGCCTTCTATCAGGTGCGCGATCTGCCCACCGTGGCCAAGAAGCCTTCTACCTCTGAGCTGCTGGACTGGCTCCAGGCCCTGCGCCTGGGCGGCGTGGACCCGGACAAGATCGAGAAGGAACTGCCCTACGCCGGCATCCTGCTGAAGAAGACCGAAGACCTCACCGCCGTGAAGAACGCCAAGAACCGGGTGAAGAACGGCTACCGCTGGTAAGAGCCAAGGAGGGGACACCGTGTTTACCGATTTATTCTACCTCATGCGTGCCCGGGGGCTGAAGGTGTCCATGAACGAGTGGCTTTCCCTGATGGATGCCCTGGAAAAGGGCCTGTGCCGGAACAGCCTGCTGGAATTCTACTATGTCAGCCGGGCCATTCTGGTGAAGACCGAGGCGGACTTTGACAAGTTCGACGAGATCTTCCTGGAGTATTTCGACCGCATCCAGCACATCGAGGACATCCCCAACGAACTCATGGACTGGCTCCACGACCCCAAGAACATGAAGAAGTACGACAAGGACGAAGTGGACGCCCGAACCACCTACGACCTGGAGAAGCTCCGCCAGATGCTGGAGGAGCGGCTGCAGGAGCAGCACGAGCGCCACGACGGCGGCCAGTACTGGGTGGGCACCGGCGGCACCTCCACCATGGGCCACTCCGGCTACGCCGCCACCGGCATCCGGGTGGGAGGCAAGGGCCAGCACCGCCACGCCCTGCAAGTGGCTGGCGAGCGGGACTTCCGGGACTTCCGGGAGGACAATGTGCTGGACCAGCGGTCCTTCCAGCTGGCCTTCCGCCGCCTGCGGCAGATGACCACCCGGCAGGACGGCCCCATGGACGTGCTCAACCTGGACCGGACCATCGACGAGACCTGCAACAACGCCGGATACCTCCAGCTGGAGTTTGACCGACCCAGAACCAACGACATCAAGGTCATGGTCCTCTTTGACTCCGGTGGTTCCATGACCCCCTACGCCCGCCTGTGCAGCCAGCTCTTCCAGGCGGTGAACCGGGCCAACAACTTTAAGGACCTGAAGATCTATTACTTCCACAACTGCTTCTACTCCGAGCTGTATACCGACCCCCGCTGCATTTACGGCGAGTCGGTGCAGACCCAGTGGGTGATCAACAACCTCAGCCGGGAGTACAAAGTCATTGTGGTAGGCGACGCTTCCATGGCGCCCTCGGAGCTGACCTGGATCGGCGGCAGCAGCTTCTATAACCGCTACAACGCTGAGACCGGCCTCACCTGGCTCAACCGCTTCCACAGCCGGTTTGAGAAAATGGTGTGGTTCAATCCCATCCCCGAGGCCATGTGGGAGTATGATTACGGCTATCAAACCATCGAGATGATCCGCAACGTGGTGGATATGTATCAGCTGACCGTGGAGGGCCTGGGCCGGGGCCTGAAAAAGTTGGTGTCGGCCAGATAAGAACTTCCAAACGGCTTGTCGGTATTCCCGACAAGCCGTTTTTTCCCAAGAACATCCAGGAGGAATCTGTCATGAACGTATATGAACTCTGTTTCAGTCCCACCGGCGGCACCCGCAAGGTGTCCCGCTGCCTGGCAAACGCCCTGAGCCCCGACCCGGTGTTCGTGGACCTCACGGACCGGAAGGAGGACTTCTCCCTTCGGACCTTCTCCCCGGAGGACCTGTGCATTGCGGCGGTCCCCTCTTACGGCGGGCGGGTCCCCGCCCCGGCGGCAGACCGGCTGCTGGCCATGAAAGGCCAGGGCGCCCGGGTGGTGCTCCTGGCGGTGTACGGCAACCGGGACTACGACGACACCCTTCTGGAACTGGATGAAGTGACCCGGGAGGCAGGCTTTGTCCCGGTGGCCGGGGTGGCGGCGGTGGCGGAGCACTCCATTGTGCGGGCCTTCGGCCAGGGCCGTCCGGACGAGGCCGACCGGGAAGCGCTGGCGTCCTTTGCCGAGACCATTCTGGCCCGCCTGGACCAGGACGATCTGACCCTCTCTCTGCCGGGCAAGCGGCCCTATGTGGACTACCACGGGGTCCCCATGAAGCCGGCCGCCGGTGAGGCCTGCACCGGCTGCGGGGCCTGCGCCAAGAACTGTCCCGTGGGGGCCATTCCCGAGGAAACTCCGGCGGAAACCGATCAGGCAGTCTGCATTTCCTGTATGCGCTGCGTGGCGCGCTGTCCCAAGAAGGCCCGGACCATTGGGGAGGCCGCCCTGGCCGGCGCTGCCCAGATGCTCCAGAAGGTGTGCAGCGGACGGAAACCCAACCAGCTGTTTTTGATCCCGGCCCCCGCCGGGGAGAAGAGAGAAAAAGGGGGAGTGCCCTGTGAAGCGGCAGAAAAAGAAGACCCACCGGAAAGCGGTGGGATACATTCGGACCCTGGCCATTCTGGTGGCCTGTTTTGTGGCGACTACGGTCATCCTGCGGCTGGAGCTGGAAAAGCGGGATGAGCAGGCCGCCCTGGATAACCTGCCGGTCTTTGCCCGGCAGAGCAGCGCCAGCGTGGAGACGGCGGCCCGGGAGCTGGCGGGGCGACTGGAGACCGCCAGCCGCCTCATTGGAGCGGGGAGCGACCCCAGCAGCCAAAAGACCATCGCCATTTTACAGGCGTTGGAGGAGTCGGACCCCTTTGTGGAAGCGGGAATTCGGATGAAGGACGGCTCGGCCATCTTACAGGATGGGACCGTCCGCCATGATATGCAGTGGACAGAGATCAGCGACTGCAACCTGGACACAGGGATGTTCCGGATCGGACGGGTCCAGGAAGTGGAGGTGGACGGAGTGCGCCTCTGGGCGGTGCGGCTGTTTGTCACCGACACCCTGTCCGGGGTGGAAACCTTCGGGACCGTGGAGCTGAGCAAGCTCTTTGACTACTCCTACTTCCGGGGCCTGGGAGAGCAGGACCGGCACATTGTGGTCTTTGAGCAGGAGAGCGGTGCGGTGCTGCTGGATACCCTGTACCAGGAGGACCTGATCGGCCAGAGATTCTATGACTGGAACCTGCTGGACCAGGTGCAGAAGGAGCAGCTGGAAAAGCCGGCCAACGGCCTCTGGGATGGGACCGTGACCCACCAGATGGCGGACGGGCAGAAGATCTACCTCTATGCCCAGAGTACCGGCATCCCCGGGTGGAGCCTGTGCGCAGCCCTGCTGGAGGATGACATCGACAGCGCAGTGGGGATCGGGATCCCCTCTGTGCTGGCCTATGTGCTTCTGGTGCTGCTGTATGTGGTGGCCACCGTGGCGGTGCTGCTGTACCAGGCCATGCGGGAGAAGGCTGGCAGGGCCCAGCTGGCCCAGGAGGTGGCCCGGAACAACACCCTGATGAACGCAGCTTTGCCCAGCTCGGATGTGCAGCTGTTTGAGCTGCTCCCGGACGGAATGATCCGCCTGATCTCCCCGGAGAAGGGGCAGGGCCAGCTGCTGAAGACCACCCTGGAGACCCCCCGGCAGCTGCTGGCCTTCCTGAACTGTTCCGGGCAGTGGGAGGGGGCTTTTCTGGCCGCCCTGGAGCAGGCAGCCCATGGGCAGGACAGCGAGGTCACCTTCCAGACCGTGGATGACCAGGAGACCTGGATCCAGCTGAAGTTGGAACCCCTGTCCGACAACGAGGGGACCACGGCGGTGGGCACCATCCGGGATATTACCGAGGACGTGAAGCAGAAGCGCCAGAGAGAAGCGGCCTCGAAACTGCTGAACCGGATGATGCTGGGCACGGTGGCAGGCATTGAGATCTCTCTGGAGGAGGACACCTGGCGGATGCTGTGGGGCTGGGACACCTACGCAGATCTGCTCCGGGAGGCGGGGGAGAACCAGCCGTACAGCGCCTTTGTCAAGGAGCAGATCGCCCCCACCATCCATCCCAAGGACCGGGAGAACTACTGCTACTCCATGGACCGCCGGGCCCTGCTGAGCCTCTTCTTCAGCGGTACCACACGGGTGGTGCAGGAGTACCGGGTGAAAACCGACGAGGCCCCGGGGTATGAGTGGCACTCGGCAGAGCTCTACTTCTTCCGGGACCCGGAGAGCCGGCAGGCCAAGTGCAACTTCTTCATCCGTCAGGTGACCGAGGAGAAGATGCGGGAGCTGGAAGAGCGCCGTGAGCTGGAGGAAAAGCAGCAGGAGCTCTTCCTCCGGGCCAAGAAACTGGTGGAGTCCGAGGACGAGCTGGACTTTGTCCACGTGATCGCCGACTACTACCAGGGCATCTATGTGGTGAACCTCAACGACGACCTGGCCCGCAGCATCAAGGTCCCCCGATACTTTGCAGAGCTGCTGGCCAGCGAACACAATCACCTCAGCGCCACCCTGCAGCGGTACGGGGCAGAGCTCATGCAGGAGGAGTACCTGCCGGCCATGGATGAACTGCTGGACTATGACCGCCTGCGGGAGAAGCTGGACACCGAGCGGCAGATGGAGGTCACCTACCAAAAGCGCAACGGGACCTGGATCTGTGTCCGGGTGCTGCCCATGCCCGGGTATTCCCCCCAGAAGCCGGACACCCTCTGGGTCTTTGAGGACGAGACCGCCACGGTGAACCTCCGCCACGAGGAGGAGAAGGCCCGGGTCACCGCCCAGGCGGCGGAGGCGGCCAGCCGGGCCAAGAGCCAGTTCCTGGCCAACATGAGCCACGACATCCGCACCCCCCTCAACGCCATTCTGGGCATGTCGGAGCTGGGCCTGCGGGAGGATTCTGCGGAGAAGAAGGACAACTGCTTCCGGGACATCCGGGGCAGCGGCCGCATCCTGCTGGAGAACATCAACAGCATCCTGGACCTGTCCAAGATCGAGGAAGGAAAGATGGAACTGGCCCCCGAGAACTACAACATCCTCAGCACCCTCCACGACACCATTACGGTGCTGCGGATGCGGGCCCAGGAGAAGAAGCTGGAGTTCCAGGCGCAGGTGGACGAGACCATCCCCACCACCCTCTACGGAGACGATGTGAACATCAGCCATATCATCATGAACCTGGGCAGCAACGCAGTGAAGTACACCCAGGAGGGGACCATCACCATGACCGTCACCTGGGAACCCCAGCCGGAGGACGGCATTTTGGTGATCCATATGGAGGATACGGGCATCGGCATCCGCAAGGAGGACCTGCCCTACATCTTCCAGAGCTACGGCCGGCTGGACAGCAAGGAAAACCGCCACATCGAGGGAACCGGCCTGGGCCTGCCCATCTGTCAGAAGCTCACAGAGCTCATGGATGGCCAGCTGGGCGTTGAGAGCGTCTATGGGGTGGGTAGCGACTTCTGGGTGCGTCTGCCCCAGAAGGTGGTGAACCCCCTGCCCTGCGGTCCCTATCAGGAGGGCGTCCGCCACGAAAACGACCAGAACTACAACAGCTTCATCGCCCCCGAGGCGGCGGTGCTGGTGGTGGACGACCAGCCCTTGAACCTGAAGGTGTGTCAGGGCCTGCTCCAGCCCTACGGCATGGAGGTGTACACCGCCCGCTCCGGCCGGGAGGCCCTGCGGCAGATGACCCAGGTCTGGCCGGACCTGGTGTTCATGGACCATATGATGCCCGACATGGACGGGGTGGAGGCCACCCGGGCCATTCGGGAGATGGGGAAGAAGGACCCCTACTTTGCGGTGGTGCACATCATCGCCCTCACGGCCAACGCCATGAAGGGGGTGCGGGAGTTCTTCCTGGAAAACGGATTCAACGACTTTGTCTCCAAGCCCATTGAGCTGGACCGGCTGGACGATGTGCTGCGGGTGTGGCTCCCGGAGGACAAGCAGAAGGCCCCCACTCTGCCGGAGAAAGCCCAGGAGGACGAGGTGCTGACCCAGGCCATCGCCCACCTGCCCGGGGTGGACACCGCCCAGGGTATGGCCTACTGCGGCACGGCGGCCATTTACCAGAGCACCCTGACCCTCTTCTTCCAGCAGCTGCCCGAGCGGATCACCCAGCTGGAGGCCACCTGGAAGAGCGAAGATTGGGAGACCTTCAGCCGGGAGGCTCACAGCCTGAAGAGCGCCTCCCGCTGGATCGGCGCCATGGAGCTGGGCCGCCAGGCCGAGCAGATGGAGATGGCCGGACGGGCAGGGGACAAGGCCCAGATCGACCAGGGAGTCCCCCTGCTGCTGCTGCTCTGCCGCCAGCTGGAGGAGGCCATGGGCTATCTGGAGACGGATCTGCCGCCGGAGGCCTGAGGAACTGCCCTGACAGAGGAAAAAATTTTGGAAAAGGACGGGCCCGGCAGGGTGTTGATTTGGTAGATCGTCACCTTTTTAGATAGAAATAAACAAATTGTTTCAAATGTATGGCCCGTCCTTTTCTCTTGTGCGGCAAGGGATTTCAGAAGCCCGCCCCCGATTTTTTGGGAAAAAAGTTGACAGAAACTGTAGAAAAAAACATTATCTTGCAATCTTTGTTGGTTTAGTGTAAAGTGGTAGCAAGCGAACGGTGCCGCCTCCCTGTCTCAGAGGGAGGCGGGCCCTCTTGTTTCCGCGGCGCTGCCTCCCGCTTCCCGGGGAGGCGGCAGATTCGAACAAAGGAGAGAGAAAACCTATGGAAATGTCGAAACGAGGGCAGTGGGGCAGCAACTTTGGCTTCCTCATGGCCTCCATCGGTTCCGCCATCGGTCTGGGCAACCTCTGGGCGTTCCCCTATAAAATGGGTAAGACCGGCGGCTTTGCCTTTCTGATCGTTTACCTGATCCTGGTGGTTCTGGTGGGCTCTGTGCTGATGCTGGGCGAGTTCGCCCTGGGCCGGAAGACCGGCAAAGGTGTGGGCGCATATGCGGCCCTGTCCAGGAAGTATTCCTTCGTGGGCTATATGGCGGTCATATCCCCCTTCCTGATCCTCAGCTTCTACTCCGTGCTGGGCGGCATGGTCCTGCGCTACTGCCTGGGCTTTTTGGTCCAGCTCTTCGGCGTGGACGGCTTCTCCGGTCAGGGCAGCGACTTCTTTTCCTGGCTGCTCTATGACGGCAGCAGCATGATCCTGTTCTTTGCCATCTTTATGGTCTGCACCATGGTGGTGGTCATGGGCGGCATCAAGGGCGGTATCGAGAAGTTCAGCAAGACCGTGATGCCTGCGCTGGGTGTGATCCTGGTGATCATCATCGTCTTTGTGGCTCTGCAGCCCGGCGCCATCGAGGGCTACAAGTTCATGTTTGTGCCCGATATGAGCCTCTTTTCCACCCCTGAGAGCTTCTTTAACGTGCTGAAAACCGCCTCCGGGCAGGTGTTCTTCTCCCTGTCTCTGGCCATGGGTATCAACATTACCTTTGGTTCCTATCTGGACAAGCAGAAGAGCCTGCAGAGAAACGCTACCATCGTGCCCCTGTCCGACACCCTCTTTGCGCTGCTGGCCGGTATGATGATCCTGCCCGCCTGCGCAGCCTTTGACGTGGACTACGCCCAGGGCCCTGGCCTGCTCTTTGCCTCCATGCAGAAGGTCTTCCTGGACGGTATGGGCGGCTTTACCGGCAACCTCATGGGCTTCCTGTTCTACTTCCTGGTGTTCATCGCCGCCATCACCTCCTCCATTGCGCTGCTGGAGGTGTGCACCGCCAGCGTGGTGGACCGGCAGCTGGATAAGGGCAAAGAGCCCAACCGGAAGAAGATCGCCCTGGTCTTTGCCGTCCTCATCTTCCTCATCGGCATCCCCGTGGCCCTGGACGCACTGGGCAGCGGCGACGCTGTGGTGAAGGCGCCCTATGAGCTGCTGGGCATCGCCAAGGACAGCGCAGGCTTCGCCATGTGGAACGACTGCTGGCTGGACTTCTACGACATGATCTCCGAGGGCATCCTCATGCCCCTGGGCGCTCTGTGCATGAGCATCATCCTGGGCTGGCTCCTGCCCAACCTGGTGAAGGACGAGTGCGAGGAGAGCGGCCATACCTTCAAGGGTGCAGGCTTCCTGAAGGTCTGCTTCCGCTTCATCATCCCCGTGGTGATGGTCATCGTGCTCTACACACAGATCACGTCCTTCTTTAACTTGTGAACCGCAAATACCCTGTTTGAAAAAGAAAAGGATCGCCGCAGAACCATGGTTCTGCGGCGATCCTTTTTGGGCTTCCAGCATCAGGAATCCCTGTCATCCAATGGATGACCACCCGGGGAAGGGGAGGGGGAAAACGGAAAAAGTCCTGATTTTCAAGGGATTTTCATTGCTTTTTCTATGGCATGGGTGTAATATAGTCCAATATGACCATAAAGGAAGACTATCTGCCCCGGCCGGTTGGCCGGGAGGATCGGGGCGCTGCCCCGAGATGGAGGTTATCACATGAACTATACCTACGCACAGTATGAAGAGAGCGCAGCGTATCTGCGGGGCAAACTGAACGGCTTCCGGCCCAGAGTTGCCATGGTCCTGGGTTCCGGCCTGGGCTACCTGGGCGACCAGGTGGAAAACCCGGTGATCGTCCCCTATGGTGAGATCCCTCACTTTAAACACTCCACCGCGCCGGGCCACAAGGGCCAGCTGGTGTTCGGCACCCTGGCCGGCCAGCCTGTGGCGGTGATGCAGGGCCGGATGCACCACTACGAGGGCTACTCCTATGAGGAAGTGAGCTACGGGGTGCGGGTGCTGCGCCTGCTGGGCTGCGACACCCTCTTTGTCACCAACGCCGCCGGCGGGGTCAACTTTACTTTCCACGCCGGAGACCTGATGCTCATCACTGACCAGATCAAGATCTTTATGGAGTCTCCCCTTCGGGGCGAGAACCTCCCGGAGTTTGGCGTGCGCTTCCCCGACGCCAGCTATCTCTACACCCCTGCTCTCCGGGAGCTGGCCCGTCGGCAGGCCCGCCGCCTGGACATGGACCTGAAGGAAGGCGTGTATATGTACTTCCCCGGTCCTCAGTATGAGACCCCTGCGGAGATCCGCATGGCTCGTGTCCTGGGGGCAGACGCTGTGGGCATGTCCACCGCTCCGGAAGTCATCGTGGCAGGCCACTGCGGCATGCAGGTGCTGGGCTTTACGCTGGTGGCCAACATGGCTGCCGGGATGCTGCCCCAGCCCCTGAGCGAGCAGGAAGTGCTGGACGCTGCGGAAGCGGCCCGGGAGAAGTTCTCTGCTCTGGTGCTGGCCTGCCTGGAGCACCTGCCCGCAGAGGAGGCGTAAGCCATGGGGACCATTCTGCTGCACAACTGCCGGGCTCTGCTCATGGATGAGGCGGGCACCCTGCTGGACAACGCCTATGTGGCGGTGGACGGGGCGAACATCGCTTCCGTGGGCACCACCCGCCCGGAAGGGACCTTTGACCGGGAAATCGACTGCGGCGGCAACGTGCTGATGCCCGGCCTGGTGAACGCCCATACCCACATCCCCATGACCCTTCTGCGGGGATACGGCGGGGGCTGCGACCTGCACACCTGGCTCAACCAGTGGATCTTCCCGGCGGAAGACAAGCTGGACGGACGGGCCGTCCGGGCAGGCACCGGTCTGGCCCTGGCGGAGCTCATCGCCTCCGGCGTGACCACCATCGCAGATATGTACATGTTCTGCGATGAGATCACCGATGAGGTGGTCAAGGCGGGCATTTCCGCCAACATCGCCCGGGGCGCCACGCTGTTTGCCCAGGACTTTGATTTCCAGACCTATCCCGCCTGCGTGGAGACCCGCGAACTGGTGGAGACCTGGCACGGGTACAACCAGGGGCAGATCCTGGTGGACGCCTGCATTCACGGGGAGTATACCTCCCGCCCCGACCTCTGGATCGCCATGGCCCAGTACGCCAGGGAGAAGAATCTGGGCATGCACGTCCATGTGTCGGAGACCCAGTCGGAGCACGAGGAGTGCAAGAAGCGCTGGGGCAAGACCCCCTTCCAGATCCTGGACCGCCATGGCGTGTGGGACACCCGGGCCATTGCTGCCCACTGCGTCTGGACCACCGAAGAGGACTGGGCGCTCATGGCGGAGAAAAAGGTCTCCTGCATCCATAACCCGGTCTCCAACCTGAAGCTGGGGTCTGGTGTGGCCTGGATCCCTGCCATGAAGAAGGCGGGGGTCAACATTGGTCTGGGTACCGACGGAGTTTCCTCCAACAACAGCCACGATATGTTTGAAGAGATGAAGTTTGCTGCGATCATCCACAACGGTGTGACCCACGACCCGCTGGCCCTGCTGCCCATGGACGTGCTGCGGATGGCCACCTGCCAGGGCGCCCAGGCCCTGGGCCGCCGTACCGGCCGGATCCAGGCGGGTTACACCGCAGACCTGATCCTGGTGGACTTTGACCGCCCCAATCTGACCCCCTGCCACAGCGTGGCGGACAATCTGGTGTACTCCACCCGGGGCAGCGACGTGGTGATGAATATGGCCCGGGGTAACATCATATACAAGGATGGGATCTACTTCACCCTGGACCTGGAACGGATCAAACGAGAGGTGTCGGACTATGCCATGCCCCTTTTGTTTGGCGCTCCTTAACCCTTGCGCGACCGGAGGAATTGACCGTTGAAACAAGCATCCAAAAACACCTTTTTTGGCGGGGCTGCCATCCTGGCGGCCAGCATCGCCATCGTAAAAGTCATCGGCGCCCTGTACAAGATCCCTCTGGGCCGAATTTTGGGTGACGTGGGCTTTGGCCACTTTAACAACGCCTACGCTATCTATAATTTGCTGCTCATGATCTCCACGGCGGGCCTGCCGGTGGCCATGTCCAAAACCATCTCCGAGGCCAACGCCCTGGACCGGCGCAACCAGGTCAACCGGGTCTTCCGGGTGGCCCTGGTGACCTTTGTGATCCTGGGTGCGGTGAGCAGCCTCATTATGTTCGTCTTTGCCCAGCCCCTGGCGGAGCTCCAGGGGGACAGCCTGGCCGCTCCGGCGGTGCGGGTCATGTCTCTGTCCTGCTTCTTTGTGTGCACCATGTCTGCCTACCGAGGCTATGCCCAGGGCCACTCTGACATGGTGCCCACGGCGGTATCCCAGGTGCTGGAAGCCCTCATCAAGCTCTCCGTGGGCCTGCTGCTGGCCTGGTATATCCTGAAGCTGGGCTTTGGCAGCGAGTACTCCGCCGCCGGCGCCATTGGCGGCGTCACCACCAGCGGCCTGGTGGCCCTGCTCTACCTGATGGTCCGCCACCACCGAAGAAACACGGCCCGGATGCGGCTGGCGGGCCAGGACACCCCGGAGTCACCGGGGCGTATCATCAAAACCCTGGCTGCCATCGCCGTGCCCATCACTCTCAGCTCTTCTGTGGTGCCTATCACCACCTATCTGGATACCATCCAGGTGCAGAACCTGCTCCAGAGCGCCCTGGGCTACCCGGAGGAGCTGGCAGTGAGCCTCTACGGCTGTTACCAGAAGGCCGTGACCATCTACAACCTGCCCTCGGCCTTCATGGTCTCTCTGACCGCTTGTATCGTCCCGGCCGTGGCAGCAGCCCTGACCCAGAAGGATAAGATCGGCGCCGGCAAGATCGCAGAGTCCGCCCTGCGGGTGGGGGCCATGCTGGCCCTGCCTGCCGGCGTGGGTCTGGCGGTCCTCAGCGCCCCCATCATCCAGTTCCTCTATCCGGAGACCAACCAGGAAGTGGCCAGCCACTGCCTCTTTATCCTGGGCATCGCTTCGGTCTTCGTCTGCATGATGCTCCTGTGTAACGCCGTCCTCCAGGCCAACGGCCATGCGGCCCTGCCCATCTGGTTTATCGCCATCGGCAGCGCCACCAAGCTGGTGGTGAACTTCATCCTGGTGCAGATCCCCGCTGTGGGCATCAAAGGCGCACCCATGGGCACCCTGGTCTGCTTCCTGCTGGTGGCGATCATGGAACTGGTGGCCATCAAGAAGGTCACCCCCCACCCCCCCAAGTATCTCCGTGTCTTTGTGAAGCCCACTCTGGCTGCCCTCATCATGGGTGCGGCCGCCTGGGCCAGCTACGGGATGCTGTCCCGCCACCTGGGCGTGAGCCTGTCGGTGGTGGGGGCCATCGCTGTGGGCGGTGTGGTCTATGTGATCCTGGTGGTCCTGCTGCGGGTGGTGTCCCGGGACGACCTGGCCCTTATGCCCAAGGGCGATAAGATCGCCAAGCTCCTGCGGATCAAGTAAAGAAGATATCTCTGAGACGAGAGAAAAAATTATCCCATAAAGGCTTGTGAGAAAGGGAATAATATGATAAATTTTGAAGACAAAGCGTCCTATACGGTAGAAGATCTTCGGGAGATCGTCCGCCTCCTGCGGGGGCCGGGCGGTTGTCCCTGGGATCAGGTGCAGACCCACGAGAGCATCCGCCGGAACTTTATCGAAGAGGCCTACGAGGTGGCGGAAGCCATCGACGAGGCCAGCACCCCCCACCTGAAGGAAGAGCTGGGCGATGTGCTGCTGCAAGTCTTCTTCCATGCCTCCATTGAGGAGGACGCCGGCCGGTTTACCCTGGACGACGTGGCGGATGGGATCTGCAAAAAGCTCATCTTCCGCCACCCCCATGTGTTTGGGACCGGCCAGGCGGACTCGGTGGGGGAGGTCCTCACCAGCTGGGAGGAGCTCAAGCGCCAGGAGAAGGGACAGGCCACCCACACCGACACCCTGAAGAGCGTGGCGCGCAGCCTGCCCGGCCTGTGGCGGGCGGAGAAGATCCAGTCCAAGGCAGAAAAGGCCGGGTTCGAGTGGCCCAACGTCCAGGCCGCCATGGACAAGCTGGAGGAAGAGCTGGGCGAGCTGAAAGCCGCCGTGGCAGAGAACAGCAACGTGGAAGAGGAGCTGGGCGACCTGCTGTTTGCAGCGGTGAAGATCGCCCGCTTCTTCGGGATCGACCCGGAGACTGCGCTGGCGGGCACCTGCGATAAGTTCATCCGCCGGTTTTCCGGCGTGGAGGCGGCTGTGGCCGCCCAGGGCCAGCAGATGGACCAACTGTCTGTGGACCAGCTTATGGCACTGTGGAACCGGGAGAAACACCCGGAGGATGGAAACTGAAGAGAGAAAGGGAAATGGAATATGAATAAGACGGAATTGATCCTGAGTGTAGCGGAAGAGACCGGATTCTCCCGGAAGAACGTGGAGATCGGCCTGAACGCCGCCATCAACCTCATCACCAAGGCACTGGCCGAAGAGGAAAAGGTACAGATCGTGGGCTTTGGCGCCTTCGAGACCAAGACCCGGGCAGAGCGCATGGGCCGCAACCCCAAGACCGGGGAGGACATTCCCATCCCCGCTACCAAGGTCCCCACCTTCAAGGCCGGTAAGGCACTGAAGGACGCTGTGGATCAGTAAGCAAAAGAAAAAAACCCCGCCTTACGCCGGAAGAGACCGGCGCAAGGCGGGGTTTTTGTTTGGATCAAATCTCCTGATACATGGAGGCGGCGTTTTCCTTGCCCTTCTGCTCGGTCACGGAAAGGATCTCGACCGACACGGTGCGGGCGCCGAAGCGGATCTCCAGCTTGTCGCCGACCTTCACGTCGTAGGAGGCCTTGACCACCCGTCCATTGGCGGAGATGCGCTCGTTGTCGCAGGCCTCGTTGGCCACGGTGCGGCGCTTAATGAGGCGGGAAACTTTCAGCCATTTATCCAGTCGCATTGTGTTGTTACGCTCCTTTTACGAAATGACGCCCATGTGCTGGAAGGGGAGGACGATGCACAGGGCTTTGCCCAGGATATAGCGGGTGTCCACCGGACCCAGCCGGTAATCCCGGCTGTCGGAAGAGGCGTTGCGGTTGTCGCCCATGACAAACACACATCCTTCGGGGACGTCCCACAGGGTATCCTGGCTGTTGGGGCTGGTGGGCAGCTTCATGGGTTCGTTGATGTAGGGTTCGTCCAGGGGCTCGCCGTCCACGTAGACGGTGCCGGTGCCGTAGTCGATGGAGACCGTCTGCCCCCCTACGGCGATGACCCGCTTGACGATGGGGCCGGAGATGTCCCCGAAGTCCTTTCGCAGCACCACCACGTCGCCCTGTTTGGGCTCGTAGGCAATGCTTTGCAGCAGCAGCATATCATGGTTGTTCAGGGTGGGGTCCATGGAGTGGCCGTCTACGCCGATGAGACGGCCCACAAAGGTAAAGACCAGAAGGAGCACCACCAGGGCGGAAGCCATGGCCTGCAGCCAGGCGTAGAGGTCTCCGCCGGGGCCGAGAGATTTCTTGGCGTTTTTTTCTTCCTTGGCCTCCGACTGGGACGCAGCGGCGCCCTCCGGGCGGGGTTCCTCGGGGGGAAGATGGGATCGAGACATAACAGGGAAAACCTCCTCTGGGACAGTAAAACAAAAAGATAGCCTGTCGGACCGGTCAATACAGGTCCGACAGGCCATATTATACACGTCTTTTCTCCGGATGGCAACCGCTTAAAACCCGTGGAGGCTCTGGCAGGCCACGCCGTCCAGATCCTGCAGCATCCGAAACTCCCGGTGCTGGCAGGTGAAGAGGAGGATCTGCCGCCCCTCTTCCTGGGCCAGACGGCAGAGCAGGGCCAGCGCCCGGGCCAGGTTCCGGTCGTCGAAGGTGAGCAAAGCGTCGTCCAGGATCAGCGGGCAGTCCCGGGGATCGGGGAACACCAGGTCGGCTACCGCCAGACGCAGAGCCAGATAGAGCTGGTCGGCGGTGCCCTGGCTCAGCAGGGCCAGGGGATGGCGGGCCAGACTGGGACCCTGGCGGAGGGTGACTTCCATGGAGCGGGTCAGGGAGAGGTCGTGGTAGTCTCCCGGGGTCAGCTGGGTGAAGTAGCCTTCGGCCCGGCGGCTCACCTGGGGAGAGAACCGGGCGTGGAGCTGGTCGTCCGCCTCCTGCATGGCCTCCATGGCGATGGTGAGGGCGTCGTACTCCTCCTGGAGCCTTGCCTTCTCCTCCTGTACGTTGTCCAGCCGGGCGTCAATGAGGGCGGGGTCCCCCAGGGCGGAGAGCTGGCCCTGGAGCTGGGCGATCTCCTGCTCGGCCCGGTGGAGGGACTCCCGGCAGACCTCGGCCTCCGGGGGGAGGTAGGGGCCGCTGCCCCTCTGCTGGCTGATGGCTTCGAAGAGCTTTCGGGCCTGGTCCCGCAGGAGGAGGGCTTCCTGGAGGGAGCGGGCCTGCTCGCTGTGGTCTTTTTCGCTGGTGTCCACCAGATAGTGCAGGTCCTTCAGGTCCTTGTGGTCCTGCCGGTCGCAGAGGACCTTGATGATGGAAAAGATGAGCACCAGAAGCCACAGGACGCCAGCCACCACGGCGGGGATCCAGAGGGGAATGGTGGGCAGGGACAGGGGGAACTGGGGAATATGCGGGAGGATATACAGGGCGGCGGCCACCAGGGTCAAAAGGAGGATGACCACCACAAACCCCACCATCATCCGGTGGCGGCTGCGGAGCTCGTCTTGGATCTCCTGGATCTCCTCCTCCCAGTTGCGCTGGGAGTCCGGGGTGTGGGGGGCTTTCTCCATCTGGCCGCGCAGGGTCTGGACCCGCAGTTCGGCGGCGTCCAGCTCGGCGGCGGCCTGGGCGTACCGCTGCTGGCTCACGGTCTTGAACTTGTCGTTTTCAATGGATAGGCGGCTGTCCCAGTGCTCCTTCTGCCGCCGCAGTCCAGCGGCCCGGGACTGCACCTGGGCCAGTTCCTGGCGCAGGGAGGCCGTCTGCTCCAGGGAAGCCCGGAGCTGGGCCTCTTCTTCCTCCAGCTGGGGGAGCAGGCCGGTCTTATGATAGCGCCGCCGCCGCTGCCAGGTTTTCAGCCGCTCGTCGGACTCGGACCAGGATACGTCCTCTTCCCCGGCAGCCACCAGGGCGGCGATGCGCTTTTCCAGGTCCTGGCTCTGGCTCACCGCCAGACCGGTCTGGCGGAGAAAGACCGAGCGGTCGAAGATCTCCCGGCTCACTCCGGTGAGAACTTCCCCTACATTGTCGGCGGTGAGGCCGGGGACCGGCAGGCCGGTCTCCTGGTCGGTGGCGGAGAAGTCCCCCATGGGGACTCCGCCGGCAGAGGTGCGCTGCAAGAGGATGGTGCGGCCCTGGTGCTCGCAGAGCAGCTGCCCTTCCATGGGGGCGCCGCTCCAGGGACGGTACCGGTTTTTGTCCGCGGGCGCCCCTTTCCGGTCCCGCTGCCGGGTGTCCAGCCCGTAGAGCATGGTGCGGAGAAAGGCGCACCAGGTGGATTTTCCGCTGCCGTTGGGGGCGCCGATCAGGTTCATTCCCGGGGAGAACTCCAGGGTTTCATGGTCCAGACACCCAAAGGTGGCGGTGAGTTTCAAGAGTTTCATCGGGGCTCTTCCCTCCCTTCCAGGGCGGCCAGACCAAAGCGAACGGCCCGCTCCAGCAGGGGGTGCTCCTCCTCAGGGGCATCCTCCATCCGCTGGCGCATGTTCCGCAGAAAGAGCCCGGTGAGGGTGTCCTCTTCCATCCGGGCCCAGAGGGCCTGGCTCAGCTGGGTCTGGTCGCGGAGGCTGGCGCTGTAAAAGTAGGAGGAGGCCAGGGCGGTAAGAGCGGTGAGATTGGGCTCGTTGTCCGGGTCCCGCTGGCCCACCAGGGCGATGCGTACAATATCCTCCGGGCGGCTGCGATCCATGAGATCCTCCATGGCCTGGGCCGGGTCCCGCCCGGTGATGTCCAGGGAAGGGGTCAAGTACCGGCGGCGGGCCAGGGGGAGGAAGTCCAGGGCCACGTGCCCGCCTTCGATCTGGCCCACATAGACGCCTTTTTCTCCGGTCTCGTCAAAGCCCCGGCCCTCGGGGCAGCCGGGCCAGGCGTACCAGGTGCGGCCCGCCCGCTGCAAGCCGCTGGCGGCGTGGATGTGGCCCAGGGCCACATAGTCCAGGCCGGAACCGGCCAGCTCCTGGGAGGAGATGGGGCCGTAGCGGCTGTGGGGGGAGGTGGGGTCCCCGTGGAAGCAGCCGAACTTCAGGGCATCCTCCGGCTGCGCACGGAACCCGGCCAGAGGGCTGTCCATCCGGTAGAGGGAGGTGAAGGCGCTGCCGTAGACCACGGCGCCCAGATGGGGCAGGTCCACCCGCTCCGGGGTGGGGGTGGTAAAGATATGAACGTGGCTGGGCCAGGTGAGCTTTCCGTAGGGAGAGGCGGGGGAGTAGGGGTCGTGGTTGCCTGGGGCAAGGAAGATCTCCGCCTCCAGTTCCTCCAGCACCTGGTAAAGGGTCTGTAAGGTCTCCGGCCGGGCCCGCTGGCCGTCAAAGAGATCGCCGGAGAGAAAGATCAGGTCAGCCCGGGTCTCCCGGGCGGCGTCCGCCAGCCGGGTGAGCAGCTGCCGCTGCTCCTGCCGCCGCTCGGCGGCCTGGTCTGGGGACAGAGAATGAAAGGGGGAATCCAAGTGGAAATCCGCACCATGAAGAAAGGTCAGCATACCATCCCTCCTTTGCGTGGGAAAAACGGGGGGTTACTCCAGTACGTCGCACCGGGTGACTTGGGTGCAGCGACCGGTGTCGGTGTCGATGACAAAGAGGACAGCGTTGAGTTTGCAGGGGCCGGAGGCCGCCTCATACCGCCGGGGCAGCCCGCCCAGGAACCGCTGGATGGAGTTTTCCGGCCGTACGCCTAAGATAGACTGAGCGGGGCCGGTCATGCCCAGGTCGGTGATGAACCCGGTCCCCTGGGGGAGGATCTGTCCGTCGGCGGTGGGGACGTGGGTGTGGGTCCCCCACAGGGCCTGGACCTGTCCGTCCAGATACCAGCCCATGGCCCCTTTTTCGCTGGTGGCCTCTGCGTGGAAGTCCATGAGCCAGACCTGGGCTTTCCCGGCGTTCTCCTTCAGGATGCGGTCCGCCGTCTGAAAGGGGGAGTCCAGGTTGCTGTCCAGTTCAAACCGGCCCATGAGGTTGATGACTCCGATTGTCAGGCCCCTGGGCCCCTCGTAGATCCCAAAGCCCCGGCCGGGCAGGGGAGAGGCGAAGTTGGCCGGGCGGAGGATATAGGGGTTGGTGTCCAGGTACTCTGTGATCTGCAGCTTGCCCCAGGTGTGGTTGCCCAGGGTCACCACGTCTGCGCCAGCGTCGAAGAGCTCTTCCGCGTGGCGGGGCAGCAGGCCGATGCCTGCGGCATTTTCTCCGTTGACCACGGTGAAGTGGACGTCATGTTGCTTTTTCAGGGGACGGAGGTGGCGGTGAAGGCAGTCCAGACCGTATTCCGACACCACATCACCCACCGCAAGGACACGAAGCTGCATACAGAAACCCTCCCAGAGTCATCGTCTTGTTGTTCCCTATTATATGCCATTTTTCGAGAAACCAAAAGAACCAACCGGGGAATTTTCCAAATTTTCTTTGGGGAAAGGGGACAAAAAGACCGCCGCTCCTTTTGGGAGCGGCGGTCTTAGCAGGCAGGGGTTATTTTGCGTATTCCACGATCTTGACCTCGCGGAGCAAATGGACTTTGATCTGGCCGGGGTATTCCAGCTCGTCTTCGATCCGTTTGGCGATGTCGCGGGCCAGGAGGATCATTTCGTCCTCGGTGACCACCTCGGGCTTGATGATGATCCGGACTTCGCGGCCGGCCTGGATGGCGTAGGACTTTTCTACGCCGCGGAAGGAAGAGGTGACTTCCTCCAGCTTTTCCAGGCGCTTGATGTAGTTTTCCAGGTTTTCCCGCCGGGCGCCGGGTCGGGCGGCAGAAATGGCATCCGCAGCCTGCACCAGGCAGGCGATGACGGTTTGGGGCTCCACATCGTTGTGGTGGGCGTGGATGGCATGGACCACGTCCTTGCTCTCCTTGTACTTCCGGGCCAGCTCCACGCCGATGGTGACGTGGGAGCCTTCCACTTCATGGTCCACGGCCTTGCCCAGGTCGTGGAGCAGACCGGCCCGCTTGGCGGTGGCCACGTCCTCTCCGATCTCGGCGGCCATGAGGCCGGCCAGCTGGGCGACCTCGATGGAGTGGTTGTATACGTTCTGGCCGTAGCTGGTGCGGTACTTCATGCGGCCGATGAGCTTGATAAGCTCGGGGTGCAGGCCCATGACGTTGGTTTCCAGCACGGCCCGTTCACCTTCGGCTTTGATGGTGGCGTCCACTTCGCGCTTGGCGCTCTCCACCATTTCCTCGATGCGGGCGGGATGGATCCGGCCGTCCAGGATGAGTTTTTCCAGGGCCAGCCGGGCGATCTCCCGGCGGACAGGGTCGAAGCAGGAGACGGTAATGGCCTCCGGGGTATCGTCAATGATGAGGTCCACACCGGTGAGGGTTTCCAGGGTGCGGATGTTCCGGCCTTCCCGGCCGATGATCCGTCCTTTCATCTCATCGTTGGGCAGGGGAACTACGGACACGGTGGCTTCTGCCACGTGGTCAGCGGCACAGCGCTGGATGGCAAGGCCTACGATCTCCTTGGCCTTGGCGTCGGCCTCCTCCTTGAAGCGGGCCTCGATCTCTTTGATCTTCATGGCGGCTTCGTGGGTGACCTCGGTCTCCAGCTTGGAGATCAGGTAGGCTTTGGCCTCCTCGGCGGTGTAACCGGAAATTCTCTCCAGGGTCTCCATCTGCTCAGCCTGGAGCTTGGCGACCTTTGCGCGGGCGTCTTCCAGGTTGGCCAGACGGGCGGCGTAAGATTCCTCTTTCCGCTCGACGTTTTCCAGCTTCCGCTCCAGGGTCTCTTCCTTCTGCTGGAGCCGGCGCTCGTGCTCCTGCAGTTCGGAGCGGCGCTCTTTGACTTCACGTTCGTAGTTGGTTTTTTCAGCCAGGATCTTCTCCTTGGCTTCTACCAGGGCTTCCCTCTTTTTACTCTCTGCGCCTTTGATGGCATCATTGATGATTCTCTTGGCCTCTTCCTCTGCGCTGATGATCTCTTTTTCCGCAACCTTTTTGCGGTAGAGCACGCCGCAGGGAATCCCTATCACAAGCGCGACCAGAAATGCGATCACGCCAGTCAGGACATAGGGCAGCATAGTGTCGGGACACACCTCCGTTTCTATAAAATTTCGCATAAAATCGCGGAAACGCTGCACCTGGGAAAGGACGGCGACTCCGCAGGAAACGGGGACAAGACCCCGGGTTCTTTTTTGCTAAGAACTGCCTTGTCAACCGCATTTTATACTGATTTTATTTTAAAGCGCAAACCCCGCTCTGTCAAGGATATTCGCATTGGCTGGAGAAATTCTTACGAAAAACCAACGGAGTCCTGACGAAGGACGGACCGATGGCCCGGGGGGTGCATAGGATGGAAAAACGGAACAGGAGGTATGTACCATGGAAGCGAACACGGTGACAGCAGCCCGGCAGGAAGCGGAGCGAAAAGAACTCTTTGACCGGGTGTGGAAACGGGTGATGGGAGACCATCGAGAGGACTGCCCCATCACCTGGGAGGAGGGCCCCGCCCCGGCGGCCGCTCCCCAGGCAGAGGGGGAGGCGCCGGAGACCACCAACGCCCTGGTTCCCGTCCCTGCGCCCGCCCCGGAGCGATTTCCCTCGGGGAGAGGCCATGGGCATGTTGGGGGCAGGGTGCATGGACTGTGTCCCCCTGCTCCAGGAGCTCATCGGACGGGAACTGGCAGATTGGCGGGGGTACCAGGCCCTGGCCCGGCGGACCGGAGGGGCGCCCGCCCGGTCCATTGCGGCCCTGGCAGGGAGCAAAAAGCGCCGGGCCAGACGGCTCTCGGCGGCATGTTTCCTCATTTCCGGGGTGAAATACTGGCCGGAAAAGGGGAGAACCCCTGCCATTTCGTCGTACTTAGGGGAACTGCGCCAGCGGTTCATGGGGGAGCAGGAGACCATGGCCGCCTATCTGGCGGGGGCGGAGAGCACCAGCGACCCCTGCCTGCGGCAGCTCTTCTGGGACCACGCCCGGGAGAACTGGGACCACGCCTGCCAGATTCGGACTTTGGTGGAGCAGATGTAACAGGCGGCGGTCACAGCCGCCGGATGGGCTCGGAGATGTCCGACAGGGCTTTGGAGATCTCCATCTCGTACCGGCCGCACTTGGCCAGGTCCCCCAGAGAGACCACGCCCACCACCTTACCCTGGTCCACCACCGGCAGCCGCCGGATCTGTCCTGCGGACATGAGATGGGCGGCCTGGCGCACATCGTCCTCCGGAGAGACCCAGGAGGGGCGGCGGGTCATGATGTTTCGCACCGGGACAGAGAGGGGGTCCTCTTCCGGGGCCACGCACCGCAGCACGATGTCCCGGTCGGTGATGACCCCGTGGAGCCGTCCGTCCCCGGAGCAGACGGGCAGGGCGCCGATGTTGTGCCGGGCCAGGAGCCGGGCCGCCAGGGCGGCGCTCTCGGTGGGGTCGATGGTGACCACATGGGGATTCATAATGTCTCGTACCTGCAAAGCATACACCTTCCTTCCTGGTTCTTAGTTTGGACCGAAAGGCAAGGGGTTATACGGACAGAACACGAGGAGGAAGGCCCGTCAGGGTCCTTCCTCCTCGGTTTTCCAGGTCAGGTTTCGTTTTAAGGGGGCGATGCCCCGCCAGGAAAAGGCCCGGTGGGCGTACTGGCGGCGGAAGGTCTTGTTGCTCAGTCCTTCCAGATCTTCCAAAGTGAGAGAGGGGAGCAGATCCTCCCGGAACTCCGGCAGGGGGGTAAGGGTAGCCTTCCGGTTGTGGGGGCAGGCTTTCTGACAGAGGTCACAGCCCCACACCGTGGGGCTGCGGCGGACGGCCCCTTCCGCCTGGGGGGACAGGTCCCCTTTTTCCTGGGTGAGGGCGGACAGGCATCGGGAGACGTCACACCCCGTTTCGCACAGAGCCCCGGTGGGGCAGGCCTTTTGGCAGGCCCGGCAGTCCGGAGGACAGAGGGTCCCCTGGGTGGGGCCGGTGGGTGGGACATCCAGGTCGGTGAGGATGGTACCCAGAAACACATAGGAGCCGTAAGGGGGGACGATCCGCAGGCCGTGCCCACCCCGGTAGCCCACTCCCGCCAGATGGGCGGCCAGCAGCTCGGGGATGGGGGAGTTGTCTGCCCCGGGGACGAAGGTGTGGTCCGGGTGCTGTGCCCGCAGAGCCTGGCACACCCCTTCCAGCCGCCGGGTCAGGACCTGGTGGTAATCTTCTCCCCGGCAGTACAGGGAGAGGTTGCCTGGTGTGTCCCCGGCGTAATAGGGGAAGGCGGCCACCAGCACGGTTTTGGGGTCAGGGCACAGGCGGCGCAGCTTTTCTTCGTCTTCTAAAAACGGCTGGAGGCCGCCAAACCCGGCGGCACCCCATGCCGCCGCGCCAGCGGCCTTCCAGAGTTCATGCATCATAGTTGGTTAGGGAATTACCCGTTGTTCTTCTTGGCGTCCCGGGCTTCCATGGCGGCGATCTCCCGCTGTGCGTCCCGCAGGGACAGGTTCACACGGCCCTTTTCGTCGATGTCGGTGACCTTCACCCATACCATGTCGCCGATGTTCACCACGTCTTCCACTTTCTCCACCCGCTTTTCTGCCAGCTTGGAGATGTGGACCATGCCGTCCTTACCGGGGGCCAGCTCCACGAAGGCGCCGAAGTTCAGGATACGGACCACCTTACCGTAGTAGAGCATACCCACCTCGGGGACAAAGACGATGGTGTCGATCATCTTCTTGGCAGCGTCGCAGCAGGCGGCGTTCTCTGCGGAGATATAGATGGTGCCGTCGTCCTCGATGTCCACCTTGGCGCCGGACTCGGCGGTGATCTTCTGGATGACCTTGCCGCCGGAACCGATGACTTCCCGGATCTTGTCGGGGTCGATCTTCATGGTGAGCATCTTGGGGGCGTACTGGCTGACCTCGGGACGAGGCTCTGCGATGCAGGGCAGCATGATCTCGTCCAGGATGGCCTTCCGGGCGTCGCCGGTGATGTCCAGCGCTTCCTTGATGATGGCGTGGGACAGGCCGTCGTTCTTAATGTCCATCTGGATGGCGGTGATGCCGTCCTTGGTGCCTGCCACCTTGAAGTCCATCTCGCCGTGGAAGTCTTCCACGCCCTGGATGTCGATGAAGGTGGTGAAGGAGCCGTCGTCGTCCTGGATGAGGCCGCAGGAGATGCCGGCCACGGGGGCCTTGATGGGCACGCCTGCGTCCATGAGGGCCAGGGTGGAGCCGCAGATGGAGCCCTGAGAGGTGGAACCGTTGGAGGAGACCACTTCAGAGACCACGCGGATGGCGTAGGGGAACTCTTCCACAGAGGGGATCACCGGGTCCAGAGCCCGCTCGGCCAGGGCGCCGTGGCCCTTCTCGCGGCGGTTGACGCTCCGGGCGCCCCGGGCCTCGCCCACGGAGTAGGCGGGGAAGTTATAGTGGTGCATATACCGCTTTTCCTCTTCCTCCCAGATGGTATCCAGCTTCTGGCAGGCGGAAAGGGTGTTCAGGGTAGCCACGGACAGGACCTGGGTCTGGCCGCGGGTGAAGAGAGCGGAGCCGTGGACGCGAGGCAGCACGCTGACCTCGGCGGCCAGAGGACGGATCTCGTTCTTCTGACGGCCGTCTACACGGTGGCCCTGGAGCAGCCAGGCCTTGACGATCTTCTTCTGGAACTTATAGGTGATCTCGTCCAGGTACTGGTCCATCTCGGGATACTCTTCCAGGAAGAGCTCGTGCCAGCGGTCGATGAGGGCGTTCCAGCGCTCCTCCCGGACGTTCTTGTCGTCGGTGTCCATGGCGGCCTTGGCCTGGTCCATGGTGGCTTCCACGATCTTGTCGAAGAGCTCCTGGTCAAAGTCGGCGTGGTCGTAGGTCATCTTTTCCTTGCCGATCTCAGAAACGATGCCGTTAATAAAGTCCACCTGGGCCTTGATCTCCTCGTGGGCCTTCACGATGGCTTCGTACATCACGTCGTCGGGGATCTGGTCAGCGCCCGCCTCGATCATCACCACCTTGGCGCCGGTGGCAGCCACGGTGAGGTCCAGCTTGGAGGCATGCTTCTGCTCCTGGTTGGGGTTCATGACGATCTGGCCGTCCACGTAGCCCACTTCCAGACAGCCGATGGGGCCGGCCCAGGGAATGTTGGACACGGACAGGCAGGCGGACACGCCCGCCATGGCGGCGGCTTCGGGAGAGCAGTCCCGGTCCACGCTCATGACGGTGCAGGTGACCACCACGTCGTTGCGGAAGTCGCCGGGGAAGAGGGGACGGATGGAGCGGTCGATCACCCGGGAAGCCAGCACGGCGGGCAGGGAAGGCTGACCCTCCCGGCGCATGAAGGAGCCGGGGATGCGGCCCAC
>NZ_JAXDRS010000007.1:0-5393 GCF_034090835.1 Evtepia sp.
CGCTCTTTTTCTTTCTCATCTGACCGCCGGGGTTACGGTTGGTCTCCTTCTTGCTGTAACCCATAACGGTAGGAGAAATACCCAGCGCCTTACAACGCTTGGCGATAGGCTGTGTATTCTTTGCCATAATTGATTTTCTCCTTTCCTTCGATCAGACGCGACGTCTCTTGGGGGGACGGCAGCCGTTGTGAGGAATGGGAGTCACGTCCTTGATCATGGTGACTTCCAGACCGACGGCCTGCAGGGCACGGATAGCGGCTTCACGGCCGGAACCGGGACCCTTCACATACACTTCCACGCTCTTAAGCCCACAGTTCTCGATGGCAGCCTTGGCAGCGGTCTCAGCTGCGGTCTGTGCTGCATAGGGGGTGGACTTTCTGGAACCACGGAAGCCCAGGCCGCCTGCGGAAGCCCAGGACAGGGCGTTGCCGGCAGTGTCGGTCACAGTGACCATGGTGTTGTTGAAGGAAGAGCGAATATGGACAGCGCCCTTCTCAATGTTCTTCCGTTCACGGCGTCTTCTGACAACCTTCTTCTTGGGGTTAGCCATAGCGATTCTCTCCCTCCTTTACTTCTTCTTATTTGCCACGGTGCGCTTGGGACCTTTGCGGGTACGGGCGTTGGTCTTGGAGCGCTGACCGCGCACAGGCAGGCCCTTGCGGTGACGCAGGCCTCTGTAGCAGCCGATCTCAGTCAGGCGCTTGATGTCCATTGCCACGTTCCGGCGCAGGTCGCCTTCTACCATGTAGTCGCGGCTGATAACTTCACGCAGAGCAGCTTCATCCTGCTCGGTGAGATCCTTCACTCTGGTGTCGGGGTTGATGCCCGCTGCTGCCAGAATCTTGGTGGCGCTGGTGCGTCCGATACCATAGATATAGGTCAGGGCGATCTCAATTCTCTTATTCTTCGGCAGGTCAATGCCGGCAATTCTTGCCATACTACTTCAGCGCCTCCTTCTTAACCTTGTCTCTGCTTATGCTTGGGATTCTCGCAAATGACCATGACTTTGCCCTTGCGCTTGATGATCTTGCATTTTTCGCACATGGGCTTGACGGACGGTCTTACTTTCATAACTTTTACCTCCTGTAAGCCTGTTGCTCACGGCACGTGAGATCGAAAACGTTCTTTTCGTGCCTCACTTGGTGGATTTGCTGCGCCAGGTGATCCGACCCCGTGTCAGATCATACGGGGAAATCTGAACCGTTACCTTGTCACCCGGCAGAATACGGATGAAATTCATCCTGAGCTTTCCGGAAATATGAGCCAGAATCACGTGGTCATTTCCAATATCAACACGGAATGTGGTGTTGGGCAGCGCCTCAACAACGGTTCCTTCCAGCTCAATCATGTCGCTTTTTGCCAAGCGTCATACCTACTAGGTCTCACTGAACCTATTCCGGAAGGCACCCAGTGCCCTCCTGATGTCACTGTCCAGCACCGGCTCGCCGTCTTTCATGCGGCCGGCAACCGGGTGCGTCCAGAACCCCGCGGAAACAACGTGCTTTCGCCGTTTTTTCTTTGGAGTCTCAAGTTTTCTGCTTTTTCCATCCACCAGCCAGACAAAGTCGCCCTCTTCCCGCAAAACCAGAAAGAGCTGGTCTTTGTCGTGGCCGGCGGCGGAGCGTACCACGTCTCCTTGACGAAACGTCATACGCACAGATCCCCCACTTGGGTGAGTATTTCAGGGTCACCCTTTGTAATGAGGATTGAGTTCTCATAGTGGGCGGACAGGGAGCCATCGGCTGTTCTTACCGTCCAGCCGTCGCGCATGACCCTGACCTTCCAGTCTCCCTGGTTTACCATGGGTTCCACCGCCAGGGTCATCCCGGGAGCAAGCCGGGGACCGTGGCCGGGTTTCCCATAGTTGGGAACCTCAGGAGCTTCGTGCAGATTGGCACCCACACCGTGTCCGACAAAGTCCCGGACCACAGAGAAGCCGTTTTCTTCTACGTACTTCTGCACGGCGTGGGAAATGTCGGAAACCCGGTAACCAAAGCGGGCAAACTTCATGCCCTCCCAGAAGGACTGCTCGGTCACGGCAATGAGTTTTGCCGCCTCCTCGCTGATCTTCCCGCAGGCAAAGGTGCCTGCGCAGTCACCATGGAATCCATCGATGTAGGCTCCTACATCCACACTGA
Source organism: Evtepia sp. (assembly GCF_034090835.1). Classification (GTDB taxonomy): domain Bacteria; phylum Bacillota; class Clostridia; order Oscillospirales; family Oscillospiraceae; genus Evtepia. The sequence goes on from NZ_JAXDRS010000007.1 coordinate 2,139, forward strand.
CGATGTCGCCTTCCTTCAGGACCAGGTTACCCGGGATCCCGTGGATGACTTCATCGTTCACCGAAATGCAGGCAGAGCCCGGATAGTTCCGTACCCCCGGAGGTCCCGGAAAATTCAGGAACGAGGGAATCGCTCCCTGCCCTTCGATGAACTTACGAACTGCAGTATCTATCTCAAGAGTCGTTACGCCAGGACGTACCATTTTGCCCGCCAATGCACGGGCCGCCGCAGTAATTTGTCCTGCTCGGCGCATCTTCTCAATATCTCTGGGAGACTTTAACGAAATCATACTTAAAGCCCCAGTGCATTCAGAATCGCAGTTGTGGTTTCAGCCACAGTGGGCTGATTATCTACGGTTTTCAGCAGGTTTCTCGCTGCGTAAAAATCCTTCAAAGGAGCGGTTTCCTTGTGATAGACGCTCAGTCTGTCACGGACAACCTCAGGCTTGTCGTCCGCCCGGGCTTCCAGCTTGCCGCCGCATGCGTCGCACACGCCTTCCACTTTGGGGGGCATGTTCTTCACATGGTAAGGCGCACCGCAGGAAGTGCAGACTCGACGGCCACCCATACGCTCCACGATCTCTTCATCAGAGATCTCAATGGAGACAACGGCGTCAAATGCGATCCCGGCCTTCTCCAGTGCTTCTGCCTGGGGGATGGTGCGGGGAACGCCGTCCAGGATGAAGCCGTTCTGGCAGTCTGCTTCTGCCAGGCGCTCGGAGATCACGCCAATGATCACTTCATCGGGAACCAGCTTGCCGGCATCCATATACTCCTTGGCCTTCAGGCCCACGGGCGTACCGTTCTTCACAGCGGCCCGGAGAATGTTACCGGTGGAAATGGTGGGAATATTGAGCTTCTTATTCAGAATCTCCGCCTGGGTGCCTTTGCCGGCGCCCGGAGGGCCTAAAAGAATCAGTTTCATGTTACATTGCCTCTTATTCCAGGAAGCCCTTGTAGTGCCGCATGAGCATCTGTGCCTCGATCATCTTCACAGTCTCCAGGGCAACGCCTACCACGATGATGACAGACGTGCCGCCGATGGACATGTTGACGATTCCGGTGATGTTCTCGGTAATAATGGGCAGAATGGCTACAATACCCAGGTAAATCGCACCGAAGAAGGTCAGACGGGCCAGCACCTTGCCCAGGAACTCAGCCGTAGGACGGCCGGGCCGGAAGCCAGGAATGAAGCCGCCGTTCTTCTTCAGATTGTTGGCTACTTCAACAGGGTTAAACTGAATGGTAGCGTAGAAATAGCTGAACATGATGATCAGCAGGAAATAAATCACAGCATACAGAGCGCTGGTGGAGTTGAACACCGAAAGGAAGGTGTGCCAGCCGGAGCCCTCCTGCTGGGAGGAGGGAACGAACATGCCGATGGTCGCAGGGATCATGGCGATGGACTGGGCAAAGATGATGGGCAGCACGCCGCTGAGATTGACCTTGATGGGGATGTGAGTGGACTGACCACCGTACATCTTCCGGCCAACCACACGCTTGGCATACTGAACCGGTACCTTACGCTCGGAATTGGTGATAAACACAATAAACACGATGAGGGCCAGCATGCCGACAACCAGCAAGACAGCAATCAGAGGATGCATCTTGTGGGCTGCCAGGGTCTGGATCTGTTCCTCAGTCAAAGCACTTGTGTCAATAAAGTAGTTCTTCACGTCGGTGACGACCGTCTGGAGCATCGCAGGAATACGAGAAACGATACCCGTAAAGAGGATGATCGAAATGCCGTTGCCGACGCCAAACTCCGTAATCTGTTCACCCAGCCACATCAGGAAGACAGCGCCGGCGGTGAAGGACACCACGATGACCAGCGCAGCCCAGATGCCGGTGTTGGTGACCAGACCATAGCTCTTGATCAGGGTGTAGTAACCAAAGCCCTGAAGCAGGCCGATGGCCAAGGTCGTATACCGGGTGATGGCCTGGATCTTCTTCTTGCCCTCTTCGCCGCCATCCTTGGCCAGCCGCTCCAGAGCAGGAATGGCGATGGTCAGCAGCTGAATAATGATGGATGCGTTAATATAGGGCTGAATGGACAAAGCAAACAGAGTCGCATGGGAAAGTGCGGAACCACTCATGGTATTGAGCAGACCAAAGATGGTCCCGGAGTTTGCCGAAATATACTGCTGCAGGTATTCCGTGTTGATGTAGGGCACAGGAATGGCCGCGCCCAGACGGAAGATCAGCAATGCAAAGATGACAAACAAGAGCTTACGGCGAAGCTCAGGCAGCTTCCATGCGTTACGGATGGTCTTAAACATTAGACCACCTCAGCCTTCCCGCCTGCCTCTTCGATTTTTGCCTTTGCGGATGCAGAGAATGCATTCGCACGAACGGTCAGCTTTTTGGTCAGGCTACCCTTGCCGAGGATCTTAACGCCATACTCGCACTTGGACAGGATGCCCTTGTCCAGCAGGTCGCAGACGTTAACCACTGCGCCGTCTTCAAACTTCTCCAGCGCAGAAACGTTGATAGCTTCCAGAGGCTTGGCAAAGATGTTGTTGAAGCCTCTCTTGGGGATTCGACGAGCCAGAGGCATCTGGCCGCCTTCGAAACCGACCCGGACACCGCCGCCGGAACGAGCCCACTGGCCCTTCTGGCCGCGTCCTGCGGTCTTGCCGTTGCCGGAACCGTTGCCGCGGCCCTTACGATAAGCCTTGGGGTTGGAACCGGGTACGGGAGAAAGTTCATGCAGTTTCATGTCGCGCCCTCCTTACTGTTCCTCGGTTACCTGAACCAGGTAGCCGATGTGGGCGATCTTGCCCCGGGTAGCAGCGTTGTCGGGCTGCACGGTGGTGTCGCCGATCTTGCGCAGGCCAAGGGCTTCTGCGGTGGCCTTATGCTTTGCAATCCGGCCGTTCAGGCTCTTGACGAGCTTAATGTTCAGATTCGCCATGGTTCAAGCCCTCCTTAGCCCACGATCTCTTCCACGCTCTTGCCGCGGATGCGGGCCACTGCCTCAGGACCACGCAGGGCCTTCAGACCCTCCATGGTAGCAGAGACCACGTTCTGCGGATTGTTGGAGCGCAGGCACTTGGTACGAATGTCCTTAATTCCGGCTGCTTCCAGAACGGCACGCACAGGGCCGCCGGCGATAACGCCGGTACCGGCAGCTGCGGGCTTCATCAGCACGCGGCCTGCGCCGAACTCGCCGATCACTTCGTGAGGGATGGTGGTGCCGGAAAGTGTGATGGTGAACATATTCTTCTTAGCAGCTTCCAGACCCTTGCGGATTGCT
>NZ_JAXDRS010000008.1:0-62429 GCF_034090835.1 Evtepia sp.
ACCGCTATATCCACTTTTACAACTATGAACGTATCCAGTTAAAAACCGGAGAGGCACCGCTGGCGCGGCGCCTCTCCACCTAAAACTTATTTTTCCTACCAGGGCGCTTTTTGTACTGTCCGCACAATTTGGAGCAGTTCAAACTCTGGGCGGAGTCTTTTATACTTTCACACGTTGTAAAAAGAAATATCCTAAGAAAAGCGCTCCAATTACTATAACTGCCACCGGTAACCAAACCATAATGGCAGGTTCTCTCAGGAAGATCGTGGGCAGGAAAATCGCAGACAACACAGCAAACATTCCAATCCATGTGACCAAAAAGGTTGTTTTCTTCCCCCACCTGGGCTCCTTTTTCTCAAGTGCTGTTTTCCCAATGTAATACACAAGAAACCAGGCTATCCCTATGACCACCACGCAGGAAATCATCTCTCCCACAGTCAGGGGCAGGTGAGAAATGCTGCTGTGCTGGGTCAAGGCCGACACGAAAGCCTTTACAAACCAAAGCACCATCATGATTCCTGACGTCAGAAATAAAATCTCTAGTGTTTCCTTTCCCCGCTCTTTCCATGTCCGCTTAGGAAGCGCCGAAACGATTTCATCGCAAAACTGCTTATAATCTGGACCGATCACCTGCTCCATGGTCTCTCCCCGTTCCTGGCCATCCAGAAGCATATCGAGAATATCCCGCCGCACTTCTTCCTGAAGCTGCTCGCTGATATTCTGTACCCGTAGGTACACCACGATGTCCGTCATTCCAGACTGACTATCCGGATGGAGCATTGTCTCCCGCTGGTTATTCTCCTTGAGAAGTTCTTTCGTCTTTCCTTTCATAGAAATCCTCCCTTTCAAACCCTGGCAGGGATTCCACTGCCTTCTTCATCTCAAAAAAGCTGCTTTGAAACGTCTTCAGTTCTTCCTTTCCTTTGGGGGTCAGTCTATAATACTTGCGTTTCGGTCCGATTCCAGAGTCCCGGTATCGAGCAGATACAAAGCCGCTCTTTTCCAGACGAAGGAGAAGCGGATAGATGGTTCCTTCCGAAATCGTCCCAAATCCGTAGCGCAGCAGCGACTGGGAAATCTCATATCCATAGGTCTCCTCTTTTGCGATAATGGCAAGGATGCTCCCCTGTAAAATGCCTTTGAGCATTTGCGATGGAATCACGATATGACCTCCCCTCTACCATGTATTACATGGTACATCTATATTGTAATACATAGTAGCCAGAACTGTCAAGCCCCTCTTTCATTTTGGAAAGAGGGGCTTGTTTCTGAACGATCTTATTCTCTTCTTATACTTTCCTCCTCGGGAATGGTCCCGGAGGCATCAGGGATCTTGGAGAAGGCAAACTTCTGCTTGGCATACAAGCCACTGTATCCCGAGAACAGGAAGCTCACTGCCACTGCCAATAAGAACCCACCGGGATTGCTGAACATGAAAATCTCAAATCCCAGGACCAACGCTGTCAACGGGCAGTTGGTCACACCGCAAAACAGGGATACCATACCGATCGCTGCCGCATAAGGCGCAGGAAGACCCAGAAGAGGCCCCACCACACAACCAAAAGAGGCGCCGATGGCAAAGGAAGGAACGATCTCCCCGCCCTTGAGCCCTGCCCCCAGGGTGATCGCGGTCAGCAGAAGTTTCAGAACAAAATCCCACGGGGCAGCTTCCCCTTTCCGGATGGCCTGGTCGATCATCCCCTGTCCGCTCCCCAAGTAAAGTTTACTTCCGATGAGACAGGTTAAAAGAACCACCACGGATCCTCCCACAACCACCCGCAGGTAGGGATTGGAAAACCATCGGTCCAGCAGGGTACGCACCCCCAGAAAGGTGTAGCAGACCAAAATACTCAGCAGTCCGCATGCGATCCCCAGGATCAAAACCCCGCCATAAAACAGGGGATCCGGCGTAGAAGCAGACAGATAGTAGGAGACTGCACGCACCCCCATCCATTGGGCAATGGTTCCGGCGGTAATGGAAGACACCACACAGGGAAACAGCGCCCCCAAAGGCAGCAGGCCCACACAGGAGATCTCCAGGGCGAAAATCGCAGCGGAAACCTGGCTGCCAAACACCGCAGAAAAGCCGGCGCTCATGCCGCACATAATGGCCAGGTCCTGAAACTCCTCTCCCATATGGACTCCCTTGCGGACCAGTTCTGACAGCGACCCCCCCAGCTGAAGGGCTGCCCCCTCCCGCCCTGCCGATCCACCGGAAAAGTGTGTCAGCAGCGTAGCGGCAAAGATGACCGGTGCCAGCAGGCGTGACACCGGCTGTTCTCCTCGGGCTGCCTGCACAATGAGGTCAGTCCCCCCTGCCGTCTTAATGCCGCCTTTCCGATACATCCAGACCACCAGCAGGCCGGCCAGCGGGAGCAGGAACATGGCCCAGCTGGTCTCATTCCGCACCGCCGAGGCAACTCCTAAGAGTCTGCCAAAAAGGCCGCCGATCACGCCGACCACTACGCCCGACAACAGGCCAAACAGCAGCCCTCGAATGTGTGCCCGGAGATTCTCCCGGCTGAATGCCATTTCCGCATACAGATCCCGGAGCAGGCCAACAGGTTTCTTCCCCAAGGTTCTCCCCCTCTTCTTGTATATTCGTATCCTCCGTTTTCTCGTTTATCATACCATATTCTCTGCCCTTTGCAATCGGAAATCTTCTGCCAGCCTTGTCAGGAAGATGCGCTCTATGGTATCATAACTCATAAACTGTATTCTATGAAAATGAGGTGATTCTCCTTGCAGATCGGTTCCGTTTCCATTGATTCCAAGCTGGTGCTGGCCCCTATGGCGGGGGTGACTGACCTGGCCTTCCGGAGCATCTGTCGGGAGCTGGGCGCCGGATATACCATCACAGAAATGGTCAGCGCCAAGGCCCTGTGTTATCAAGATAAAAAAACCATCCCGCTTCTGCGCCTCGGCCCTCAGGAACACCCTGCCGGTGTTCAGATTTTTGGCAGTGACCCTGTCTGCATGAAGGACGCCGCTGCCATCGCCGGTGAGGTCTCCGGCGCTGATATCATTGATATCAACATGGGATGCCCCGTTCCCAAAATCGCCAACAATGGCGACGGTTCCGGCCTGCTCAAAGACCTGGACAAAGCCTGCCAGGTGGCAGAAGCTGTCATCCAGGGCGCCGGAAGCCGTCCCGTCACGGTAAAGATGCGCCTCGGCTGGGACAAGGGAAACATTGTTTGTCTGGAGCTGGCCAAACGTCTGGAACAGCTGGGGGTGGCCGCCATCACGCTGCACGGCCGTACCAAAGTGCAGATGTATGCCGGTACCGCCAACTGGGATTACATCCGGGAAATGAAGCAAGCCCTTTCTATCCCTGTCATTGCCAACGGCGATGTGTTTTCCGGGCAGGATGCGGCCCGTATTTTGAAGTATACCGGTGCAGACGCTGTGATGATCGCCCGGGGTGTGTTCGGTAACCCCTGGATCTTCCAGCAGGCCAGGGCAGCCGTCGAGGGAAAACCGATTCCCCCTCTTCCTCCTCTGGCCCAGCGGTGCGACACTGCCGTCCGTCAGTTTCAAATGGCGGCAGAATATAAAAGCGAGAAGATCGCCTGCCTGGAGGCCAGAAAGCATTATGCCTGGTATCTGAAAGGGGTCCCTCACGCCGGTTACTGGAAAAGTGAGATCTCCAAAATCACCACGCTGGAGGATGTCTACCGTGTGACCGCAGGCATCAAACGGGAACTGAAGGATCCGGACGAAGGCCTGTAATACTCCACTCCTGGTCTGCACTTCTTTGCTGCAAAGCAAAAAAACTTTGGATTTTCTTTCTCTTTTCCCTTGATTTTTATGAAAGCGTATTCATGTGTAAGAAAAAACCCCTCTTTTTTTAGGTTTCTTTCGTAAATTTCTTATTTTTTTGTTGTCAGCAACTCGCTCTTGTTGTATACTTTACTTTATGGAGACAAATGACCCCGTTTTGCCACGGGTGACATTATTCCGTCCTATTTGTAAATAAGGAGAGAACACTGTTATGAGCTATTCCACCGACAAAATTCGCAACGTTTGTCTGCTCGGCCACGGCGGCAACGGCAAAACCTCTCTGGCTGAAAGCATGCTTTTCCTCACGGGTGCGATCGACCGTATGGGTAAAACCACCGACGGAAACACTACCTGCGACTATGATCCAGAGGAAGTCAAGCGTCAGATTTCCATCTCTATGGCCTGCGCTCCTCTTTCTTATGAGAACCATAAACTGAACGTGCTGGACACCCCGGGTAACTTTGACTTCGCCGGTGAAGTCTGCTCCGCTCTGTACGCTGCCGATGCAGGCGTGATCGTCTGCTCCGCCAAGGACGACCTGAGCGTTGGCGCTGACCGCGCATGGAAGATGCTCCGTGAACGCAACATGCCCCGCATCATCTATATCTCCCGCTGCGACGAAGAGAACGCCGACATGAACGCCACCGTCGCCGCTCTGAAAGACAAGTTCGGCACCGCTGTGACTCCCATCGTCTACCCCATTATGGGCGCTGGCAACGTCGTCACCGGTTTCGTGGACCTGCTCCACAAGAAGGCATATGACGCCAAGGGTGAGATCGCCATCCCCGCTGATGTCGCCGGCGATGTGGACAACGCCTATGCAGAACTCATGGAAGCTGCTGCCGGCGTGGACGAAGAGCTCATGGAAAAATACTTCGACGCTGGTGAGCTTTCCGCCGAAGAGATCATCCGCGGCCTCAAGGCCGGCGTGAAGGACGCCAGCATCGCCCCCGTGGTGTGTGGCAGCGCCATCACCGGAATGGGTACCAAGTACCTCATGAACTGCATCATCGACCTGGTTCCCAACCCCGCAGAAGCTGCTCCCGTGGCTGCTGAGGACGAAGCCGGCGAGGCAGTTGAAGTGAAGTGCGACCCCGCTGGTCCCACGGTAGCTTTTGTCTTTAAGACCGTTTCCGACCAGTATGGCAAGTACTCCTTTGTGAAGCTCCTGTCCGGCAAGCTCACCTCTGACATGAGCCTGGTGAATACCACCACCGGCCAAACTGACAAGCTGGGCCGTCTCTACGTGATGAAGGGCAAGAAGAACGAAGAAGTCAAGGAACTGGTATGCGGCGATATCGGCGCCATCGGCAAGATGGATCGTCTGAAAACCGGCGAAGCTCTGTGCGATCCCAAGTTCGCTGTGAAGCCCGCTGCCATCCCCTTCGCAGAGCCCTGCTTCTCCAAGGCCATCTCCCCCAAGACCCGCGGCCAGGACGACAAGGTCGCTTCCGGCCTCATTCGTATGAACGAAGAAGATCCCACCTTCACCATCGTCAACAACGCCGAGACCCATCAGGTGGTCCTGTCCGGCGCTGGCGATATTCAGCTGGACGTGCTGGTCTCCCGTCTGAAGAGCCGCTTCGGTGTGGACGCTGAGCTGTCTGACGCTCGCGTGGCATATCGTGAAAAGATCCGCAAGAAGGTGGAGGCCCACGGCCGTCACAAGAAGCAGACCGGCGGCAGCGGCCAGTTCGGTGACGTTTGGATCCGTTTCGAGCCCCAGGACGAGTCCGAAGAGATGATCTTCGCAGAAGAGGTCTTCGGCGGCAGCGTGCCCAAGAACTTCTTCCCCGCCGTGGAAAAGGGCCTGCGTGACGCCGTGAACAAGGGCGTTCTGGCTGGCTATCCTCTGGTTGGCCTGAAGGCTACTCTGTACGACGGTTCCTATCACCCCGTTGACTCCAACGAAATGGCCTTCAAGACTGCCGCTCAGTTGGCTTACAAGGAAGGCATTGCCAACGCAAATCCCACCATCCTGGAGCCCATCGGTGAGCTGAAGGTCACCATTCCCGACAGCTACCTGGGCGACGTTATGGGCGACCTGAACAAGCGCCGCGGCCGTGTGATGGGTATGAATCCCACGCCCGACGGCGATCAGATCCTGGAAGCTGAGGTCCCCATGGCTGAGATGACCACTTACGCCATTGACCTGCGCTCCATCACCCAGAGCCGCGGCTCTTTCTCCTTCCACTTCGTGCGCTATGAGGAAGCTCCTCCCGCAGCACAGCAGAAGGCCATTGAAGACGCAAAGGCAATCCAGGAAGAAGGCTAATCCTTTTGTCTAACAAAAAACGTGCGTACCGAAACGGTACGCACGTTTTTTCGATTTCTTTTACGATCCAGAATACAGAGACAGTTCTCCAGACCCACAGTCCAGGAGAAATACCCCTGCGTCGGTATCGATCTTCCACATGGGGGTCAGCACAGCCCGCGCCCCTTCCCCGCTGTAATGGTATCCCTCTGTAATCGAGGTGATCTCATGGCAGGTTTTCTCCAGTTTGGAAAGCCCCTGGACAAAGTCTACCAAGAGGGTCGCCGGCTCTCGCATCACCTGTATGTCGCAGTTTTCGGGAAACCCTTCTTTGGGCAGGTTCTCCGGCTCCATGATCATGGCAGTATCCCCGGGGCTTTGCGACAGAAAAATACTGTCCCATGGGATGATCTCTGGTTCCACGTCGATCCCGTTTTTTTTCAGGTATACAGTGGCTTGTCTGTATGTGATCTCTTCATAGGCATGGGACTGACGGTTTTGCACGAAGACGATCCCCAGCAGGCATATGTTTAACACAGCCAGCAAAAAGATAACAGTCAGCTTCAGTTTTGAGCGCTCCATACCGCACCTCCTTTAGCCCTGATCCCTGGGGATCCACCCCGCTTGAACAGCCCCTTTGCCGCCATCGTCACGATAGTAGAGCTGCAGCTCTTTGCCCGTCTGGCCCATGGCGTGTGCAGCTGCGGCCACCTGCCGCTCAGGGAGCACCGGGCTGCGTTCTTCGCCAACCGAATACTGCCGGAAATAGATCGTGTAGGAAATCAGATGCGTGCCCCGGAAAACAAAGCGCGCGCTCCAGCCATCCTCTCCCAGATAAACCGGGATGCCATCCAGAGTATAGGTGAAGCGCAGCTCCATCTCCCCTTCCGGCAGCACCGTGATGCTCTGACAGCGCATCTCTCCCAGTCCGCTCCAGACAGGACGCAGGCTCTGCAAAACTTCTTCTGCCTTGATCTGCAGGTCCTTGCTGCGTGATGACAACGCCTGGTATCTGGAGTCTCCATTTTCTGAACCATGGAACACAAGGCTTCCGTTCTTCTGGATCCTGAGGGTATCCGACCCCTCCTGGATCACTTCTCCATCCGCAGAGTGATAAAAGGATGCAGCCTGTTCATGGAAGCCCAACAGCTCCAGGATCCGATTCCTCCCAATGGTGTCGATCCCCTCCAGAGGGTTGGATGCTGTATACACCGGGCAGGCAGTCGGCAGATCCCCGATCATCATAAAGGGAGCCACGACCTCTGCGATCTCAGGGACCTCAAAGGCAAAGTGAACCTCTCCCTCCTTCTGCTTTTCGATGTTCCTGGGAAAAGAAAGGCCCGATTCCTTAATACGCGCCTTATAAAAATGCCCTGTTTTATCCTGGTAATAGTACACCGTATCGGCCCAGCCGCTGTTCATCGTCACAAAGAACAAGCGCGCCTCCCGTTCCTCCTGGTTGTCCTGCCCTGCAAAGGAAACATCGTAAAGAAAGTCATAAAACACCCAGGTGTCTGCCTGTTCCACCGCTTGTTTCCACTCATCCAGAGAGGCTTCCCTGGGCCGTTCCATAGACGCAACCGATTTGGTCAAAAACGCAGAGAACCCCTCTTGATAGAGGGCATTCACAGCGTTCTGGTCATACTGAACACCGTACCGCGTCCCCTGGGTTTTTACCATCATTCTGACCGGGGTTCCCCGATAGAGGGCGGTATCCTGCATGCCGTTGAGTGTCTGAGCGGTTTGGTTTGTCGTCCAATGAAAGGCATCTTGAAACATCCCTGTTTTTTTCACCAGAAACAAGGCCGTGCAGAGCAGAAGCAGGATCAACAGGTTTTCCAGCCGGTCAATGGTCCGCCGGTTCAAGGTTCTCCGCATCGCTCCGGCCCTCCTATATTCAGTTCCATTCGAATGGTGGTGCCAGGCTGCTGGCGATCCACCAGGGTGAGCACTCCTTTGTGCTGCGCTATGATCTCCTGCGCAATGGAAAGGCCCAGGCCGGTTCCGCCAGATTCTCTGGATCTGGCCTTATCCACCCGATAGAACCGTTCGAAAATACGCTCTCTGTCCTCTTCCGGGATGCCGATGCCGTTGTCCGAAACCTCCAGCCAGACCCAGTTCCCTTCTGTTCCGGCGGTCATCAGAATCCTGCCCCCATCCGGCGTATACTTGATGGCGTTGGACAGCACATTCATGATCACCTGCAAAATGCGCTCCCGGTCCGCCACAATGAAAGGCACCGCATCCTCTCCACGCAGAGCCAGGTAGTGCCCGTGGCGCTGCGCTTCCAGAAGGATCGCCTGGTAACTCTCCTTCAGCACCTGCCCAAAAGAGAACCGTCGGAGATTCAGCTGGCTCTGTCCAGAGTCAAAGCGGGACAAGGTCAGAAGGTCTTGTACGATATGGGTCATCCGGTCGCTCTCGTTGAGCACCACCTGCAGGAAGTTCTTTCTCATATCCGTGGGAAGGTCGGGGTTTTCCCACAACGTTTCTGCATAGCTGCGAATGTTGGTCACCGGTGTTCTGAGTTCGTGGGACACGTTGGCCACAAACTCCTGCCGCATGGCCTCATTCTTCACCTGCTGGGTCACGTCATGGATCACTGCCAGCACACCCACCTGCTTCTCTCTGTTGTAGGGAACCAGAAGAAGGAACAGGCTGCGGTCCTCCCGCACCATTGCCCGGTCCAGGCAGTCGCTCTCCATATTCAGTACAGTGTCCAGGGGGGCGATCTCCTCAAACAGATCCTCGTAGCGTACTGCGCCTCCCACCGGAATGGAGAGGGCCAGCATCTCTTCCGCAGCGGGATTGGAATGGATCACTTCTCCCGCCTGGTTAAAGGCCACCACTCCATCGGTCATGTGGAGAAAGAGCGTGCTCAGCTTGGTCCGTTCGTTCTCCACTTCCCGGATGGTATTTTTCAGCTGGTCCGCCATATCATTAAAGGTATTGGTCAGGACACCGATCTCGTCATGGGATTCCACCTGGATCTCATGGTCAAAGTCCCCCTCGGCCACACGCTTGGCGCCCCGTGTCAAGGCCAGGATGGGATTGACCATGGCGCGGGAAAGCAGGAAGGAAAGGAGCACAGAGATCACAAGACCAAAGGCCAGCGCCTCAATGATCAGCTGGAAAAGCTGTGTGTTGAGTTCCCGCACGGTATTCCGCTCATCCAGAATATAGATGATATAGTCCTGCCCGCCGCGCTCAATGGGCAGGGCCAGGTCCATGTAGTTTGTGGTCAGGTCGCTCTGGTTCCCTTCCTTCCCCTCCGTCATGGCGATGTAAAGGTTCGGCGTAATGCTGAGGGATTTGCCTTCATCCTCGTTAGAACCCACAAGATAGGCCCCTGTGGTACCATCCAGGATGTAATAGTTCCGGTTTCTTCCGTCCACTCCCAGCGCTCCCATTTTGGCTGTGAGCACCTGATTCAGCGCCTGGACGCCGTCTGTCTCTCCGTCCGTTTTCGTCAAGAGGTCCCGCACAAACTCCGTGTCATTGCTGAACACATCCGCCATCTGGGAGTAAAACTCGTTGAGATAGAAACGGTTCACCGAGTTGATCAGAAATGCACCCGCCAACGTCATCAAACAGACGACCAGCAGGGTCATGATCAGTGCGAGCTTGATATGCAGGCTGCGCAGCAACGTTCCTCACCCTCCCTCTGTCTTTCTTTATCCGTCGTTCTGAAACAGATACCCTGCTCCCCGACGGGTGATGATATATCTGGGCCGGGCAGGATTGTCCTCCACCTTTTCCCGCAGGCGCCGGACCGCAACATCTACCGCCCGCACATCGCCTACATAGCCCTCATAGTTCCACACTGCCTCCATCAGTTCCTGACGGGAAAAGACCTTTCCCTGATTGGAGGCCAGGTATGTCAGAAGTTCAAACTCCCGTTGGGTCAATTCCAGGTCGTTCCCGTCTTTCCTGGCCAAGTTGGCTCCCTGGTCGATCACCAGACGGCCGAAGTCCAGATAAAGCGCCTCCTCTTTCTCTGTTGGCTCACTCAACATCCCGACCCGACGAATGTTCGCCTTGATCCGTGCCATGAGTTCACGAATGGAGAACGGTTTGGTGATGTAATCGTCAGCCCCCAGGTCCAGCCCGAGAATCTTATCCTGCTCGGCTTCCCGGGCAGTAATGATCAGAACAGGGGTGCTCTTGCCCTTGTCCCGAATGGTCTTGCACACTTCAAACCCATTCATGCCAGGCAGCATGAGATCCAACAATATGAGATCTGGATTTTCCTCCAGGGCCAGCTGCAATCCGGTAACGCCATCGAAGGCTTCCAGCGTCTCGTAGCCTTCCTTCTGGAGATTGAACCGCAGAATATCAACAATATTCTTTTCGTCCTCCACGATCAGCACCCGTTTTACGTCCATTGCACATCTTTCCCTTCTTCCAATGCCGCGTTTTTACTTTTTTCTCTCCTCAAGCAGCAGCGACGCTTTCAGGATCCCCGCCAGAGACTTTCCATCCCGGATCTCGCCCCGCCGCACCATATCCATGAGCTCAGAAAACGGGATCTTCACGGTTTCTACAAACTCACCATCATCCGGATGGACAGGGCCTTGTTTTAGATCCTCTGCAAAGAAAAGGTAGATCTTCTCTGCAAAGATCCCTGGGGAGGAATAACTGCATCCCATGGGAAGAAAGGTTCCGGGTATCAAGCCGGTCTCTTCCTCCAGTTCTCTGAGGCCCGCTTCTCTGGGGTTCTCTCCCTTTTCCAGTTTACCAGCCGGAAGCTCCAGCACCACTTCCCCCATGGGATAGCGGTACTGGCGGACCAGAAAGACATTCTCCTGGGTATCCATGGCAAAGATCGCCACCCCGCCCGGGTGTTCCACCACTTCCCGGTTGGTGATCCTTCCGTCCAATAGCCGCGCTTTGTCCCGGCGCACATTCACGATAATTCCTTCATATACCGTCTGCTGAGAGACCATCTCTTCTTTCAGTTCCATATTTTCACCTCAACCATTTCAAAATCAATTGCGAATCCACGCCCTCTTCCTCGTTGAGCGACAAGGCAGGGCCTGGATGTTCGAGCCAGTTTAACCCTATAATTATAGCATATTCCCCTTTCTTATGCCAACGTTTTTCCCTGGTAAGCTTTACATTTGCACGCCGCCCCTCCTTTTTCTATAATGATGAAGATCCCATCATTCTGAAGGTTTTTCTATGACCATTTCTGTCAGCGGTGCAGGGGCTGTCCTCTACTTTTCCTACCAGGAACTGCACGCTCACCCCGCCTTTTCCGGGACACTGACCCGGGAGACTGCCCACGCCCTGGTCCACGCTGCCCTGGCCGCTTCGGCGCAGCCGATCCCTTCTTCCATGGAAGTCAGCTGCTTTCCCGCCCGACATGGCGTGCTTCTGTTCGCCTTTCCTTCCATGCCGTTTCGACCGTTTTCGGCAAGGAATTTTTCATAGACTGATGAAATAATTTCACTAAAATCTCATATTTTGTTAAATTTCATCTTTCATTTTCCTGTGCATAATGGTATAATGGCTAAAAGTGTGACGACGAGTCCTTTCGTCGCCATTAACATGTTGTGCCAAAATCTATGGTTTTGATTTACTTCCTGCACAAGGTTCGCACCCCTCTCGCTTCTTTTTGCGTTGTTCATACATGGGGTGCGCGAAAAGCGGAAATGATAGATACGGCGTTCCCCAGCGTTTTGCTGCGCCGATCTCTTCCTATATACATCGATAGAATCGACTGAGCATGAAAAGAAGGTGCCGTTTTGACAAAATATGTGATCTGCGGTGGAAAGCCTCTCCATGGTGAGGTTGAAATCAGCGGCGCAAAAAATGCCGCTGTGGCTATTCTCCCTGCTGCCCTTCTGGTAGACGGCGTCTGCCGGATTGAAAATGTTCCCAATATCAGCGACGTAACCCTGATCCTTGGCATTATGCAAGACCTGGGTGCCAAGGTAAAAATGATCAACCATACCACAGTAGAGCTGGATTGCTCCTGCGTTTATAAACAGAATGTGCCCTATGAATTAGCCCGGCAAATTCGCGCCTCTTACTACCTGATCGGTGCGCTGCTGGGTCGCTTTGGGCGGGCAGAAGTGCCCCCTCCTGGCGGCTGCGACCTGGGAGTACGTCCCATTGACCAGCACTTGAAGGGGTTCTCTGCCATGGGCTCTGAGATCCAGGTGGAAAACGGCTTTATTTATGCCGCTGCTCCCTCTGGCCGTCTTCACGGCGCCCAGGTCTATCTGGACGTGGTGTCCGTGGGCGCTACCATGAACATCATTCTGGCTGCTTCCCTGGCCGATGGTCTCACCATCATTGAAAACGCAGCCAAAGAGCCTCATATTGTTGATCTGGCCAACTTCCTCAACTCCATGGGGGCTGATATCATGGGGGCTGGAACCGACGTCATTAAGATCCGCGGCGTGAAAAAGCTGCGCGGCGGTTCCTATTCCATCATTCCTGACCAGATCGAAGCGGGCACCTATATGACCGCAGTTGCTGCCGCTGGCGGTGAGGTCCGGATCAATAACATCATCCCCAAGCATCTGGACTGCATCACAGCCAAGCTGGTTGAGATGGGCGTGGATATCAAGGAAGACGGAGATTCTCTCATCGTCCGCCGGTTTGGTAAGCTCACCCGAACCAACGTAAAGACCATGCCCTATCCCGGCTTCCCCACTGACATGCAGCCTCAAATCGCAGCTGTGCTCTGCCTGGCAGAGGGCACCAGCATCCTCACCGAGGGCGTTTGGGACAATCGCTATCGCTATGCAGACGAGTTCCGCCGCATGGGTGCCAACATCCAGGTGGATGGGAAGATCGCTGTGATTGAAGGCGTGCATCAGTTGACCGGCGCACCGGTTTGCGCCTGCGACCTTCGTGCCGGCGCCGCCATGATCGTAGCCGGTCTGGCCGCCCACGGTATCACCGAGATCGACCAGGTCTATCATATCGAGCGCGGTTACGAGGGTATTGTGGAAAAGCTGGAAAAATTAGGCGCAGATATCCACATTAAATACTTGCCGGACGATGACTGGCGCAGCAATGGAAGTAGTGTCGGCTGACCTTCTTGCGTCAGCCCGGGTCCGTTATGCCCCAAATACCAACGGACAGCGGGTTTCCGCTGTCCGTTTTTCATTTTTTATCCCATAAGGAGGTTTCCTATGCTTTCCATTCAGCTGCTTTGCGTGGGGAAACTAAAGGAAAAACATTTTTCTGCCGCCTGCGCAGAGTACGAAAAGCGGTTGAACCCATTCTGTAAGCTTTCGGTCATAGAGTTGCCGGAAGAACGCCTCCCCGATACCCCATCCCCTGCACAGATCGAAGCGGCATTGGAAAAAGAAGCTGCAGCCATTTTTCAGAAACTCCCAAAGGGGGGAAAGCTGATCGCCTTATGTGTAGAAGGCGGGCTTCTCTCCAGCGAGCAGCTGGCCTCTCAGGTCAGGAAATGGACGGTAGAGGGGACCTCCTCACTGACACTGGTGATCGGCGGCTCTTTCGGTTTACATTCCAGCGTCAAAGACAGAGCCCAGCTGCGCCTATCCATGTCCCCTATGACCTTCCCCCATCATCTGGCACGGGTCATGGTGTTGGAGCAGCTCTACCGATGCTTCCAAATCAATGCCGGTACCCGTTACCATAAATAGTCCCTGCTGCGGGCTGTAGTATCCAGAAAGGAGATCTCTCCATGTCTTATGAAACCCACTATTCTCGCTGGCTCAACAGCAGCGCGCTCACTCAGGAAGAACGCAACGAGTTGAAGCAAATTGCCTCTGATCCCAAAGAAATCGAAGACCGGTTCTATGGTCTTCTGGAGTTCGGCACCGCCGGCCTTCGGGGCGTCATGGGGCTCGGCTTGCGCCGTATGAATGTCTACGTCATCCGACACGCGACCCAGGCCTTTGCCCAGGTGATCCTGGCAGAAGGCGCTGACGCTGCAAAAAAAGGGGTAGCGATCTGCTTTGACTGCCGCCACCACTCTCAGGAATTTGCTCGGGAAGCTGCCTGCGTGATGGCTGCCAATGGTATCCCCGTCAGACTCTTTTCCGCCATGCGCCCCACGCCGGAGCTCTCCTTTGCTGTCCGGGAATATGGATGCATCGCCGGCCTCAACGTGACCGCCAGCCACAATCCCCCGGAATACAACGGCTATAAGGTTTACTGGTCGGATGGCGCACAGCTGCCTCCCCAGCATGCCGCTGCCATCGCCCAGGAGATGAATCGTCTGGATGTGTTTGACGACGTCAAAACCATGTCCTACGACGCTGCCACCGAGCAGGGCCTCATCTCTCTGCTGGGGCAGGAAACCGATGACCAGTTCCTCTCCCATGTTCTCGATCAAATCAATGACAAAGCCTCTGTGGCCAAGGTGGCTGACACCTTCCGTATGGTGTACACCCCCTTCCATGGAACCGGCTACCAGCAGATTCCCTATGTTCTGAAAGAACTGGGCATTCAGCATCTCTACTGTGTCCCTGAGCAGATGGTGATCGACGGTTCCTTCCCCACAGTCTCTTCCCCGAACCCGGAGACCCCCGAGAGCTTCGCCCTGGCCGTCGAACTGGCCAAAAAGGTCGATGCGCAGCTGATCCTCGGCTCCGACCCTGACGCAGACCGGGTGGCCATTCAGGTGAAAAACGGACAGGGAGATTACGTACAGATCACAGGAAACCAGACCGGCGTTCTGCTGCTGGACTATCTCATCGGCGCCAAGAAGCGGGCAGGCACTCTCCCCTCTGACGCGGTCGCCCTGAAATCCCTGGTCACCACCAACATGGCCAGAAAAGTGGCAGTGGCCAACGGGCTGCGGTGCTACGACACCTTCACCGGCTTTAAATTCATGGCCGAAAAAAAGAACCAGCTGGAGGCCGCTGGAGAAGGCCACGTGATCTTCTCCTATGAGGAGTCCATTGGATACATGATCGGTGACTACCTCCGGGACAAAGACGCCATCACCGCTTCCCTCCTGCTCACAGAGATGACGGCTTGGTATGCCAGCCAGGGTATGACCCTTCTGGATGCTCTGCAGCGTCTCTACGAGACGTATGGCTACTACGGCGAAAAGACCCTGAACCTGGTGATGCCCGGTCTGGAGGGGATGACCAACATGAAAACGATCATGGCAAAGCTGCGCCAGGCCCCCCCCAAGCAGTTGGCCGGCACCGCCGTGGAATTCCATCGGGATTATCAAAGCGGCACAGAGACCAACACTGCCACCGGCGAAACCTCTGCTATGGAGTTGGTTGGGTCCAACGTCTTGAGCTACCTTTTGACCGACGGCACCACCATCGTGGTTCGTCCCTCCGGCACTGAGCCGAAGATCAAGGTCTATATTTTGGCCACAGGTCCCGACTGGGCATCCTGCCAGAGCAAGATGGACCAGTACCAAATCTGGGCCAACTCCCTTCCCGCTCTGGCGCAGAAAGACTGATCCTGTTTATACCCCCCTGCGGCGTATGCCGCAGGGGGGTCTTTGTTTTTTGTCAAAGCATAAAGTTTCCTCCTGGTGCATACCCTTGCAGTAATCAAGTTTCCCCTGGTCAGGAGGTTTCTCCCATGAAAAAATTCTGGATTTGCACCCTTTGTATCCTTTTCCTATGTTCTCTTCTTCCTGTTTCCGCTGCCGGTCCGGAGACCAACGCCAAAGCAGTGCTTCTCATGGAAAAGACGACCGGAGAGGTCCTCTATGAAGAACATGCTCACGACCAGCTGGAACCTGCCAGCGTCACAAAGGTGATGACCATGCTCCTGATCATGGAAGCGCTGGATCAGGGGCAAATCACCAAAGAAACCATGGTCCCTGTCTCCGCTGCTGCCGCCGGAATGGGCGGTTCTCAGGTCTATATGAAGGAAGGAGAATCTTTCTCCGTTCATGATATGCTCAAAGCCATTGCCGTGGCCTCTGGCAACGACGCCTCTGTGGCCATGGCAGAATATCTGGCGGGAAGTGAAGATGCGTTTGTCGAGAAAATGAACGCAAAAGCCAAGGAACTTGGCATGAACGACACCATCTTCATGAATTGCACCGGACTGCCAGCGGAAGGACACATCACCTCCGCCTACGACATTGCCTTGATGTCACGAGAGTTGATCCTCCATCATCCGGACATCCGAACCTACACCACGATCTGGATGGACACTCTGCGGGACGGTACCTTCCAACTGTCCAACACCAATAAACTCATTCGATTCTATGACGGAGCAACCGGTCTGAAAACCGGTTCCACCGACTCCGCCCTCTACTGTGTCTCTGCCACAGCAGAGAAAGAAGGGATGGAACTCATTGCTGTCGTTTTGGGCTCTCCTACCTCCCAGGACCGCTTCGAGACAGCCAAGGCCCTTCTCTCCTATGGATTTGCCGGGTTTTCTCTGGTGACTGCTGCGCCCTCTGAGCCCCTGTCCCCCATCCCTGTGACGTTGGGTACCCAACCCACTGTACAGCCCGTCCTCACCAAAGAAACGAAGCTCCTGCTGCCCAAAGAGGATGCCGGGAAACTCACCACCACCCTCTCTCTCCAGGATACCATCGAAGCCCCCGTTGCCAAAGGACAGGAGATCGGCACGCTGACCGTCCTGGTGGATGGAAAAGCCAAAGAAACCATTCCCATCGCAGCCCAGGAAGAGGTACCCCGTCTCTCTCTCTGGCAGGTGTATACTGCCCTTCTGTCTCTGCTCTTCTGTTCCCAGTAAAACTTCAATAAAAAGACGAATGCACGCCCTGTGAACGGATCGTACATTCGTCTTTTTTCATCCGAAAGAATATTTTTTCCCTACTATGCTGCCATGAGGTGATCATCTATGACCCCTTCTCAAGAAAGCACGTTTATCACTCTTATGGCGAATTTGCTGGCAGAACATCTATCCGAAGAAGAGGCTGCCAACGTCGCCTCCATTCTCACCCAACTGGGCGGTTCGCTCGCTTTCGTCGCAGCAAGAAAAGCGCTGCAACAGCAGCGAAAAACAAAAAAGGATTCTTCTACCAAGGACAAAACAACAAACGACGCCTCTAACTCGTAAGTCAGGCTTTTCTTTTATAGATGCGTTTCCTGTTCCAAAGCAAGATAGTCCAGCTTGCCTCGGTCAGTCAAGGGGAGTTCCTCTCGGAAACAGTAGGCAGCAGGCAGCATGTAGTTGTTCAGCTGTTGCTTACACAAAGCCCGCAAAGTTTCCTCCAGTTTACCCTGGTCTACTCCAGAGGAAGGGACAATGTGAGCAACTGGCATCATCTCGCCTTTGGGACTCTCTCCCCCCACCACAGCGCAGCTTTCCACCGCTTCATTGCGCAGCAGGCATTCTTCAATGACCGAAGGAAAAATCTTAAATCCATTCCGGGAAATCATGCGCTTACGACGCCCTGTGATCACAAGGCTGCCGTCTTCTTTACGGAATCCTTCGTCTTTGGTCCAGACCCAGAGAAGGCCTTCCGGACCTGGTTGCAGTACCTGGCTATTCGCTTCAGGCATGCCATAGTAACCGTTCATCACCGTGTTGCTATGGATCAGGATCTCTCCCTGCACCCCATCCGGGACCGCTTCCCCGGTTTCCGGGTTCACCACAGCGATCCGGCAGCCTTGCATGGGCTTACCCACACTGCCCACCTCAAAACTATCCTCATGATTCAGGCAAACGATGCCGCAAACTTCCGACATCCCGTACTCTTTGATGAGCCGCCCGGAAGCGCCCCGCTGGGACAGGTAACGGTTAATTCTCCGCTCCATCTCAGCAGTCATGGCATCGCCCCCGCTTCTGGGTACCTTCAAAAACGAAAGATCCGCCTGCTCCGTGGCTTTGCTCCTCAGCAGCAGCTGCCAATAGGACGTCGTGCCGGACACCTGCTGCGGCCGGTAGCGGACCAGCAGATCCCCCAGCTCGTGGGGCAAAAAGAGCGGAGCCAAAATCACCGTCATCCCCATGCACAGGGGCACATGGATACACTGGCACAAACCAAAGGCAGAAAACACCGGCAGAAGGGTCAAGGTAGCTCCTCCCGGACCATACTCTGTTTTCGCCGCAGTATACTGCATGAGAGAGCAGGAAAAAGCCCGCCGGGACAAGGTCACACCCTTGGCAGGTCCCGTAGTTCCTCCGGTGTAGGTAATGGCCACCGGTTCTTCCCACCGCTCGGTCTCCGGCTCTTCTTTGGAGGGTTCTGCAAGGAATGCTTCCCAAGATACACATCCCCCTCCTGCGCGGGCACGCCAGCTTCCCAGCCGCAGTTTCTCTCCCAACTGGTGGGGAACATAGGGAGAAACAGGAAGGACCACAAAATGCTCCGTGGGTGCTTCTCCCCGGTTGGCATAAATTTTGGAAAAAGCCAGTTCCAACACTATGACCACCTTGGACCCTGCCCTGGTCAGGTAGGGCTCCACTTCGCTGGGTGCCAGTTTCATGTCCACCCAGTTGGCCACAGCGCCAATGCGATCAATGGCGTAAAAGGCAATTACGCTCTCCGGCGTATTTAAGGTGAACAGCGTCACAACGTCCCCCGCCTGAACGCCCATGGCCCGCAAGCCGGCCTCAGCGCGAAGAATCGCCTCAAAAAAGCTCTGGTAGGACAGGCTCTGCTCTCCGCATCGCAGCGCGATGCTCTCTCCTCGATGGAGGTTCTCCCTCCAGAGGTCCTGATAAATGGCGTGTTTCATCAGTCAAGGAGGGTCAGTTTCGGACCGCCGTCCGGATTCCGGTCCGGGCCATCAGGCCCTTTTTTATTGACCGCGATGCTGTCCGGATTGATGGTAGACTTTCTCAGCATCAGCCCGGGAATCCCGGATGCAGCAGCCAGCGCAGCGCACTGCGACTGCATGTAGGGGAAGAGCTGATCATAGACCTCAGCATGGACCTGGCGCTTTACCTCATCGGTAAACGCCCCATTGCACTGGAAGATTCCCACCAGCTCAATCGTCATCACAAATTTACCGCCTGCAAACTCCTTATCGCGGAAGGTCTGCTGCAGTTTTCCCATGCAGCGGCTGCCGTCTGCGGCAAAGTTTACGTTCAAAGAAAAAGAGCTGTCCAGCTGTACTTGTCCGGACCGATCTAACTTATTCACCAGGTGGATCTCCTGCACCTTTTGTGTCAGCAACGATGCGTTTGCCATAGAAAAAGGCTCCTTTCTATCCTGTGTGTCATAGGAGGGTTTTTGTTATTATAGTACAGCCCAGAAAGAAAAGTCCAGTTTTTTTCCGATTTCCTTTTTCCAAGACAGGGGAATCTTCCGCTTTCCTGCATACTTCTTCCGGTTTTGCACAAGCTATCAAAACCATCCGAACAAGGAGGAATCTGACGTGGATACAAAAAAGCTGGGGCGGCAGACCGTCCGCTTTGCGCACCCTCCTTCCATTGTTGGATACGGCAGCGCCGCAGGCCACATGGAAGGACAAGGTCCCTTGGGACACTGCTTTGACTTCATCAGCGAAGACGACCGCTTTGAAGAGAAGAGCTGGGAAAAAACGGAGACCGCCATGCAAAAACAGGCTCTCTCTTTTGCTCTGTCCAAAGCAGGGATCAAAGCCAGCCTGTTGGACTATGTGTTTGCCGGAGACCTTTTAAACCAGTGTATTGCCACCTCCTACTCTCTTCGCGGGGAGAATGTCCCCCTCTTCGGTTTGTATGGAGCCTGCTCTACTATGGCGGAAGGCCTCTCCCTCAGCGCCATGCTCATCGACGGCGGATTTGCTTCCTATACCGCCGCCCTGACCTCTTCCCATTTCTGCTCTGCGGAGCGGCAGTACCGCAGTCCCCTGGAATACGGCGGACAAAAGCCGCCTACCGCGCAATGGACGGCAACTGGTTCTGGCGCTGTCATTCTCTCTCGTCGGGGCCCTGGCCCCTTCCTTACCCATGTCACCACCGGAAAGGTCATGGACAAAGGGATTACCGACGCAAATAATATGGGCGCTGCCATGGCTCCCGCTGCCTATGATACCATTCGCACCCATTTCGAGGAGACAAACCGTTCCCCTGATTTTTATGATTTGATTGTCACCGGGGATCTGGGAAGCTTAGGCGCAGAAATTGTGGCCGACTTTTTCCGCAGCGACGGTGTTGACCTGCATAAAAATTACCGCGATTGCGGCGTACTCCTCTTTAATCCATCCCGGCAGGATGTCCATACCGGCGGTTCCGGCTGTGGATGCAGCGCATTGGTGTTAACCGGATATCTTCTCCGGGAAATGAGCCAGGGTAGGATAAATCACCTGCTCTTCTGCGGCACGGGTGCCCTCCATTCTCCCATCTCTACCATGCAGGGAGAGAGCATCCCCGGGATCTGTCACGCCGTATCCATCAGCACCGAAAAGGAGGAGAACCTATGAGCAGCCCTGCAACCTATGTCGCTGCATTTCTCTGCGGCGGCGTACTCTGTATGATCGGTCAAATTCTCATCGACCGCACCAAGCTGACCCCCGCTCGGATCCTCATTGTCTATGTACTAGCTGGACTGGTGTTGGGTGCCACCGGACTGTATCCCCACTTGATACAGTGGTGCGGCGCCGGCGCCACCGTTCCTCTCACTGGGTTTGGCTATAACCTGGCCTCCGGTGTATCCAAGGCGGTAGCCGACCACGGCTTTCTGGGCGTACTCACAGGAGGGGTCACTGCCGCCGCAGGGGGGATCACCGCCGCAATTTTCTTCGGATACCTGGTTTCCCTGCTCTTCCATCCCAAGCCAAAGCAATAACGCAAAACAGCATCCTGCAACAGGATGCTGTTTTTTATCTCGTTTCAGTTCACGTTTCCGTAAGATACGCGCCAAAGCCAGAAGATTGGGTCATCGTGCCATCTTCTGTGACAAACAACGCCTCAACCCCTTCCAGGCTCTCAATCAGCGCCATTCCTTTTTCCTCTCCCAGAAGCAGGCAGGTGGTGGACAACGCATCTCCCTGTACAGAAGTGTCAGAGAGGATCGTCACCGAAGCCAGACCATTCTCTGCCGGGAAGCCCGTATACGGGTCCAAAATATGGTGGTACCGCTGGCCATGGTAGATAAAGTACCGCTCGTATACCCCAGATGTCACCAGGCTCTTGTCCGAGGCTGCTACCGTGCACAGCAAACTGCCCTGGGCCTGATTGGGGTCTTGCACCCCGATCAAAAAGGCCTGTTCCTCAGACTGCCCACCGATCAGCAGGATGTTGCGACCCAAATCCAGCACAGCGTGCTCCACGCCATTGGCAACCAGGACTTCCTTCACTTTGTCGGCAATGTAACCTTTGGCAATGGCCCCTAAATTGACTTTCATCCCTTCCCTTGCCAAGTAGGCTTTTCCATCCTCAATGAGAAGGTCTTTGCTGCCAATGAGGGGCAATGTCTGTGCCAATTCTTCCCGGGTGGGATAATGCCCTGTTTCCTGATCGTGGATGTCCCACAGATCGATCAGCGGACCCGCCGTCACGTCAAAGCGGCCTTCGGATAGAGTCGCATACTCTTTTGCGGTCCGCAGCACCTCTTCGGTCTCCGGTGCAATGGTTACCCAGGATTTTCCTGCCGCTTTGGCCAGCTTATCCAAATCGCTGCCCTCTTTTTCTACGCTGAGGAGAGCCTCCAACCGGGAAATTTCATCAAAGGCCAGATCAATGGTCTCCGGGTCTTCCCAGTCAAACAGGGTGATTGTAACCACAGTGTCCAGCATAAAGTTCGTCTTGGATATGGATTGCGGCTCCTTCCCTGCGCATCCCGCAGTAGTTAACAGAAGAAGCAGCGACAACAACAATGCCATTCCTTTTTTCATCGGGTCTCTCCCTTCCTATCGATAAGTTGATCGCGTCTTCAATGAAACCCTCGTTGATACCAGCGGTTTCGTTATTCCGCTATTATACCAAATCTCCCTAAATCCGCAAGAGGGACAGGATTTTGTCAGGACAAGCAAGCTTTCTCCCGCCCTGTCATACCCTTTACCATACACGATCAGGGGGTACCATCATGAAATACCGAATGAAAGACACCGTAGATTTGCTGGCTCTGCTCCTTCTGGGCATCCTTCTTTTTACCTTTCCAGAGGTCAGCGCCGCCGCCGCACAAGCTGGGATCTCCCTCTGTCTTCGTCTGCTGGTCCCCTCTCTCTTTCCTTTTTTTGTTCTCTCTTCCTTGCTCATCTCCACAGGCGTGGTCCAGATTTGTGTCCGCCCGTTGTCCCGCCTCTTTAGTCCCATTTTCGGGACTGGAAGTGCAGGGGCCACCATTTTCCTTTTGGGTATGGTGGGAGGCTATCCCGTAGGGGCACGTACCCTCTCTCAACTGGTCCAACGGGGGGAATGTTCCCGAGAGGAAGCCCTCAGACTCTCCCTTTTCTGTAATAACTGCGGTCCGGCCTTTTTCATTGGCGCCGCCGGAGTCGGGGTATTTGGCTCCAAAACAGCAGGCTTTCTTCTTTTGACCGCCAATTTTGTTTCTGCACTTCTGCTTGCCGTCTTTCTCCGGATTTGGAGGGGAAAGGTGGCTTCCCTCTCTTCCAGTTCTTCTTCCAGCAGCACTGTTTCTCTTCTGACGGTATTCCCCGACTGTGTGAGCGTCGCCTTTTCCTCTACCCTATCCATCTGCGCCTATGTCATTCTTTTTTCTGTACTGACTGCTCTGGTGGATGCCTCCGGCATACTCCCCTTCTTTGTAGAAAACCTCTCCTCTCTTACCCCCGTTGGAAGTACTCCGGGCCTCTGGCGCAGTTTTCTCATGGGGCTACTGGAACTCTCCACCGGGACCGCTTCCCTGCAAGATGTCGCTTACGCTCCCGCCGCTCTGCTGCTGGCTGCGTTTCTTCTGGGATGGGGTGGCTTTTCTGTTCACTGTCAGTCCCTCCCCTTTTGGCGAGAAGCGAACATTCCTGCCGCTCCCTACCTGGCCGCAAAATTTACGCAGGGGATCTTAGCCGCTTTCATTACGGTATTGGCCGCTCCTCTGCTCCCCCTTTCCCTGCCTGCAATGGCACCCACCACCGCTTCCCTGCCCTCTCCCTCTCTTCTCCAACAGGAACTGCTTGCCCTATGGGGATTGGCAGGGGGATATTTCTGTCTTTTCGGAAAAAAAGGTGTGGAAAAGACAGGGAAAAGTCGGTATAATAACCCCAAATGATGAAACCGTCAGGAGGGACCTTCCCATGCTGTTTGCAAAGAAAATTGAACCCCGATGCAGCTACTGTCAGCGGGGAAAATCCATTGATTCGGAAACGGTTCTCTGCAAAAAGAAGGGCGTGACCCAACCTGACCACGCCTGCCGATCCTTTCGCTATGACCCGCTCAAGCGGGTCCCTCCCCGCCCTGCTGTTCCGGATTTCAGCCGGTTAAAAGACGAGGACTTCTCTCTGTAATTCAGTTTTCTATTACAAAAGTCCCCCGGACCCTTCTTGGGTCTGGGGGACTCGTTTTCTCTATGTAAGGCAGAGAAGCCCTGTTCATTCCGTTTGTGGAACGGGCTTTCCCGGCAAAGCATGTGCCGGGATGCCCGCAACAAAGAATTAGACGAGAGTATCCGGATGCAGACCAAAGCTCACGGCTATGGCAGCGTCCACCCGATGCATCATGGGACCATCCACTCGTCCCATATGCTCCCGCAGGCGTTTCTTATCCAGCGTTCGGATCTGTTCCAAAAGGATCACAGAATCCTTCGGCAGGCCGTACTGCCGGGCAGCCAGCTCAATATGCGTCGGCAGCTTTGCCTTCCCTGTCTGGGATGTGATCGCCGCGGCGATCACCGTCGGGCTGTGCCGGTTCCCGGTGTCGTTCTGCACGATGAGCACCGGACGCACACCACCCTGCTCGCTGCCCACAACCGGGCTGAGATCAGCATAAAAGATATCTCCGCGCTTGACGCTCTTATCCACAATGCTCACACTCCGAAGGAAAATAGTATCCTGCGTCACACGGGACCAAGTTTCCTATGTAACGCGGTACTATGAGTCTCCCACGGACAGACGGTCTTTATACCTCTTCGGAGAAAAAACCGTCTCTGGCCCGAATCCATCCCGGAGGGATGGGTTCGCCCCCCTCGTTCTATCCTATGCAGCAGGTTCTTTTTCGGGAACCCTGTCGTTACAGATAGACTCTGGGGATGCGCTTGGTGAGCACACACAGAAGCTCATACGAAATGGTGTTCATGATCTCAGCGCCGGCTTCCACAGACTGGGTGTCCACACCGTCGCTGCCATAGATCACAGCCACGTCGCCTTCCTTCACCTCGGGGAAGTCGGTTACGTCCACCATGCACATATCCATGCAGATCCGCCCGGTGACAGGGGCCTTTTTCCCGTTAATGAGCACGGTGATCTTATTGGAGAACCCGCGGCAATAGCCGTCACCATAGCCGATAGGAATCACAGCCAGGCGGGAATCCCGCTTCAGGGTATTCGTCCGGCCATAGCTCACCGGAGTCCCCGCAGGCACACTGCGGACCGTGGCCACCCGGCTCTTCAGCTCCAGCACAGGCACCAGGTCGCACAGGCCCGGGTCCATGTTCGCATCGGGGAAGTGGCCGTAGAGCACAATGCCGGGCCGGATCATATCCAGATAGGTAGCGGGATAGAGAAGGGTGGCTGCGCTGTTGGCGCAGTGCCGAATGGCAAACTCGTAGCCCAGCTCCTTGACCCGACGAATGATCTCCAGGAACCGCTCGAACTGCATCATGGTATACTCCTCGCTCCCGTCGGAGTCGGAGAAGTGGGTGAAGATGCCCTCTGCCTTCAGACCGGGCAGCTGCACCGCCTCATAGATCTCCTTGGCAGACTGCTCCATCTGTTCCTCGTGGCACAGAAAGCCAAGACGGGTCATGCCTGTGTCGCACTGGATGTGCACCGTCAGCGTTCCGCCGGCTTTTACTGCTCCGGCAGACAGGGCCTTTGCATAGTCCAGATCATAGCAGGCCTGAGAGATCCCGTACTTCACCAGCTCCTCTGTGTAGATGGAGGGAGTGCAGCCAAGGATCAGGATCGGGGCCTTGATCCCGGCGTCCCGCAGCTCGATGGCTTCGTCCAGACAGGCGACCCCCAGGTAGTCCGCCCCCAACTCTTCCAGCTTCTTCGCCACCGGTACAGCGCCATGCCCATACGCATCGGCTTTGACCAGTCCCATAAATCGGGTGCCATAGGGCGTCAGTCCCCGCAGCGCACGATAGTTATGCTCCAGACGTTCCATGGATACTTCTGCCCAAGTGCGTTTCATTTGTGCGTTCATTGTTCAATCCTGTCCTTTCTCTGTCGTGGATTTTTGCTGAATAAAATCAGAAAAGCTGCATCGGATCACTGTAGGGCCGTCGCTGCGGATCTCCCCCTGCAGGAGGGTCTTCTGTGCTTTATCAAACCATAAAATCTGTTCCAGGCCTCGACCGGGTTCCTTCTTCGGGTCTCGGACGCAGACACGCAGGGCCTCTCTCTCCCCCAGCATCTCCGTTCCTGTCTCAGCGATATATCCCGTGGACATCGCTGCGATCAATGACGGAAGGGCATCCACCGGAGAAAGCAATTCCTGCAACGGTTTCCGGCTCTGTTATCACCATGGTAAGCCCATCCTTCCTGGTGCCGGAAAAAGTCACCGTATAGTCGTAGACCCGCTCTCCATAGTCTGCGGTGATCTCCATCCTTCCGCTGCACCGGTCCATAGCCAGAAAGTCTGAGCGAAGCTGTAATATCTGCTGGTTGTCCGCTTCCTCTCCCACGCAAGCGCAAAGAAACACCGCCATCAGCAGGAAAAGTACGGGCGCATAACTCTTTCTTATACCCACGGTATCTGCCTCCCATCCATTGTTGGTTGGGCAGCAGACCACGCAGGGATGCGTCATTCACTCTGTGATCTCACGCAGGGCAGCAGGAATTTGCCGCAGCAGATCTCCAGGGGTCATGCCATACTCCCCAAAGCGCTCTGCGGCCAAATCCCCTGCCCGACCGTGCAGCCAGACGCCGGCAGGAATTGCTTTCTCCGGTGGGAGTCCTTGTCCCAAAAGGGAGAGCAGTATCCCCGCCAGCACGTCACCGCTGCCTCCTTTGGCCATGCCCGGGTTTCCGGTGGTGTTGCAGAACACGGTTCCGTCGGGAAAGGCCGTGATGGTCCGATGCCCTTTGAGCACCAGTACGCAGCCGTGCTGCCGGGCAAACGCCAAAGCGGCAGCCTCCCGGTCGGGGCCAATGGCCTTCTCCCGCGTCAGCCGGAGAAATTCCCCGTCGTGAGGTGTTAAAACCGTCAGCCGGCCTTGTCTGGTGTCCAAAACATCTATATGCTCTGCCACCGCATTTATACCGTCTGCATCCAACACAAGGGGGGCCTCCACTTTTTCTACCAGCCGAAGGGTGCGTACATCGGTCTTCCGGCTGCGGCCCAGCCCAGGGCCAATGAGCACCCCGTCACTCTCATTCATTTTTTTCAGCAAAACCGGAAAGTCCGGCACGGGAGACGGCATGGCCTCCCCACACTTCACCGCCAGTACCGGCCAGATCTCTCGAGGTACCGAGAGAAAAACCAACCCGGCCCCTGTCCTCACTGCTGCCTGCGCCGCAAAGGCCGGCGCACCGGTAAAGCCTACGCACCCGGCCAAAATATGCACCTTGCCAAAGTTCCCTTTGTGTGCGTTCCGGTCTCGCCGGGGCAGCCAGCCGCGGATCTGTTTTTTTGTCACTTCTATCATACGTGTTCTCCTCCTTACGGCCTATTCTGCCCAAAAAGGAACGGATCTGACCGCCGGTTTCCCGCCAAAAAGACCCTTTTCCTTGATTCTCCTGCTATTATAATTTTTTCCATCTTGCATTTCAACCTTTTTTGTGGTACCCTTACTAAGATATAAAGACGATGAAGGGGAAAATAGCGGGTTTGGTGCTCGCAGAGAGGGACGGCCACCGGCTGCAAGCCGTCCTGGGCTCTGCCGCTTGGTTCGCCCTGGAGTTCCGGCGGGGAAATACGCCGGCGGCTGGTTCACCGTTACCGGACAAATGAAGTGCGCGCAGGGAGGCCCTGCGCGAAAGTTCGGGTGGTACCGCGGAAGACTTTGCCTTTCGTCCCGTTTTCGGGATGCAAAGGCTTTTTTTATTGTTTGTGATTGGAGGATGCAGAATGAAGGAGCAACTGGAAAAAATCAAACGGGAAGCTCTGGCGGCTCTCACCGCCGCAAAAGAAGCTGCCGACCTGGAATCTCTCCGGGTCAAGTATCTGGGTAAAAAGGGAGAGCTCACCGCTGTTCTCAAGCAGATGGGTAAGCTCTCTGCGGAAGAGCGCCCGGTCATCGGCCAACTGGCCAACGAAGTCCGGGAAAAGCTCACCGCTGAAATCGAAGTCCAGAAGAAAAAGATCGAAGAGGTCAAGCTGGAAGCCCGCCTGAAGGCTGAAGCTGTTGACGTGACCATCCCTGGCCAGGCAAAAAAGCTGGGCCATCAGCACCCCATGTACATTGCCCTGGAAGAGATCAAGGACATCTTTGTGGGCATGGGCTTTACCATTCTGGACGGCCCCGAAGTGGAGCTGGCTTACTATAACTTTGACCGTCTGAACGCTGAGGAGAGCCACCCCTCCCGAGACTGGTCCGATACCTTCTACTTTGACAAGGACAGCCGGGTGATGCTCCGCAGCCAGACCTCTCCCATGCAGGTCCACGCTATGGAGACCAAGCCCCTGCCCATTCGCATCCTGGCTCCCGGCCGGGTGTACCGGAAGGACGAGGTAGACGCAACCCACTCCCCCATGTTCCACCAGGTGGAGGGCATGGTCATCGACAAGAACGTGACCATGGCAGACCTGAAAGGCACCCTGAACGCCGTCATGGAAAAGCTCTACGGCGAGGGCACCAAGACCCGCTTCCGCCCCCACCACTTCCCCTTTACCGAACCCTCCTGCGAGATGGACGTGCAGTGCCACAAGTGCGGCGGCGTCGGCTGCCCCACCTGCAAGGGCGAAGGCTGGATCGAGGTGCTGGGCGCCGGTATGATCCATCCCAAGGTGCTGGAAATGTCCGGCATCGACCCCGAAGTCTACTCCGGCTGGGCCTTTGGTATGGGTCTGGAACGTATCGCTATGCGCCGCTTCAAGATCGCTGACCTTCGTCTGATCTTCGAAAACGACGTCCGCTTCCTGGAACAGTTCTAAGAAAGGAGAGAACTCAGTATGCTGCTGTCTAGAAAATGGCTCAATGAATTCGTCCCTGTGGACGCCAATGACCGCGACTTCGCGGAAGATATGACCCTCTCCGGTTCCAAAGTGGAAGTCACGGAAGTGGAAGGGCAGGAGATCTCCAACGTGGTAGTTGGCCGCGTGGTGGAGATCAAGCGCCACGAAAACTCTGATCACATGTGGATCTGCCAGGTGGATGTGGGCGAGGATGCTCCTGTCCAGATCGTCACCGGCGCACAGAATGTATCCGCCGGTGACCTGGTCCCGGTTGCCAAGCATAACAGCACCCTGCCCGGCGGTATCCATATCAAAAAAGGCAAGCTCCGTGGTGAGGAGTCCTGGGGTATGCTCTGCTCCTACAAGGAGTTGGGTATGGCCGACAACGACTGGCCCCACAGCGTGGTGGACGGCATCTTCCTGCTGGAGTCCGATCCCGAGCTGAAGGCCAAGGGCCTCAAGCCCGGTGATGACATCTGCCAGGCTCTCGACTTCAACGACCACGTAGTGGAGTTTGAGATCACCCCCAACCGCCCCGACTGTCTGTCCGTGATCGGTCTGGCCAGAGAAGCCGCCGTCACCTACGGCAAGGAACTGTCCCTCCATGAACCTGTGGTAAAGGGCGGCGGCCCTGGTGTCCTCACCGACCTGCTGGACGTGGAGACTCCCGCAGATGACCTCTGCCCCCGCTACACCGCCCGTATGGTGCGCAATGTCAAGATCGGTCCCTCCCCCAAGTGGCTGCGGGAACGTCTGCGTGCCTCCGGCGTCCGTCCCATCAACAACATCGTGGACATCACAAACTATGTCATGCTGGAGTATGGTCAGCCCATGCACGCTTTTGACTACCGCTATGTGAAGGGCGGCAAGATCATCGTACGCCGGGCTGAAGACGGCGAAACCCTCACCACCCTGGACGGTAACCAGAGAAACCTGAACAGCTCCATGCTGGTCATTGCTGACGAGACCCGTGCAGTGGGCCTGGCCGGCATCATGGGCGGCGAAAACAGCGAGATCGTGGACGACACCGTGGACGTGGTCTTTGAGTCTGCCAACTTCAACGGCGCCTGCATCCGCCGCACTGCCCTCTCTCTGGGTATGCGGACCGAGGCTTCCGCCAAGTTTGAAAAGGGCCTGGACATCATGAACACTCTCCCCGCTGTCAACCGTGCCTGTGAACTGGTCGAGCTGCTGGGCGCCGGTGAGGTCCTGGATGGTGTCATTGATATCCTGAACTTTGTGCCCCAACCCAAACAGCTGAAGCTACGTGCTGAAAAGATCAACGAGCTCCTGGGCACCGACATTGAGGCACCGGAGATGTGCCGCATCCTGGAGAACCTGGGCTTCGGCGTAGAGGGCGACACCATTACCGTTCCCTCCTGGAGAGGCGACGTGGAGCACTACTCCGACCTGGCAGAAGAAGTGGCTCGTTTCTTCGGCTACAACCAGATCCCCACCACTGCCATGCGGGGCGTGACCACCCAGGGCGGCTACAGCAAGGAGCAGATCCTGGAGAGAAACCTGGGCATCGTCTGCCGCAGCATGGGCTGTGACGAGATCATTACCTACTCCTTCATCAGCCCTACCTATTACGACAAGATCCGCATGCCCGAGGATTCCCCGCTCCGCCAGTCCCTGAAGATCATGAATCCCCTGGGCGAGGACACCTCTATCATGCGTACCACCGTTCTCCCCTCCATGCTGGAGATCCTCTCCAGAAACTTCAACTTCCGCAACAAGTCTGCCCGCCTGTATGAGCTGGGCCGCACCTATTTCCCCAGAGAGGACGGCATGGCCGACGAACCTAAGATCCTCTCCCTGGGTATGTATGGCGCTGACGAGACCTTCTTCACCCTGAAGGGTGCGGTGGAGACCGTGCTGAGCAGCATCCGGGCAGAAAACATCACCTACGAGACGGAAACCACCAACCCCTCCTACCATCCCGGCCGCTGCGCCAAGGTCTTTGTCAACGGTCTGGAAGTGGGCGTGTTTGGCCAGATCCATCCCCTGGTGGCAGACAACTACGGTGTGGACGCCGAGCTCTACTGCGCTGAGCTGAAGTTCGACGCTCTGATGAACAGCTGCGGCTCTGATCCTGAGTACAAGCCCCTGCCTAAGTTCCCTGCTGTGACCCGTGACATCGCCGTTCTGGTGGACACCCAGGTCACCGTGGGCGCCCTGGAAGGCTCCATCCGCGCCGCCGCCAAGGGTCTTCTGAAAGAAGCCGCTCTCTTTGATATCTATACCGGCAGCAACCTGCCGGAGGGGAAAAAGTCTGTGGCCTTCAATCTGATCCTCCGGGCAGACGACCGCAGCCTGACCGCCCAGGAAGCCGACGAGGAAGTGAAGCACATCCTCGCCAACCTGGAAAAGGACTTTGGCGCGGTCTTGCGGTAAAATTTTTCCAGGTTTTCTCCTTTTCCCCCTTTACTTTCTCTTTTGCGAGGAGTATGATAGGTACGATTAGGTTACATTTAGTAGGATGGGGGGAGTATTATGGACGCCGAGTTCACCCGAAAGTTTCAGGTCGTACAAGAATCCAACAACGAAATGAAGGATATCCTCACGTCTGTGTACAAGTCTTTGAGTGAAAAAGGATACAATCCCATCAATCAGATCGTTGGTTATATTCTCTCGGAAGACCCCACCTACATCACCAACTATAACAACGCCCGTACTTTGATCCGGAAACTGGACCGGGATGAACTGCTCCAGGAGTTGGTACGCCAATATCTCACCTCTCATTGAGCGCAGTACGAAGAGACTGTTGATACGCCGCAGGCAGCAAGATTCTTGCTGCCTGCGGTTTTTCTTTTATACAACAACATCCCCCTTCCATGCCTAATGGCATGGAAGGGGGATGTTTAACAGCCGGATTTCTCCGTCTATACGATTTGTAATAATACGGTTTGTATTCTCCAGGAAACGACATCGGTTTCCTTCACCCCGGAAAGAACGCCTCTTACTTTTCCATGTAGGCTCTGTGGAAGACCTTCTTACCCTTCTTGATGACCAGACCGTCGCCGCACTCGCAGTCACCGCAGCCCCAGCACTGGTCGATGTCCGTCACTTTCTCGCCGCCAATGCTGACACCGCCCTGCTGCACCAGGCGGCGGGCCTCCCCGCGGGAAGCGGCCAGGCCGCACTTTACCAGCAGAGACAGAATGTCGATCTTGCCTTCCTTGAAGTCCTCCTCCTGCAGGCAGGTGCAGGGCATGTTGGAGGTATCTCCGCCCTTGGAGAACAAGCCCCGAGCGGTCTCCTGGGCCTTATTGGCCTCTTCCTCACCGTGAACCAGCTTGGTCAGCTCATAGGCCAGGATCTCCTTTGCGGTGTTCAGCTGTGCGCCTTCCCAGCTGTCCATCTTGTCGATCTCTTCCATGGGCAGGAAGGTGAGCATACGGATGCACTTGAGCACATCGTCGTCGCCCACGTTGCGCCAGTACTGGTAGAACTCATAGGGAGACGTCTTGTTGGGGTCCAGCCATACAGCGCCGGAGGCGGTCTTGCCCATCTTCTTGCCTTCCGAGTTCATGAGCAGCGTGATGGTCATGGCGTAAGCGTCCTTCCCCAGCTTCCGGCGGATAAGCTCCGTGCCGCCCAGCATGTTGGACCACTGGTCATCGCCGCCGAACTGCATGTTGCATCCGTACTCCTGGAAGAGGTGGTAGAAGTCATAGGACTGCATGATCATGTAGTTGAACTCCAGGAAAGACAGACCCTTCTCCATCCGCTGCTTGTAGCACTCGGCACGCAGCATGTTGTTCACGGAGAAGCAGGCACCCACATCCCGCAGCAGCTCAATGTAGTTCAGCTTCATGAGCCAGTCAGCGTTGTTGACCATGATTGCCTTGCCTTCTCCAAAGTCAATGAACCGCTCCATCTGCTTCTTGAAGCACTCACAGTTGTGCTCAATGGTCTCTACCGTCATCATCTGGCGCATATCGGTCCGGCCGGAGGGATCACCCACCATACCGGTGCCGCCGCCCACCAGAACCACAGGGCGGTTGCCTGCCATCTGCAAACGCTTCATCAGGCACAGCGCCATAAAGTGGCCCACGTGCAGGCTGTCTGCGGTGGGGTCAAAGCCAATGTAGAAGGTAGCTTTTCCGTTGTTCACCAGGTCGCGGATCTCATCCTCATCGGTGACCTGGGCAATGAGGCCGCGGGCTTTCAGTTCTTCGTAAATCTGCATGGTACGATTTCTCCTTTTCCTACGTGATTTCCTGAACAGGGGAAAAGAAAACGTCCCCTGTCATCGCAATGACAGAGGACGATCAATATCGTGGTACCACCTCTATTTACCCCTTCCTCACGAAAGGAGCCTCAGCGAGTAGAAGACAGCCTACGCTCTCCCTACCCTATGCGCAGTAACGGGCGCACCCGACATACCCTACTTCTTCCCAGTGGACGGAAGGTTCAGGCAGCTGCTCCGGGAGGTAACTTCACCGACAGCGCTCTCCCCCTTCCACCAACCGGGGGCTCTCTTGGCAGCGGACTGCAGGCTACTTCTTCCCTTCATCACAGTAACAGTATACTCAATTCTTGTGGATTTTACACCTTTTTGTCCGCTTTGTCAACACATAACAGGGTTCTATTTTTCCTGCGCTTTTTTGTAGCGCTCTGCCTCCCGCAGCAGCTCCTCCGCCCCATCCAGAATCGCCTGGGACACATGGGTGCCGCCGGTGAGGCGGGCCAGTTCTTTCTTGCGCCCCTCCCGATCCAGGGAGGCTACCTTTGTATA
Source organism: Evtepia sp. (assembly GCF_034090835.1). Lineage (GTDB taxonomy): Bacteria > Bacillota > Clostridia > Oscillospirales > Oscillospiraceae > Evtepia. The sequence continues at coordinate 32,835 of NZ_JAXDRS010000008.1, forward strand.
GGTCCGTCCATCCTGCTCCTGCTTTTGCACGGAGAGATGCTGGTCGGACATAGCTCCGATCTGAGCCAGATGGGTCACGCACAGCACCTGGCAGTCCTGGGATAAGCGACTCATTTTTTCTGCCACTTTCCCGGCGGCCCGCCCGCTGACCCCCGTATCCACCTCGTCAAAAATCAGGGTCATGATCTGGTCATTCTCTGCCAGCACATTTTTCAGCGCCAGCATGATCCGGCTGAGCTCGCCGCCGGAGGCCACTTTGGCAATGGGCTTGACTTTCTCGCCCACATTGGCAGACATGAGGAACCAGACTTCATCTGCTCCTGTTTCGTCCATCCCCAAGTCTCCTCCCTTGGGAGAAAATTCCACCTGAAAGCGGACCTTGGGCATATCCAGCTGGCGCAGTTCCTCCTGAATCCTGGTGGTCAGCGTCTCAGCTGCCGCGCGGCGTGCGGCAGACAGGGCTTCTGCCTGTTTTCTGACCTCTGCGGTCTTTTTCTCCCGCTTCTTTTCCAGCTTCAGCAGGGTATCCTCTGCCATCTCGATCTGGTCCAGTTCCGTCCGGCAGCGCTCCAAATAAGCCAGCATGTCCTGGGTGGTCGCACCGTATTTTTTCTTCAGGCGATACAGCTGATCCAGGCGACTCTCCACGTCATCCAGTTCCTGGGGAGAAAAAGAAAAGGTCTCCCGCAGGTCCCGCAGACGCTCTGCAATATCCTCTGCCCCGTAGCGAAGTTCCGACACCGACCCAGACAGGTCCAAAAGTTCCTGAGAAACCTCGCCCCCTCGGGACAGCAGGTGCTCTGCCTCTGCCAGGAGTCCCGCAGCGCCTTCCCGGCTGTCGTCGCCAAACATGGCCTCGTAAGCCCCTTCTACCGCTGACATCAATTGGTCTGCGCTGCGAAGGATCTTCTTCCGCCGGTCCAGCTCTTCCTCTTCCCCCGGCTGGAGGTTGGCGCGCTCCAGCTCTCCGATCTGGAACTGAAGAGCGTCCATTCGCCGGGCCTTTTCTGCCTCGTTCATTTGCAGGGATGCCATTTCCCGCCGCAGAGCGGACAGTTCCTCATATCCCTTGCGATATACCGTCAGAGGAGTTTCCAGCCCGCCGAAACTGTCCAGATACCCCAGATGGCAGGTCTCATCCAGCAGCTGCTGGCCATCGTGCTGGCCGTGAATATCGATGAGCTGGCTGCCCAGAACACGGAGCTGCACCACCGTGCAGGGTACACCATTCACACGGCAAAGATTCTTTCCGTCCGCCTGCATCTTTCTGGAGATGAGCAGTTCCCCGTTTTCATCGGGCCCAATTCCGGTCTCTTCAAACCACGGAAGAGGAGGCAAATCTCGAAACAGTGCCGTGACCAGGGCAGACTTCTCCCCGGTTCGGATCAGGTCGCGGCTGGTTCTCTCCCCCATCACAGCGCTGATAGAGTCGATCACGATCGACTTGCCTGCGCCGGTTTCGCCGGTCAGCACATTAAACCCCGGACCAAACGAAATATCCACCCGATCGATCAAAGCTATGTTTTCAATATGGAGCAGAGAAAGCACAATACCCCTCCCTTATCCCCTGTTAAGGGTTCTTTTCCAACATTTTTACAATATCCAGGCACAGTTCTTCGGCGTCCTGGTTGGTGCGCATGATCAAAATCGCCGTATCGTCTCCTGCCAGACTGCCCACCATGTTGGGCAAATGCATCCCATCCATGGCAGAGCAGGCAGCGGAGGCCAGACCCGGCATGGTTTTCAGCACCACGAGATTCTGCGCATTGTCAAAAGAGGTCACACTCTCCCGGAAGATCGTATTCAGTCGTCCTGCCACATTCAGAGAGGTCTTCCGTTCACTCACCGCGTATTTATAGGTGCTGTGTCCGGTCAGTTCCTTGACCAGATGAAGTTCTTTGATGTCCCGGGAAATGGTGGCCTGGGTGGATTTCATCCCCCGTTCCCTCAGCTTCTCCAGGAGCTGATCCTGTGTCTCTATGTCATATTCCTGAATAATCGCAAGGATCTCCGCCTGTCTTCGGGCTTTCATGAGCGAATTCTCCTTTCCAGCTTGTGGTTGATCATCTCGTAGAAGCTCTTTTCCGAGAGCTTGACCAGGCAGAGGCACCGCCGGGAACGGCAGACCTCTACAGTATCCCCTGCAAAGAGTTTAAACGCCTTTCCGCCATCCACAGAGAGATACGCCGTCTTGCGGCTCTGCTTCGGCACCATAATATCAATGAGACGCTTCTTATCCAGCACCATGGCCTTCGCCTGGAGGGTATGGGCGCTGATGGGCGTCATGATAATATTCTCTGCTGTGGGCTCGACGATTGGTCCGCCCGCAGAGAGGGAGTAGGCCGTGGACCCGGTGGGTGTGGACAAAATAACGCCGTCTCCAAACACATTGGAAATCAAGGTCTTATCCCCATACACCTGCAGGTCGATGACCCGCGCCACAGCGCCTTTGGTGATGACCGCGTCGTTCAGTGCGGTGCTCCGGAAGATCACCCGGCCGTCCCGAATGACCCGTACATCCAGCAGCATCCGGTTTTCCAGGGTATACTCCCCGCTGATCAGTCTGGTCAGCTGCAGCAGCTCGCCCTGCTCCAGCTCCGCCATAAAGCCAACGCTCCCCATATTCACGCCTACAATGGGGACCCCAAAACTGCTGGCATCCTTGGCTGCGTGAAGAATGGTGCCGTCTCCGCCAAAGCAGACCAGAAAATCTGCATCCGGCAGCTCGGCCTTCATTTCCTTGATCTTAATGTTGGGGTCAAGATCCCCTAAGGTAGACTTCTCCACCGGGAAGGGGAAGCAATACACGGTCTTCACCCCTGCTGCGCTCAGCAGCTGCTCCGCACTTTTTGCCGCCTTCAGCCCCTTGTCCCGAAAGGGATTGGGGCACAGGATAATTTTCACGACTCGTTTCCCTCCAATCGTTCATGGGATGCCCGAACCAGCGCCTGCAGGTCCCCGTCATAAGGGGGCTGCTGGGCTACGGTCAACTGGCCTAAATACTCAATGTTGCCTTCCGGCCCGCGAATGGGCGAGAAGGTCAGATCTTTCACATAGAAATTACACTCTTCTGCGTGGCGCAGGAACTGTTCCAGAACCTCCAGATGGACCTTTTGGTCTCGGACTACGCCCTTTTTTCCTACCTTTTCCTTTCCGGCTTCAAACTGCGGTTTGATGAGGCAGACCAGTTGACCGGTCTCCTTCATCAGCGGCCGCAGAGCAGGAAGGATCAAACGCAGAGAGATAAAAGACACATCCACGCTGCCAAAATCCAGCTTTTCCGGGATGGTCTCTTCGGTGAGGTAGCGCACATTGGTCCGCTCCATACAGACCACCCGGGGATCGTTGCGCAGGCTCCAGGCCAGCTGGCCATAGCCCACGTCCACTGCATATACCTTGGCCGCGCCGTTTTGCAGCATGCAGTCCGTAAATCCGCCGGTGGAAGCGCCGGCATCAATCGCCACCACCCCCTCCAGGGAGGGCAGGTCAAAGGTCTGCATGGCCTTTTCCAGCTTCAATCCCCCCCGGCTTACATACCGCAGGGTCTGGCCATGGATCTCCAACTGTGCATTTTCAGGAACCGAAGCGCCTGCCTTATCCATGCGCTTTCCTTCCCAAAAGACCTGACCGGCCATAATGATCGCCTGGGCCTTATGGCGGCTTTCCACAAGACCCTGCTCCACCATCAGAACATCCAATCTCTTCTTACTTGCCATACACCGCCACCTCCCGCGCTTTCTCATACAACGATACAGCATCCAGTCCGCAAAGGCTTCTCAACTGAGGAATGGTCCCGTGGGGGACAAAGCGCTCGCCACAGGAACATACGGCGGAAGCCTTCAGTTGGATGCCCTCCAAGGCTGCTGCTGCCAACAGGCCCTCCCCAGGCGCTCCCATGGAGACGCACTCCTGCGCCACCAAAAGCCGTCCCGTTTTTCTCAGGGAGTCCAACACCTGCTCTGTGGGCAAAGGAACGATCTGGTTGAGTTTGATCACCTCTGCCGAAATACCATCCTTCCGCAGCCGGTCGGCTGCCAAAAGAACATTACCAGTCAAGGTCCCGAAGGTGACCATGGTCAGGTCACGTCCCTGGCGAAGCACACAGGCAGAGCTGTTTCCGTGTTCCTCATTATAATGGTTTTCCCCGCCGCGGGGGTATCTTACCGCCACAGGGCCAGAAATTTCATAGATCGCCCGGCGCATCATGACAGACAATTCATCCAGACTGGCAGGACAGAGGACCGTCATGCCGGGAACGGTCTTGAGAAACGCAGGGTCAAACAGGCCCTGATGGGTCTCCCCATCGTCTCCCACCAGTCCCGCGCGATCCACGCAAAACACCACATGCAGCCGATCAATGGCTACGTCGTGGATCAGCATATCATAGCTGCGCTGTAGGAAAGTGGAGTACACCGCAAAGACCGGGATCATCCCCTGCTTTGCCAGCCCCGCCGCCATGGACACAGCGTGTGCTTCCGCAATGCCCACGTCAAAAAATCGTTGGGGAAACTCCTCCGCAAACTTGGCCAAACCGGTGCCGGAGGTCATAGCCGCCGTAATCCCACAAATTCGCTTATCCTCCCGGGCCAGGACACACAGTTCCTTTCCAAACCGGGCTGAGAAGGTCTCTTCCTTCCCGGGATAGCGCAGCGCGCCTGTATCCCGATAGAACGGACCGATCCCGTGGAACGCATCCGGGGTTTTTTCGGCCAGGGGGTAACCCTTACCCTTTACGGTCTTCACATGCAGCAGCACGGGACCTTTGACGGTGGCTGCAAAAGCCAGCAGACGGGTCAGGCCCTTCACATCGTGGCCGTCCACGGGGCCCATGTACCGGAACCCCATATTTTCAAACATACTGCAAGGCAGGAGGCTGGCTTTGACCCCCTCCTTTACTTTATGGATAAAACGATACAGCCCTCGTCCGGGCGGTGTCGCATTCATGATCTTTCGATAAACTCCCTTGGCCCGCAGATACTGCGGTTTCAGCCGCTGCCGCGCCAGATGCTGGGCAATGCCTCCCATGCTGGCATCAATGGACATGCCGTTGTCATTGAGAATGACCACCAGCGGTTCTCCACTCTGGCCCGCCATGGACAGGCCTTCATAGGCAAGCCCCCCGGTGAGGGACCCATCTCCCAAGAGTGCCACCACACGGTAGTCCTCTCCCAAGCGGGTGCGGGCTTCTGCCATTCCCAGGGCAGTGGATACTGCCGTGGACGCATGTCCGGCAATGCAGGCGTCGTGTCGGGACTCCGCCGGCTTGGGAAAACCGGCGATCCCGCCAAAAGCACGCAACGTCTCCATCCGGCCATTGCGTCCGGTGAGGATCTTATGCACGTAGCACTGATGGCCCACGTCAAAAACCAACCGGTCCTTTCCGGTGTCATAGACCCGGTGCAGCGCCACGGTCAGCTCCACGATCCCCAGGTTCGATGCCAGATGCCCCCCTGTTTGGGACACCACATCGAGCACCCGCTCCCGCAGTTCCTGACACAGCTCTTCTGCCTCCCGGTCGCTGATCTTACCAAGGGAAGGAAATTCCTTCCGTTCGCTCAAAATAACTCCTCCTTCGGTCTCCCTACGTTTCCGCGTCACTGGTTCCGCCCAGCCAGCATACGGGCCAGGTCGCACAAAAATGCACGGCAGGAGAACCGGGACAAACTGGCAATCGCCTGGTCTGTCAGGTCCTGAATTTCACGCTGACAGCCCTCGATGCCCTTTAACTTAACAAATGTAGATTTTTCATTGGCCTGGTCTGAACCAACAGGCTTACCCAAAGCCTGTTCATCCCCCATCACATCCAGAAGATCATCTCTCATCTGGAAGGCCAGTCCGATCTTTCTGGCGTAGTCTGCAACGTCCTCTTCCGCTTCCGGGGATGCGTTGGCAGCGATCGCCCCCAGCCGGGCAGCCGCCTCGATCATACAGCCTGTTTTCAGCTTCTCGATCGTAATGATCTCCTCGTAGGTCAGCGCCTTCCCTTCCCCGTCCAGGTCCAGGATCTGACCGCCTACCATGCCCGCCGGGCCAGCCGCCCGGGCCAGACAGGCAACCCCACGGGTGATCTGTTCCGGCGTCAAGGTGGCCTGCGCCAGGGTGGAAAACGCCGCCGTCAAAAGGCCATCTCCTGCCAAAACAGCCGTGGCCTCGCCATAAACCTTATGGTTGGTGGGCTTTCCCCGCCGGAAGTCGTCATCATCCATACAAGGTAGATCATCATGGATGAGGGAATAGGTATGGATCATTTCCAGCCCGCAGGCAAAGGCCAGCGCATCTTCCGGCTGGCCGCCCAGCATCCGGCAGACTTCCAGAGTCAAAACAGGACGAATCCGTTTTCCCCCCGCCAAAAGGCTGTATGCCATCGCCTCCTGCAGGGCACCATACGATGGCCAGGCTGCTGCATAGTCCCTCAGGGCCTGCTCAATGCACTGCTGGTCTTCTTTCAGCTGCTTTGCAAATTCCATGGTTCTCACTCCTTCGGGAGGAAAGGATTCTCCACCAGTTCTCCCGTTTCGCTGGTGTGCAGCTTCCGCACTTTCTGTTCTGCTTTATCCAAAAGGCCAGTACACTGCTTCATGAGTTTGGCACCTTCCTCATAGAGAGCAAGGGACTCCTCCAACGGCTGCTCCCCTGCCTCCAGCTGGGCAACGATCTCCTCCAGCCGCTTCATGGCCTGCTCAAAGGTCAACTTTTTTTCCGCCATTGGTTTTTCTCCTTTCCCGTTGCGGTACAGGTAATGATACCGTCAGACAGCCGGACCTGAAGATCCTCTCCCACTTCCACCTGTCCAACTGAAGACAGCACCCCGCCCTCTTGGGTCTGGGCAATGGCGTATCCACGGCCCAACACCTTAAAAGGACTCAGCGCATCCAGAGAGGCAGCCACCTGTCCCACCCGATGCCGGCTGGTCTCCATCGTCCGTTTGATCCCGCCGTCCAGGCGCTGTGCATAATAGTCCAGCAGCAGGCGCTTCTCCTGGATCGTACGCAGGGGAGACTGCAAGAAGGGACTGCTGCCCAGACGCGCCAGGCGGTCCCGGCGCCGCTGGATCTCCCGCTCGATCCCCCGGTCCATCCGGGAGGCCCAATGGGCTAACGTATCCCGGAGATCTTCCTGATTTGGTACTGCCAGCTCCGCACCATTGGATGGCGTAGAGGCCCGAAGGTCTGCCACAAAGTCCGCAATGGTCACATCCGGCTCATGGCCCACCGCCGAAATAATAGGGATCGACGAGCGGTAGATCGCCCGAGCCACCTCTTCGTCGTTAAAGGCCCATAGGTCCTCCATGGAGCCGCCGCCCCGGCCCAGAATGATCAGGTCAGGGTTTCCCCAGGCGTTCAGCAGATCCAGTGCCTGGCAAATCTCTCCCGGCGCCTCTTCCCCCTGCACACGAACGGGCACCACCAGCACCTGGGCCAGGGGGTACCGGGCGCCCAAAATGCGGATCATATCCCGCACCGCCGCGCCGGCCGGAGAGGTCACCAACGCCACAGTCCGGGGGAACGCTGGAATCGGCTTTTTATGAGCAGGGTCAAAGAGCCCCTCCCGATACAACCGGTTTTTCAGCTGCTCAAAGGCAAAGGCCAGTTCCCCCACTCCGTCAGGCACCAACTTGCTGCAATAGAGCTGGTAGGCGCCGTCCCTGGGAAAGACCGACACTCGTCCGGCTGCGATCACTTTCATGCCGTTTTCCGGTCGAAACCGCAGGGACATTGCCTCCCGGCGGAACATGACGCAGCGAACGCTGCCTTCCGCATCCTTCAGGGAAAAATAGTGGTGTCCGGAGGGATACACTTTGTAGTTTGAAATTTCACCACGCACCAGAACCTGTCCCAGCAGGCGGTCCCGGTCAAGCAACTGCTTGATATACTGATTGAGCGCGGTAACAGAAATAGGCTCGGTCATAACCGTTCTTCCTTATGATGTAAGCGCCAGGCCAAAACGGCTGCGCCCATGGCATTGTCTGTAGAAAACCGGGGCGCAGCAAACACAGCGCCGCAGGCTTTTATCATAGTTTCCCGCAACAGCTGGTTGGAGGCAACACCCCCGGCACAGAGGACCGGAAGGCCCGGATATTGTTCCAGCGCCTGCTTTGTGGCGGTCTCAACGCCCCGGATCACAGAGTGAAGCACATACCAGCAGATGTCTGCTGCCGGCCAGCCAGCCTCCGCCAGCCCATTCATTTTATTTTCCACACCGGAAAAAGAAAAGGTACTGTTCGTCACCTTCACACGAAAACTTTCCCGCTTGTCCGCTTGCAGAGACAGGGCATCCACCGCCTTTCCTGCCGGGAAGGCAAGTCCCAGCCGTTTTCCCGTCCGGTCGATCAGCTGTCCTGCTGAGATATCTGAGGTCCCGCCGATGCAATGGGCTTGTACCATCACCCCATGGGGCTCTACGTAGAGGAGCTCCGTGGTCCCCCCCGACAGATGCCACACCAGATGAGGCCGGTCCAGCAGGTCCATCCGGCCGGCAGACCATGCCGCCGCTGCGATATGCCCCTGCTGATGGGAGCAGGCATAAAAGGGCACCCCCAGGAGCGTCGCCATACTTTTCCCCTGGGACTCCCCTGCCAAAAAGCAGGGCATGTAGGACCCTTCCACCTCTCTCGGCCTTGTGCTGGCGCCCACTGCCACCGGCAGCCCGGGAAGTCCGTCCTGCCGCAGCTGCGCCATCATGTCAGGCAGACGCTTCACATGCTGGAACAACGCCTCGCTCTGGCGAAGCCCCAGGGACCCTTCCGGGACCTCCAGCAGCTTTCCTGCGTTGTCTCCCCGCTCTCCGTCAAACCAGGCCACCGAAGTGGTATAGTTGCTGGTATCAAATCCAAGGACCACAGCCATGTTCAGGCCTCCTCTTCTTCCTTGGCCGGGGCAGAGGTCAGCTCCGGGAACTCCTCCCGGACAAAGGCGCCCAGAATGCCGTTGATAAACGAGACCACTTTCTCCTCCTCGTACTTCTTGGCGATCTCTACGGCGTCGTTGATGGAAGCCGCTGCGGGAATCGAGGGCATATATAAAATCTCATACATAGCCACCCGCATGATGGCCGCCGCTGTCCGTGGGATCCGGGCAAAGCTCCAGTTCTTGGAGTGCTGGGCAATGTACTGGTCCAGTTCAGGTCCGTGCACCGCAACGCCCCGTACCACTTCTTTGATGTATTGAATCTGCTTTTCGTTGGGATACTCCCGATATAATCCGGTCTCTTCTCCCCACCGCAGGAAGTTCTCTCGATCCATTCGTTCCTCAAGGAACTGATCCGCTGTCTGATTCGAAAAACCAAAGGCATAGGAGCAATGAATGGCAATCTCTCGTGCAGATGTTCTGGTCATAATCTGGTTCCTCCAAAGGCGGCGGATTTCCTGCCGCCTGTTCTCATGAATGTAACGTCATACATTTTCATTATATACACGAATATACAAAAAAGGAAGTCTCTCCTTACGATTTGTCAAAACTTTTTCCATGGCAAAAGGAGGCCCGCAGCGTAATGCGCTGCGGGCCTTTCCCGGTTCGATCTTTTATTCCTCGGGCTTGTCAAAGGTAACGCCGCCCACGCGAACGTTCACCGCTGCCACGTGAAGGCCGCTGGTGGCCTCAACGCTGGCGATCACAGCTTCCTGCACCTTCTGTGCAACGTCGGGAATGATGCTGCCATATCGAATCTGAATCGACACGTTAATGGTGATATTATCGGACTCCCAGAGGATGCTGATCCCCTTGGTCAGCTTTTTCCGTCCCAGGATCTGCTCACTGACAGTGCTGCCAGCCAGTCCGGTCACACCTTCCACTTCCAGCGCAGCCGCACCGGCGATCATCTCCAGCACTTCCTCAGAGATGTATACATCGCCATGCTCTTCGCTGCGGGAATAATATTCTCTGATTTCACTCATCTTGTTATCCTCCGTTGATTAACAGGATCGTATCTGTTTCCTATCTTATGGATTATACCATATCCCATATGAGCGGGCAAGCTTTTCTTGTCTTCTCCCGCTTACTGTCCCTGGTGCTTCCGGGCTGCCAGCAGGGTGTTCTTCATGAGCATAGCCCGGGTCATGGGCCCCACACCGCCGGGCACCGGGGTGATGGCCGAAGCCACCTCACGGACTGCTGCATAGTCCACGTCTCCGCAGAGCTTGCCTGCCTCGTTGCGGTTCATGGCCACGTCGATCACAACGGCGCCGGGCTTCACCATATCGGCAGTGACCAGGTCCACCTTGCCTACCGCAGCCACAAGGATGTCAGCGCTCCGGCAGACCTCCGCCAGATTGGCCGTTCTGGAGTGGCAGATGGTCACCGTGCCGTGCTTTTGCAGAAGCAGAAGCGCCATAGGCTTGCCCACGATATTGGAACGGCCCACTACCACGCACTGCTTCCCCTTGGGATCAATGCCGTACTCGGCCAGGATCTCCATAATACCATAGGGGGTGCAGGGCAAGAAGCCCTCTTTCCCTACCAGCAGAGCACCCATGTTCATGGGGTGGAATCCATCTACGTCCTTATCCGGAGAGATCGCCATCAGAACTGCTTCCTCATTGATCCCCTCTGGCAGGGGAAGCTGGCACAGAATCCCGTCAATGTCTTCCCGCTGGTTGAGTTTCTCCACCAGTGCCACCAGTTCTTCCTGGGTAGTCTCTTCCGGCAGGGCATACTCCTCGCTGAGGAAGCCGCACTCTTCGCAGTCTTTCCGTTTGCTGTTCACATATACGCGGCTGGCGGGATTATTTCCCACAATGATCACCGCAAGGCCGGGCTTTCTTGCCAGAGATTCTGCCTCTTTCTTGACCGCTTCCTTGCATTTCGCCGCCAGGGCTTTCCCGTCTAAAATCATTCCTGCCATCGTTACTGCTCCTCTCTTTGCTTTGCTTTTTGATTCACATACAGTTCCTCCCGGTTGGGATGGGTCCGAAGCTTCCAAACCAGCAGCACCAACGCCACTGCGCAGCTCACGAATCCCAGCATTTGAGAGGTCCGAATCCCTGTGGAAAAGAAATACAGGCTGTCGGTTCGGAGTCCTTCAATGAGTCCCCGGCCAAATCCATACCAGGTAACATACAGGAGGAAAATCATCCCGTCAAACATTCGGAGGTTCTTCTTGACCACCCACAGCAGCAGCAGGAACCCAACAAGGTTCCACACCGACTCATACAGGAAGGTCGGGTGCACCTCCATATACTGGACCGTGCCGTCCACCACCGTTTTGATCCCCATCCGCCAGGGCAGAGTCGTGGGCCCGCCGTAGGCCTCTACGTTCACAAAGTTCCCCCATCGACCGGCGATCTGCCCGATGAGCAGGCAGAACGCACACAGGTCTGCCAGGGCGAGAAAGGAGATCTTCTTATGTCTGGCCACCAGAAAAGCGATGATGGTCCCGGCGATGATGCCGCCGTAAATGGCCAGCCCTCCCTTGTGGATATCCAGACAGGCCAGCAAGTCCAGGCTGCCATCCGGCTTCCGATACAGCTCGGAATAAAAAATAATGTAGTACAGCCGCGCCCCGATGATCCCACCGGGAGCGGCCAGCAGCAGGGTGTCCAGGAAATCGTCCGACGTAATGCCGAACTTCTTCCCCTGGGTCAGCCCGAAGCAGGCTGCCAGGAAGAATCCCGCTGCAATGATAACGCCATACCAATAGACGGAAAAATCGCCAATGGAAAAAGCCACACGGTTCAGATGAAAGGTCAGGCCAAGCCCCGGAAAGGTCACTGTGTTCATTGTGCCTTCCCTCCGGGCCGGATGACCGCCAGGGCTGCCTGCTCGGGACGAATCCAGCGGCGCAAAAACGCCTCTGCGTCCTGACGAGTGATGGTCTCATACACCTCCGGGAACGACCAGGGCGCCTGATCACTGAAATATCCCTTCGCCTGCTCTACGCAGAGGGTCTCAAACGAGTTCAGTGCCCGGACATAGTTGCCGTAGGCTGCCTTCTTCAGCCGACGGAAGAGCCCCTCGTCGATGCCCTCCCGGCCCAATCGGGCCCCTTCCTCCAGCAGGATATCCCGCAGCTTTTCCGGCTCCTTACACTCCCCGTCTGCCACCAGGAAGGCACAGCCAGGATAGTCCATATACCCCAGATAGAAGTTGCTGTCTATCAGGCCTTCCTCGTACAGGCGACGATACAGGGGACTGGAATGCCCAGCCCACGCTTCGCAAGCCAGATCCCCCAACAGACGCTGCCGGAACTGAGCCGCGCCGTCCTGGGCAGGCTGTACCTTGATCCCCAGCTGTACCAACGGTGCGGACACTGCCATTTCCCGGCTGGTCTCCCGCTGGAACACTTCTTCGGGCTCCTGCTGACCGCAGTCCCGAGGAATAGGGGTCTTCTTCTCTTTGGGCAGGATTTCCCGGGCCATGGCGCAGACCTGTTCCGGGTCCACGTTACCTGCCACACACAGAACCATGTTAGAGGGGGTATAGAACGCCTCGTGGCAGTGGTACAACGTCTGTGCCGTAATCTCTCGGATGGACTCCACCGAACCCGCCACCGAATTGCGGACCGGATGATGTTGGTACAACGCTTCCAGCAGCATGTGGTAGACCTGCCAGCTGGGGTTGTCCTCGATCATGCGGATCTCCTGACCAATGATCCCCTGTTCCTTCTCCACGCTCTCTTCCGTAAAGTAAGGGACCGACACAAACTCCAAAAGGATACGCAGGTTTTCATAGAACCGATCGGTACACTCAAAATGATACCCCGTAATGGCCGTGCTGGTAAAGGCGTTGGGAGAGGCACCGGTGGCAGACAGCTTCTGCAAGGCATTTCCGTCCGGGGTGTCGAACATTTTATGCTCCAGGTAGTGGGCGATGCCCATGGGGGTGTCCAGCCACTGGCCCCCCAGCTGGAAGCGAGTGTCCATCCCGCCGTAGCGGGTGGCAAAAAACGCAAAGCATTTTCCAAACTCCGGCTTGGGGAAGACATACACCCGCAAACCGTTCTCCAGGGTCTCCTCAAACAAGGTCTCCCCCAGGGTTTCATAGGTATGCTTGACCATCGTTATCCCTCCTTTCCGTTCAGCCGATATACACTGTCCAGGCGAATCTTCCGGGCCTGCTCTACGATCCGGTCCAGAGAGATCCCTTCCACTGCTTCTGCCAGTTCCTCCGGGGTAAAGGCGGTTCCTGTGACACACCGATTGAGCCAATATTCTTCCAGACGTCCCTGGGCATCCAGAGAGGCCCGCAGGCTCCCCACGGCAGAACGACGCGCGGTTTCCCACTCTTCCTGGGTGATCTCTCCCTTCTGACACGCTGCCAGCTGGGCCAAAATCTCATCCTCCGCCTTCTGGAAGTTCTGAAACTCCACGCCGGAATAGACCACCATCATGCCCTTGCTCAAGGCCAGAGAAGAGCTGGCAAAATAGCAGAGGGACAATTTTTCTCTTACATTTAAAAAGAGCTTGGAGTTGGTGGTCCCACCAAAAATTCCGTTTAAGAGCATCCCGCAGGCCACGTCTTCCTTGCTCCGGAAGCCGCCCCCGGTCCGAAAACCCATAATGAGCTTCCCCTGGGTCACATCCATGGAATCTGCAAAGCGGCGGACATCAGCCGTGGGCTCCGCAACCACCTGCGTCTCCGGGACCGGTCGACGGTTCCCCTGGGGCAGCCCCTGAAAGGCTGCACGAAAGGCCTTTTCTACCCGGTCAGGCTCCGCCGAACCACAATAGTAGAGGGAGACCGGCGCGCTGCTCAGCAGGGCCTGGTACCGGGCATACAGCGACGCTCCGGTAATGGCCTGCACCTGCTCCTCTGTCCCCAGTTTGCTCACTCCATAGGCTTCCTCTTCACACATGAGGCTGCGCAGACGGGAGAGAGAATACTGCAGTTTATCATTGACCTCACTGCGAATGCGATGGATCAAATTCTCTTTTTCACTTTCTACATAGGCCGGGAGAAATCCGTTCCCACCCCCGGCAGGAGCCAGGACGATTTCCCCTAACAGGTTGGCCGCCGACTCCAATACCTGGGACGATTCCGGCACAAAGGCATCATCCAGAAAACTGCCCCAGAAGCCAATGCACTGCACTTCCCCTTTCTTTCGGACAATGGGTTCAATCCCACCACCGTACATATCATCCAAAGCGGCAGACAGCTGCTCCATATCCGGGTGGGCAGCAGTACCCCGGCGAAGGACTTTGGGCAGCAGCGCGTTCAGCGACGCTGTCTCCTGGGAAAGCGGCTCTAAAAACGTCACCGACAGCAGGGACGTTTTGAATTTTTTCGTTTGCACCATCCGCAAGGTCACGCCGGGTGCAAGCTCACGTTCTGTCACAGGGAGCATAGGATCCCTCCTTTTCCATTGCTTGGTCTGGCCCCTATTGTACCATACTCTTTTAAAAAGGGAAAGAGCACGGTATCCTCCAAGGAAATCCTGTCCAATCGTCCAATTTTCATACAATTTCCTCTTGACAAATTTCTCCGGATACGGTAGGATAATCAATGTTGTAAAGGAAATTAACTTTACACGCCGCACATAGGAGGGTATCGGATGAAAAATCAAGCCTATCGGATGACCATGCTCTATGACTTCTATGGCGACCTCCTGACCAAACGGCAGAAAGAGTTCTACGACCTGTACTACAACGATGACCTCTCTCTGGCAGAAATCGCCGAGAATTACGACATCACCCGTCAGGGTGTTCGGGATATCATCGTTCGGGCCGAAAAGACATTGGAAGACATTGAGGAAAAAACCGGGCTCATCAAGCGGTATCACCGCACCAGAGCGACCACCGCCACCCTGCGCAGCCTCTGCGATCAGCTCCAGAGCCTGAATGACTCCAGGCTGCGGGACAGCGAAGTTTCTGACCTGTGTTCCAAACTGTACAGCGCCATCGACGACCTGGGGAGGGATTGATTCCATGGCATTTGAAGGTTTAACCGAAAAACTCTCCTCCGCGTTTAAAAAACTGCGGAACAAGGGCCGTCTGACCGAAGCCGACGTGAAAGAAGCCATGCGAGAGATTCGCCTGGCCCTGCTGGAAGCCGACGTCAGTTACAAAGTCGTCAAGGACTTTATCAAAGGGGTCACGGAAAAAGCCGTCGGCGCAGAAGTGCTGGAAAGCCTCACCCCTGCCCAGGCGATTGTCAAAATCGTGAACCAGGAACTCATCGACCTCATGGGTGGAGGCAGTTCCAAAATCACCATCGCCTCGCAGCCTCCCACCGTAGTCATGATGGTAGGTCTCCAGGGCGCCGGTAAAACCACCAACGCAGCAAAGCTGGCCGGACTCATGCGCAAGCAGAATGGAAAGCGTCCCCTGCTGGCCGCCTGCGACATCTATCGTCCCGCCGCTATCCAGCAGCTGGAAGTGGTGGGCAAGCAGCTCAACATCCCTGTCTTCCAGATGGGCCAGGAAAACCCGGTGACCATCGCAAAGGAAGCCATCGCCCACGCCAAGCAGCACGGCAACAACATGGTGTTCCTGGACACCGCCGGACGTCTCCACGTGGACGAAGCCCTGATGCAGGAGCTGCAATCCATCAAAGAGGCCGTGAATCCCAGCGAGATCCTCCTGGTGGTAGACGCCATGATCGGCCAGGACGCTGTGAACGCCGCCAAGGCCTTTGACGACGCCCTGGATATTGACGGCGTGGTCCTCACCAAGCTGGACGGCGACGCCCGGGGCGGTGCTGCCCTCTCCATCAAGGCCGTGACCGGCAAGCCCATCAAGTTTGTGGGCATGGGAGAAAAGCTGGATAACATCGAGGTATTCCACCCCGATCGCATGTCCTCCCGTATTCTGGGCATGGGTGATATGCTCACCCTGATCGAAAAAGCCGAACAGCAGTTCGACATACAAAAAGCCCAGGAGCTGGCAGAAAAACTGAAGAAGAACCGCTTCACTTTGCAGGATTACTACGACCAGCTGATCCAGATCAAAGGGATGGGTTCCATGGATGAACTTCTGAGTATGATGCCCGGCATCAATTCTAAAGCGCTGGAAGGGGCCTCTATCAACGAAAAGGCGCTCTCCCGCACCGAAGCCATCATCCTCTCTATGACACCCCAGGAGCGGGAAAACCCCGCCATTCTCAACAGCAGCCGGAAGAAACGAATTGCTGCCGGCTGTGGTCTTCAGGTGGTGGATGTCAACCGCCTGCTCAAGGAGTTTGGTATGATGCAGCAAATGACCAAGCAGATGTCCAAGCTGGCTGGAAAGCGCCGGAAAGGCAAGTTCGGCAAATTCCCCGGTGGTCTGCCCGGTCTCCCCTTTTAACTGATTCGGTTGGTTTCCGTATGTACGGTTCCATAGATAGCATGTAAAATATTTGGAGGTGAAACGAACATGGTTAAGATCAGACTTCGCAGAATGGGCTCCAAGAAAAACCCCTTCTATCGTATCGTGGTTGCCGACTCCCGGTATCCCCGTAACGGCCGCTTCATTGAAGAAATCGGCACCTATGATCCTCTGCAGGAGCCCGCTGCCCTGAAGGTAGACGCAGAACGCGCTCAGGCTTGGATCAAGACTGGCGCTCAGCCCACCGAAACCGTGAAGGCTCTGCTGAAAAAGGCCAACGCCATCTGATTTGGAGGGCACATGAAGGACTTGCTCACTTATATCGCCCAAAATCTGGTGGAACATCCCCAGGCCGTGGACGTAAAGGAGACGGAAACGGACGGTAATGTTGTGCTCGAACTCCGCGTTGATCCCAGCGACATGGGAAAGGTGATTGGCCGTCAGGGTCGTATTGCCAAGGAAATCCGCACACTGATGCGCTCTGTCGCCCAGCGCCAGGGCAAGAAGGTTTCCGTCGAAATTATGGATTAAAAAGTGGCGGCGCTTTACTGCGTCCGCCATTTTTCCTTTTTAAGGAGGGTTCCCCTTGAAAGATCGTTTTTTAGAAGCAGGCATCATCGTGAACACCCACGGCATCGCCGGAGAAGTGAAAATCATGCCCTGGGCCGATGAGCCCGAGTTCCTGCTGGATTTTGACACTCTCTATATTGACGGCCAGCCCGTTACACTCCGCTCCGCCCGGGTCCACAAAAACTGCGTTCTGGCAAAGCTTCATGGCATCGACTCCATCAACGACGCCATGAAGCTCCGCAACAAAGTGGTTCACATCGACCGGGAAGACGTGACCCTGGAAGAGGGCGCCTTCTTCTTGGCCGACCTGATGGGGCTGGACGTGATCGACGCAGACACCGGCGAGACCCTGGGCAAGATCGCAGATATTTTGACCCCTCCCGCCAGCAATGTCTATGTGGTTAAAGGCGGGGCAAGGGAACACATGATCCCCGCCGTGGAGGAGTTTATCGTAGAGACCAACGTGGACGCAGGCTACCTGAAGGTCCGCCTCATCGAAGGGATGTGACCCATGGACTTTCAGTATCATATCCACATTATGACCCTCTTTCCTGATGTGGTGGGCGACATGCTCTGCGAATCCATTCTGGGACGAGCCCAGGAGCGGGATATCATTCGCATCGACTGCCACCAGATCCGGGACTACACCCTGAACAAGCAGAAACAAGTGGACGACTACCCATATGGCGGCGGTCATGGCGCTGTAATGCAGGCTGACCCCCTCTACCAATGCTGGAAGCACATCTGTGACCAGGCAGGGGAGCCCATTCACACCATCTACCTCTCCCCTGCCGGGACCGTCTTTAAGCAGGAGGATGCCAAGCGTCTCCAACGGGACTACAACCAGCTGATCCTGGTCTGCGGTCACTACGAGGGAATTGACCAGCGCTTCATTGATGAATGCGTGGACGAGGAGATCTCCCTGGGTGACTTTGTCCTCACTGGCGGTGAAATCCCTGCCATGGCTCTGGCAGATGCTGTCTGCCGTCTGGTTCCCGGCGTTCTCTCTGACGCCGAATGTTTTACCGACGAAAGTCACTGGGACGGGCTGCTGGAGCACCCCCAATACTCTCGCCCTGAGGTCTGGCACGACCGCCGAGTTCCCCCCATCCTTCTTTCCGGCCATCACGCCAACATTGCCAAATGGCGGAGGAAGCAGGCCATCATCCGGACCCGGGACCGCCGGCCGGATATGTATGAAAAGTTAGACCTCTCCTCCAAAGCAGATAAAAAACTCTTAAAGGAAATTGCTGAAGAAGAAGCCACGGAATAACCCCTTTCTATCAGAATGGAGGTAAGCCTTATGAAACGAACCTTCGCCCTTCTCCTTCTTTCCTTATGGTTCGCTATCATGCTGTTTGGCTGCACATCCTCTCCCACTTCTCCTTCCACGGAGAATTCCGATAAGGCGACGACATCCGACGCAACAGAAGCACCCCTCCCGGAAACGAAGGAGGATGTCCTCTCTCTGTTTGCGCAGCGCAAACAGGAGTCTTGGGTGGTGTTGGATTGTATCCTCACCCCGGACCATGCCTCGGACCGTGTGGGAGTGGTCCTGTTCCAGGACGGAGACAGCGTCAACGCCGCCTTTCTTCGCCGGGACGGGGTCTATCAGCAGTGCGGTGTCATGGCCCGCGCCGCCGACCCGCTCCAGCTCACCTATCTGGGAGACGGAACCATCTCTTTTCACATCCGGACAGAGGATGGATCTGTCTATCTTCAACAGATCACCTGTACCATCCAGGGCAACGACGTCAGCTTTGTTGCAAAAACAGGACCCAGAGAAACCACAGCATAACATAAATAGAAAGCCCTCGGTATCCATTGGAATACCGAGGGCTTTTTTGTATCCGTTCTTAGAACCGCACCGGGCTTACTTATTGACCACGAAATTCTCGTTGGTCAGCTCATTGTACTTGCCCCGCTTGACATAGTGGGTGTGCAGGTACTCATGAGATGCATGGCAGCCGGGGCCGCCCCACTCTTTGTAGAAGTCCATGAGGGACTTGTTCTCGTGGGACTTACGGACGACCTTCCGCTCGTCCTCGCCGTAAATGGCTTCCATTCTCTTCTGGCGGACGATGTTGATGTCTTCCTGGGGTCTGGGCTGACCACCGCCGGTGATGCAGCCGCCGGGACATCCCATGACCTCGATGAAGTGATAGGGAGAGGTCCCCGCCTTCACCTGTTCCATCAGCTTCCGTGCGCCGGCGTAGCCGCTGGTGACAGCGATCTTGACCTCGAAGCCTTCCGCAGCCTTCCACTCAGGCTTTACGTTCTCCAGCTTGATGGTCGCCTCGCGGATCTGCTCCAGACCCACGATGGGAGAAACGTGCAGGTTGGGGAAGGGCAGCTCACGGCCGGTGATGATCTCATACACGGTACGCAGAGCAGCTTCCATCACGCCGCCGGTGACACCGAAGATGTCAGCCGCACCGGTGGAGAAGCCCAGAGGAGCGTCAAATTCTTCGTCCGGCAGTGCCAGGAAGTTGATGCCCATGGACTTGATCATATCGCCCAACTCTCTGGTGGTCAGAACAGCGTCCACGTTGGGCACGCCGTCGTTGCTCATCTCAGGACGGGCACACTCCGTCTTCTTGGCGGTACAGGGCATGACGGACACCACATACATGTCCTCCGGCTTCTTGCCGATCTTCTTGGCATAGTAGCTCTTCAGCACAGCGCCAAACATCTGATGGGGCGACTTACAGGTGGACAGATGCTCCAGCTGATCGGGATAGTTGTGCTCGATGAACTGGATCCAACCGGGAGAGCAGGACGTCATCATGGGCAGAGTGGCCTTGCCGCCGCTGAGAACAGAGCGGAACCGCTCCAGGAACTCGGTGCCCTCTTCCATGATGGTGAGGTCGGCGCCCCAGTTGGTGTCGAACACGTCGTCAAAGCCCATCCGATGCAGGGCAGCAGCCAGCTTGCCGGTCTCACAGGAGCCAGCGGGCAGGCCGAAGCACTCGCCGATGCCCACACGAATGGAAGGTGCAGGCTGGACCACCACATGCTTGGTGGGGTCGTTCAGGGCCCGGATGACCCGGTCCTTATGGCTGGTCTCTCTCAGTGCGCCCACAGGACATACCACCACACACTGTCCGCAGAAGGTGCAGGCCGTGTTGCCCATGGGCAGGCCAAAGGCGGGGGTCACCACGGTCTGGAAGCCGCGGTTCTCTGCGGTGAGGATCGAAGTGGTCTGGATATTCTTACAAACGCTAATGCAGCGACGGCACAGAATGCACTTGTTGGGGTCACGGGTGATGGATTCGCTGACGTCGATGGGCAGAAGGTTCCGCTCTCCTTCGTAGGGAGAATCCTCAACACCCAGCTCGCGGCCCAGAGCCTGGAACTCGCAGTCCTGGTTTCTGGCGCAGGTCAGACATTTCTTATCGTGGTTGGAAAGCAGCAGCTCATACATGGTCTTCCGCGCTTCCTGCACACGGGCGTTGTTGGTGTCAATCACCATGCCGTCCCGGGCTTCCACCATACAGGAGGCCTGCAGGTTCTTGGCAGGGGGGCTGACCTGCTCTACCACGCAGATACGGCAAGCGCCGTACTGATGGATACCTTCCAGATAGCACAGCTTAGGAATGTGAATGCCGTTGAGCTCTGCGGCCTGCAGGATCGTGCTGCCGGCCGGCGCAGTACATTCTTTCCCGTTGATCGTGAGTTTAATATCTGCCATTTCACTTACCTCCTGTCACAACGCAGGCAACGGCTTGCTTCCGCACGAGCATCCAGCTCATGCATACCAAGGTTACGCTCGCAGAAGCTGCCAACTGCTTTCTCCGCCTCAACCTGTCTTGTGAGGAAGCGGTTGTGGGGAACGATATCACCCTCGATATGATAATCGGTGATCTCCTGCTCGAAGCCCTTCGCCAGGATGCCTTCGCCGCCCAGGTACTTGTCAATGCCTGCAGCAGCCACCTTTGCCTCATGGACTGCGTTTACGATGTCCTTCGGACCACGGTGTGCGTCGCCGCCCACAAAGACGCCGGGAATGGAGGTAGCCTGCGTATAACGATCAGCAACCACACGGTCGCCGTTGAGCTGAATTCCACCCTTAAAGATCTTGGTATCCGGAGTCTGAGAAATTGCGGGAATCGCAATGTCAAACTCTTCCACGTAGCTCTCCCCGCTGGGCACTGCCTTACGACGGCCGGAGCTGTCGAACTGGCCCAGGTTCTGCTTCATGATACAGATGCTGTTCAGCTTACCGCCGATGCCAATGAAGTCCGTGGGGTTCACCAGGGTGCGGATCTGCACGCCCTCTTCGATGGCGTCCTTGATCTCCACCTTGTCAGCGGGCATATCCTCTTCGGTACGACGATAGAGCATGACCACTTCCTTGGCGCCCAGACGCACTGCGGTACGGGCGGAGTCGATGGCGGTGTTGCCGCCGCCGATGACAGCGACCTTCTTGCCGGCGAAGTTCAGGTCCTTCTTCAGGATCACCCGCTTCAGGAAGTCCAGGCCATGATAGACCCCTTCCAGATCTTCGCCGGGGATGCCCAGCTTCAGGGTCTTCTGTGCGCCGATGGCAATAAAGACCGCATCATAGTTCTTCTGCAGGGAACGGAAGGAGACGTCCACACCCACCTTGGTGTTCAGGATGATGTTGACACCGGTCTTCATGATGTTGCCGATCTCCACGTCAATGATATTCTGCGGCAGACGATAGTCGGGAATACCGTAGGCCATAATACCGCCGGGACGGTCTTCCGCTTCAAATACGTCCACCTGATAGCCCAGGCGGGCCAGATAGTAGGCGCAAGTCAGACCGGAGGGGCCTGCACCAATGATGGCCACCTTCTTATCCAGCTTGGCGACCGGCTTGAAATCTTCGTCGCTGGGGAAGCCCTGGCTGTAAGCCCAGTCGGTGGCAAACCGCTTGAGCTCGCAGATATTCATGGCTTCGTCTACGCTGCCGCGGCGGCAGCGGCTCTCACAGGGATGGGTACAGACACGGCCGCAGATACCGGAGAAGGGGTTATCCCGCAGCATCACGCGGGCAGCGCCCATATAATCGCCGGTAGCGATGAGGCTCATGTAACCGGGAATGTTGATGCCGGCGGGACATGTGTTCTCACAGGGGCTGGAAACCAGGTCGCCGCAGACACCAGCGGAACATCGCTTCTCGATGATGTGCTCTTCGTATTCTTTCCGGAAATATTTCAGCGTAGAGATCACGGGGTTGGGGGCGGTCTGGCCCAGGCCGCACATGGCGGTGTCCTTGATGATCGCACCCAGGTGCTCCAGGGTCTCAATGTCGCCGGGCTGACCCTGACCTTCAGTGATCCGGTTCAGGATCTCCAGCATCCGCTTGGTGCCCACACGGCAGGCAGTACACTTACCGCAGGACTCTTCCTGGATAAAGTCCAGATAGAACCGGGCGGTATCCACCATGCAGGTGTCCTCGTCCATAACGATGAGGCCGCCGGAACCCACGATGGAACCCAGAGCTGCCAGGGATTCATAGTCCAGGGGAGTGTTGATGTTTTCTGCGGTGATACAGCCGCCGGAAGGACCGCCCGTCTGCGCAGACTTGAACTTCTTTCCGTTGGGGATACCACCGCCGATGGAGTAGATCACCTCAGACAGGGGGGTGCCCATGGGCACTTCCACCAGGCCGGTGTTCACGATGTTACCGGACAGGGCAAACACCTTGGTGCCGGGGCTCTTTTCCGTACCGAACTGACGGAACCAGTCCGCACCGTTGAGCATGATAGCGGGTACAGTAGCCAGCGTCTCCACGTTGTTGATGATGGTGGGCTTGCCAAACAGACCGCTCTGGAAGGGGAAGGGGGGCTTCTGTCTGGGCTCGCCGCGCTGGCCTTCCACGGATGCCATCAGGGCCGTCTCCTCGCCGCAGACGAATGCGCCGGCACCGATGCGAATTTCAATGTCAAAGTCAAAGCCGGAGCCAAAGATATCCTTACCCAGGACCCCTTCTTCTCTGGCCATCTCCAGGGCAGCGCTCAGACGCTCCACTGCGATGGGATACTCTGCACGGATATACACCACGCCGTGCTTGGCGCCGATGGCATAACCACCGATCAGCATACCTTCAATAACGCTATGGGGGTCGCCTTCAAAGACGGAACGGTCCATAAATGCACCGGGGTCGCCTTCGTCGGCGTTACAGATGATGTACTTTTCCTCGCCGGGCTCGTGATATGCAGCTTCCCACTTCACACCGGTGGGGAAGCCGGCGCCGCCGCGGCCGCGAAGGCCGGACTTCTTCAGCTCCTCAATGGCTGCCATACGGTCGCCGCGCTCCAGGATCTGGGCCAGGGCCAGATAACCATCCTTGGAAACATAGCTGTTGATGCAGTTCACGTCAATGAGACCGCAGTTACGCAGGGCGATTCGGACCTGATCCCGGAAGAAGGCCACATCATGGATGTTGGAAACTCTCTTCTTCTGAATGCTGTCATAGAACGTATATTCATTGACAGGCTCTCCGCCGATGAAGTGCTTCTGCACCACGTCCTTGACCCGCTCCGGCGTCATCTCCGTGTAGTAAGTCTCATCTGGCAGAACATAAACCACAGGGCCCACTGCGCAGGTGCCCATGCAGCCTCTTTCGATAACGGCGACCTTGTCGCCCAGGCCGGCCTTTTCCAGTTCATCCACCATGGCATCCCGCACGTCCTTACAACCGGAGGACATACAGCCCGTGCCGTAGCAAACCATGCAAAGGTGGCTGTATTGACCCATCTTTTCCAGATAGGCTTCCTTCATTTGCTGAAGGTCAGCAATACTTTTAATCATGCTTCGGCACCTCTTTCTGCCAGTTCTTCAGGAAAGTCCATATACTGCGTCAGGATACCCCGCAGCTTTGCCGGGGTCACCTGCTTATAAACATCGTCATCCACCATCATGGCAGGTGCAAGACCGCAGGCGCCGATACAGCGCGCGATCTCAAAGGTAAACTGGCCATCCTCTGTGGTGCCGCCTACCTCAACGTCCAGTTCCTGCTTAATGGCGTCTACAACCTTTTTGCCGCCTCTGACATAGCAGGCAGTACCCTGGCACATACGAATCGTATGCTTGCCCCGCTTCTGGGTGGAGAAGAACGAGTAAAAGCTTACTACGCCGCTCACCTCAGACAAGGGAAGGTCCATGCCATCCGCGATGAACTCCTGCAGTTCCATGGGAAGATATCCAAAAATTTCCTGGGCTGCATGGAGCACCATGATCAGAGAGCCTTCCTTTTCTCTATACTGCTCAATCACCTCCGCAACGGCATCGTACAATGCCTTCTCGTCGGCGCCACAGGTGGAGCAGCGAGTATCCGGTCTTTCTTTCATAGTTTTCCTCCTTCTTACCCCAAACAAAGCGTCTCCGTCCGGGGATCGTTTGAAAGCCATCTGCGGCTAAAAACCAAGTAAAAACAGAACAAGTCATACGTTGCTTCCACGGCCTGCGTGAAAACAAGCCGTGTGCCCACCCTATACTTTTATCGCAAAATCCACTGGATCTGCATAAAAGTATATAAAAAAATAGACGGATTCGCTGTCAACCTCCCGGGCAAGAGGAACAGAATATTTCCATCATGCTTTTGAATCCGCTGCTTATCATTAGTATAAGATTTCTTTACACTTTTGTCAATTATAAGATATTCCTAAAATGCCACTTACTCTTTCATAAATTTCATCGACGAATCAGCAGACCCATATATTTCCCATTTTTTTGGGAAATCTTTGCTGTTACGCCATATTCCATGCACAATTATGCAATGCAACTTGCAAGAAAAACCCTTTCCTCCCTTCCCTCTTCCATACAAGCACAAAACGAATACATTTCCTATCTATCCTAAACATTTTGTCAAAATTCTAAAAAGTTCCATATTGAACAAAAGCCGGACGCACATACCATGCGTCCGGCTTTCTCATTGTTTCTGTCTTCCTTAGGTGCCCAGATAAGCTGCCCGCACCGATTCGTTGGCCAGCAGCTCTCTGCCAGTACCGGACAGGGTGATCCGTCCGGTCTCCATTACGTAGCCCATGTGCGCAGTCTTCAGCGCCATATTGGCGTTCTGCTCAATGAGCAGAATGGTAACGCCCTTCTTGTTGACCTCTTCAATGATCCGGAAAATCTCCCGCACCACCAGAGGCGCCAGCCCAAGAGAAGGTTCGTCCATCATCATGACCTTCGGACGGCTCATGAGAGCACGGCCAACCGCCAGCATCTGCTGCTCGCCGCCAGACAGGGTACCGCCCGCCTGCCACTCTCTCTCCCGCAGACGGGGAAACAGGTTGAACACCCACTCCATGTCTTCGGTGATATCGTCCTTTCTCAGGTAGGCACCTACCTTCAGGTTCTCTTTTACCGTCAGATCCGGGAAGATCCGTCTTCCCTCCGGCACCAGGGTGATACCCCTGGAGACGATCTCGGTGGGGTTCTTGCCGGCAATGTTCTCGCCTCGGAACAGGATCTCGCCCCCTCTGGGCTTCACCAGGCCAGAAATGGAACGGAGGGTCGAGCTCTTTCCTGCACCGTTCGCTCCGATCAGAGTAACGATCTCCCCTTCGGGCACATCAAAGGAAATCCCTTTGACTGCTTCGATCCCCCCATAATTCACCTGTAAATTACGAATGCTGAGAATCGGTTCACTCATCTTCAACCACCCCCAGATAGGCATCAATCACGTGTTGGTTATTCTGGATCTCCTTGGGCAGGCCCTGTGCGATCAGGCTGCCGAAGTCCAGAACATAAATTCGATCAGAAATATTCATGACCAGGTCCATATGGTGCTCAATGAGCAGAATGCTCAGCTGGTACTTGTCCCGAATGTCATGGATAAACTCTGCCAGCTCCAAAGTCTCCTGAGGGTTCATACCCGCAGCAGGCTCGTCCAGAAGCAGCAGTTTGGGGTCTGTCGCCAGTGCGCGGGCGATCTCCAGACGGCGCTGCAGGCCATAGGGCAGGCTGGTGGCCAGCTCATCCTTATGGCTCCACAGCCCCTGCTCCCGCAGCAAAGCCTCCGTTTCCTCCCGCATCCGGTGCTCTTCCTTCCGGCTGGTCCGGAAGGTGGAGGAAAACACGTTGTGCTTTGCCCGCATGTGTTTTGCCACAATGACGTTGTCAAACACCGTCATACTCTTCCACAAACGGATGTTCTGGAAGGTTCTGGCGATCCCCAGCTTGGTAATGTGATCCGGTGTCGGCTTCAGCGTGTGCTTTCCTGTGTACAGGTCTTTGTTCTCGCCCTTATAGAGCTTGGTCATTTTTCCGCGAGGATGGTTCCGGATCATCTCCTTGCCCTGAAAAAACACCTCGCCGTTGCTGGGCTGATACACACCGGTGATCACGTTAAACGCCGTGGTCTTTCCGGCGCCGTTCGGGCCGATGAGTGCAACGATCTCACCCTTGTCTACCTGCATGGAAAGATTGTTCACTGCTACCACGCCGCCGAACTGCATGGTTATGTTTTCCAACCGCAGGACGTTTTCCCGTTCACGCATTCTCATCGCCCTCCTTTCCGGCTGCAACCGCCGCTTTCTTTGCCTTTCGATTCCGGATCTTCCGGATCGTTCCCGCAAACGATAGCTCCTTATCGCCCATAATGCCTCTGGAGAAGAAGAGCACGATCACCATGATGACCACGGAGAAGACGACCTTCCGGAAACCATCCCGGAAGAACGGCACGGACATACCCATAAAGGAACCACTGTCCAGGAAGCGCAGCCACCACTCGGAGCAGAAGATGTACAGGAAGGCTGCAATGCAGCTGCCGGAAATGGAGCCGATGCCGCCAATGACCACGATCAGCAGAATCTCATAGGTCATGGAGGAGCGGAAGGGAGCTGCCTGCACTGTGGTCTGGAACATGGCCAGCAGAGCGCCGCCCACACCGGCAAAGAAGCTGGAGATCACAAAGGACAGCATCTTGTGCTTAAAGAGGTTCACGCCCATAGCCTCTGCTGCCACCTCGTCGTCACGAATGGACTTGAACGCACGGCCATAGGAGGAGTTCACCAGCAGAACAATGATCAAAATGCTGATGGTCGCGATCAGGAAGGGGAAAACGGTGTCCAGCTGGAAAATGGTGTTGCCCACCTGCACTTTAATATCATGGAAGTTGGTGTACTTCCGCAGGAGGTTAGAGCCGTTGGTGATCTCACCCAGGCCATCCCACTGGAACACCGCACGGATGATCTCCGCAAAACCCAGGGTTGCAATGGCCAGGTAGTCACTCTTCAGACGGAGGACCGGGATACCAATGAGCGCAGCAAACACCGCAGAAACCAGGCCCGCAATGATGATACAGATCACGGCACCGATGAATGCACCTGCGTTCTCACCCAGAGCGTTCCCGATCACTTCGGGAATGGAGAACTGAATGGCGCCGCCATCAAAGTACTGATACACCGCATTGTGCTGGTCAGCAGGGATGGAGAAAATAGAGTAGGCATAGGCACCGATCAGCATAAAGCCCACCTGGCCCAGAGAGAACAGTCCCGTAAAGCCGTTGAGCAGGTTCATGGAAACGCACACCAGTGCGTAAATGGCGCTCTTCTTCAGCACCGCAATTAGCATCGTGGTGGTGGATGTGGTCGCCAGAACGTTATCCAGCATGAACAGGAACACATACATCGCCACAAGCAGCACGACTGCAATCAAGCTCCCTACCTTTTGCTCGGGAGCAGCTGTTTTTAATTTCTTTCCCATCGCTCGCACCTCACACCTTATCCGTTGCCTTTTCACCGAAGATACCGGCGGGCTTGACCAGCAGGATGACAATCAGCAGGACGAAGGTAAAAGCATCGGAAAACGCAGTCCAGCCCAGGCCCTTGATGATATTCTCACAAATACCGATGATAAAGGCGCCGATCACTGCGCCGGGGACAGAACCAATGCCGCCGAACACCGCCGCAACGAAGGCCTTCAGTCCGGGCATGGCGCCGGACGTAGGAATCACCGAGGTGTAGTTGGTGAAATACAGAAGAGAACCAACCACAGCCAGGAAACAGCCGATCAAAAACGTCATGCTGATAACGTTATTGATTTTGATGCCCATGAGCTCACTGGTCTCAAAGTCACGGGACACCGCACGCATGGCGATACCCACCTTGGTGTACTTAATAAGGAGCACCAGCAGGACCACCAGTACGATGGTCAGAATAGGGGTAATGATGGTCACCATCTTGGTGGTGGCCGAACCAATGGTCACCTGCTTGGACAGGAAGGGAATGGCAGGGTAGATCTGGGGCAGACCGCCGGTAAAGTACAGGGCACAGTTCTGCAGCAGATAGGACACACCGATAGCGGAGATCATGACCGACATACGGGGCGCCGAACGAAGGGGCTTATAGGCTACCTTTTCGATCAGGATACCCAACGCAACGGTCACAACGATCACCAGGATGATGGACACATAGATGGGAAGGGACGCAGTGGCGTACACCATAACAAGGCCGGCTACCATAAACACATCGCCGTGGGCAAAGTTAATGAGCCGGAGAATACCGTACACCATCGTGTAGCCAATAGCGATCAGCGCATACTGACCGCCGACCGAGATGCCGGAAAGCAGATACGGCAGATTGGCAGAAAAAAACTCAGACATGATACTCTCATCTCCCTCTCTCTTTGGTTAGAGCGTATAAATCCATTTCACGGGAAGAACCCTGTGGAACGCATTGATACGCTCCCTCAGGTATTGCGGATCCTCGCGCAAAAGGCCTAAGATTGTCGAACCAAACCAAGAAGTGTGGCGGGAGCACAAAAGTGCCCCCGCCACAAACTGATTGGATCATAAAATGGGGCTGTATCGGATTATACAGCGCACTTACTTTTCAACACCCTGAACGGTGACGAAGTCCCAAGCGTTGGTCTTCACGTTGGCCTTCTTCACGTAAGCGGTGTCGCGGTCTGCGTCGCCATTCTCGCCGAAGGAGATCGCACCAGCAATGCCGTCTGCATAGGTCACGCTGGGCAGAGCCTTCAGAACGTCTGCAGGTGCAGCAGAGTCAGCCTTCTTCAGGGCTTCCAGAGCGGTGAAGTATGCGTCATAGCCCATGACGGAAACAGCGGAGATGATGTCGTTGCCGCCGTTGTTGGACAGGTTGGTGGGATCGCTGTTGATGAACTCCTTGAAGCCCTTCTCAAACTCGGGGTCGCCGCCCTCAGAGTAGAAGGTGGTAACATAGATGGAGACATCCTTGTTCTGTGCAGTGCCCAGGATCACGTTGGAGTCCCAGGTGTCGCTGGCCAGCAGAGGCATGGTGATGCCCTGGGCAGCAGCCTGCTCAACGATGAGCTGTGCGTAGCTGATGGAGCAGGGAGCGAAGATGACGTCAGCGCCCTTATTCTTTGCGGTGGTCAGATAAGAGGTGAAGTCGGAGTTCTGCTCGGGGAAGGAGTCGGTGTAAACGGTCATGCCCAGACCTTCCGCTGCCTTCTTGAAGTAGTTGATGAGGCCCTGGTCATAGTCGTTGCCGAGCTCGCCCAGGCAGTAGATGGTGTCAGCCTTCAGCTGCTCTTTTGCGAAGTTTGCGTGAACGGTGCCCTGGAACGGATCGAGGAAGCAGATACGGAAGTAGTGATCGTTACCCTCGGTTACCTGGGGGTTGGTGCAGGTGACGCCGATCGCGGGAATGCCGGCTTCCTTGAAGGTATCGGATGCCGCTATTGCAACGGAAGAACCGTAGGAGCCGAGGACGACGGATACGCCCTCTGCAACGAGCTTGGATGCTGCGGAAACAGCCTTCGCCGTATCCGACTCGTTATCGGCGTAAACGAGCTCTACCTTATAGGTCTCGCCGCCGATCTCG
>NZ_JAXDRS010000009.1:0-25685 GCF_034090835.1 Evtepia sp.
TTGCAGTTGCTGGACAACAGGAAGAAGTACCTTTACTTTTTCATATTTTCTCGCCATAATAATACCCCCTGATGTAGTACTTCCATTTTCCTACATCAGGGGGCGTTTTGTCTATTGTCCGTTTTTACTGGTTCAGTTCAGAGCCAGGGTTCGGCGTTTTTTTGTTTTGGTTATGTGGTTTTTTCGGGGGAAGAATGCGCTGCCCCAACCATTTCTTCCAGATCCGGGTGGAGGCCACACCGCAGGCAATGCCCAGCCCCGCCCCCACCAGCACGTCGCTGGGGAAGTGGACATACAGGTACAGCCGGGAAAAGCCCATGAGCACCGCCAGGGTGGCGGCGGGCCAGCGCAGCTTGGAGTGGCAGAGCATCAGCACCGTAGCAGCGGCAAAGGAGGCCGACGTGTGTCCGGAGGGGAAGGACGGGTCCTTGGGGCGGGACACCAGTAGGTCCACCGCCGTGTTCAGGTCACAGGGCCGGATGCGGTCCACTGCGTTTTTCAAAATCAGGTTGCAGAAAATCAGGCTCAGCAGCAGGGCCAGCAGCACCTGCGCTCCGGTGGCCTTCTCCTGTTTGCCCAGCAAAAAGAGCATGACCCCTACGAGGATCCAAATCATCCCCTTGTCACCCAGGGATGAGATAAAGGGCATGATGACATCCATCCATTCATTATGGAAGGACTCTGCGATCCAGTTGAGTGCGTTCATTTCCGCCATGGACAATGGATTCATGGCACCAACTCCTTTCCCTTGTCCTGTATCGTTATACTATCACAAAAAGCCGCACAGGAGCAAGATGATCGCAACTGTTTTAATAGGAATTTCATTCTCTTCTCACTTTCTTAAGAATAAGCCTGCACTGCCCCAATGATCTCTTGCCGCCTGGAAAAGAGTTCTTTGCGATCATACCCTTCTCCCAGGTTGAGGTAATGCCCTACCGCCCCTGGATAGGTGGGGTCCAGCCGGTGGGGTGAGGTTCCGTCCGCCACCGCTGCCCCTTTTTCGGGAATAAAAATGCCGTCCAGAGAATCCGGGTCCCCTGAGCAGCGAACGTACTCTACCGTGTAACCTTCTTCTTCCATCCGGCGGGCAACCGCACGCATAAGCGTAGACTTTCCGC
This sequence comes from Evtepia sp., assembly GCF_034090835.1. Classification (GTDB taxonomy): domain Bacteria; phylum Bacillota; class Clostridia; order Oscillospirales; family Oscillospiraceae; genus Evtepia. The sequence goes on from NZ_JAXDRS010000009.1 coordinate 1,119, forward strand.
AGCCCGCGCCTCCCTTGAGCACATAAAAGGCCTGCAACCCACTTTCTGTAACCCACTCATCATACAGCGACACAAATCCCCCGGCCGAATTGGCCCCTAAAAAATACTGTACCCGGTTGGATAACTCCCGCATACCATACCCTCCCATCAAAGTTTGCCTTTGACCCAGCTTATGCAGGGCCCTCTCTTCCGGGAACAAATGGCGGGAAAACCACAGGTTACAGCCAGTCCTCGATCACCTCCCGCACGGTGCACGGCGTCACCCCGCCCCGAATCAAAAGCTGCGCCAGCGCCTCGATCCGCCGAGAGCTGGCCGTGATGTCCAGAATCTCTATCCTCTCTCCTGTCTGGACAAGGTCAACCCGAAGCCCATAACTCTCCCAATCCATGGGGTCCGGCAGCGTTCGGATCAGAATGCGATACTGACAGGTCAGCGCTCGTCCGCTTTCCTCCGTCAGATCGGCTTCTCCGATCAAGATTTCACGCATGGGATCTCTCCTCCAATAAATTTCATTTTGTAACCTTTTCTGGTTTTATTGTAATCGCAAAGCCCCGGTTTGAAAAGGAATTTCGTTCGCCCTCTTTCGACCGGATTCTCCCCCATTCGTCCAAACCAGTACAAAAAAGCGGCCTTCCCCCTCTTCTCCCCGCCCCAAATGTCGAAATCTTCTGCCAGGTTCCACCCCAAATGCCCGTTTTCCGACGGGAGTTCCACCTTTTTCCATTCCCTGCCCACAGCCTTTGTTCCGATTTTATTCAAAACTTTTCCCCTGGCCGTTGACAAAGCCTTCCGTTTGTGCTAATATACCTCTTGCATCTAACCGGGATTTCCTGACACGGAGAGATGTCCGAGCGGTTTAAGGAGCCGGTCTTGAAAACCGGTGACCCGAAAGGGCCGTGGGTTCGAATCCCACTCTCTCCGCCATCTTTTTTCTTTATTCGGACCTGGAGAAGTACCCAAGAGGCCGAAGGGGCTCCCCTGCTAAGGGAGTAGGGCGTGTTGAGCGTCGCGAGGGTTCAAATCCCTCCTTCTCCGCCATAAGAAACGGCGTGACTATACGGTCACGCCGTTTTTCTGTATCCAGATTTAGGAGCCAGCAGTCTCACGGCTCCTCCTCGGAAACAGATAAGAAGACCATGCCATTACAGAAAGGCACAGGTGAGAACCATGAGTCAAATATTATTGGTAGAAGATGATATGTCCCTGGGCGCTGCGTTGGAGTTTTCTTTATCCGATGAAGGATTTACGGTAGAACGAGCCAGAACCCTTGCTCAGGCCCGCATCTCCCTGCAAGGCGCCATCCCCGATGTAATCTTGCTGGACGTCAACCTCCCGGATGGAAGCGGCTATGATCTCTGTAAGGAAATTCGCCAAAAGTCTCCGGTACCGATCATCTTTTTGACCGCTCTGGACGAAGAAGTCAATGTCGTCATGGGCCTTGAGCTGGGGGCAAACGACTATCTCACCAAACCCTTCGGCGTCCGGGAGCTGATCGCCAGGATCAAGGTACAGCTGCGCACAAGTCAAAACAAGAGCAAATCCCTTCTGTCCAGCCGAGATATCGTGGTGGACCTGTCGCAGATGACTGCGTCCAAGGCAAGGCAAGCGCTTTCTCTCACGCCGCTGGAATATAAACTTCTGGTGATGATGATGCAAAACCCCATGAAGGTGATGAAGCGGGAAAAAATTCTGGAGGCCATATCGGGCAGCGAGGGCAGCTTTTTTGATGAAAACACCCTGTCCGTCTATATCAAGCGACTGCGGGAAAAAATCGAGGACGATCCCAAAGTGCCCGCTCTCATCATCACAAAACGCGGCGCAGGGTATCAATGGAATGCGGAGGTGAAAAGCGAATGAAACAACGGTTTCTTTCCTCCAATCCGCAGTTTAAACGAAGCACGCTGGCGCTTCTCTCTGTTCTGCTCCTCTTACTGGGCCTTCAATGGTGGTGCTATCAGTCCGATCTCCAGCGGCAGAAGCAAGACTATATTGATCTTGTCGGCGCTATCAGTGCAAAGGCCGTTTCTATCAACCCCGACTGTGAACGGGAAATCATCCCCGCCATCACCACAGAGCTGAACGCACAGGCCCGGGCGGCCGGAAGAAACTGGATGGAGAAATACGGGATCACAAGCGCAGTAGAGAACAGCTTGTTCCCCAATCTTCACACACTGCCCCTGTCCTTTTTCCTCACCCTGGCAGCGGCCTGTATTCTGCTCGCGCTTCACTACGCGCAGCAGGCCGCCGTGCTGGACAAGGTCCGTGGGCTCACCGCAGCGGCAAAGCATCTTTTGAAGGAAGACTATCTCACCGAAGACATGGCCGCCGAACAGAAGGCCCGGGTCACCTACGATAACATCCTCCGTCTGGCCGTGGATGACCCCGACGTCACCGACGTGATCCGCTTCCTCCGGGCCCGGGAAATCGTCCATTTCCAGCGGTTCGGCAGCGCCCTGCAGCTGGTGCGGGAAAAGCTGGACCACAAAAACGTCTACTATACCAACCCTGCCTTCGACCGGTAACCCAAAACAAACCCATCCCCCGGCCTTTTGAAAAAGCCGGGGGATGGGTTTATTTCCCACTATTTCTTTCTACTGTTTCGGCAGGCTGCGGCAAACGCCAGCGCAAGGACCATGGGGACACAGGCATACCCTGCATTCACGGTCTCTTTCTGCTGCAGAACATATCCCGCGCCCACCAACGTAAGGACGAAAAACACGAGAAACAGAGCCAGAAAAACCTTGGTTTTGATCCCAAACACCTCCGCTCCTTTCAAATAGATCTCCTTCATTCCACCGGTTTCTCCCGGGTCAGGAGCTTCTTATAGGTGGCGTCCATGGCAAAAGCACCCAGAGGCGCGGTGATCACAATGGCCACCACCGCCACAGTGAGCACCAGATTGCCGCAGGGCAGGCCCATGGCCAGGGGCACCGAGCCAATGGCCGCCTGCACGGTGGCTTTGGGCAGGTAGGCCAGCACACAGAAGAGCCGCTCCTTTTTGGAGAGCGGGGTCCCCGTCATGCACACCGTGACGCCTGCCCCGCGGAACACCAGCGCCAGGAAGATCATAGCCACCGCCGCAGCCCCTGCCCCGGCGGCATAGCGGATATCCACCGCCGCGCCCACCAGCACAAACAGGATGACCTCTGCGGCGATCCAGAGCTTGCCCAGTTTCTCCGCCAGGCGCTTGGAAACAAAGGCCGTGCTCTTACTCTTCAGGGCGCAGGCCATGCTCACCACCGCCAGCAGGCCGGAGAAGGGCACCCGGCCCTCCAGCCAGGTCTCCACCGCCACCAGCAGGAAGGACAGGCCCAGAATCACCACCACCTTGGTGCTGTTTCGTACATAGTGCTTTCTGGCATAGGCCGTCTCAAAGAACCGGCTGAGCAGCAGCCCCACCACGGTGCCGCCAACCACTCCCAGCACAATGGAAACCGGGATGGCCAAAAAGTCTCCTGCGTGGGCGGCGCCCCCCTGGGCCATACCCGCAAAGGTGGTAAAGACCACAATGACATAAATATCGTCGCAGGACGCCCCCGCCATGATCATTTGCGGGATGCTCCGGTTGGTGCCGTAGCCGGTCTCCATGAGCTGCACCATCCGGGGCACCACCACCGCCGGGGACACCGCCGCCAGCACAGCCCCCAGCACTGCCGCTTCCAGCCGGGTGATCCCCAGAAGGGCTGGGGCCAGCAGCACATAGCCCGCCATCTCAAAGGTGGCCGGCACAAAAGACAGCATCACCGCCGGACGGCCTACCCGTTTCAGGTCGGCCAGGTCCAGGGAGAAGCCCGCCTTCAGCAAAATGATAATGAGGGCCATTTCCCGCAAATCCCCGGACACCGAGAGAATGGACGGGTCCAGCCAGTTGAGAACGTAGGGGCCCAGCAGAACGCCGGTGGCCAGCATCCCCAGGATCCGTGGAATGTGCAGCAGCTGGCAGACCGCCGCCAGGGCCAGTCCCACCAGGAAAACAAGGGCCAATGAGGTCAACATCTTTTTTCTTCCTCCCTTTGTGCGCAAAAAAGCCGATGCTTTCTGCGTCACGAATGATCACAGAAGTCATCAGCTTACCAAAGCGGTTTAGGGTTTTTCCCAAGGGAGAACTTCATTCCCTGGGGGTATTGTACCGGATTTTCTCTCCGTTGTAAACCCCGTTTTTCCTCCCCGCCCCGCCCTGCTCCCTGCTCCCCAACAAAATACCCCATTTCTCCGGAAAATTTCCAATTTCCTCTTGACGCTGCCCGGGTGAGAGACAGTATAATAAAATTAATCGACTTTTCTCAGGAAAGGACCCGAATTTGTCTATGAAAAGAGACCTCACCACCGGCAGCGTATTCAAAACCATCGTCTACTTCTCCCTTCCCTACCTGCTCTCCTACTTTCTCCAAACCTTATACGGCATGGCCGACCTCTTTATCATCGGCCAGTTCAACGGCCTGGACAGCACCACCGCCGTCTCCATCGGCAGCCAGGTGATGCATATGCTCACCGTCACCATCGTAGGCCTGGCCATGGGCTCCACGGTCATGATCGCCCGCGCCGTGGGCGGCAAAGACCTCCGGCAGGCCAGCCGGGCCATCGGCAACACCATCACCCTCTTTATGCTCCTGTCCGTGGCCTGCACCATCGTCCTGCTTTTGGCCGTACGGCCCATCACCGCTGTGATGTCCACCCCTTCCGAAGCCGTGGACGGTACCGTGCGCTACCTCACCATCTGTTTTATTGGCATTCCCTTTATCACCGCCTACAATATCATCAGCTCCATCTTCCGGGGCATGGGCGACTCCAAAAGCCCCATGTATTTCATCGCCATCGCCTGCACCGCCAACATCGCCCTGGACTATCTTTTCATCGGCTTCTTCCATCTGGATACGGTGGGCGCCGCCCTGGGCACCACCCTCTCCCAGACCATCAGCGTGCTGGTCTCCCTGGCTGTCATCCGCAAGCGGCAGCTTCTCCCTGCCATCCTCCCCAGAGACTTCCGCCCCAACGGCGCTGTCCTGGGCAATATTCTGAAAGTGGGCATCCCCGTGGCGGTCCAGGACAGCCTTATCCAGATCTCCTTCCTGATTATCACCGTCTTTGCCAACCGCCGGGGCATCAACGACGCCGCTGCCGTGGGCATCGTGGAGAAAATCATCAGCGTTCTCTTCCTGGTGCCTTCCTCCATGCTCTCCGCCGTCTCCGCCCTCTGTGCCCAGAACATCGGCGCGGAGCGCCACGACCGGGCCCGTCAGACCATGCGCTACGCCATCATGATCGCCGTCTCTTTCGGCGCTGTCATCGCCGTGGCCATGCAGTTCCTGGGTGCCCCTGCCGTTTCCCTCTTTACCAACAACCCGGAAACCATCCTTCTGGGCGGACAGTATATGCACGGCTATGTCTGGGACTGCATCTTCGCCGGCATCCACTTCTGCTTCAGCGGCTACTTCTGCGCCTACGGCCTGTCCCTGCTCTCCTTCATCCATAACTTTATCGCCACCCTCTGCCTCCGCATCCCCCTGTCCTATCTGGCCGCTACCCACTTCCCCGATACCCTCTTCCCCATGGGTCTGGCCTCTCCCGCAGGGTCTACCCTGTCGGTGATCATCTGCGTGGCCGTTTACTTCTGGATGAACCGCACCCTGGCCCCCCTCCGGGAGCAGAAGAAACACTGAATCCCTTTGCCCAGCAATGCAGGCAGACACCTTGGTGTCTGCCTGTTTCTTTTCCCTCTTCGTTGACAGATCGCAGCGTTTCCAATATAATAAAGAAAAGGACGAGACATCCTGACAATTCCTTTGGAAAGGAGGTCCCCTTCCTGATGAAAAAGTTTCCCATCCTCTTATCTGCCGGGGCCGTGCTTCTGCTGGTGTTCTGCGTTGTGGTCACCATGCTCTCCCCCCGCTACCAGGCCTCCAAACTGCTGGACACTGACCTGCCCCGGCCAGTCCAGACCCAATGGGAGGACAACCACGGCGGCTTCCATGGCGACGGCATCTTTCTGGGACAGCTGACCTTCAGCCCCTCCTCAGGAAAGTCCCTGGAGAAGAACCTGGCCCAGGATGCCCGTTGGAAACCCCTTCCAATGGGGGAAACGCTGGTGCTCTTTCTATCCGGCGGGGAAAAAGACGGCGTAACTTACGGGGGAGTCTGGCCGGAAGGCAAGGCCATCCCAGCCGTGGAAGAAGGGTATTCCTTCTTCCTGGACCGTCTCCACAACACCACCGCCGACGACCTTCTGCTGGACGATTCCTCCCACAATATCACTGTGGGGCTCTATGACTGCCAGCAGTCCACCCTGTATCTCTTTACCTATGACAGTTAAATACGATCCAAACCGCAGGCAGACACCTTGGTGTCTGCCTGTTTCTTTTTCCCTCTTGACAAATGCAGAAAGCAGCATATAATGAACATATGAACAAATGCTCATACGTTAGGAGATGATTCTATGGATGATCCCCGCACCGCCCCCTGCTGCGACGTCACCCGAGTCCACGACCAACTGGTGGATCAGGTCCGGCGGGAGATGCCCGACGAGGACACCCTCTACGACCTCACCGAACTCTTCCACGTCTTTGGCGACTCCACCCGCATGCGCATCCTCTACGCCCTGTTCGCCTCCGAGCTGTGCGTCTGCGACATTGCCGCCCTGCTGGGCCTCTCCCAGTCCGCCATTTCCCACCAGCTGCGTCTGCTGAAAAACACCCGGCTGGTCACCTCCCGCCGGGAGGGGAAAACCGTCTTTTACTCCCTGGCCGACGACCACGTGAAAACCATCATCGACCAGGGACTGGAACACGTCCACGAATGATCCGTTCCTGTTGGAATCCTATGCACTATGGAGGTACTTTGCTATGAAAAAACGGTTCCGTATGATCGACCTGGACTGCGCCAACTGCGCCGCCAAAATGGAAACTGCCATCCGCAAGATCGACGGCGTGCAGGACGCCACCGTCAGCTTCATGACCCAGAAACTCACCATCGAGGCCGATGAGGCCCGCTTTGAGGCCATCATGGATCAGGTGGCTGCCGCCTGCAAGAAAGTCGACCCGGACTGCTCCATCCAGCGGTAACCGGGAAAAGGAGGTTATCCCATGGGTTCCCTCACCCCCAAGATGAAAAAACGTCTGGTCCGGATCGCCCTGGCCGCCCTGCTCCTGCTGCTGGTGTCCCGGCTGCCCCCTCTGGGCCTGCCCTTCGTGGGCTACCTCATCCCCTACGCCATTGTGGGCTGGGATGTGCTGTGGAAGGCCGGCCGGACCATCCTGCGAGGCCAGGTCTTTGACGAAAACTTCCTCATGGCCCTGGCCACCATAGGAGCCTTCTTCACCACCGAGTACGCCGAGGCCGTCTTCGTGATGCTCTTCTACCAGCTGGGCGAGTGGTTCCAGGACTACGCCGTGGGCAAGTCCCGCCAGTCCATCGCCGCCCTCATGGACCTGCGCCCGGACGAGGCCAACGTAGAGCAGCCTGACGGCTCCGTGGAAGCCATGGACCCGGAGGATGTCCCGGTTGGGGCGGTCATCCTGGTAAAGCCCGGCGAGCGGGTCCCTCTGGACGGTACCGTTCTGGAAGGACAATCCACCCTGGACACCGCTGCCCTCACCGGGGAATCTCTCCCCCGGGACGCCGGTCCCGGGGACACCGTCCTCAGCGGCTGCATCAACCAGAAGGGCCTGCTGCGCCTCCAGGTCACCAAGCCCTTTGCGGAGTCCACCGTAGCCCGTATCCTGGACCTGGTGGAAAACGCCAGCGAGAAAAAGGCCCGGAGCGAACAGTTCATCACCCGCTTCGCCCGGTACTACACCCCCTGCGTGGTGATTGCCGCTGCCATCCTCTTCCTGGCCCCTACCCTGCTGCTGGCCTTTCTCCCGGCGGCCTCCCTCCCCGGCTTCCTGGCCGGGACCCTGTGGAGCGACTGGCTCCACCGCGCCCTCATCTTCCTGGTGATCTCCTGCCCCTGCGCCCTGGTGATCTCCGTCCCCCTGAGCTTCTTCGGGGGCATCGGCGGGGCCAGCAGGCACGGCATCCTGGTGAAAGGCAGCTGTGACCTGGAAGGTCTGGCCTACGCCGAGACCGTCCTCTTTGACAAGACCGGCACCCTCACCCAGGGGGCCTTTACCGTGACCCAGGTCCAGCCTGTTCTGCCCGGCCTGGACCGGGAAAAACTTCTCACCGCCGCCGCCCTGGCGGAGCACTGGTCTGACCATCCCATCGCCCAGTCCCTCCGGGCCGCCTGCCACGCACCCCTGGACCCGGCCCGGGTCTCCCAGCCGGAAGAGCTGCCCGGTCTGGGCGTTCAGGTGCTGGTGGACGGGGTCCCGGTGCTGGTGGGCAACCACCGTCTGATGGAGCAGCAGTCCATCCCCCTGCCGCCCCTCCCCCTTACGGGGACCCTGGTCCACGTGGCCATGAACGGCCAGTACGCCGGGTGCATCGCCATCTCCGACCTGCCCAAGCCCGGGGCCAGGGAGGCCATTTCCTCCCTGAAAGCAAGCGGCGTCAAGCAGGTGGTCATGCTCACCGGAGACACCCAGGAGGCCGCCGCCCCGGTGGCCCAGGCTCTGGGGGTGGATTCCTTCCATGCCCAGCTTCTGCCCCAGGATAAGGTCACCCTCACCGAAACCCTCCTGGCCCAGACCTCTCCCAAAGGAAAGCTGGTCTTTGTGGGGGACGGCATCAACGACGCCCCGGTGCTCACCCGGGCGGACATCGGCATCGCCATGGGGGCTCTGGGCTCCGACGCTGCCATCGAGGCCGCCGACATCGTCCTCATGGACGACAAGCTCCCCGGCATCTCCTGCGCCATGGGCATCGCCCGCAAAACCCTGCGGATCGTCCACCAGAACATCTGGTTTGCCCTGGGGGTCAAGGCTGTGGTGCTGGTGCTGGGCGCCCTGGGCATGGCCTCCATGTGGGCCGCGGTGTTCGCCGACGTAGGGGTGGCCGTGATCGCCATTCTCAACGCCATGCGGGCCCTGCGGGCATCCAAGACCTGACCCTTTTCCTCCCGTCACCAAGGAGCGGACCGGAACACCCGGTCCGCTCCTTTTGTCCTTGTCTCTTGTTCCCCTTCCCTTTATAATAAGGAAGAAAACATCCCGGACCGAAAGGAGGCCCTCCCATGGGACCCAAACTCATCCTCACCGGAAAACCCGGCAGCGGGAAATCCACCCTGGCCCGCTGGGTCCTTTCCCGCCTGCCCCAGCCCTGGGCCGGGTACGAGACCTTCCTCACAGAGCAAACCCCCGTGGGGCCCCTCTTCGCCCTGCGGGCCCTCCCCAGTGGGGAGACGGCGCCCATCTCCCGGCTGGCCGAGGGACGCATCCAGGGCATCCCTGAAACCTTTGAGGGTCTGGGTACGCAGGCTGTGACGGAAGCCCTCACCGGTCCCGCCCCCACGCTTTTGCTGGACGAGGTGGGCCGGTTTGAGCAAACCTGCCCTGCCTTTCTCTCCGCCGTCTCTCAGGTGCTGGCCAGCCCCAAAGCCGCCGTGGTGGTGGTAAAGAAAGAGGATCTGCCCCACCTGAACCATCTGCGGGAGACCCCCGGCGCTCTGGTGGTGGACCTGGACGTCACGCCCCTGCTGGACGCCCGCCTGTCCCTGCTGCGGGCTCTGGGGGACGACACCCCGCCCCTCTCCCTTGGCCTTACCCTCCGGCTGTATCAGGGGGAAAAATCCTTCGGTCCCGGGCCCATGGCCCTGCTGGAAGGGGTCCGGCGCACCGGTTCCCTCCACCAGGCCGCAGCGCACATGGGCATGGCCTACTCCAAAGCCTGGAAACTCATGGGCCAGCTGGAGACCCGGTGGGGCTTTCCCCTTCTGGTGCGTCAGTCGGGGGGAAGCCGGGGCGGCGGCTCCGCCCTCACCCGAGAGGGAGAGGACCTGCTGCGCCGGTATCAGGCCGTGCTGTCCCGGGCGGAAGAGGCCGCCCAACAGGCCATGACCGATCTTTTCCCATCCTTTTGACAAATCGTTATTCTCGTGATAGAATAACGTCCGCCAAATGAAAAAAAGGAGGATTTCCCCATGATGCCCCATTCTCTCCGGCAGCGGAGCACCGCCCTGGCGCTGGTCCTGGCCCTGACCCTGTCTCTGCTCCTGTCTGCCTGCGGAAGCAGCAACCAGCCTGCCGCCGATCAGCCCGACGCTGCGCAGCAGACCGCCATCGTCCTCACCGACCAGGCCGGCCGGGAGGTCAAGCTGGATGCCCCCGCCCAGCGGCTGGTAAGCTGCTACTACATCACCACCTACGCCACCATAGCCCTGGGTCTGTCGGACCGGGTGGTGGGCCTGGAAAAGAAGGCGGATACCCGCCCCATCTATGAAATGGCCGCCCCCGACCTGCTCACCAAGGACCAGGTGGGTACCCTGAAAGAGTTCAACGTGGAGGCCGCCGCCGCCCTGGAGCCTGACCTGGTGCTCATGCCCAAGAAGCTCATGGACTACGCCGACGCCCTCACCCAGCTGGGCATCCCGGTCCTTATCGTGAACCCGGAAAACCAGGAGAGCCTGGAAGAGATGCTCACCCTCATCGGCAAAGCCTGCGGCGCAGAGGAGAAGGCCCAGGCCCTGCTGGACTACTACCACCAGCAGACCAAGCGCATGGAGGACTGGACCCGGGACGCAGAAAAGCCCAGCGTCTACATGGCCAGCAACTCCTCCTATCTGGAGACTGCGCCGGACACCATGTACCAGGCCAGCCTCATTCAGTTGGCCGGAGGAACCAACGCCGCTGCCCAGCTGGAGGGGGATTACTGGACGGAGGTCTCCTATGAATCCCTGCTGGCCATGGCTCCGGACGTGATGATCCTGCCCGCCGGGGCTTCCTACACGGTTCAGGACATTCTGAACGACCCCCAGCTCAAGGATCTGCCCGCTGTGAAGAACCAGGCCGTATACCAGATGCCCCAGGGCATTGAAGAGTGGGACTCCCCCATTCCCTCCGGTATTCTGGGGGCCCTGTGGCTCACCAGCGTTCTGCATCCTGACCGCTATCCCTTCCAGGACTTCACCAAGGATGCTCAGGACTTCTACAAGACCTTCTACGGCTTCACCCTGGACGCCGCTCTCATCACCCAATAATTCTCACACCCAAAAGGGGAAAGCGCCATGAAACCTTCTGCCCGCCAAATGACCGTCCTTGTTCTCACCCTGCTGCTCTGTCTCGGTCTATGGGCTGCCTCGGTTTGCGTGGGGAGCTTTCCCCTTTCCCTTTCCCAGATCGCCCAGATCCTCCGGGGAGAGGCCCCGGGGACCATGGAGGCCCGGGTCTTTTGGACTCTCCGTCTCCCCCGCTCCCTCATTGGCCTGCTGGCCGGGCTGGGCCTGGGGCTGGGAGGCGGCGTGTACCAGCTGCTCTTCCGCGACCCCCTGGCCTCCCCCGACCTCACAGGCGTCGCCTCCGGGGCCTCTCTGGGGGCCGCCTGCGCCATTGTGCTGGGGGCGGGCAGCGCCCTGGCCATCATGGCGGGGGCCTTCCTTCTGGGGATGCTGTCTCTGGTTCTGGTGCTGCTGCTGGTGCGGGCCACCCGTCTGGACGAAACCGGCACCTACATCCTGGCCGGTATTCTGGTGTCTTCGGCGGCGGAAGCTGTGCTCATGTGCCTCAAGCGCATGGCCGACCCGGAGCATGAGCTGGCCGCCATTGAGTTCTGGACCATGGGGAGCCTGGCCTCCGCCACGGCCCAAAAGCTTCTGCTCCTGGCCCCGGCGGTGGGCATCCCTCTGGTCCTGCTCCTGCTGCTGCGCCGGGAGATCACCCTGCTCTCTTTGGGGGACGAGGACGCCCGCAGTCTGGGCCTTTCTCCCGGCTTCTGGCGGGGGATGCTGCTCACCCTTACCACCCTGATGGTGGCTGCGCTGGTGTCGGTCACCGGGGTGATCGCCTTCGCCGGGCTCATCGCCCCCCACATCGCCTATCTGCTCCTCCGGTCCCGCAGCAGGGGGTACCTCCCCTTATGCGCCCTGGTGGGGGGCTGTCTGCTGCTGGCCGCCGACCTGTTGGCCCGCAGCCTCTCCCCGGGAGCGGAACTCCCCTTAAGTATCTTCACCATCTTCTTCTCCGTGCCTCTGCTGGCCGGGCTGCTCTGCCGAAAAAGGAAGGCGATCTATGGAACCCTTGATGACCGTAACTGACCTGACCGTGGGCTATGAGGCCCCGGTGGTCACGAATCTCTCCTTCTCTGTGGAGGCCGGAGAGATCGTGGGCCTGCTGGGCCGCAACGGCAGCGGGAAAACCACCCTGCTCCGGGGCCTGACCGGAAGCGCTCCCCTGATCCGAGGGAAGGCCGCCATCCGCGGCGTCTCCCTGCTGGGCCTGCGGGACCGGCAGAGGGCCAGGCTCCTCTCCCTGCTCCCCCAGCGCACCGCCCTGCTCCCCGGTTTCACCGCCGGGGAACTCATCGCCATGGGCAGCTACGCCGCCCGAAACCCCTTCCGCCCCCGGCCCAGACAGCTGTCCCACCAGGTCCGGGACGCCGCCCGGCGCTTTGGGATCGAGCCCCTGCTGGACACCGACTGCGCCCAGCTCAGCGAAGGCCAGCGGCAGCTGGTGTACCTGGCCCGCTCGGTGGTGCAGAACGCCTCGGTCCTGCTGCTGGACGAACCCAACAGCGCCCTGGACTATGCCCACACCCACCTGGTCTTTCAGCAGCTGCGCCGCCTGATCACCCAGGAGGAAAAGGGGGCCCTGCTGGTCCTCCACGACCCGGGGCTGGCTCTGCGCTGGTGCAGCCGGATCGTCCTGCTGGAAGAAGGCGGCCTCTCCCCCTCTCTCTCGGTGCCGGAGGCCACCCTTTCCCAGGCGGAAGCCTTCCTCCGACGGCTCTACCCCACCCTGCGCCTTTTGAAAGACCGGGAGACCGGCTGCCTGCTTCCCTACCTGCCCTGACCCCCGTTCTCTCCTTCTTCCCGGGAAAGAACGGGGTTTTTTGCGGAAAGCCGTTCCTTTCTTCCGGGAGCTATGGTATACTGGACCCAATCTCGCTGCCCCGTCCCGCCGGTTCGGGGCCTTCTTCTGCCTGGGGCAGAAAATTTCATCCATCACGGAGGATGTCCGTATGCTGACCATCCAACAGTACGTCCGGGCCAAGAGCCTGGAAGAAGCCTATACCCTCTGCCAGGATAAAAAGAGCGTGGTCCTGGGAGGGATGCTCTGGCTGAAACTGCAAAACCGCGCCGTCACCACCGCCATCGACCTGTCTGACCTGGGGCTGGACACCATTCAGGAGACCGACGATGCCTTCCAGATCGGGGCTATGGTCACCCTGCGCCAGCTGGAGACCCACCCCGGTCTGGCTGCCCTCACCCAAGGGGCCATGGAAACCTGCGTAAAACCCATTGTAGGGGTCCAGTTCCGCAACCTGGCCACCATCGGCGGCAGTCTCTTCGGCCGCTTCGGGTTCTCTGACCTTATCACCCTCTTCCTGGCCCTGGACGCCAAGGTGGAGCTCTACCACCGCGGGGTCCTCTCCCTGGAAGAGTTTCTGTCCCTGCCCCCCCAGCGGGACATTCTGGTCCAGGTCCACCTGCCCAAGGCCCCTGCCCAGGTGTCCTACCTGGCCCAGCGGAACCAGTCCACCGACTTCCCCACCCTCACCTGCGCTCTGGTCCGGCGCCCGGGGGAAGCCGTCCGCTGCGCCATCGGCGCCCGACCCAACCGGGCTGAACTCTTCCTGGACGAAGAGGGCCTGCTGGCCCAGGGCATCACCCCCGAAACCGCCCAGGCCTTCGGGGAGGACATCGCCAAGCGGGCCAAGTTCGGCAACAATCTCCGGGCCAAGGCCGCTTACCGGCAGGCCATCTGCCCGGTGCTGGTGCGCCGGGGCCTGCTGCGCTGGAAGGAGGAAGGATAACCATGGAACTGCATCTCACCCTCAACGGCGTCCCCACCGTGGGGACCATCGCCCCGGACACCCTGCTGCTGGATTTTTTCCGGGGCCAGGGCTGCCTCAGCGTAAAGCGGGGCTGCGAAACCTCCAACTGCGGTCTGTGCACCGTTCTCATGGACGATGTCCCCGTCCTCTCCTGCAGTCTCCTGGCCGCCCGGGCTGAGGGTCGTAAGGTCACCACCCTGGAAGGGCTGCAGGAGGAAGCTGCCGCTTTTGTGGGCTTCATCGCAGACCAGGGCGCTGAGCAGTGCGGCTTCTGCAACCCCGGCTATGTGATGAACACCATCGCCCTGCTCCGGGAGAACCCCAACCCCACCGACGAGGAGATCCGCCAGTACCTGGCAGGCAACCTCTGCCGCTGCTCCGGCTACGAGGGCCAGCTCCGGGGGATTCGGGCCTACCTGGACAGCCGGGACCAGGCGGCCCAGGACTGACCATACTTTTTAAAAAGTATCATACAGCAGAATAGTTTTCTTGACCAAACCCATTTCAAATGGTAAAATATAGACAGAGCGATACACCCTTTCTCCGTAAATTTCATTCACATTTCCGGAAGGAGTGAATCCTATGGCACTGAGTTTGGTCCTTCTTTTTGGTCCTCCTGTCCTGGTCTTGATCCTGGCCCGAAAGAAACCCGTCCCCCAGCTGATCCTGTGGGTGGTTGTGGCTGAGGTCCTGGGCCTGCTGGCCCGCTTTGTGGCCGTGCCGGTGGTCTTGGGACTGCAAATGGGCCTGCCCCAGGAGGCATTCCAGTCCTACCTCACCACCTACTTGACCATGGCCAAGGCTACCATGGCGCTGCCTGTGGGCGCCTCTGTGCTCTTCGCCGCCATCCTGCTGGTCTGCGCCGCAGCTTACCGGACCCGGGCGGCCAAATAAATTTTTCTGTCCTCTTCCCCCTGCCGTAATCCCTTCCGGCAGGTTTTTTTTCTCCTTCCCCTGCGCCGGGTCTTTATGGTATAATAGTATGATTTGTATTCTCTGAACCAGGAGAGCTCCGCCGGGGCCCTCTGCCAGAAGGGAGCAGACACATGAAACAGAACTACAAAACCGTAGGGCAGCCCCTGCGGAAAAAGGACGCCATGGGCTTGCTGCTGGGAAAGCCCGCTTACGTGGATGACCTCACCTCCAGGCACTGTCTGGTGGTCAAGGTCCTGCGCAGCCCCCACGCCCACGCCCTCATCCAGTCGGTGGACGCAGGCGAGGCCAGGGCGGTACCCGGGATCGTAGGGGTATACACCTACGAAGACGTACCCCAGAACCGCTTCACCAACGCCGGGCAGACCTACCCCGAGCCCAGCCCCTATGACCGGCTCATCCTGGACCGCCGGATGCGGTTTGTGGGCGACGCCGCCGCCATCGTGGCCGGAGAGACCGAGCGCGCCGTGGACGATGCCTTAAAAAAGATCAAGATCACCTACGAGGTGTTGGAACCTGTGCTGGACTTCCGCACCGCCAAGGACAACCCCATCCTGGTCCACCCGGAGGACTCCTGGCGGTCTCTGTGCCCGGTGGGCGCCGACCAGCACCGGAACCTCTGCGCCAGCGAGGAGGGGGATCTGGAAGGGGTCTTTTCTCAGTGCGAAGAGATCGTGGAGCACACCTGGCACACCAAGGCCTGCCAGCAGGCCATGATGGAGACCTTCCGCACCTACACGGAGATGGACCCCTACGGCCGTCTCCACGTGGTGAGCTCCACCCAGATCGTCTTCCATGTGCGGCGCATCCTGGCCAACGCCCTGAACATCCCCAAGTCCAAGATCCACGTGGAGAAGCCCCGGATCGGCGGCGGCTTTGGGGCCAAGCAGACGGTGGTCGCCGAACTCTACCCCGCCTTTGTCACCTGGAAGACCGGCCGCCCCGCCCAGATCATCTACTCCCGGAAGGAGTCCCTCATCGCCGGCTCTCCCCGGCACGAGATGGAGGTCAAGGTCAAGCTGGGCGCCATGAAGGACGGCACCATCCGGGCACTGGAGGTCTACACCCTCTCCAACACCGGAGCGTATGGAGAGCACGGTCCCACCACCGTAGGCCTCTCCGGCCATAAGTCCATCCCCCTCTACACCAACAACCTGGAGGCCTTCCGGTTCTCCTGCGACGTGGTGTACACCAACGTCCAGGCAGCGGGTGCTTACCGGGGCTACGGCGCCACCCAGGGTATCTTTGCTGTGGAGTCCGCCGTGAACGAGCTGGCCGAGCGGCTGGGGCTGGACCCGGTGGCCCTGCGGGAAAAGAACATGGTCCGGGAGGGCCAGATCATGCCCGCCTACTTCCACGAGCCCGCCTCCGCCTGCGCCCTGGACCGGTGCATGGCCCAGTGCAAGGAAACCTTCCGCTGGGAGGAAAAGTACCCGGTCCGGGACATGGGCAACGGAAAGGTCCGGGCCGCCGGGGTGGCCATGGCCATGCAGGGTTCCGGCATCTCCGGCATCGACGTAGGCTCCGCCACGGTCAAGCTCAGCGACGAAGGGTTCTATAACCTCTCCATCGGCGCTGCCGACATGGGCACCGGCTGCGACACCATCCTGGCCCAGATCATGGCCGAGTGCATGGAGTGCAGCCTGGATAACATCGCGGTCTTTGGGGCGGACTCCGACGCCTCCCCCTATGACTCCGGCTCCTACGCCTCCTCCACCACCTACGTCACCGGCAAGGCAGTGGAAAACGCCTGCCTCCAGCTGCGGGAGAAGATCTGCCAGATCGGCGCAGAGCTTCTGAACACCACCCCCGACCAGGTGAGCTTCTCCGGGGAAGGGGTCAGCAAGCTGGATGGCACCGGCAGCGTCTCCCTGGCGGAGATCGCCACCAAGTCCATGTGCGGCAACGGCACCGCCGTCCAGGCCACCTACACCCACACCTCCCCCGTCTCTCCCCCGCCCTTCATGGTAGGCATGGTAGAAGTGGAGGTGGACAAGGAGACCGGCGGCGTGGAAGTGTTGGACTACACCGCCGTGGTAGACTGCGGCACCCCCATCAACCCCAACTTGGCCAAAGTCCAGGCCGAGGGCGGCATCGTCCAGGGCATCGGCATGGCCCTCTATGAAAACGTCACCTACACCGCCGACGGGGAGATCCAGGAAAACTCCCTCATGCACTATAAACTCCCCACCCGCCTGGACATGGGCAAGCTCCACGTCTCCTTCGCCCCCAGCTACGAGGAGACCGGCCCCTTCGGGGCCAAGTCCATTGGGGAGATCGTCATCAACACCCCCTCCCCCGCTCTGGCCCACGCGGTCTATCGGGCCACCGGCGTCTGGCACCGGGAACTCCCCATGACCCCTGAGCGGGTGCTGCTGGGAACCGGCCAGCCGTGATCCATCTGCTCTATCTGGCGGCAGGCAGCAGCCGTCGGTTCGGGGCCAACAAACTGCTGGCCCCCTTCCGGGGTCTTCCCCTCTTTCTCCACGGACTGACCGTTCTGGAGAAGGTCTGCGCCCAGCGGACCCACTGCACCCTGCGGGTGGTCTCCCAGTACCAGGAGATTCTTGACACCGTAAGAAAGAAGGGCCTTGTCGGGGTGGAAAGCCCCCAGAGCCCCCTGGGCCTGTCCTACACCATAAAGGCAGGGCTTTCCACCCTGCCCCCCCTGGCCCCGGAGGATTTTCTGGTCTTTGCCGTAGCAGACCAGCCCTTTCTCTCAGAGGAGACCCTCACCCGGCTGCTGGACGCCGCCCGGCCCGGCGTCACTGCGGCCTGCGTCAGCTGGGACGGCCAGCCGGGAAACCCCACCCTGTTCTCTGCCAGTCTGGCCCCGGCGCTCCATGCCCTCCAGGGGGATCAGGGCGGCCGGGTAGTCCTCCGGCAGAATCCCTGTCTGCTGGTTCCCGCCGCCAGCCCAGAAGAAGGGCGGGACATCGACACCCCCCAAGACTGGTCAGCCCTGGAAGGATCTCCCTGTCTTGACAACCCGCTTTCCCAGTGATACAATCCCTCTCAATAGGGGAGCTGCAACGGCGGCTGAGAGGAAACAACGGTTTCGACCCTGTGGCTTCGGCCACGAACCTGATGCGGGTAATGCCGACGTAGGGAATTGTTTATCTGATCCAAGTAAACGGTTGTCTGGGTGGATGCTTCGCACAGGCAGCCGTTATTTTTATTACTTGGGGGGTTCTATCCATGAGAACATATCACACGCAAATGGAAGCTGCCAAAAAAGGCATCATCACACCGGAGATGCAGACCGTCGCCCGGAAGGAGTACACGGACCCGGAACAGATCCGCGCCCTGGTGGCTCTGGGCCAGATCGCCATCCCGGCCAACGTCCGCCACACCGCCCTCTGTCCTGAGGGCATCGGCAAAGGATTGCGCACCAAAATCAACGTGAACCTGGGCATCTCCGGGGATGCCAGCGACTATGAGGCAGAGCTGGACAAGGTCCGCATGGCCCTGAAGTTCGGGGCGGAAGCCATTATGGATCTGTCCAACTACGGCAAGACCAACACCTTCCGCCAGCAGCTGGTGGAGATGTCTCCGGCTATGATCGGCACCGTCCCCATGTACGACGCCATCGGCTACCTGGAGAAGGACCTTCTGGAGATCACCGCCCAGGACTTCCTCAAGGTAGTCCGGGCCCACGCGGAAGAGGGTGTGGACTTCATGACCATCCACGCCGGCATCAACCGCCGGGCGGTGGAGGCCTTTAAGCGGGACAAACGGAAGATGAACATCGTCTCCCGGGGCGGTTCCCTCCTCTTTGCCTGGATGGAGATGACCGGCAACGAAAATCCCTTCTACGAATACTTCGACGACGTGCTGGACATCCTCCGGGAGTTTGACGTGACCATCAGCCTGGGCGACGCCCTGCGGCCGGGCTGCATCGACGACAGCACCGACGCCGGTCAGATCGCTGAGCTCATCGAGCTGGGCGCCCTCACCAAGAGGGCCTGGGAAAAGGACGTGCAGGTGATGATCGAAGGGCCCGGCCACATGGCCATGAACGAGATCGCCGCCAACATGAAGCTGGAAAAGCGGATCTGCCACGAGGCCCCCTTCTATGTGCTGGGTCCTCTGGTCACTGACATCTTCCCCGGCTACGACCACATCACCTCCGCCATCGGCGGGGCCATCGCTGCGGCCAGCGGGGCCGACTTCCTGTGCTACGTCACCCCGGCGGAGCACCTGCGCCTGCCCGACGCAGCCGACGTGAAGGAGGGGATCATGGCTGCCCGGATCGCCGCCCACGCCGCCGACATTGCCAAGGGAGTCCCCCACGCCCGGGACCTGGACAACAAGATGGCGGAAGCCCGCCACAAGGTGGACTGGGAGGAAATGTTCCAGATCGCCGTGGACCCGGACAAGGCCCGGGCTTATTTTGAGAGCACACCGCCGGCCGACCGGCACACCTGCTCCATGTGCGGCAAGATGTGCGCTGTGCGCACCACCAACCTGATCCTGGAAGGAAAGACCGTGGCGTTCTGCACCGAACAGTGACAGGCTCTGCGCCACGTCCGGGCCGGAGGGCCCGAATCAAAATCAACATCAGTTAGGAGCGAAAACCTATGACCACAAAAAACTGGCTGTCAGACCTGCGCCGGCAAATTCGCATGGATGCCCCTCTGATCCTCTGTCTGACCAGCCCCGTCTACCTGCGGGACTGCGCCAACGCCATCTCCGCCCTGGGCGGTAAGCCCGTTCTGGCGGAGCACCCCGGCGAAGTGGGAGAGATCACCGCTTCCGCCGGCGCCCTCTACCTGAGCCTGGGCTCTCTCACCGAGGGCCGCATGGAGGCTATGCAGATCGCCGTGGCCGCTGCCAAGCAGGCAGGGGTCCCCTGGCTGCTGGACCTTATGGAGGCGGAGCACAGCCAGCTGCGTCTGTCCTTCGCCCGCCGGCTGATGGAGGGCATGGCCCCCGCCCTGGTGAAGGGCACCGCTGAAGAACTCCGTGCCCTGGCCGGGCTGCCTGCTCCCGCCCCCCAGGGGGAGACCGGGGAGCGCAGCACCCTGGAAGCCGACGCTGACACCGCCAGACAGGCGGCCGTTGCCCTGCGCACGGTGGTCCTGCTCTCCGGCAAGGTGGACCTGATCTCTGACGGAAGCCGCACGGTGGCCGTGCGCAACGGCAGCCACCTGCTGTCCTACGTCCCTGGCTCCGGCTGTGTCCAGGGTGCCCTGGCTGCCGCCTTCCTGTCCAAGGAAGAGCCTTTCCCCAGCGCCGTGGCCGGGGCAGCCGTTCTGGGTCTGGCCAGCGAGTTCTCTGCCAAGGGTTTTCAGAAGCACGGCAGCATCACCCAGTTTGCCGACGGCATCGTCGACGGGGTCTTTGCCCTGGACGACGACACCCTGGAGTCCGGCCTGAAACTGGGCTCCCTCTGACCCGCACTCCCGCAAAGCAGCAATCCCCATCCCTGCCCTTGGTGATAAGGGCAGGGATGGGGATTTTGTGCTCTTACAGCGCCAGAAGGGTTATTTCCGTGGGATAGATGGGAGAACTCCGGTAACGCAGATAAAACCGGTATCCCGGGGCCATCTCCTGGATCATCCGGGGGATCTTCCACAGGTCCTCGTTGTTATGGTAGACAGAAAAGAGGAGCTTGGGATGGTCCCGGACGATATGTCCCCTGGCCCCCAGCAGGGCCTTCTGCTCAAAGCCTTCAATGTCTGCCTTGATGAGGGTCACCGGCTCCGGGATATCCTCGTCCAGGGTGGTCACCGTAACCGTCGTCCCCTCGCCATCGCCCAGGGTGTTGGCGGAGGCAGAGACGCTGTTTCCCTGTAAGGTCAAGGTGCCGGGAACGTCCCCAACCCCTTTCATCCGGCAGTCAATGTCCCGATAGCCCTCCAGATTCCGGGTGAGGATGCCGAAGGTCTCCGGGGTCACTTCATAGCAGATGATCTTTTTATAGCAGTCCTCCCCGTAGTTGTCCAGATAGGACAGCACCGTATCCCCGGTGTATGCCCCCAGGTCCACCACCACCTCGTCCTTGGTACAGGTCACCAGGTCCAGGTCAAAATAGGGGTCGAAGAGATTCTCACAGGCAGAAGCCGTGGTGGTAAAGTCGTACCGGTACCAGTTGCTGAGCACTGCGTACAGGGTTTTCTTGGACCGATAGTCCTCCAGCCGCTGGTACAGCCACACAAAGTCGTCCAGATGCTGGGAAAGGGCCTTGCCCTTCTCCTCGATCTCCTCATAAATCCCATTCTCCACGTCCAGCTTCCCCCAGTAGAGAAACTGGTTGAAGAAGTTCATACAGCTGCGCTGGATCTCCTTGGGGATCCCCTCGAACCCTCTGCGGATGCGATGGTACAGCTCCTTTTCGCTGAGGAGCTTGATCTCCCCCACCAGTTCATAAAAGCGCCGGTCAATTCCGTTCATGGCATCACCCTCCTGGTTCACTATATCCCCGGGCGGGAAAAGTATGACCGGAAAAAACGCCCCCAACTACAAAAGCGCCCCGTGGGACAAAGTCCCACGGGGCGCTGCGCTGTTGGTTTCCTATCTTTTACTTCGACCGCTTCAGCACTTCCACCAGGAAGGTATAGAGCCGCTCCACCGAGGAGATGCTCAGCCGTTCTCTGGGGGTGTGGATCTCCAGAAGGTCCGGCCCGATGGACACACAGTCCAGGCCGGGCATCTCGCCTGCGAACAGGCCGCATTCCAGCCCGGCGTGAATGGCCTCGATCTTGGGGTCCTTGCCGTACTGCTCCCGGAAGACTTCTACCATCAGGTCCCGCAGAGGGGATTCCTCCTGGTACTGCCAACCGGTGTACTCACCGGCAAACTCCGTCCGGCCGCCCAGCTGGGTCATGAGGCAGGCGATCCGATCTTTCAGCATCTGCTTCTGGGAATCCACCGAGCTGTGCACGCTGAAGGAAGCCCGGACTGCGTCCCCTTCGGTCACCAGGATGCCCAGGTTCAGGGAGGTCTGCACCAGGCCGGGAATCTCCGCGCTCATGGCGTAGATGCCGTTGGGCAGGCAGGTGAGCATACAGATCACCTTGTCGGTCCCCGCCTGGTCCATAGGGGCTTCTCCCTGGGGCAGAGGCTCTGCCTTCACAAACAGGCCGGGGTCGGTCACCCGGTACTCATTTTTCAAAATGGCGTCCATGGCCTGGATGGCTTCCTGGGCGGCAGCGCCGTCGGCCACTGCGATCTGCGCCCGGCTCTCCACGGGGATGGCGTTGTCCTTGAGGCCGCCTTCCACCTTCCCGATCCGCAGGGCAGTCTTCTGGGCCACCTGCTGGAGCACCCGGCCCAGGAGCATATTGGCGTTGGCCCGGCCCTTGTGGATCTCTGCGCCGGAATGGCCGCCGGTGAGGCCGCCCACGGTGAGCACCAGGCCCACGCCCGCAAAGGGAACCCGGGCCACCGGCAGGATGCAGGTGGTGGTGTTGCCCCCGGCGCAGCTCACCGTAAAGACCCCTTCCGCCTCGGAGTCAATAGACTGCGTACCATTCTTAATGCAGACCATATTATAGTATTGGATCAGGGGAAAGTGATAGAGGAAGGAAAAAGTAAAGAATTGCTTGCCTATAATGGATTATTTTCAAAACTATATCAAACTCAGCAAAATAATTGTGAGTGGAAATTTTGATAATGAAAATTCGCAAAAGAAAAATCAAGATAGTTACTGCTGCTGCTGTTGTAACGGTAATCGTATTTATAGGATGTGCATGTTGCTTTGCTTATTCGCGAATTGTTCCTTCGCATGCGGTTGAAAGAGAAGCAATTAGCTCTTATCATGGTGAAATTATTCATATTGACGGGTTCGATATTTGGAGCAATCTTATAAATAAAGCTTTCATTTCCTGCAGTCATTGCAATGTTTTTGTATGGATTAAATACAATCTGCGATATGTTTTTTATCGGTAGATATGTAGGAGAAACAGCGTTTGCCGGAGTCTCAATTGTGTCTCCACTGACACAGATTCCGCTTGGGTTAGGATCTCTTGTGGGCGTTGGTGCAGGATCCTATTTAAGTATTTTAATTGGAGAAAATAACACACAAGTTCAGAAACGTCTATTAGGTAATGCGAATTCTGTTATGTTAATTTTTACAGTCATTGCGATGGCTTTGGGATTTTTATTCTTGAATCCGTTACTTAAAATTATGGGAGCGAGTGGGCAGGAACTTTTATATGGAAGCAGCTATTTCAAAATCACGTTGATAGGATCTTTATTGTGGATTGCGGGATTAGCCTATAACATGATTGTTAGAGCTGAAGGAAAAATGAAAATGGCTGCTCTGATGATGGGCATAGGTATGATTGTAAATATTATAGCTAATTATATACTAATGGCCATCTTAAATATGGGTGTAGAAGGTGCTGCATGGGGAACAAATATTGCTATGTTTGTCTATGTTATTTTGTTCTTTCTATATTGCAAAACAGGACACACAAGTTTTGAAACTAATGAATACAAATTATACTACGATAAAGAAGTAATAAAAGAAATAGTATCACTTGGGATGCCTTCATTTATACTGTCTGTTATGACAGTGATTCAGGGGATAATTATTCTTAAAGCTCTCAATAGCTATGGGTCAACGTCAGATGTGGCTTTTTACGGAATTGCCTTTCGAATTATGAACCTATTGATGACACCAATTTATGGACTAATGCGGGCATTGCAACCCGCTGTTGGCATAAACTATGGTGCTAAACAATACAATCGAGTAATTAGCTTTTATAAAATCTTTTCATTTGTCGCATTTGTATTAGTCTTGCTTATGTGGCTTCCTTCCGTATTGTTTCCCAATGAAATTATTCGTATGATGATGCCGGATGCCTCTTTTGGAATAGAAAGCATTAGTTACTTCAGATTTATAATAAGCATCGTGCCATTGCTTTGTATTGTTTTGACAGCAATGACATTTTGGCCCGCAATTAAAAAGCCGAAGCCGGCGATGCTAATTGGAATCGGACGACAACTAATTCTGTATATCCCTCTAATGATTATCTTACCAAAAATATTTGGAATATCGGCCATATATTATGGTTCTTTTGCAATTGATGGATTTCTATCACTGATTATTACCTTTATGATGTTGCATGAATTCAAGACACTAAGACAACAATTATAATCGCTAATAAATTTGCTACCGTAAAAAAACAGATCAGATAATAGTTCTGAAAAGAAAATATAGTATAAAGCAAGTGTTGGATAACATCAAAGATAAAGCGATTACTTGCAATAATAAACCCTATTATAGAATAGGCAGTTGTATGAAATGAATTATAAAAACGATGAACGACAATGGTTACTCTGCCCTGTTTGCAAGAATAAAACACGATTGCAAATCAGAAAAGATACGGAGTTGAAAAACTTCCCTCTATTCTGTCCGAAATGCAAGCAGGAAACACTAATCAATGTGAAACAATTTAATGTATCAGTTATCAAAGAGCCAGATGCAAAGACACAGAGCCGGTGATTCACAGTTATAGAACTGTAATTGCCGGCTCATTTTATATTAAGGAGAAATTAACTAATGCAAAAGTTGCAATATACAAGTTATATATGACCGCCGTTTTTATCCTGCTTGAATAAAGAAGCGGAGGCTTAAAATCAATCATAACCTATGAAAACACGGCGGTATCAAAGGAGGTATGCAGGAAGAAAAGCTGCTTTCCTTTGTGAAAAGCGATAAGGTCTATTACAAGTATTATGATGAACTTATCATTCTGCTTGGTACAGGGCTTCGTATCTCCGAGTTGTGCGGACTAACGGACAGAGATATTGACTTTGAG
>NZ_JAXDRS010000010.1:0-39946 GCF_034090835.1 Evtepia sp.
GAGAAAGGAGCCGGACATGGACGAGCTGAAAGTCAGACAGATTGTAGATGATGAGCTGCTGAAAGGCACCGTGGTGTATGAGACCCTCCAGGAGGTGCCTGCGTGGGGCCGGGAGACCGTCAAGAAGCTGGTAGACAAGAATCTACCTGCGGGGTGACGAAAGCGGCCTGGGGCTTACCAGCGACCTGCTGCGGGTGCTGGTGATCAACGACCGGGCTGGTTTGTACGATCGGTGATTTTATCACTGGCATTTCCTTCGCTGTGTGGTATACTAAAGCCATCAAAGAGGAGGGAATGTTATGCAAAACGTGAAGATCAACAACCCGGAAGGGCTGCCAGACGAGATCATCCAAAAGGCCATTGCCATGATGGAGCAGGAGGAAGGGCGCAAGGTGGTGGAGATCTCCATCCGCACCACCGGAAACCCGGACGAATACGGCATCACGCCCGTTTTTGAAAAGATCCCCTTCCAGCGTGTCCGGCGCATTACCGGCTACCTGGTGGGGGACCTGAGCCGCTTCAACAACGGGAAGCTGGCAGAGGTGCATGATCGGGTGAAGCACAGCGTGTAAAAATTTCCCGAGTGATTTCCCGCACCAAAACCCCTGAAAACCCCGGAAAACCCAGCAACTGCGCTAAAGCAAACAGAGAAACAAGAATACGAAATCCCCCGAAAAACCCTTTGGTATCAAGGCTTTTCGGGGGATTTTTGTTGGCACGCCAGGAGGGACTCGAACCCCCAACCCTCAGAACCGGAATCTGATGCGCTATCCATTACGCCACTGGCGCGTGTGCCTTAATTGCCCAATCATTATAGCAAGGAATAGAGGAAAAGTAAAGAGGAATTTTGGGGAATGGAGAAAAGAATTTTTTTCTCTGGAAAAGGGGGAAAAAGTAGGCTGGGGACTTGCCCTTGCCCGGGCATCCATGATAGAGTATCCCTGTGAAAAAGCGGCACTGTGTACCAAACCATTGCACCATCGAAAGGAGACAATTATTGTGAGTTTTTCCTTCCAAGTTCCCACCAATCTGCTCTTCGGCCAGGGCGTCATCCAGAAGCTGCACAAGCAGCGCCTGCCCGGCAAGAAGGCCATGATCGTCATTTCCAGCGGTAAGTCCACCCGTGCCAACGGCTATCTGGACACCGTGCAGGACCAGCTGACCAAGGCTGGGGTCGAGTCCGTGGTGTTTGATAAGATCCTGCCCAACCCCGTGATCGCCAACGTTATGGACGGGGCAGAGTTTGCCCGCGCCAACGGCTGCGACTTCGTGGTGGGCCTGGGCGGCGGCAGCAGCATTGACGCAGCCAAGGCCATTGCCATCATGGCACCCAACGAGGGCAACTACTGGGATTACATCTACGGCGGCACCGGCGGCGGCAAGAAGATGAAGAACAACCCCCTGCCCATCGTGGCCATCCCTACCACCGCCGGCACCGGCACCGAGCTGGACGCCTGGACCATCGTGACCAACGAAGAGACCAACGAGAAGATGAGCGGCGGCAACAAGAAGACCTTCCCTGTGCTGTCCGTGGTGGACCCGGACTTTATGCTGTCCGTGCCCCCCAAGTTCACCGCCTTCCAGGGGTTTGACGCCCTCTTCCACTCCACCGAGTCCTACATCAATAACACCAACAACCTGATGCGTGACATGCTGGCCCTGAAGGCCATCGAGTGCGTGGGCCGCAACCTGGCCACCGCCTGCGCCGACGGCAAGAACGCCGCCGCCAGAGAGCAGGTCGCCTTCGGCAGCAGCATGTCCGGCATGGTGATGAGCGTGGACAACCTGTGTTCCGAGCACGCTCTGGAGCACCCCCTGTCCGCTTACCATTCCGAGATCGCCCACGGCGCCGGCCTCATCATGATCAGCCGGGCTTACTACACCCATATGGTGGAGAACTGCCCCGAGCTGGCCGAGCGGTTCATCCAGATGGCCAAGGCCATGGGCAAGGAAGACGCCAAGGAACCTATGGACTTCGTCACCGCTCTGGTTGACCTGCAGAAGGTCTGCGGCGTGGCCGACCTGAAGATGTCCGATTACGGCATCACCCCCGATGAGTTCCCCAAGTTTGCGGCCAACGCCCGCAGCACCATGGGCATCCTCTTCAAGATGGACCGCATCGCCCTGAGCGACGAGGATATCGTGAAGATCTATCAGGAGTCCTATCGCTAAGACTCATTTTTAACAAGAACTGAAAACGCGGCCCTGCTTCCCACCGGGAAGCAGGGCCGCATTTGTTTTACAAGGATTGGTTACTTCGTCAGGTCCTCCAGCCCGTAAGCGGAAAGAATCTCTTTGGCCCGGGCGATCCCTTCCGGGGGCAGCCGAAGGGGGATGCGGCCCTGGGTATCCTGAAGAAGCCCCTGGGCTTTCAGATCTTCCAGGGTGGAAAAGTCATAGCCTTTCCAGCAGCGGCGGCCGGCCGGGTCCTCCTGGTCAGCCAGAGAGGTGAGGTAGAGCGGGGCCAGGGTCAGGTCCTGGACCTGTTTGGGGGTTCTGTCCATAGAGCGCTCCTTTCCCGGAGAAAAACAGACCCGCCGGTCTCCCCTGGGAAAACCGGCGGGTTTTATGGATTTGGTTATGGGTTTTCCCGCTTATTCAGCGGCGGGCGGGACTTTGCTGCCGCACTGGTTGCAGAAGTTGGCGTTGGGTTCCAGCTGTGCGCCGCACTGGCCGCAGGTGGGGATGGGCTCCTCCTCCGGCGGCTCGACTTTTACGCCGCATACGGAACAGTAGTTTGCATTTTCTGCCAACTGGGCGCCGCACTGGGTGCAGACGGACAGAGGATCCACCTCCGAAGCAGCGCCGGTGTCTTCGGGCTGGCGGTTGTTGGCCTCAATGTCGGTTCTGGCCCGGATGATCACGTCTCTGGCGGCCTGAATGGAGGACTAGAGGGCCATGATCTCGTCGTCAAAGGTCTCACCGGCGTCCAAACGGTCCACCAGAAGCTCGCCCAGGTTCAGGGTGAATTCGGTGATCTTCCGTTCTTCGCTGCTGATCTTCAGGTTCAACTTGCCGTTTTCAATGGCGATGTTGGCTCTGCTGGTGGCGGTGATGGCCAGGGTGTTAAGCTTGTCGCGAAGTGCCATAAAATATTCCTCCTTTTTAGAAAGTAACGGTACGAGAGGGGAGAGCTTAGAAGTATGCCTTCATAGCCTCGGTAGCCAGCGCGATGTCGGCGCTGATGGTGATGGTGAACTTCACTTCGTTCATCTCGGAGAAGCGATCCAGCCACTGGAGGAACTCTTCCACCTCGGGGGAGTCGGGCTCGGAGGGGATGATCTTGCAGAGGCTGTCGATGAAGATATGGGTCAGGTCATAGTTGGAGGCATACATGCCGCTGATAAAACCCTTAAGGAACGTAAAGTTGTCGGCGGCGAAATCGCTGGATTCCACCAGGCGCACGTTGGGGCTTACGTCATAGACCAGCTTCTTGCCGGTTTCCACGCACACGACGTTGCCGCTTTCGTTTTCTGCGGCGTAGTTGATCATATCAATGAGCTGCTTGGTCTTTCCGCTTCCCTTCGCGCCCATAATCACTCTAACCATGATAATCACTCCTTATAAATCCAGAAAGATGGTTTCTGTTAATTTTATGTTACCATCCCACCGGGAAAATTGCAATGGAATTCACATATTTTTCAAAAATAGTTGGCCGGGCCGGGGCGGGGTTCAGCGGGAGAGCAGAGCGTCCCGATGGGCCTCGTGGCCGGGCTTTCCCAGCAGGGCGAACATGTTTTCCTTGTAGGCTTCCACCCCGGGCTGGTTAAAGGGGTTGAGGCCCAGCAGGTAGCCGGACAGGCCGCAGGCATACTCAAAAAAGTAGACCAGCTGGCCGGCCCAGTAGGGGGTGCGCTCGTCCACGGAGAGCAGGAGGTTGGGCACGCCCCCGTCCACGTGGGCCAGGGCGGTTCCCTTGCGGGCCTGCTCGTTGACGAACCGCAGATCTTTCCCCCGGAGGAAGTCCAGGCCGGACAGGTCGCCGGGGGTGGGGTCCAGCAGACAGGAGGAGAGGGGAACCACAAACCGGACGACGGTTTCAAAGAGGTTCCGGGTGCCCTCCTGGATGTACTGGCCCATAGAGTGGAGGTCGGCGGTAAACTCCACGCTGGCGGGGAAGACCCCCAGTCCTTCCTTGCCCTCGCTCTCGCCGAAGAGCTGCTTCCACCACTCGCCGAAGAAGCGGAAGGAGGGCTCGTAGCAGGCCAGGATCTCAATGGGCTTGCCGCTTTCGTAGAGGGCGTTCCGGGCGGCGGCGTACTGCCAGGCGGGGTTGTCCTGTCCGGGGGTGCGCAGCCGCACCATGGCGTCGGCGGCACCGGCCAGGATCTCCTTCACCCGCAGCCCGGCCACGGCCAGGGGCAGCAGGCCCGCAGGGGTGAGGACCGAGTACCGGCCGCCGATGTTGTTGGGGATGGAGAAGGTGGCGTAGCCCTCCTGGTTGGCCAGCTGGCGCAGGGTCCCCTCGTGGCGGTCGGTGGTGACGAAGATCCGGTCTCTGGCCCCGTCCCGTCCGTACTTTTCCTCCAGCAGCTGGCGGAAGAGCAGGAAGGCGATGGAGGGCTCCGTGGTGGAGCCGGACTTGGAGATGACGTTCACGGAGAAGTCTTTGTTGCGGACGTAGTCCAGCAGCTCCGTGAGGGTGTCGGGGGAGAGGGTATTGCCGGTAAAGAAGATCTGAGGGGTCTTTTTGCACAGCAGATTATAGTTGGGGGAGGTCAGCATTTCCAGCATGGCGCGGGCCCCCAGGTAAGAGCCGCCGATGCCGATGACCACCAGGACCTCAGACTGGCTCTGGATGATCTTGGCAGTGTGGAGGAGCCGGGACAATTCCTGCTGGTCATAGTTTTCCGGCAGGCGGACCCAGCCGGTGAACCCACCGCCCAGACCGGTGCCTTTCTCCAGGAGGTTTCTGGACTCGGTCAGGCCGTCCAAACGGGAGGAGAGCCAGTTATCCGGCAGAAAGGGGAGGGCGTTGGAAACATCAAATTGCAGCATGGTATCGATCCCTCCTGATGGGATGTAATAAAATGGGGATTAGTTTTTCAGGCTCTGCATGGGAGCGGGGATCCGTCCTCCCCGCTGGATGAAGGCTGCGCTGGAGAAGGGGTGGACGGGGATCACGGGGGCGGAGCCCAGCAGGCCGCCGAACTCTACGGTGTCGCCCACCTTCTTGCCGGGGGCGGGGATGAGACGGACGGCGGTGGTCTTGGAGTTCACCATGCCGATGGCCGCTTCGTCTGCGATGATGGCAGAGATGGTCTCGGCGGGGGTGTCGCCGGGCACGGCGATCATATCCAGACCCACAGAGCATACGCAGGTCATGGCTTCCAGCTTATCCAGCTGGAGTGCGCCCTTCTGGGCGGCGGCGATCATGCCTTCATCTTCACTCACGGGGATGAAAGCGCCGGAGAGGCCGCCAACGTGGTTGGAGGCCATGACGCCGCCCTTCTTCACTGCGTCGTTGAGCATGGCCAGGGCAGCGGTGGTGCCGTGGGTGCCGCAGATCTCCAGACCCATTTCCTCCAGGATGCGGGCCACGGAGTCGCCGATGGCGGGGGTGGGGGCCAGGGAGAGGTCTACGATGCCGAAGGGGACCTCCAGACGGGAGGAGGCCTCCCGGGCCACCAGCTGACCCATACGGGTGATGCGGAAGGCGGTCTTCTTGATGGTCTCTGCCACCACGTCAAAGGGCTCGCCCTTCACCTGGGTGAGCGCATGGTGGACCACGCCCGGGCCGGAGATGCCCACGTTGATGACGCACTCCGGCTCACCGGCACCGTGGAAAGCGCCGGCCATGAAGGGGTTGTCCTCTACGGCGTTGGCAAAGACCACAAGCTTGGCGCAGCCGAAGCCGCCGGTGCTGGCGGTGAGTTCAGCGGTCTTTTTGATGACCCGGCCCATCTCGGCCACGGCGTCCATGTTGATGCCTGCCTTGGTGGAGCCCACGTTCACAGAGGAGCACACCAGGTCGGTGGTGGCCAGGGCCTCGGGGATGGAGGTGATGAGCTTCCGGTCAGAGAGGGAGAAGCCCTTCTGCACCAGAGCGGAGAAGCCGCCGATGAAGTCGATGCCGCAGGTCTTGGCGGCTCTGTCCAGGGCAGCGGCGAAAGGGACGTAGTCCTGGCAGTCGCTGGCGGAGGCCACCAGGGAGATGGGGGTGACGGAGACCCGTTTGTTTACGATGGGAATGCCGAACTCCTTCTCAATGGCCTCACCGGTGGAGACCAGGTTCTGTGCCCGGCGGCAGATCTTGTCGTAGATCTTCTGACAGGCGGTGTCCCGGTTGGGGTCGGCGCAGTCCAGCAGCGAGATGCCCATGGTGATGGTGCGAATGTCCAGATGCTGCTGGTCGAACATGTTGATCGTTTGCAGAATTTCGGAAGAATTGATCATACGTTACCGCCTCCCTGCTCAGATCCGGTGCATAGCATGGAAGGTGTCCTCCCGCTGAGCGCGGATGGCCATTCCCATCTCCTCGCCCAGAGTGGCCATCTTGTCAGCCAGGTCGCCGAAGGGCAGCTGAGAAGCCCCGGCGTCCACCAGCATGACCATGGTGAAGAAGTCGGGGGGGAGGATGGTCTGGGTGATGTCCAGGATGTTGACGTTCTGCTTGGCCAGCTCCTGGGTGACGGTGGCAATGATGCCCACCTGGTCCTTGCCGGCGACGGTGATAACTGCTCGCATAGTGGTGTACCTCTCTTTTATCCGTTAGTAATTTATAATTGTATCCCTGCCATCGAGCGGCAGGGGTTACAGTTACGGCTGCAGTTCGTCCAGGGTGAGAAGAAACGCAGGGAGGAACTGGTCGATGAAGTAGTCCAGTTCCGGCAGGCCGAAGCTGCGCAGGGCCTCCAGGGTCTGCTGGGCGGCAGACTGGAACTCCAGGTTCCCGGCCTTCAGCTCTTCCTGGCACTTGAGATAGGCGGAGAGTTTGTCCGCGGCCTTGACCAGGGACAGGATCTCCGGATCGGTCTCCGTAAGCAGCCGCTGAAACTCCGGCTGCATCTCCGGGGGGAGCATGGCAGCCAGCCGGGCAGCGGCGCTGGTCTCCACGGCCTTGTAGGCGTCCCGGATGGCGGGGTTGGCGTACTTGACCGGAGTGGGCAGGTCGCCGGTGAAGATCTCCGGGGCGTCGTGGTAGAGGGCCACTGTGGCCACATACCCGGGGTCCACGGTCCCGCCGAACTGGTCCCGCCGGATGACTGCCAGGGCGTGGGCCAGAACGGCTACCATGTGGGAATGTTCCTGCACGTTTTCCTGGAAGGTGTTGCGCATGAGGCCCCAGCGGCCGATGTAGCGCAGGCGGGAGATATAAGCGAAAAAGGGATAGGCCATAAAAACTCCATAAAAAAATCGTAGATTTTACGGTGGGGATATGGTAGAGTAAACAAGGACTCCCCGGAGTTCCGTAAAGAATACCAATTATTATACCAGATGACACGACAAAAAGGAAGAACTTTTGACGGGATAGGAGGGGCTGTATGCGAGTTGCCCTGCACACCCTCGGGTGTAAAGTAAATCAGTATGAGAGTCAGGCCATGGAGGAGATCCTGCTGGCCCGGGGCCATACGCTGGTGCCCTTCCACCAGGAGGCGGACTGCTACATTATTAACAGCTGTACGGTGACCGCCGTCAGCGACAAGAAGTCCCGGCAGGCGGTCCGGCAGGCCCGGAAGCGGGCGCCGGAGTCGCTGGTGGCCCTGTGCGGATGCTATCCCCAGGTCTCCCCGGAGCAGGCCAAGGAGCTGGACGTGGACCTTATCGGCGGCAGCGGGGACCGGATGGGGTTCCTGGATCTGCTGGAGAGCCTGTCCGGAGGAGGAACGACCATGGCGCTGGACGAGGCCTTCCACCGTCGTGCCTTTGAGGAACTGCCCCCCGGGGGCCTGGAAGGACGGACCCGGGCCATGCTGAAGGTCCAGGACGGCTGCACCAACTTCTGCGCCTACTGCATCATTCCCTATGCTCGTGGGCCGGTGCGTTCTCTGCCCTTGGACCGGGCGGTGGCCGCCGCCCGGAGTCTGGAGGAAAAGGGATACCGGGAGCTGGTGCTGACGGGCATCGAGCTGTGCTCCTATGGCCGGGACCTGGAGGGCAGACCAACCCCCACCGACCTGATCGAGGCCGTGTGCTGGGCGGTCCCAGGGATGCGGGTGCGGCTGGGGTCTTTAGAGCCCCGGACCGTGACCGAGGACTTTTGCCGCCGCCTGTCCGCTTTGCCCAACCTATGTCCCCACTTCCATCTGTCCATGCAGAGCGGCTGCGACGAGACGCTGGCCCGGATGCGGCGGAAGTATGACACCCAGCGGTATTTTCAGTCAGTGACCCTGCTGCGGCAGTTCTTTGACCAGCCGGGCATCACCACAGATATGATCGTGGGCTTTCCTGGAGAGACCCAAGAGGAGTTCCAGACCACCCTGGAGTTTATCAGGCGCTGTGCCTTTTCCCATATGCACATCTTTCCCTATTCCCGGCGGCAGGGGACTCCGGCGGCCTCCATGCCCGACCAGGTGCCTAACGTCGTCAAGGCCCAGCGGACCCACGAGGGAGCCCAGGTGGCGGAGGCCATGCAGCGGGCCTGGCTCACCAGCTGGGTGGGCAAGACGATCCCAGCCCTCTTTGAGGAGGAGAAGGACGGCTTCTGGCGGGGATACACACCCCAGTACGCAGAAGTGCGGGTGAAGGGGACCGACCTGCACAATACCCTGCGGGAGGTGACGATCACCGCCGCTGGCGGCGACGGCCTGTACGGTACCATTGTATAGCATTATTATCAAGATAAGAAATCAGAGGCTTTGTAGCCACAGACTCTGCGACCACGGGGGTGGTTGTTTTTCTGGCGTATATGGGAGCGCTTGTCTCAGTGGAGGGGCCAATGGGAATTGTTAAAACGAAAAGGAAATGCAAGTATATTACACGGTTTCGTATTTGACAGGTATAAAATTGGGCTTGCCAGTTTCAAGTTTGAGAACGATGGGCGGTATTGTGATAGAATGAATAGATAGAATGCCTATGTACATCCGTGTTGAGATTCCTTATAATAAGGCCAAAAGAAAGCGATCTACCCCCCTCCGGGGCGGTGGAGGAGGGGGAGTAGCGATGAGCAAAGCAGACCAGCTGTTTATTGAAAACTGTAAGGACATCCTGTCCAAAGGAGTGTGGGATACCGACCAGTCGGTGCGCCCCCATTGGGAGGATGGGGCACCGGCTCATACCGTGAAGAAGTTCGGGATTGTGAACCGGTATGACCTTCGGGAAGAGTTTCCCATTCAGACCATTCGGAAGATGTATTTAAAGAGCGCTGTGGACGAGCTGCTGTGGATCTGGCAGAAGAAGTCCAACAGCGTGGGTGAGCTCTCTACGGGGATCTGGGACGCCTGGGCCGATGAGACCGGCTCCATCGGCAAGGCCTATGGGTACCAGCTGGGGATCAAGCACGAGTATCCGGAAGGGGAGATGGACCAGGTGGACCGGGTGCTTTACGACTTGAAGCATAACCCGGCCTCCCGACGGATCCTCACCAATCTGTACAACCACCATGACCTGAGTGAAATGGCCCTGTATCCTTGCGCCTGGTCCATGACCTTTAACGTCAGCGGCAAGACCTTGAACGCGGTGCTCAACCAGCGCTCTCAGGATATGCTCACCGCCAACGGATGGAACGTGATGCAGTACGCAGTGCTGGTGCACATGCTGGCCCAGGTATCCGGGCTGAAGGCGGGGCAACTCATCCATGTGATCGCCGATGCCCATATCTACGATCGTCACGTTCCTCTGGTGGAAGAGATCATTGCCCGGACACCGTATGAGGCCCCCCAATTTTCTCTGGACCCGTCGGTGACGGATTTCTACGCCTTCACCCCGGACAGCGTGAAGCTGAAAGGGTATCAGTGCCATCCCCTGGACGAGAAAATCCCGGTGGCCATCTAAGGAGGGAAAAGGATGTATCTCATTGTAGCCGTGGACGCAAACTGGGCCATCGGGAAGGGTGGCGACCAGCTCTGCTACATCCCTGCGGACCTAAAGCGGTTTCAGCAGCTCACCACCGGACATCCGGTGCTTCTGGGGCGGAAGACCCTGCAAACCTTTCCGGGAGGCCGGCCCCTGAAGAACCGGCGAAACCTCATCCTGTCCAGTCGTCCGGACTTTGCGCCGGAGGGGGGAGAGGTTTTCCCCACCCTGGAGGCGGCCCTCGCCCAGGCAGGAGAGGATACCTTTGTGATTGGCGGGGAGAGCATATACCGCCAGACCCTGGACCAGTGCCAGGTGGCTTATGTGACTAGAATCCACCACGCCTTCCCGGGTGCGGACACCTTTTTCCCCGACCTGGACCAGGACCCGGCCTGGGGAGTGGTGGAGAAAGCGGGGCCCTTCTCCTACCAGGACCTGACCTATTCCTATGTGACCTACCGCAGACTATGAAAAAAGGGACGACATAAGACAAGCCCGCACAAGGTAAACGTTGAGAAGTATTGCTTAGAGCAATGCAAACACCCACGGGGCGCACCGAATTCGGTGCGCCCCGTGGGTGTTATTGAGTCTGAAATTCTCTAATAGATATGCTCGATGTCAGTTCTCGTACCGCGTCCAGTCGGGCGCAGTCTTCAGCTTCGTCCACGTCTCATAGTTGCCAGCCTTGTGCTTAAAGTCGTGGCTGTTGGTGGCCTCCTGCACTGCCAGATAGAACCAGTCGCCGGGGTTGCAGTCCGGCCAGACGTTCATGCCGGGCAGCAAGTCGCTGGTATCCTCCGGGATACGGTTCAGCATACGATTGATCATGGTCATCGCCTGTGCGCGGGTGATGTAGGCATCGGGACGGAAGGTCCCGTCCTCAAAGCCCTTGATCCAACCCAGCTCTGCGGCGCGCTGGATATATTTTTCCGCCCAGTGACCGCTGATGTCGGAGAAGGTCTGAGTGCCGCTGGCGGTGCCGGTATCGAAACGGGCGCAGATGGCGGCAAACTCCGCGCGTGTGATGGAAGCGTTGGGGTCAAAGACGGCAGTGCTGCGGCCCTGCACGATGCCCAACCCGGTCATGGTGGAGATGGCTGTATTGGCCCAATAGCTGTTCGTCACGTCGGTGTAGGTGTTGCTGGTCAGCAGATTGCCATCACGCACATTGTCTTTCAGCAAACGGAAGAAGATAGTAGCTGTCTCTGCCCGTGTGATTAAACCATCCGGTCGGACGGAACCGTCCTGATAGCCGATAACATAGGCAAAGTGGTCATCGCCATTCAGCAGTGCGGGCGTGGAGCTTCGATAGTTGCGAACCGTCTCTGCATTCCTCTTCACCTCATATTCATTCGTCTTCAGGTCACTCTTTTTAATGCCGACCGTATCGCTGTTCGCAACATAGCCCTCGGGAGCGGTCAGCTCCTGATAATAGAGGTTGCTCCTTGAGCTGATCTTTCGATAGTCGCTTTCATCAACGCGGAACATTGCGATGCCGTTGCGGTTGGATGTGGCAGTCGCGATCTGCTTGCCGTCCAGATACAGACCGAACTTAGCGCCGTTCAGGGGATGTCTGTCCTGCGCATCTACTTTCTTAATGGCGAAATAATGGGCCGTGGGGCTGCCGCCGCCATTGGAAATCTTGTAGGAAACAGTAGGGCTCTCAAAATCGAGAGGTTCGCCGACGTTCCCCACAGAGTCTACAGGCGTCAACCTTGCGTATGTATTGGTAGGAACCGTGTATGTGCCGGCATTCGTCGCCGGGGCTACTAGCTTCACTTTGTAGGAAAGCTGAACCGGAGCGAAGTTGGACACGTTTTCGTTGATGGTCCAAGTAAAGCTGTCATCATCTTTCTGATAGACAACTTTAAATCGGTAATTTGTTTCGCTTGCTTCTATTGCGGAAAGATTTTCAGTATCGCCGAAGTAGTAGGTATCGCGATCTTGCTTCACCGGGAGTTCTGTTCCGTTAACGGTCAGCTTAAAGGTTCCGGTAACAAGGTCAAACTCGCTTCCCATCTTATCCTCAACTTCGGATCCCACGCTCACGGCATAGAGAATGTCGTTCTGTATCGTGTTGAAGTCCACTGTATTTCCGCCGGCAAGCATATTCATAAAAGCAGTGCCGAACTTATACGTGTCATTACTAAGCACCGAATAGCAAGTATAGCCTGCGTTCTGAGCGTCAATATAAACCTTTTCCGTAAGATACAGCGCCTTTTCCACGTTGGAAACGCAATTCAGCTTAGTCATCCGACCTTCCGTGTCGTTGGCCATACCATTGTATTCATAGTCAAACTTAGGATCATCGAGTTCAGTGTTGATGCGCGTCTTTATGTCTGTCATCCAGCCCTCAATTGAACCCATAGGGACAAAGGGACTGTTCAGTATTGTAGAATACTGCAGCTTAACTTCTGTCAGTGTGCCGGTGGTAGGGTCCCCCCCAATTCCTTATTGAAGTTGCGGGTGTAAGCCTTTGAAAAATCGTTTTCCTTGCAGAACTGATAAGTTACACCGTCACTGACGAGAATTAGATACTTGCGAGCTGCGTCTACACTCGTATCATTATCAAGCAGCTGCTTTCCTGCCAACATGCCGGCATGCGTATTTGATCCGCTTGCGATCGTCGTTTCAATCCCGGCTTTGACCGCATTATATCCCTCGTCTGTTGAGATATCAGTAAGCTGTGCGGATACGGTAGCGGTTTTATTGAAAACCACAACGCCTACCTTGACTGTCGCGCCGGTTTCATTCACCTGCTCCTTAATCTTAGAGAGCATGGTAAGTGCATCGCCTTTCAAGTCGGTACTGGTAGACTTGTCCAGCACGAATACGATATCACTGCTGAGTTTTTCCTCTGCGCTGGGAAGAGAAAGCGTGACTGTAGATTCATTATTTTTATTCAGTTCGGTTGCCGTCTTGGAACGGGAAACATCCCAGTTATAGGTGGAGCTTTCTTCCGACCAGCCGCAGTATTTACAGGTTTTGGTGGTAATGGTACGCTTGCCCTGCGTCGTTGTATTTGTGGTGAACGCATTGTCTATGTAGCCGTCGGTATAGAGCTTGGAGCCATCATTGGCGGCTATGTTGTGATTGACCATTTTGCCATCTTGCCAGACGGTCTTGCCGTCAATCGTAACGGTAGTCTTGCCGGTATTGCCGTTGCCGTACTTCATGTTGAACTCAAACAGCTTGGAGCACGTCGCCTCAGCGGTAGTCTTCTTCGCTCCATTCTTTGCTACGCTGGCATGGCTGCCATCTGTTGCCGCGATTCCGTCAGCTTTGATGCCAGTGACCGTATTGGTCCCGGTAAAGTTGACCGTAAACCCTTGAGCAAGTGAGTCGTTAATGTTCATGACACTCAGGCTATCGGAATTAGAAGAGTTGACCGTGCAGTTTTTAAAGTTGATGGTGGTTGATCCGTGTTGTCCCTCGTTATAAACGTTGAGAACCTTACCGGCAGAATTGAAAGTGCAGTTGTTAAAGGTATATTCACTGCCTGTCCAAGTCCACAGAGAATACTCCATAGCATCAATTCCGGATTCCGCTGTACCGGGGGCGTTGAAAGTAACGTTATTGAATGTCGTCGTCGAATAGCCCCAATAGGCAGCCAGTCCATTGAATACGCAATTTTCTAATGTAATATTTTGAATATATGCCAAGC
This sequence comes from Evtepia sp., assembly GCF_034090835.1. Classification (GTDB taxonomy): domain Bacteria; phylum Bacillota; class Clostridia; order Oscillospirales; family Oscillospiraceae; genus Evtepia. Next base: position 13,619 of record NZ_JAXDRS010000010.1, read on the forward strand.
CCTGCAGATATTTAGCTTGTTTGCTGCCGTCCTTATACACACTGCCGACAACCGTCATATTCTTAAAAGTAATTGATTTACTTTCTTTAAAACTGTAATCGCAATTTTTATCGACGACGTAAGGTTCTTCCGGGCCCTGAATATTCCACGTTGTTTTATCAGGACTAGCACCGACAAATGTCAGGGTCTTCCCCGCTCCTTTGCCCACTACAGTCGGATTTTTATCATTACCGCTGTAGGTACCCTCTCCGAGATAGATGGTATCGCCATCGCTTGCGGCCTCCATAGCATCATCAAGGGTGGTATACTCGGTTCCGTTCAATACCGCCCCGTTTCGCGGCACGTTGATTGTGGGTGTGTCGCCATCCGGCTCTTCCGCCAGTGCGGTTCCGGGAAATAATCCAAGCACCAGCACAAGAGCCATTATGCATGACAAAACTTTTTGCTTCATAAAGATTCCTCCTAAATAAAAACCCTTATATATAATAGTGGTCCCAAGTACGGATCCACTGGGCTTTCATTGGAGTGCGTTTTTTGACTGCGGCTCGGCAGATGCTTTGTTGTGGGGATTGGCAGGACAGGACAAACGCTGGGGTATGTAGAACCGGCTTGTCAGAAACGCCAAAGGTCTCAGTTCTCTTCGGTTTTTTTATTATGAATTTATTATATCATGGGATGTTTCCCGAGGCAAGAGCCAGTTGGGCGGAATCTGCACTTCTTTGAAGGAAGAAGGATATACTGAGGCCATGGATCGGCGGAACAGTGCCAGGATAGGCCCACCGTCAGAGGGAGGGACCCAAGGAAAGAATGACTTCCTGCTATTTAACGAAATCATCTATCATATTCACACCTGTGAGAGCTTGGATTAGCGCAAGCGCACCATGCTGGCACAGATTAAGTTCATTGTGCCCTAAACTTACTATAGCACCCGAGCGGACGGGGTGGTTACAGACCGGGAGGCGTTCTATCTCCGTGCGTTGCCCACCATGCAAACTATGCTGGGAGGACACATCATGGAGGAACTGGTGGAGACCTACCGACTGACCCGGCGGGAGGAGGAGACCTGGGGATGATCCTCCGGGACATGAACAACGAAGAAATCGTAGCGCAGCTGTCCATCAGGCAGAACACCCTGCTCAAGCATCTGCAGAACCTCTGCCGCGAGAGCGGGGTGTTCTCCCGGTGGAATCTGCGGAAGCTGCGAGGTTCATGAAAGAACCGGCACGACAAAACTGCCGCGCCGGCCCCTGTATTCCTCATCTGGGAGGGAGGATCTCCAGAATGTGCCCATCGGGGTCTTTGATGAAGTAGATCCCGGAGGGGAGCTCGTCAAACACCAGGCCCATGGACTGATGCTTCTCTTTCAGTTCAAGAAAATCCTCCGCCAACAGGGCAATGTGGGGACAGTCGTCCCCCAGGGTGTAGGGCTGGGTCCGCCCGGTTTCCCGGCACAGTTCCAGCTGGAAGCCAGTCTTTCCGTCCTCCAAAAAGGTGAGGGCCCAGCCCTGGTCTGGCATGTCCAGCTCCCGCTGGATGGTCAGACCCAGGGCGTCCCGGTAGAAGGAGACACTGCGCTGGGTGTCCAGAACACGGATACAAACGTGGTTTAAGGTGGTCATAGGTCAGGTACCTCCGGTATGAATATAAAGATGTTGAACCTATTTTACTACCACCGGGGGAGGGGATGCAATGGTCCTCATCCGGGAAAAAGAGAAAATACCCTATGCAAAGCGGGAGAAATAGGGTATGATAAGGTTGTGAAAACAGAAGTGCCTCTGTGCTTCGTTAGAAAATAGACCCCATACACACGTTATATAGGGAGGGAATCTCATGAAACTGACCTTTTTCGGAGCCGCCAAGGCGGTTACAGGAAGCTGCCATTGCGTGGAAGTTGCCGGGAAAAAGATCCTGATCGACTGCGGCTTGCAGCAGGGCAGGGACGAGCGTGACAACGCCGTGCTGGATTTTGCCCCCAACTACATTGACTATGTGATCGTGACCCACGCGCACATTGACCACTCCGGACGGATTCCCCTTCTCATTAAGCAGGGGTTTCAGGGGAAGATTTATGCCACCCGCCTCACCGGCCAGCTCATGTCCATCATGCTGCGGGACTCTGCCCACATTCAGGAGATGGAGGCCCAGTGGAAGAACCAGAAGGGCCGCCGGGCCGGGCGAGAACCGGTGGACCCCCTCTACACCGTGGCGGACGCCGCCCAGGTGGAGGAGCATATGGTGACGGCAGAGTACGGCCAGATGGTGGAGCTCTTCCCTGGGGCCAGGCTCCGTTTCGTAGACGCGGGCCACCTGCTGGGCTCGGCCAGCGTGGAGCTGTGGCTCACAGAGGACGAGGCGGAGCGGAAAATTGTGTTCTCCGGAGACATCGGCAACATCAACCAGCCGGTGATCCGGGACCCATCCTACCTGACCGGCGCAGACTACGTGGTGATGGAGAGCACCTACGGGGACCGGAACCATGAAGCGGTGGCCTCCTACACGGCGGAGCTGGCGAAGATCATTGACGAGACCTTCTCCAAGGGGGGCAACGTCATCATCCCCTCCTTTGCCGTGGGCCGGACACAGGAGCTGCTGTACTTTATGCGGGAGATGAAGAAGGAAGGGCTGGTGAAAAACAACCCCGACTTTACCGTCTGCGTGGACTCCCCACTGGCCAGCGAGGCCACCAGCATTTTCTCCGGGGACCTGCGTGGCTACCTGGACGAGGAAGCCCTGGAGGTGGTGCGGGACGGACAGCGCCTGTTCACCTTCCCCGGCCTCATGATGACCCAGAGCAGCGAAGAGTCAAAAATGCTGAACATTGACAAGAGCTCCAAGGTAATCATCTCCGCGTCCGGCATGTGCGACGCCGGACGCATCCGCCATCACTTAAAGCACAACCTGTGGCGGGAGGAGTGCTCCATTGTCTTTGTGGGCTACCAGGGGGAAGGAACCCTGGGCCGCCATCTACTCAACGGGGTAAAGCAGGTCAAGCTGTTTGGCGAAGACATTGCGGTGAACGCAACGATCTATAACTTTAAAGGTCTGTCCTCCCACGCAGACCGGGACCACCTGCTCAAGTGGGTGGAGAACATCAACGACCCGGCACCCAAGCAGGTGTTTGTGGTCCACGGGGACGCTCAGGTGACGGAGATCTTTGCCAATACCCTGCGGGAGAAGGGCATGTCCGCCCACGCACCCCTGTACGAAGAGGTCTTTGACCTAGCACAAAACGTCATGCTGGCAGCGGGGGTGGAGCTTCAGCCCAAGAAGCTCAGCTTCGAGTCCAACGGACACGTGTCCTCCGCCTATCACGAGCTGGAGAGCGCTGCCATGGACCTCATGACCATCATAAGGACCAGCAAGGGCGGCGCCAACAAGGATTTGAAGAAGATGGCGGCGCAGATCCGCGCCATGGCCGAGAAGTGGAAAGAAGCATAATGTGTGCCAGGCCGCCCGCTTTTGCGGACGGCCTGGCTGGTTTTCGGGAAGGAGCAGGGATATGAAACGGATTTTAATGATCGGAACCGGCGGGACCATCGCTTCGGAGATGACCGAAGCCGGTCTGGCCCCCGGGCTGCGGGGGGCAGACTTTCTGCGGTACATTCCATCGGTGGCGTCCATCTGCCAGGTGGAGTGCGTCCAGGTGTGCAATATCGACTCCACCAATATGACGCCGGACCACTGGCTGGCCATTGCCCGGGCGGTGGAGGATCATTATGACCGCTTCGACGGGTTTGTCATCAGCCACGGGACCGACACCATGGCCTACACGGCGGCGGCCCTGAGCTATCTCATCCAGGACAGCCCCAAGCCCATCGTGCTCACCGGCAGCCAAAAGCCCATCCATATGGATATTACGGACTCCAAGACCAACCTGCTGGACAGCTTTACCGTGGCCAGCGACGGACGGATCCCCGGGGTGAGCGTGGTGTTCGGCGGGGCGGTGATCCTGGGTACCCGGGCCAGAAAGACCTACTCCAAGAGCTACGGGGCCTTTTCCAGCATCAACTATCCCGTGCTGGGGGTGGTGCAGGAGGGGCGGCTGGTGCCCTACATCCAGCCCCCGGCAGGGCCTGCGCCCCGGTTCAGCCACGATTTAAACACCCGGGTGTCTCTGGTGAAGCTGATCCCCGGCATCTCCCCCTCTTACCTCTCCTTTGCCCTCCAGGAGAGCGACGGGGTGATTTTAGAGAGCTACGGGGTGGGCGGAGTGCCCTCGGGAGATCAGGGCCAGTTCTACCGGCTCATCTCCCAGGCCGAAGCCCAGGGGAAGACGGTGGTGGTGACCACCCAGGTGCAGAACGAGGGCAGCGACCTGGCGGTGTACAATGTGGGGAACCGCCTGAAAAACGATCTGGGGGTCCTGGAATCCTATGACATGACCCTGGAAGCGGCGGTGGCCAAGCTCATGTGGAGCCTGGCCCAGGGCCGGGATCAGAGGGAGGTCGCCCGCCTGTTTTATACGCCGGTGGCAGGGGATATCCTCTGTCATCCGGAGGAGCAAAGAGGACGAATCTTGTTTTTCTGTGGTCTAATTGTGGCATTTCTCCACGGTTTTTGACACTTTGTCCGGAAAAACCGCCATCTCTTCAGGGGAAGCATGGACAAACGGGGGGAATCGTGCTACAATAACAAAGATTATTATCCCGACCTGCGTCCATAGAGACCGGGTCTGAGCCATGGGAGACAGCAAACATGCGCAATGAAATTATGGGAGTTTCCTTTGACGACCTGACGTTGGAGGAGGCGGTCCGGACCGGCGAGGCGCTGGCAGAAGGACCGGATTTTTCCTACGTGGTGACCCCCAACCCGGAGATCGTGAACATGGCCCGCCAGGCCGAGGACTATAAGACCATCCTCAACCAGGCGGCGCTGGTGCTGCCGGATGGGATCGGCGTGGTCTACGCCGCCAGGATCCTGGGCCGGCCCCTGAAAGGACGGGTCCCGGGGATCGACTTTGCCTCCGGTTTGCTGGACCGGCTGAAGGGGACCCAGCGGCGGCTCTTCCTTCTGGGCGCCAAGCCCGGGGTGGCAGAGCAGGCGGCGGAGAACCTGAAACAACGCTATCCCGGCCTGGTGATCTGCGGGACGCATGACGGCTACTTCCAGGATGCCGGACCTGTGGTGGAAGCCATTCGGGCGGCGGAGGCCGACGTGGTCTTTGTGTGTCTGGGCGCTCCCAAGCAGGAGCGCTGGATGGCCCGGTACGGGCCGCAGACCGGCGCCCGCCTGATGGTGGGGCTGGGCGGTGTGCTGGACGTCTACGCAGGCAACGTGAAGCGTGCCCCGGAAGTGTGGCAGAAGGCGGGCATGGAATGGCTCTACCGGCTGCTCCATCAGCCCAGCCGGTTCGGACGCATGGCCAAGCTGCCGCTGTTTCTGGTGGAGGCCGCCCGGGAGAGCAGAAAGAAGGGATCGGCATGAAGGGACGGCTCATTGTGATGGAGGGAACCGACGGCTCGGGAAAATCCACCCAGTTTGCCCTGTTGTGTCAGCGGGCGCAGGAGGAGGGGATCCCCTTCCAGCGCCTGGTGTTCCCCCAGTATCAGGAGGAGTCCTCTGCCCTCATTCGGATGTATCTGTCCGGGGCTTTTGGGGACAGGCCCGGGGATGTGAATCCCTACGCTGCCTCCAGCTTTTATGCGGTGGATCGGTACGCCTCCTGGAAAAAAGTGTGGCAGAGCCACTATGAAGCGGGCGGCCTGGTGCTGGCCGACCGATATACCACCTCCAACGCTGTCCACCAGGCCAGCAAGCTCCCTTCGGGGGAGCGGGAAGCCTTCTTCCGCTGGCTGGGAGAGTTTGAATATGACCGGCTGGGCCTGCCCCGGCCGGACCTGGTCCTTTATCTGGATATGCCCACGGACCGGGCTGTGGAAATGCTGCGCAAGCGGGAGGAAGCCACCCATACCCAGGGTGACATCCACGAGACCGACCGGGCCTACCTGGCCGCCTGCCGCCAAGCCGCGGGAGAAGCAGCCGCCTTCTACGGCTGGCAGCGGGTGCCCTGCCTTGCAGCCGATGGTACCCTGCGCAGCATCCAGACCATCCACGAGGAGATCTGGCAGGCGGTGGCTCCGCTGCTGGAAGCAAAAGGAGAATGAACCATGGGAAGCGAAGTTTCCGAAGTAAAAAAGATCCTGCGGGCCCAGATGCGGGAAGCCCTGGAGGAGATGAGCCAGGAGGAACGGGAAGACTCGGACCGGGAGCTCATCGCCCGGTTTCTGGCCCACCCCAAGCTGGCCCCGGCCCAGACTGTGATGGTCTACTACGGCGTGGGCACCGAGGTGCGCACCGACGAGATCATCACCACCCTGCTGGCCCAGGGCAAGCGGGTGTGTCTGCCCCGGTGTCTGCCGGAGCATGCAATGGAGGCCCGTGCCATCACTGGCCTTGCTGATCTGAAGCCTGATAAATATGGAATTCCCGCCCCGGGGGAGGACTGCCCCCTGGTGGAGCGGGAGGACCTGGACCTGATCCTGGTGCCCGGCCTGTGCTTTGACAGCCGCGGCACCCGTCTGGGACAGGGGGGCGGCTACTACGACCGCTACCTGGAGGATTACGAAGGGGTGACCATCGGCCTGTGCCGGGAGGAGTTCTTCCAGATCAACCTCCCCCGGGAACCCCTGGATGCCTGGGTCCGCTGCGTCCTCACCGAGGAGGGGCAGGTTTGGCCCTACAAGTAAACGAGACGGCGCTGCGCCGAATCCAAGCCTGTGAGACAGGCCCGATGTCTCACGATAGGAGGTAACATATGGAACGGGACAACAGACGGGACAGCCGGTGGAACGACTACCGGGAGGAGCATCGCCGGGACCCTTACCGGGATGACTACCGCCGGGAGAGCCACCGCCGGGAGGACTACCGGGACGACCACCGTCGGGAGGGCCGGCCCTCCGGACAGAGGTCCGCTCAGCAGAGCCGGAAACCGGGGTCCAACAGCCGCCGCACACCCATGGCCCGGAAGAAGCAGAAGCGGTCACCGCTCTCCAACTCCATGATCTACATCCTGGTGGTGTGCGGCATCTCCGCCATCCTGGCCACCGTGGGCTGGACCATGGCCAACGATATGCTGGCCCTGAACAAGGACTATAAAGAGGCGGTCATCACCGTGGGCCAGGACAAGGACTTTGGCAGCGTGGTGGACCAGCTGGACGACAACGGGATCATCAACTACAAGTTTTTGTTCCGGCTCTTTGCTGTCTTCTCCGGCGGGCCGGATAAGATCACCCAGGGCGCCTATAACCTGAATACCAACATGGACTACCGGGCCATCTTAAACAGCATGGGGTCCAACTCTTCCAACCGGACCACGGCTACCGTGACCATTACGGAAGGTATGACGGTGGACCAGATCTTCAAGCTCCTGGAAAAGAACGGCGTGTCCACCGTGGAAAAGCTCCAGGACATGGCCGCCAACCATGACTACGCCTTCTCCTTCCTGCAGGATATCCCCATGGGGGACTACAAGCGGCTGGAAGGCTACCTCTTCCCGGATACCTATGAGTTCTACACCGGGGAGGACCCCAAGTACGTCCTGAACAAGATGCTGGTGAACTTCGACGCCAAGGTCACCGACAGCCTGCGCCAGCAGATCAAGGACAAGGGGTATACCATCCACGAGATCATCACCATTGCCTCCCTGATCGAAGGCGAGAGCGACGGCACCGACCGCGGCAAGATCTCTTCGGTCATCCACAACCGGTTGAACAACCCCAACGGCGGGACCATGGGTTACCTGCAGATCGACGCCGCCCTCAAGTATGTCCTGCCCGAGGGACAGAAGGTCACGGCGTCGGACTACGATAATCTGGACAGCCCCTACAACACCTACCAGCACAAGGGCCTGCCTCCCGGACCCATCGGGAACCCGGGTATGGAGTCCATCCTGGCTGCCATGAACCCCGAGAAGACCAACTACTTCTACTACATCCTGGGTGACGATGAGGTCCACCACTTCTTCGCCACACATGCTGAGTTCGAAGCCTTTAAGAACAGCTGAGAGGGGACGTCATGGAGAAGAGATTAGAACTGCTGGCACCCGCAGGAGACTGGGAACGGCTGGAGATGGCGGTGGCCTATGGGGCCGACGCCGTGTATCTGGCGGGGACCACCTTCGGGATGCGCTCCTTTGCGGGGAACTTCTCCCCGGAGGAGCTGAAAAAGGCGGCGGACTTCTGCCGCCGCCACGGGGTGGATGCCCACGTGACCTGCAACACCATGCCGAGAAACGACGAGGTGGCCCGCCTGCCCCAGTGGCTGGAGCTGCTGGAGGAGAGCGGGATCACCGCGGTCATCCTGGCGGACGTGGGGGTGCTGGCTCTGGCCAAGAAGTACGCCCCTTCGGTGAAGATCCATATCAGCACCCAGGCCAGCGTGGTGAACTACGAAGCCGCCCGGGCCTGGCATGATCTGGGGGCTGACCGGGTGATCTTAGCCCGGGAGCTGAACCTGGAAGAGATCGCAGAGATCCGGGCCAAAACCCCCAAAAGCCTGGAACTGGAAGCCTTTGCCCACGGGGCCATGTGCGTGTCCTATTCCGGCCGGTGTCTTCTGTCCAACTACATGACCGGGCGGGACTCCAACCGGGGTGCCTGCGCCCAGCCCTGCCGCTATCAGTATGCCCTGGTGGAGGAAAAGCGGCCGGGGGAATACTTCCCGGTCTATGAGGACGAAAAGGGCACCTATATCATGAACTCCCGGGATATGTGCATGATCGACCACCTGCCCGACCTGATCCGGGCGGGGGTGGATTCCCTCAAGATCGAGGGGCGGGCCAAGTCCGCCTACTACGCCGCCATTGTGACGGGGGCCTATCGCCACTGCATCGACGATGTTCTGGCCGGGCGGCCTCTGGACCCAGTGTGGCGGGACGAGGTGGAGAAGGTCAGCCACCGGCACTATTCCACCGGATTCTTCTACGGAGAGCCTGGGCAGTTCACTCAGGACGCCCGGTACATCAGAGACTGGCAGGTGGTGGCCGTGGTGGAGTCCTGCGACGAGACCGGCCTGGCCACAGCTTCCCTGCGCAACAAGTTTGCAGCAGGCGACCCCATCGAGCTGGTGGGGCCGGACCTGCGGCCGGTGGCCTTCCAGGCCCCCATGATGGTGGATGGAGAGGGCTTCCCTCTGCGGGAACCAAGGCATCCCCAGATGACCTTCCGAATTCAACTGCCGTGCTATGCACCGCCCCACTCTTTCCTGCGGGCCTGCCGGGAGAATTCCTGACCCGGATGCATGCGGCAGACCTGTGATTTCAGGACCTCGGCGGAAGAGGAGGAGAGTTCCTCTGATTCAGCCTTATGTATATCCACGCTACAGACAGGAGGTTTTTCCAATGCACAACGCAAACCAACGGAAATGGCTTACCAGACTCCGTCAGGGGCTTACTTTGTCCCTGATGCTGTGTGTCATGGCGGCGACGGCTCTGCCCGCCTACGCAGTAAGCCAGCAGGACATCAATAATTTGAAGTCCAAAGGAACAGAGCTGCAGTCCCAGAAGAACGATCTGCAAAAGCAGCTGGACGGACTGGATCAGTCCCAACAGCAGGCGATGAATCAGAAGACCCTTCTGGAACAGAAGATCAACGTGCTCACCGAGGAGATCCAGGTATCCCAGAGCATGATCGATCAGTACACCCAGGATATCGCCCAGAAAGAGGTGGAACTGGCCGAGGCCCAGAAGAAAGAAGCAGAGTACAACGACCTCTTCCAGAAGCGGGTCCGCTACATGGAGGAGAGCGGTGGTACCCTGTCCTACTGGTCCGTTTTGTTCCAGGCCACCAGCTTTTCCGATCTGCTGGACCGGATGAACATGGTCTCCGATGTCATGGCCTATGACAACAAGATCATGGATGAACTGGCAGACGCCCGCCAGAAGGTGGCCGACACCAAGGCCGGACTGGAGGAGAGCAAGGCTGCCCAGGAAGCCACCCAGGCAAACCTGGAGAGCCAGCAGGCGGAACTGACCACTGAGCGGAATAAAGTGGATGCTTTGATCGCCGAGATCCAGAGTCAGAGCGCAGCCTACGCCGACCAGATCACCCAGCTGGAAGCCAGCCAGAACCAGGTGGAGCAGGAGATCAAGAACGCAGAGGCAGCCTATGCCCAGCAGATCGCTGCCCAGAAGGCAGCGGAGGAAGCTGCCCGCAAGAAGGCGGCAGAAGAAGCCGCAAGAAAGGCCGCAGAAGAGGCCGCAAAGAAGGAGCAGCAGCAGAACCAGACGCCCAACGGCGGCGGGTCCAGCACCCCCGGGGTGGGCGGCTATCTGTGGCCCCTGCCCAGCTCCCATCACATCAGCTCCCCCTTCGGTTACCGGATCCATCCCCTCACCGGCCGTCCTAACCTCCACCGCGGTGTGGACATCTCCGGCAGCTACGGCGCACCCATCGTGGCCGCTAAGTCCGGTGTGGTGGTGATCTCCCGGTATAACTCTTCCTACGGCAACTACGTGGCCATCTCCCACAGCGACGGCAGCCGGACCCTGTACGCCCACATGTCTTCCCGTGCGGTTTCCGCCGGCCAGACCGTGAGCGCCGGCCAGACCATCGGTTATGTGGGTTCCACGGGCAGTTCCACCGGCAACCATCTGCATTTTGAGGTGACCAACAGCGCTGGCAATCTGGTCAACCCCATGAGCTTCTTCTAAGGGGAAATCCCCTTGGCGGTTCCCTTGACAAGGGCCGATTTTGTGGTAAAATGCATATCAGTTCACATAGCGTACACATGGCAATGAGGAAGCCAGCGAAAGGACGCCGCCCATCAGCGAGAGGGGGAGGGTGTAAGCCCCTTTGGTCCGGCCCGTTCGCAGCCACTTCCGAGCCGCCTGGGAGGACCAGGCCGCCTCATCCCCGTTACCGGATGACTGAGATGTAGGCCTCGGCCTATAATCAGGGTGGTACCGCGCAGCAGAAGCACTTTCTCTCCGCCCCTGAATGGTTCAGGGGCGGAGTTTTTTCATTCTCTGCCGCGGGCCTGCGCTTTTTTAAAAATCGTACATTGGAGGTAATGTCTATGCATAAGTATTACGGTTTGAACGAGCTGCGGGAGATGTTCCTGACTTTCTTTGAGTCCAAGGGTCACCTGCGTCTGCCCAGCTTCCCTCTGGTCCCGGAAAATGACCCGTCCCTGCTGCTCATTAACGCCGGTATGGCGCCCATGAAGCCCTGGTTCAAGGGCGAGGAAGAGCCCCCCCGGAAGCGGGTGTGCACCTGTCAGAAGTGCATCCGCACCGGCGACATTGAGAACATCGGCCACACCGCCCGCCACGGCACCTACTTCGAGATGCTGGGCAACTTCTCCTTCGGCGACTACTTCAAGCACGACGCCATCCAGTGGACCTGGGAGTTCCTCACCGACCCCAAGTGGGTAGGTCTGGAGCCCGACCGTCTGTATCCCTCTGTGTACCTGGAGGACGACGAGGCCTTCAATATCTGGCACGAAGTGGTGGGCATCCCCAAGGACCGGATCTACCGCATGGGCAAGGAGGACAACTTCTGGGAGCACGGCTCCGGTCCCTGCGGCCCCTGCTCTGAGGTGTACTACGACCGGGGCGAGGAGTTCGGCTGCGGCAGCCCGGACTGCGCCCCCGGCTGCGACTGCGACCGGTACATGGAAGTGTGGAACAACGTCTTTACCCAGTTTGACAACGACGGGGAAGGCCACTACACCGAGCTGGCCCAGAAGAACATCGACACCGGCATGGGCCTGGAGCGTCTGGCCGTGGTGTGCCAGAACGTCAACTCTCTGTTCGACGTGGACACCGTCATGAACATCACTAACAAGGTCTCTGAGATCACCGGCGCCCACTACGGGGACAGCCAGGCCAGCGACGTGTCTCTGCGGATCATCACCGACCATATCCGCTCCTCCACCTTCATGATCTGTGACGGCGTGCTGCCCTCCAACGAGGGCCGGGGCTACGTGCTCCGCCGTCTGCTCCGCCGGGCTGCCCGCCACGGCAAGCTCCTGGGGGTCAACGAGCCCTTCCTCTATCAGATCATCGACACCGTGGTCCACGAGAACGAAGGGGAGTACAAGGACCTGCGCCAGAAGCAGGATTACATCACCAAGGTCATCCGCACCGAGGAAGAGAATTTCGCCAAGACCATCGACGGCGGCATGAAGATCTTCGCTGAGCTCCTGGCCGAGCACAAGGCCAAGGGCGAGACCAAGTTCTCCGGCAGCGATGCCTTCAAGCTCTACGATACCTATGGCTTCCCTGTGGACCTGACCGAGGAGATGGTGCAGGACGAGGGCATGACCCTGGACCGTGCCGGTTTTGAGGCAGAGATGGAGGCCCAGAGAGTCCGGGCCCGGAAGGCCAGAGAGGCCCTGGGCGACCTGGGCTGGTCCGGCGTGGAGTTCGGCAAGGATGTGCCCTCTACCGTCTTTGACGGCTACGACAAGATGACCCTGGAAAGGGCCAAGGTGGTGGCCATCGTGGCAGAGGAGCAGATGGTGGACGAGATCATCCCCGGCGTGGAAGCCATCGTGGTGCTGGACCGTACTCCCTTCTACGCAGAGATGGGCGGCCAGGTGGCTGACCACGGCACCCTCACCGCCGACGGGGTCTCCTACACTGTCACCGACGTGCAGAAGAACAAGGGCGGCAAGTACATGCACTACGGCAAGCTCACCCAGGGCCACTTGAAGGTGGGCGACGTGGTGACCGCCTCCATCGACCAGGAGCGCCGGAAGGCCGTGATGCGCGCCCACACTGCCACCCACCTGCTGGACAAGGCCCTGCGCTCCGTGCTGGGCGACCATGTCCATCAGGCCGGCTCTCTGGTGGAGCCGGACCGCCTGCGCTTTGACTTCACCCACTTCTCCGCCATGACCCCTGAGGAGCTGAGCAAGGTCAGCGCCATGGTCAACGAGGCCATTCTGGAGGGTTACGACGTGGCCACCGAGGAACTGCCCATCGAGGAGGCCAAGAAGAAGGGCGCCATTGCCCTCTTCGGCGAGAAGTACGGTGAGATCGTCCGGGTGGTGGACATGGGCGAGGGCTACTCCGTGGAGTTCTGCGGCGGTACCCACCTGTCCAACACTGCCAAGGTGGGTGTGTTCCACATTGGCAGCGAGTTCTCCGTTGCCTCCGGTGTGCGCCGTATTGAGGCCACCACCGGTAAGGTCTCCCTGGGCGTCATGAACCGGAACCAGGCCATGCTCTTTGAGGCCGCTGGCATCATGAAGACCAAGCCCGAGGAACTGCGGGAGAAGGCCGAGGCCGCCATGCTGGAGATGAAGCAGATGCGGCAGGCCATCGAGAAGTTTAAGGCCAAGGAAGCAGTCGGCGAGGCGGAGCGGGTGCTCTTCTCCGCCCATGAAGTGGGCGGCCTGAAGGTGATCACCGCCACCATCCCCGACGCAGACGCCAACCGCCTGCGCGGCATGGGCGACTTCCTGCGGGACAAGGAGCCTGCTGTGGTTGCCGTGCTGGCTACCGTGGCCGGAGAGAAGATCACCTTCCTGGCCGTCTGCGGTAAGGACGCCGTGGGCAAGGGCGTAAAGGCCGGTGACGTGGTGAAGACCGTGACCAAGATCTGCGGCGGTTCCGGCGGCGGCAAGCCGGACAGCGCCATGGGCGGCGGCAAGGATATGCTGAAGCTCGATGACGCCCTGGCCGCAGTGGACGACTTCGTTGCAGTGAAACTGGGACTGTAAGCGCCACCTATATTTCACCTATGTTTTGGTAGAAACGTAACGGGGCTTTGCCCCATCCCGCCAGGTGGCGGGTTCAAGCCCAGCGGGCTTGGCGCAGGGGGAATTCACTTCCCCCGAGCATGATAAATGAAAGAGGGGCCCCCGGAATGCCCCAGCATTCTGGGGAGAAGCAGTGAAGCTGGGACTGTAAGGGCTGCTGCCCATATCCGGCCAGAAGGCGCTGCGGACTTGCGATCCTCTGAATAGAAAAAGAATAAACGTGCCTCCCCCGGAACACGGGTGTTCCGGGGGATACCAGGAGAACGATATGCTGCTTGCTTTTGATACCATTCCCGAAGAAATTGTCCCCCATATGCGGGACGGAGAAGGGGAGGTCCATCTCCGGAAGTTCAGCGACCCGCTGATGAAGGTGATGAACGGGACCCTCCCTGTGGGTGCGACCATCGGGATGCACACCCACGAGACCAACAGTGAAGTGATCTACATTCTCTCAGGCCGGGGAAAGGTGCTGTGCGACGGGGTGTATGAACCCCTGGAGCCCGGCTCCTGCCATTACTGTCCCAAGGGACACGGACACAGCCTGATGAATGACGGAGAAGAACCTCTGCGCTTTTTGGCCATCGTGCCGGAGCACTGAGGCAAGAAAGGAGAAATTCCATGAGCGATTGTCTGTTCTGTAAGATCGTGGCGGGGGAGATTCCCTCCAAGAAGGTCTATGAGGACGAGCAGGTCTATGCCTTCTACGACATTGATCCCCAGGCACCCACCCACTTTCTGGTGATCCCCAAGGCGCATATCGAGTCCTGCGGGGCGGTCACCCCGGAGAACTCCGGTGTTGTGGCCCACTGCTTTGAGGTGATTGCCAAGGTGACCAAGGAGCTGGGCATTGATCAGTTCCGGGTGGTGTCCAACTGCGGCGAGCAGGCGGGGCAGAGCGTGTTCCACCTGCATTTCCATGTGCTGGCAGGCAGAGACATGACCTGGCCTCCCGGCTGAGCCAAGAGGACGCAAAAAATTCCCGCCGGGAAACCGGCGGGAATTTTTTATGGAAAGATTGTGGGATTTTGGGGAAGTGCGTGTAAGATAGAGTAGAGAAACCAGACGAAAGGAGGGATGGCATGAAGGACCAGACGCTGATCGACCGGCTGCGGGCCCGGGACGAGGGCGGGGTGGAGGAACTCTTGACCCGCTATACGCCGCTGATGCGGTACGTTGTTTCCCCCATCCTGCCGGACAAACGGGACCAGGAGGAGTGCATTTCCGAAGTTGCGCTTCGTTTGTGGGAGAGCATGGACCAGTATGAACCGGACCGGGGCAGCTGGACCGCCTGGCTCACGGCGGTGACCCGGAACGCAGCCCTGAACCGGGCCAGGAAGAACCGGGCCCAAAGAGAGGGAGAAGAGTCTCTGCCGCTGGTTC
The DNA here is from genome assembly GCF_034090835.1 of Evtepia sp. Taxonomy (GTDB): domain Bacteria; phylum Bacillota; class Clostridia; order Oscillospirales; family Oscillospiraceae; genus Evtepia. The sequence goes on from NZ_JAXDRS010000010.1 coordinate 28,703, forward strand.
CCTCTCCGGAGTTTACCCCGGAGGAGCAGATGCTCCGGGAGGAAGCGCGAAGACAGCTGCGCCTGGCCCTGGAAGGGCTGTCCCACCGAGACCGCCTTTTGTTTTATCGAAAGTACTATTACCGCCAGCCCACCCAGCAGATCGCAGCGGAGCTGGGGATGACAACCCGGGCGGTGGAGGGTAAGCTGTATCGCATCCGAAAAAAGCTGCGGACACGATTGGAGGGTGAAGAACATGGATAAGAGGGGATGGGACCCCGAGCAGGACCGGAACTGGGAGACCATGATCGAAGAGAGACTTCCCTCCCTGCCCCCGGAGGATATGGTGCAGGAGGTGACCCCCTGGCGCAGGAGCATGAATCGGGTCCTGGTGGGTCTGGCCCTCCGGGCTTTTAACGTGCAGCTCCTGGGCCTGCAATACCTGCTCCCCCTGGCGGGGACTCTGCTGGTGCTGCTGGGCTTCCGGGCCCTCCGGGGGGAGAACCGCTGGTTCCGACGGGGCTTTTGGGTGAGCGTGGGGCAGATGGCTTTTCTTTTGGTGCGTCTCACCCTCCTGAGTACCATCTGGTGGCAGGACCTGCCGGGTCCGGTGGAAAAGACTTTGGTGGGGGGCGAACTCTGCCTGACCCTGGCCCTGGCGGTCTGCCTGTGGGAGGGGCTGCTGGAGGTTCTGCGAAAGGCCGGACGGGAGGCCAAGGCCCCCGGCGGCGGGATGCTGGTGGTCTGGTACCTGGCCCTGTATGGGCTGGCCATTGCAGAGTACCAGGGGCTCCTGCTGGGGCTTCTCATGGTTTTGGCCTGTGCCCTGGTCCTCCGCAGCTTGTACCGCCTCTCCAAAGTTCTGGAGGAGACGGGGTACGGCATCACCCCTGTCCCGGTGCGGGTGCCGGACTGGCAGGTGGCAGGTGGCGTCTTGGCAGTGCTGGCGGTAGGACTCGCCCTGGGGTATCTGTTGGGCGGGACCTATCCCATGCAGTGGCAGCCGCTGCAAACCCAGGAGAATGTCCAGGTGGCCCAGGAGAAGGATCGCCTGCTCCAGCTGGGTTTTCCGGCGGATGTGCTGAATGATCTGACCGACCAGGAGATCCTGGCCTGCCAGGGCGCTGTACGGGTGGTGGTTCAGGAAGAGGACTTCTCCATGAATCCATGGGGAGAGACAAGTTATCGTGAGGTCGAAGGGCAGGTGTTTGAGACAGCGTATGACCAGAAGGAGCTCCGCCTCACCGGTGTGGCGGTGGAACTGCCCGGCGAACCTGCCCGGTGGCGGGTGTTCCACCACTTCCGGTGGACCCTTCCCCCTGCCTTCCGAGGGACTGAATCCATCCAGCTGACACCGGTGTACCAGAGAGTCCAGGCCTGGGGAAGAGACGAGGGAGAGGTCACCGGACGCTTGCTCTGCGACCGGGATGGCCAGCGGTACACCGCCCCCTATTACCGGCTGGAACAGATCACGTATACGTCAGGCGGGTTCTTCGGGGGAGAATATGCAACCTGGTTTGCGGCCTTTTCCCTGCCTCGGGAGAGAGAACTGCCGGGGGTATCTCACCTATGGGGCCGTTCAGCTGGAAGAGGGATGGATCTTCGACGCCTGGCAGGAGTACAACCACCAGGCCACCTGGCTGCAATACCCGGTGAAAACCGCCATGGAAGATCAGCAAAACGGATTTCCTAAGCCAACCTTTGAAACCGCCATCGATGCCTTGCAATTCTATCCGGACGAAACCTGAAAAACATAAGCCCCCGCCCCTCCGGCAGAACCAACGGAGGAGCGGGGGCTGTTTTTCTGGCTGGGAGAGGGCTGGTCGGGGCACTCGGTGAGGATCTCGTCCGGGGTGATGCGCAGGGCCCGGCAGATCCGAAGGATGGTGTCCATGCGCATGTTGACCGTGCCTCGCTCGATGTCGGCATAGGCCCGGTCGGAGAGCTCGGCGGCTTCCGCCACCTGGGTTTGGGTCAGACCCAGACGTTTGCGGATGGTCAGGAGCTTGTTGCCCACCACCCGGTTGTCAAAAATCAGCATTTTACTTCCTCCCTTTCCCTTTTCATAGGAATTTTACTTCCTATTATTCTTGACAAATAGGAGGAAAACTATCATAATTACAGGAAGTAAAGTTCCTGTTTTGTGGAGGGGGAAGGATACCATGAGATACCCGGTGCAGGTGGTCCTGCTGCTTCTGCTACTGTGCCTGGCCCTGTCCGCCTGCGGCGGCCAGCGGCCGGAGGAGTGCTGCCCGCCTCTGCCTTCCCCCTCACCCCAGCAGATCGCCCGGGCCCTGAAGACAGTGCGTGGCAAGGCCGCCGCCCGGTCTTTTTCCGGGACGGTGTGGGAGACCGGCTGGGGCTCCTGCTGGCTGTACCCAGACGACGGGGGCGGATACCTCATTCAGGTCCCCTTATCTTTCCAGGTCTGGCGCACCCTCAAGCCCGGTCAGCGGCTGTGGGCGGCGGGCCGGGTGGAGGCCGTCCGGGCCCTCGCGGTGGTCCAGCGGGGCCAGGCGGTGGTCCTGCCCTGTCTGACCCTGGCGCCGGACTGTACCCTGGCCCCTGCGGGGCCTGCCCCGTGAAAACCAAACCCTCCTCCGACGAAGAAACGCCTGCTGCGGTTTATTCCGCAGCAGGCGTGTTTCGTGTGCTATTCGATACAAATAAAAAAGCAGGAGGCGTACGTAGTACGCCCCCTGCGGGAAAGCAAAGAATTACTTGCCGAAGTAACGCTCCAGCAGGCCCTTGAAAGCCTTGCCGTGTCTTGCTTCGTCGCGAGCCATCTCGTGAACGGTGTCGTGGATGGCATCCAGGTTCAGAGCCTTGGCGCGCTTAGCCAGGTCGGTCTTGCCCATGGTAGCGCCGTTCTCGGCTTCCACGCGCATCTCCAGGTTCTTCTTGGTGGAGGGAGTCACGACTTCGCCCAGCAGCTCAGCGAACTTGGCGGCGTGCTCTGCTTCTTCATAAGCTGCCTTTTCCCAGTACAGGCCGATCTCGGGATAGCCCTCGCGATGAGCCACGCGAGCCATGGCCAGATACATACCGACCTCGGTGCACTCGCCGTTGAAGTTGGCGCGCAGGTCGTTGATGATATCTTCGGGAGCGCCTTCTGCCACGCCCACCACGTGCTCAGCAGCCCAGCTCATCTCGGGGCCCTGCTCCACGAACTTGGCAGCAGGAGCCTTGCACTGGGGACATTCCTTCGGGGGCTCTTCACCTTCATGAACATAACCGCAAACGCTGCAAACATACTTTTTCATAGCTATATCCTCCATAAATCTCTTCCTGATTAGAGCAGGCAGGTGTTTGAAACGGGTGAATGGTGTCGTCCGAGATTATCATCGGACAACTCTATTTTACACGATAGAGAAGGGGTTGTAAAGCCTGATTTCCCTGTGTTTTTGGGCTTTATTTGCATTTTTGTGTGATATAAGTCACAGCTTTTCGATTTCCTCCCAAAGTCGCTCCCGGTCGTAGAGGGCGGAGAGGACGGGCAGCATGGCGTTGGGGGAGAGGTGGGCGGGCAGGCCCAGTTTTTTCAGAAGTTTCTGGCGTTTTTCCCGGCTGCCCTCTCCACCGGACAGTCCGCAGGCGAAGAGGTCGGCCTTGGTGAGGGCGGGGCCTTGTCCGGCGGGTTCGGTCCCCTCCAGAAGGGTGACTCCTGCCCGGCGCAGAGCCGCTTCCAGCACGGCGGGGGACATGCCTTCCACCCCCAGCTTTCCCTCTTTCCCCGGGTGGCGCTTCCGCTTTTCTTTGCCCAAAAGGTCGGGGATATAGGCGTGCTTGATGTGCTCCTGGGGCAGGGCGCCTTTCAGGTAGTTCCGAATGACGAACCCGGCCCCGTCGCTGTCCGTGAGGATCACCAGGCCGCGTTTTTTGCCCAGCTCCCGCAGCAGAGCCAGCTGCTCCGGGTCCTTGAAGATGGCAAACCCCCGGGTCTCCACGATCACCGTGTCCACCAGCTGGGAGAGGGTGTTTTTGTCATAACGGCCTTCCACCACAATGGCTTCCTTGATCTTTAACATGCGGTACCTCCTGCGGAGAGCTCCAGCATCAGGGAGAGGAGCAGGTCCTGGGCGTCTGCGCTGGAGACGGACTTCATGGCCAGGTCGGTCTGGGCGCACCGGGCCATGGCGTTTTTGCACCAGCGCAGGCCGTGGCGGCGGGCCCCCTCCATGAGTTTTTCTGCCGGGTAGGAGGAGCGCATCCCCCACAGCTCCATGAGCCACCGGCTGGATTGTCCCGTTTCCAGGGCCACCCGGGCGGTGTACAGCTGGCGCAGGTGCTTACCCAGAACGGCCAGGATCATGATGGGTGCCTGCTGAAGCCGCAGCAGATCGTTCAGCACGGAAAAGGCCCGGTCGAAGTCCTTCCGGGTCAGGCTCTCTGTCATCTGAAAGACCACCGCGTCTACAATGGGGATGGCCACGGCGTCAATGTCCTCCCGGGTGACCCGGCGGTGCTTGGCATAGGCCCCGATCTTTTCGATCTCTGAGATGAGGCCGTTCATCAGGTCGCCGCACAGGAAGGTGAGATATTGGGCGTCGGCTGCGTCGATGTCGTGGCCCAGGGCCCGGAACCGACGGCCGATCCAGTCCACCAGGTCGTTCTGGTTCTGCCGGGCAAAGACCACCACCTGCCCCTTTTGGGCAATGGCCCCGGCCAGCTTTTTCATGCGGGCGTCGCTTTTGTAGGGGATGGTGTCGTACACAAAGACCAGGCAGCAGTAGGAGGGCAGGTCCTCCAGCAGCTGGGTCATCCGGCTGCGCTCTGCCTCGGGAGCTTTGAAAAGGTCGTAGTCATTGACCACGACCATGGTGTGCTGACTCATCATGGGCAGGGCGTCAATGATCTCCCCCAGCCGCTGGGCGGTGAGGGTCTTGCCCGGGAGCAGATGGTAGTTGAAGCTCTCCATCCCAGCGGGCAGGAGGACCTTTTTCATCTGTTCCAGATAGTAGTCCCGGAGATAGGCTTCCTCTCCGTGGAAGAGGTAGAGGGAGCCTAAGGTCCCGGCGGTAATGTCTTTTTTCAGTTGGCGGTAGGTGTCCTGTTTGGACGGTTTCTCCCCGCGCTTTGCCATGGTTATGCCTCCCCACTGTTGGCGTGGATTCGTACCGTGCCGGTCTGATCGGTGCGGTACACCTGGGCCGAGATTGCCGCCAGCCGGGCTAAGGTCTCCGGGGCGGGATGGCCATAGGAATTGTGTCCCACAGAGATGACCACGATCTCCGGGGTGAGGGTTTTGAGTAAAAGTTCGCCGGTGGCGTATTTGGAGCCATGATGGCCTGCCACCAGCAGTTCCAGGTCGGGCAGGGTCTCCCGGGCCAGCAGCGCCGCTTCCCCCTCCAGGGGCATATCCCCGGTGATGAGCCCCTCCCAGCTTCCGCTGGCGCAGAGGACCGAGACGCATTGCTCATTGCTGTCCCCGCCGGTGGAGACCGGGGCGTACAGGGTGAGGGATGCCCCGTCCAGATCCACCTGCCGGGTGCTGGTGATGTAGTGAAGCTCCGTTCCCTGCTCCCGGGCCAGGGCTTCGATCTCCTGCCGCAGGGGACTCTCCCGGTCCACGTCAGGCAGGGCGATAGCCCGCACGGAGACCCGCTCCATGAGTTCCGGTACGCCGCCGGCGTGGTCGTCGTGGAAGTGGGTGAGGACCAGAAGATCCAGGGTGGAGCGGCCCATGGCCTGCAAGGCCGTGGCGGCGGTGTCGCCTGGGTCGGAGGGTCCGCCGCAGTCCACCAGGGCGCAGGCCTCTCCGGCGGAGAGGAGGATGCTTTGTCCCTGGCCCACGTCCAGAACCGAGAGGGTCAGGTTTTCCCGCTGGACGCTGCCCACCGTGAGAAGAGCGGACAGACAGAAGGTGACCACACAGGCGCACAGAGGCAGGATGGGCCGTTTTTCCCGGGCCGGAACCAGCAGATACAGCAGGAGCAGTCCGTAGACAAACCCTGTCCAGAGGACGAAATAGGTCTGCTCCCGGGTGATGGCGGCCAGAGGCAGCCGGCTGGCCTGTTCAGCATACCACAGGAAGAAGGCGATGGGAAGCCCCACCACCTTGGCCAGCAAGGCTCCCAGAGGAAAGAACAGGGCTCCGGCCATCAGAGAGACCAGGCCCCCCAGAAAGGCCAGAGAGACCGACCAGGCGGTGAGCAGGTTGGAGACCGGGGCGATGAGGGAGAACTGACGGAAATAGAGGGCGGACAGGGGGACGGTAAAGAGCATGGCGCTGAGGCTGATGGCCAGGACCCCTACCAGGGGGGCCAGAATCTTCTTCCAGGGCTTTGGCAGGGCCTCCCGCCAGCTTCGGTTCCAGCGCTGGCCAAAGAGCTGGATGCCCAGGGTGGAGAGGAAGGAGAACTGGAGCCCGGCGTTGGCCACAGCGAAGGGATTGACTGCAAGAAGCAGCAGAAGAGCGGCGCTCAGGCCGGTGAGAGGATGGTACGAGCGGCCCAGCACCGGAGCCACCAGGGTCATGGAGCAGAGGATGGTCGCACGGACGGTACCAGGCGCGTTGCCGGTCATCAGGGAGAAGAGCACCATGATGAGGATGAGCAGCAGGATCGAGGGAAGCCGCTGCTTTTTCAGAAAGAGGGAGAGAAAGCCCGCCAGGAAGGTGACGTGAAGCCCGGAGATCACCACCACATGGCCCAGGCCCACCCGGTTCAAGTTGTTCTGGTCTGTGTGGGTGAGTCCGGTTTTATCCCCGGTCAAAAGGGCGTGCAAAAAGCCCGCCTGGGGCTCGGGGTACAGGCGGTCGATGAGGTCCCGAATGGACTGGGCCAACACCGGCAGAGCATAGCGGGGTGAGGTCCCCTCTGCCGGAGTGACGGTCACAGGACCGTAGCTTTTCATGGTGAGGAGGATCCCTTTGGAATAGTAGTAGAGACTTTCCCTGCCTGCCATCTGGTCAGCAGGGGTGCAGTAGGCCACGCAGGAGAGCCTGTCTCCGGGCCGAAGGGAGCAGAGGTCCTTGTCGCCGTAGAGAATGGCCTTCACCGGGCGTCCGTCCTGTTCCCCGGCTTTCACGGGGACGGCAGCGCCGTGGTCGGTCTCTTCCGGCCAGTTTACCACCACCCCCTCCATGGAGATGGTGCGGTAGGCCATGGCCAGGGCGGGGCCGTGAAAGACTGCGGCGTATCCCGTCACCCACACCAGCGCCAGGGCGCACCCCAGCAGAAGGGGACGGACCCGGGACAGACGGCGGAGGACGCGAAACAGGACCCAAAGGGCCAGGGCCCCCAGGCAGAGAGGGAGACCCACGGCGGGGAAAAACACGCCGGCCAGCGCGCCCAGAACAAAGCCGGCGGTGAGCAGAGAGAGGGTCATCGCTGGTCGGACAGACCGAGGATATAGTCTGTGGTGGTGTGGTAGAGTTCTGCCAGCCGGATCACCGCCCAGACAGGGATCTCCCGATGGCCCTTTTCGTAGCGGCGATAGACGGTCAGCTGCATGTGCAGGTAGTCTGCCACTGCCTGCTGGGTTAAGTCATGATCGGTTCGCAGTTCGCCGATGCGTCGAAAGTACATAGCAATCACCGAGAAAATGGTACCAGCGGCGGTTCTTTCCTATAAGGAAATTGCACCATTCGGTGCAATGAAAGGGGAAGAGGGACGGGAGCCGGAGGAAAGGAGAGGCTTTTGGTTGCGTCCCCGGAAAATCTATGATAGACTTTTTTTACTGAGTTTTTTGTGAAGGAGGAAGCGGTTATGAAGGTTTTGTTTGTCAACGGCTGCATCAGAGGGGAGGAGTCCCGCACCCTTCGTCTGTGCCGGGTGGCTCTGGAGCAGATGGAAAAGACGCTGGGAGGGCTGACCGTTGAGGAACTGAATCTGGATAAGGAAGCCATCCTGCCCCTGCACAGCGACACCCTGCGCCAGAGGGACGAACTGTCCCGGGCCGGTGAGTTTGACCACCCTATGTTCCAGTATGCCCGGCAGTTTGCCCAGGCGGACGTGATCCTCATCGGTGCACCTTACTGGGAGTTCCAGTTCCCGGCGCTGATGCGGTGCTACATTGAGCATATCGCTGTGGGCGGCGTGACCTTCCGCTACACGGAGGAGGGACGGCCCGAGGGGCTGTGCAAGGCCCAGCGGGTGTTTTATGTGACCACGGCAGGCGGGCCCATTCTGGACCGGAACTGCGGCTTTGACTACCTGAAGATCCTGTTCCAGGATATGCTGACCATTCCCCAGGTGGAGTATGTGGCCGCAGAGACCCTGGACGTATGGGGGGTCAACGTGGAGGCCCAGCTGAAGGCCGCAGAGTATCAGATCCGGGAAAAGATCGGCAACTGGAAGTAACCATCCTTTTTGAGAAAGGGGAGGCGCGTTGTGAGCGAGTGGACGCAGATCATCACCATTGGCCGGGAGTATGGTGCCGGCGGGAAGACTGTGGCCAAGCGGATCTCCCAGCTGGTGGGGATCCCCTGCTACGACAGGACCATCATTGAGCGGACGGCGGAGTCCAGCGGGTTTACCCGGGAGATCCTCCAGAGCACCGAGGGGCATGAGGCCGGCCGGAGCATCCTGAGCTGGTTTGTGCCCAGCGGGGTGATGTCCTCCTATGACCGGGCCATCCTGGCCCAGACCCGGACCATCCGGCAGCTGGCCCAGGAGGGGCCGTGCGTCATTGTGGGGCGGGGAGCGGACTATGTGCTGCGGGACCTGCCCAACGTGGTGAATGTGTTTCTGTACGCAGAGACCGAGGACAAGATCCGTTACGCCATGGAGACCCACGGGGAGAGCTACGAGCAGGCCGCCCGGCGGGTGCGTCAGACCAACCTGGCCCGGGAATCCTACTACCATTATCTCACCAAACGGAAGTGGGGCAACCTGAAGAACTATCATATTTCCCTGAACAGCAGTGAAGTGGCGCGAGAAGTCTGTGCAGACATGATCATTGCCTATGCCCGGGGAAAAACAGAGAAGCGCTGAAGAAAAACCTGGCCGAAGCCCAAAACCTTGGGCTTCGGCCAGGTGCATTTCAGGAGAAATCTCCAAAAAAGAAAAAAGGCCGAAGAAAAGATTGACTTTCTTCGGGCGGAATGGTAAAATACCTTGATATTATCTGCGGAAAAGATGGGACACCGACCCATCTTGAGGATAGTATAGCAGAAAGCATCAAAAAAGACAACAGGGAAAGAAAACTTTTTTCCACGCCTCCGTGTGATCGTAGTTTAATTCAGGATAGAGACACCTTTTCAGCGAAAGGACTGGTCAAAAGCAATGGTAAAGGATGTATATTTTGGCAAGACCCTGAGAAAGAGTTTTGCCCGCCACGAAGAAGTACTGGATATGCCCAACCTGCTGGAGATTCAAAAGAAATCCTACCAGTGGTTCCTGGAAACCGGCCTGCGGGAGGTCTTCCAGGATGTGGCTTCCATCGGCGACTACGCCGGCAACCTGGAGCTCTCCTTCATCGACTTCACCATGGACGAGAAGCCCAAGTACTCCGTGGAGGAGTGCAAGGCCCGGGACGCTACGTATGCTGCCCCCCTGAAGGTCAGCGTGCGCCTGCGCAACAAGGAGACCGAGGAGATCAAAGAGCAGGAGATCTTCATGGGTGACTTCCCCCTGATGACCAAGGGCGGTACCTTCGTCATCAACGGCGCAGAGCGTGTCATCGTCTCCCAGATCGTCCGCTCCCCCGGCGTGTACTACGCCCGCAACGCAGACAAGGCCGAAAACATCACCTACGCCGTCACGGTCATCCCTTACCGGGGTGCCTGGCTGGAGTATGAGACCGACCTGTCTGACATCTTCAATGTCCGCATCGACAAGAACCGGAAACTCCCCATCACCTGCCTCATCCGGGCTGTGGGTCCCCAGACCGACGCCGAGATCCTGGACCTCTTCGGGGAGGAGCCTCTCCTGGTGAGCACCATGGAGAAGGACACCTGCAAGACCCGGGAGGAGTCCCTGCTGGAGATCTACCGGAAGCTCCGTCCCGGTGAGCCCCCCACGCTGGATTCCGCTGAATCCCTCATCAACGCCCTCTTCTTTGACCCCCGCCGGTACGACCTGTCCGCCGTGGGCCGTTATAAGTTCAATAAGAAGCTCTCCCTGTGGCCCCGGCTGTCCGGCCAGACCCTGGCCGCACCCATTGCCGACCCCCGCACCGGCGAGATCATCGCCGAGGCAGGGGAGGTGCTCACCAGAGAGCAGGCCCAGGACCTGGAAAACCGGGGCGTGAGCGAAGCCCTGGTGGACGTGGACGGCACCGTGGTGAAGGTCTTCTCCAACCGCATGGTGGATATGAGTTCCTTCGTCTCCTTTGACCCGGAGGACTGCGGCATCTCCGAGAAGGTCCGCTTCGAGGTCCTGTGCGAGCTGCTGGACCAGTACGGCGACGACATGGAGGCCCTGAAAGAGGCCGCCGCTGAGCGCAAGGATGACCTGGTGCCCAAGCACATCATCGTGGACGACATGATGGCTTCCATCAACTACCTGTGCTCCCTGTCCCACGGCGTGGGCACCCCTGACGACATCGACCACCTGGGCAACCGCCGGCTGCGCTGCGTGGGCGAGCTGCTGCAGAACCAGTTCCGCATCGGCTTCTCCCGGATGGAGCGTGTCATCCGCGAGAGAATGACCATCCAGGACCTGGATATCGTCACCCCCCAGTCCCTCATTAACATCCGGCCGGTGACTGCCGCCATCAAGGAGTTCTTCGGCTCCTCCCCTCTGTCTCAGTTCATGGACCAGACCAACCCCCTGGCAGAACTGACCCACAAGCGCCGTATGTCCGCTCTGGGCCCCGGCGGTCTGTCCCGTGACCGTGCGTCCTTCGACGTGCGAGACGTTCACTACAGCCACTACGGACGTATGTGCCCCATTGAGACCCCTGAAGGTCCCAACATCGGCCTGATCTCCTACCTGGCCACCTATGCCCGCATCAACCGCTACGGCTTTATCGAGGCCCCCTACCGCAAGGTGGACAAAGCCACCGGCTACCTCACCGACGAAGTGGAATACATGACCGCCGACATCGAGGACGAGTACATGGTGGGTCAGGCCACGGAGCCTGTGGACGAGAACGGCTGCCTGGCCAACACCCGTATCACCTGCCGCCACCGCAACGAGATCATCGAAGTGGACCGGGAAAAGGTGGACTACATTGACGTGTCCCCCAAGATGATGGTCTCCATCGCAACGGCCATGATCCCCTTCCTGGAAAACGACGACGCCAACCGTGCCCTGATGGGCGCCAACATGCAGCGGCAGGCTGTGCCTCTGCTCACCACCCAGGCCCCCATCGTGGCCAC
>NZ_JAXDRS010000011.1:0-12730 GCF_034090835.1 Evtepia sp.
CTTTCCTTTACAGCCTCCTTCATTTTCAGATTTTCGCGTCAGTTTCAATGTTGGAAAAGGAATTGAAGTGACTGCGACAAACGCTCAAACCCATTGAAAATACAGGCTTTTCCCGTTTGTCTTTATTATACCGTAGCGGCACAGCTTTGCCTCTCTGGCCTATCATCTGGGCGTACCGGAGAAGATCACCATGGAGATTGGAGGCTGGTCAGACAATCAGACGATGAGGAAAATCTACACACACATAGCGCAGTCCGACATGCAGCGATACCAAAATCAGTTCAAAGATTTCTTTTCAAATGCTAACGGAAAAGTTAATGGATAGAAAAAGCCTTTGAAACACAAGGCTTATATTGTTCGTATCGTGGGTTCGAATCCCTTTACCTGCTCCAAAAAAGAAAGACACGCCGCATGGCGTGTCTTTCTTTTTTGGTTCCCTCTTTCCTTTTATGTGCCAGGGAAATCAATTCCACGCAGATTTACTGCTCCTCCGGAGGACAGGCAGAGGAGAGCAGCCGGAAGTGGTTCTTTCTGGTCTCCACCAGCCCCTCCCGGCGCATCTTCCCCAGTTCTTTGGACAATGCGCTGCGGTCCACCCCCAGGTAATCCGCCAGGGCTTGCCGGTCAAAGGGGATGGCAGGGGATGGCAAAGGAATGGCTCCCCTGAAGGAGGGCCTGGTCAGACAGGTAGGCCAGCAGCCGACCCCTTATGGTCTTGGCTCGAGTATAAAAGATCTTTCGGGACAGGCCCAGGTTCTTCTGGGCGGAAATTTCCAGAAGGTTCCGAATAAGCGCCGTGTGATGGCCGCAGGCCTGACTGCACACAGTCAGCAATCGGCCCACCTCCAGAAACAGCACCGAGGTCTCCTGGGCTGCTACGGCGTTTACCAGCAGGGGCTCTCCCGGGGCGCAGGCATAGCTCTCCCCAAAGACCTGCCCCGGCCCCGCCCGGCCCAGCACCGTCTTGTTTCCCCAAAGATCGTCGCTCTCCAGAAACACGCTTCCTCGCTCCACCAGGCCCATGGCCCGGATGGGCTCCCCGGCGGAAAAGATCACCGCCCCCTTGGGATAGGTCCGCCGCCAGGCGGCCAGACAGCCCAGCACTGTTCGGATCTCCTCCGGCTCCAACCCGCGAAACAGCGGGCTATGCATGGCAGTCTCCATGATTTTCTCCTTTTTGTGGTTATGACCACATACAGTTTGGTCTGAGTCTACTATACTGAGCTTACTTCGTCAAGCCACCCAAGGGGCCCGCCCCTTTTCTCACCTTAGAAAGGAGACTGCTCTATGAAACCCGCCATGTTTTGCTATCAATGTCAGGAGACCTCCGGCTGCACTGGCTGCACCCGGGCCGGGGTCTGCGGAAAGACCGCCCACACCGCCGCCCTGCTGGACCGGTGCCCGGATGGGCTCTCCCTGCCCGAAGCCGCCCGCTGGACCGGCACGCCGGAGGTCTGGGCAGAAAAAGCCGCCCAGGTAGGCGTACTGGCCGAGCAGGACGAGGACCTGCGCTCCCTGCGGGAACTCATCACCTACGGTCTGAAAGGCATGGCCGCCTACCTCCACCACGCCGCCCTGGGAAAGGAAGACCCCCTGGTGGATACCTTTTTGCAAAAAGCCCTGGCCGACACCCTGGACCCCTCCCTGGGCATGGATGATCTGGTGGCCCTCACCATGGAGACCGGCAAGCACGGGGTCCAGGCCATGGCCCTGCTGGACCAGGCCAACACCCTGGCCTATGGCCATCCCCAGATCACCAAAGTCCCCCTGGGGGTGAGAAACCGGCCGGGCATCCTGGTCTCCGGCCACGACCTGCGGGACCTGGAACAGCTGCTGGAACAGAGCAAGGACGCCGGGGTGGACGTCTACACCCACTCGGAGATGCTCCCCGCCCACTACTACCCTGCCTTCCAGAAGTACCCTCACTTCGCAGGGAACTACGGCAACGCCTGGTGGCAGCAGAAGGAGGAGTTTGCCTCCTTCCAGGGCCCTATCCTCATGACCACCAACTGCATCGTGCCCCCCAAGGAGAGCTATCGGGACCGGCTGTACACCACCGGCGCCGCCGGGTACCCCGGCTGCCCCCATATCCCCGGGCAGGTGGGCGAAGAGAAAGACTTCTCTCCCCTCATTGCCCACGCCAAGACCTGTCCGCCCCCCATCCAGATCGAAACCGGGGAGCTGGTGGGCGGCTTTGCCCACAACCAGGTGCTGGCCCTGGCAGACCAGCTGGTGGCAGCCGTCAAGAGCGGTGCCATTCGGACCTTCGTGGTGATGGCCGGGTGCGACGGCCGGGCCAAGAGCCGAAACTACTACACCGACTTTGCCAAGGCCCTGCCCAAGGACGCAGTGATCCTCACCGCAGGCTGCGCCAAGTACAAGTACAATAAACTCCCCCTGGGGGACATCGCCGGCATTCCCCGGGTCCTGGACGCAGGCCAGTGCAACGACTCCTATTCTCTGGCGGTGATCGCCCTGACCCTCCAGGAGGTCTTTGGGTTGGAGGACATCAACGATCTGCCCATCGTGTATAACATCGCCTGGTACGAGCAGAAGGCGGTCATCGTGCTGCTCGCCCTGCTCTCCCTGGGGGTGAAGAACATACACCTGGGCCCCACCCTGCCCGCCTTCCTCAGCCCCAACGTGGCAAAGCTGCTGGTGGAGACCTTCGGTCTGGCCGGCATCGGCACCGTGCAGGAGGACCTGGCCCTGTTCTTCGGCGAGAACGCCTGAGCCCTATGCCTTGCAGCCTTTCCCCGGCCAAAACCGGGGAAAGCAAATGAAATAGAAAAAAGTCCCGGCTCCGCCGAGACTTTTTTACTGCGCAGCCTCCAGTGTGCCCGAAGGGCGCGCGGAGGCTGCGATCTTCACTTTTGAAAGGGGCCTTCTGCCAGACAGCTCGACACCCCCGTTTTCTGTCCTGCCAAAGGAAGCCAAAACCTGGGTGTCTCTTTCAAAAGTCCTGTTTTTAGGTATCCAGGCGGCAGACGTACAGGGTACGCTGGGCCGTATCATACAGGGCAGCGGTACAGTTGTAGGAATAGCGGTGGAGCAGTTCCTCAGGGTCCTCCCCTTCCTTGGCCTGGCTGTGCCGGTCCAGCACCAGCCAGTACCCCTGGGTAACCGGAGGAATCTCAATTCCGCCTTCGTTATCCTGGAAGAAGGGGCCGATTCGGCTGGTCTCGTCGGATACGCCCCAGAACAGGGTCTGACACAACAGATCTCCGGGCAGGGGCTGCCAGCGGGCGTCCGCCGCCAGCTGTTGTTCCAGGGTCTCCTCCTCCCACCGCAGGACCAGGACAGACAGGCCGTCCCCGTTGCCGCTGTGGGTGTCGCTCTGGGTCACCACGGTTCCGCCGGACAGGTCCAATCCCAGTTCCTTCTCTGCCTGGGCGGTGAGGTCCTTCCCCTGGCAGCCTGCCAGCAGGCAGACCAGCCCCACCGTCAGCAAAAGAAACCCGATGCCTCGTTTCATGGCCTGTTCCTCTGCCAGCCGGCGGCAGGCTTCGATCTCCTCCGGGGTCTTGTCATAGTCCACGATGGTCACCACCACCCGGGGCACGTGCTGGGTGGCGGTGCGGATAAAGTCCAGCATCCCCTCCCAGGCCGCTTCCCCCGCCCCCGGACGGGTCAGCCGCAGGTACTCCTCCTTGTTGGAGCCGTTGAGAGAGACAGACACAGCGTCCAGACGGCCGGCCAGCTCCGGGGTGATGTCCCGGTGATTGATGAGGCTGCCGTGGCCGTTGGTGTTCAGCCGGATGGGAGGCAGGTCGTCCCGGCCGCTGGCCTTCAGCTGGTCGCAGATCCAGAACATGTCGTCCGCCCGGCAGGTGGGTTCTCCGTAACCGCAGAACACGATCTCCTCATAGCCACCCAGGTCCTGCCCCAAAATCTCCTCCAGCACCGCTTCCCGGGTGGGTTCCTCCTGGAGCCAGAGCCCGCCCAGGGCGGAGTCCTCCTGGTCCCGGATGCAGAACACGCAGTGGCTGTCGCACCGGTTGGTCATGTTGATGTACAGGCTGCCAAAATAGTCATAAGTGATGATATCTCCGGTCATATCGGTCTCCTCCTCTCTTATCCGTCGATGCCGAACAACCGCAGGCCGTTTTCCGTGGTGGCCTGCTCCACCTCCTCCCGGGTCAGTCCCTTGAGCTGGGCGATGGTCTCTGCCATCCGGTAGACATACCGGGAGTCGCACCGCTTCCCCCGGAAGGGCGTGGGGGCCATGTAAGGGGCGTCGGTCTCCACCATGATCCGCTCCAGGGGCACCGCCTGGATGACCTCCGGGGCCTTCCGGGCGTTTTTAAAGGTGATGGTCCCGGTGAAGGACAGGTGCCACCCCAGTTTTACCAGGGTCTTGGCGTCCTCCACGCTGCCGGAGTAGCAGTGGAACACCCCCCGCACCCCGGGAAATTCTTTCACAATGGCCAGGCTGTCTCCGTGGGCCTCCCGGTCGTGGACCACCACCGGCAGGTCCAGGTCTCTGGCCAGGGCCAGCTGGGCCCGAAAGACTTCCTTTTGCAGGTCCCGGGGGACCTCCTGCCAATAGTAGTCCAGGCCGATCTCCCCGATGGCCTTCACCTTGGGGTGGCGGGTCAGAGCGGCCACCTGATCCAGCCAGTCCTCCGGCAGGCCCAGGGCATCCTCCGGGTGGACCCCCACCGCAGCATAGACAAAGGGATAGGCCTCCGCCAGGTCAATGGAGGCCTGGGAGGTGGGCAGGTCGCAGCCCGGGCAGAGGACGTACCCTACCCCTTCTCCCGGCAGGGAGGAGAGGACCTGGTCCCGGTCCTCGTCAAAGGCCTGGACGTAATAATGGGCGTGGGTGTCAAAGAGCATGGTCTCGATCCTCCTTCTGGGGCGGCTGGGCCAGGGGATGGAGCCCCTGCTCGTCGCTGATCTTTTCCAGTTCCAGCACCTTCTCCGGGTCAGCGTCCTGCAGATGCAGGAGCTTTTCCGCCATGATCCGGGAAAAGCCAGACATAAGGATACTCTGGATGATGACGTTTTCCACGGTCCCCTCGTCGGCCTCCTGGGGGTTCAGAAGGTCCTGCACCGCGTCCCGGGTCTGGGCGGTGAAGAAGTTGCCCACCATCTGCACCCGGTCAATGTAGTTGGTGTAGAAACTCCGGATCTCTTCCTCCTCCGTGGTGGAGGGCAGCAGCTGCTGCAGGCCGTTGATGCTGGTGCCCTGTTTCAGGGTAAAGATCATAATAAGGTAGGCGATGTGGATGCGGTAGTATTTGCGTTTTTCCGGCGCAGGCATCACCTTCAGCCGGACGTAGTTGTTGATGGTGGTGGGGGTCACCGGCTTGTTCTTCTGGTCCTCCACGGGGATGAAATCCAGATACTGCCCCAGCAGGGCGATCACCTGATCCATATAGAGCCCGATGTTGGGCAGCTCCTTCCAGGCCGGCAGCTTGTAGGTGTTCAAATAGTTCTCCCAGCGGATCAGCTTATGGGCGATGAGATCCCGATCATAACGCATGGCGATGCACTTCCTCTCCTTCTCTTCCAGCTTCTTCCATTTTTATATATTAGGTGCTCTTATCTGCACGCACTCTTCCTTGTCATTGTATCACAAACAGACCGCCAGAACAACCAGATCTCGAAAAAACCCTTCTTCTTTTCGACACTCTCTCCAGATTAGACCGTTTTCTCCCTTCTTCTTCTCGTTGTTCATATTAAATACAGCCCCTGATGCACGGGAAAGCCCCCTCCGGCGTTGGATTGGACGCCGGAGGGGGCTTGTTCTGAGGGGACAGCGGTCCCCTTTCCTATCGCAAGATCATAAAACCGATCCCGGCCAGCAGACCTCTCTGCTGCGATCCGGACCGCCGGAGCGGGGCCGAAAGAGCCGGAAAACCGATGCGGGCCTTACTTCAAAAGAGAGCCCAGCACTGCGCTGCCCAGGAAGTACAGCGCCAGATTGGCCAGAACCACCGCGCCGATAATGGCGATGATAATACCTGCTTTCTTCATAATGACTCCTTACTGTGATCCCGGGAGGACCAGGGTCCCGGCCTCCCTTCTTTTCTACAAGGATACCGTATCTCTCCCGGTCTGTCAATCCTTCCGGCCCCTGTGTGACTTGATTACGGAGCGTTCCCATCCGCTCCACTATAATAAAAACATTCATTGATATATCAGAAACGGAGGTCTCTTTTATGCGGGTACTGATTTTAGGCGGCGTTGCTGCCGGCACCAAGGTCGCAGCCAAGCTCAAGCGGCTGGATTTTGACACCGAGGTCACCATCCTCACCAAAGATCCGGACATCTCCTACGCAGGCTGCGGCCTGCCCTACTACGTAGGCGACGTCATCACCGACCGGGCACAGATCATCGTGAACACCCCGGAAAAATTCTCCGCCCTCACCGGGGCCAAGGTCCTTACCGGCCGGGAAGCCATCGCCCTGGATCCCAAGGGCAAAACCGTCACTGCCCGGAATCTGACCTCCGGTCAGGAGGAATCCTACTCTTATGACGCCTGCGTCATCTCCACCGGCGCTTCCTCCCTGGTCCCCCCTGTGGAGGGGGCCGCTCTCCCCGGGGTCTTTACCATGCGCACCCCCACCGACGCAGACAAGCTCAAGGGTTACGTCACCGGCGGCCAGGTGAAGTCTGCCGTGGTGGCCGGCGGCGGCTTCATCGGCCTGGAAGTGGCAGAAAACCTGCGCCGCCAGGGTCTGGAGGTCACCGTCATCGACATGGCGCCCCAGATCATGCCCGGCTTTGACCCGGAGCTGGCCGCTTTCGCTGCCCGCCACCTGGAGGCCCAGGGCATCCACGTCTCCCTGGGCACCAAGATGGAAAAGCTGGTGGGCACCCACAAGGTGGAAGGGGTCCAGACCGACAAGGGCCTGCTGAAGTCCGATGCCGTGATGCTCTCCCTGGGCATCCGCCCCAACACCGCCTTCCTGAAGGACACCGGCCTGACCTTTGCCAAGAACGGCGCCATCCTGGTGGACCCCACCCTGCGCACCAATCTGCCTGACGTGTATGCAGTAGGCGACTGCGCTGTGGTCTCTCACCGGCTCACCGGCCAGAGCGCCTGGGCACCCATGGGCTCTTCCGCCAACATGGAAGGCCGGGTGCTGGCAGAAGTGCTGGCAGACAAGGACAGTTCCTTCCCCGGCGTTCTGGGTACCGCTGTGGTCCAGCTGCCCGGCATGAACGCCGCCCGCACCGGTCTCAACGAGGCCGCTGCCCGGGCCGCCGGCTACGACGTGGAAACCGTGGTGGCCGTGAACGACGACAAGGCCCACTACTATCCCGGAGCCAGCAACTTCATCACCAAGCTTATCGTAGACAAGAAAACCGACAAGCTTCTGGGCGTCCAGGTGCTGGGTCCCGGCGCAGTTGACAAGATGGTGGACATCGGCGTCACCGCCCTGTCTCTGGGGGCAACCCTCCGCCAGCTGGAAAACATGGATCTGGCCTATGCCCCTCCCTTCTCCACCGCCATCCATCCCTTCGTGGCTGCGGTGAATATCCTGCGCAACAAGCTGGACGGTTATCTGGAGTCCATGACCCCTGCGGAGTACATGGAGAATATGGGCGAGGGCTACACCATTCTGGACGCCTCCCAGATGCCCTCCATCCCCAACGCCCGGTTCGTGGACGTGGCCCAGGTGAACGGACCCCTGGAAGGGCTGGACAAAGAGGAACCCCTGCTGCTCATCTGCACCAAGGGCAAGCGGGGCTACCTGCTCCAGCAGCGGCTGAAGCACTTCGGCTACACCAACACCAAAGTGCTGGAAGGCTCTCTGTGGCTCAACGAGCCCCCCACCAAAGGAAAATAAGAGATAAAAAAGTCCCGGCTCTGCCGGGACTTTTTTCTATTCCACCGGAAACAGCAAATACAAAACCCTAAAGATGGTATGAAACGGATCTTCGCCCCTTCGGAAGGACGTTGGTTTGTCTCCCTCTGCCTCGCAGAGTTCCCCTGTCCGCAGACAGGGGAAGAACATCGGATAGAAAAAAGCCCTGGCTTTGCCAGGACTTTTTTACTTCTCAGCCTCCAGTGTGCCCGAAGGGCGCGCGCAGAGGCTGCATCTCTCACTTTTGAAAGGAGCCAAAAACCAAGCAGAAAACTTGATACCCCCGTTTGCTGTCCTGCCGAACGAAGCAAAAACCCGGGCGCCCCTTTCAAAAGTCTTATTTTTAGTGGAGTTTTGCACCCGCAGGAATGGAATCATCCAGCATCATGAGATTCAGGACTTCCTCCCCGTTCTCGGTGTGGACCGCAGACAGCAGCATGCCGTTGGACTCCAGACCCATCATCTTCCGAGGCGGCAGGTTCACAATGGCCACCAGAGTCTTACCCACCAGGTCTTCGGGCTTGTAGTACATGGCAATGCCGGAGAGGATCTGACGGTCGGTGCCGGTGCCGTCGTCCAGGATGAACTTCAGCAGCTTTTTGGACTTCTTCACTGCCTGGCACTCCTTGACCTTCACCACCCGGAAATCGCTCTTGGCAAAGGTGTCAAAGTCCACGTCCTCTGCCACAGGCTCCAGCTCGATCTGGGGCTGGGCGGGGGCAGCGGCAGCAGCCTGGATGGCTTCCAGCTCTTCCAGCGCCTTCTCCATGTCCACCCGGGGGAAGAGGTTCTCGCCCTTGGTGACTGCCATGGTCTCCCCACGGCTGCCCCACACGGCGGCGGACTCCCAGGTCTGGCAGGCGTCGCAGGCGCCCACCTGGGCAAAGAGCTTCTCGCAGGACTGGGGAATGAAGGGGGTCAGGAGGATGCCGCAGATGCGGGTGGCCTCCAGCAGGTTGTAGAGCACGTGGGCCAGACGAGCGCCGTTCTGTTCCATGTCCTTGGCCAGCGCCCAGGGCATACTCTCGTCAATGTACTTGTTGGCCCGCTGAATGACCTTGAACACTTCGTCCAGTGCCTTGTGGGGGGCGCAGTTGTCCATGTTCTCCTGGTACCGATCCCGCAGGCCGGAGGCCAGGGTGATGAGCTCGGTGTCATAGGCCTCGGGAGCAGCCCAGGTCTTGCAGCCCTCGGGCAGGGTGCCGCCGAAGTACTTCTGCACCATGGCAGTGGTCCGGGAGACCAGGTTGCCCAGGTCGTTGGCCAGGTCCACGTTGATGGTGTTGATGAGCAGTTCGTTGGAGAAGTTACCGTCCGAGCCGAAGGGGAAGGTACGCATCAGGAAGAAGCGCAGGGCGTCCACCCCGAACTTCTCGGCCAGCACATAGGGGTCCACCACGTTGCCCTTGGACTTGGACATCTTGCCGCCGTCCAGCAGCAGCCAGCCGTGGCCAAAGACGTGCTTGGGCAGAGGCATCTCCATGCTCATGAGCATAGCGGGCCAGATGATGGAGTGGAACCGGACGATCTCCTTGCCCACAAAGTGGTAGTCCGCCGGCCAGTAGTGGTCGTAGTCGTTGTACTTATCGTTATAGAGGCCCAGGGCAGTGGTGTAGTTGAACAGAGCGTCCACCCACACGTAGACCACGTGGCCCGGGTCAAAGTCCACGGGCACGCCCCAGGAGAAGGAGGTCCGGGATACGCACAGATCTTCCAGACCGGGCTTAATGAAGTTGTTCACCATCTCGTGGACCCGGGACCGGGGCTGGAGGAAGTCGGTGTTTTCCAGCAGGTCCTGTACCTGGTCGGCGTACTTGGACAGACGGAAGAAATAGGCTTCCTCTTCCGCGTCCTGCACCTCACGGCCGCAGTCGGGGCACTTGCCGTCCACCAGCTGGCTCTCGGTCCAGAAGGACTCGCAGGGCTTGCAGTACTTGCCCACATACTTTCCCTTGTAGATGTCGCCCTTCTCGTACATCTTCTTAAAGATCTGCTGAATGGCGGATACATGGTAGTCATCGGTGGTGCGGATGAACCGGTCGTTGGAGATGTTCATGAGCTTCCACAGGTCCAGTACGCCCTTTTCCCCGGTGACGATGTTGTCCACGAACTGCTGGGGGGTGACCCCTGCTTCCTTGGCCTTGTCCTCGATCTTCTGGCCGTGCTCGTCGGTGCCTGTGAGGAACATCACGTCGCAGCCCTGCAGGCGCTTGTAGCGGGCCATGGCGTCGGTGGCTACGGTGCAGTAGGTGTGGCCGATGTGGAGCTTATCCGAGGGATAGTAAATGGGGGTGGTGATATAAAACTTCTTTTTCTGATCTCTCATATCTATGGGATCCTCCTCTTTTTCGGATGGGTTTTTTCAGGGGTTGGGCTCCTGGCCTTCGCCGCCGCAGCCCGCACAGCCGGCGCAGCCGCCGGAGCAGGACGGACAGGCAGGGGGCTCAGGGGGTTCCGGCCGGTTGGCGTTGTCCGCCAGGATGGAGGCCTGGGCCAGCAGGTAGAAGGTCAGGCCCAGGGTGACCGCCGTGTCATACAGAGGGGTGCCGTCAGCCAGGGTGAACAGGTTCAGGGCTGCGCCGGTGAGGCTCACCACCAGGGTGAGGGTGACCCGGCCTTTGCCGTAGGCAAAGCCGGGGATCAGGCAGCAGGCAACAAGGGTGAGCAGACCCGCAGCCAGGGGCAGCACATAGCGGGCCACGATGGGGTCCTCTGCCCAGGAGGCATAGTAGTTGAGCATCACCCAAAGGCAGCAGGCAAAACCGGGGACCGACAGCCAGACGCTGCGCACCTCGGTGCCCTTGCGAAGGAGCTGGAGGACCAGGTAGATCCCGGCGGCAGCCAGCAGGCAAAGGACCCCCAGGAACAGCCGGGCCAGAATCTCTTCCCGGGCGCCGTCCGGCCCCACCGGGCTGGACACATAGGCCGCCAGATTCAAAAAGCCGCCCGCCGCCAGCAGGACCACCGCAGCCATCTGGCCTGCGGCCTGGAAGAACCGCCGGGGGGTAAAGGCGCCGGTATAGCACTGGGCAAAGGTCCGGGGACTGCCCCGGCCCAGCAGGAAACACACCGCCACAACGGCCACGGCCAGGATCCACATGACGATGCCCGGCGCAGAGACGGAGAGCGGCAGGCCGGTGCCGACTTCAAAGCCCTTGTCCAGGTAAAGCCAGCGGGCAATCAGGCCGGCAATCCCTGCCGCCCCGGCCGCCGCTGGCAAAACAACCGCTTTTTCCATGAAACAGGACTCCTTCCTACAAACGGGAGCACCCGCTCCCGGAAATGGTTTCTTATCATTTTAGCACACTCTCCCGAAAAACGCACGGAGATTTTCACCATTCCCTGATTTTTTTGCCGCCGGGCCGCCCCCAGCCCCCCGGTCCCGCCGGGTCCGTCCCCCCTTGCAACCTGTCGGCTCTTGTGATATGATGCCCTTAACTGTTTACTATTAAATATGAGAAATCAATCAGATTCCCTCCGGCGGGAGACCCCTTCCCCGCCCCAAAGGGAAGGCAAAGGAACTGTTTCTATGGAAATCAATGGCATTGAGGTCGAGCTCGACCTCCGATACAGCGAAATGAATCTCTCCCCTGGGATCATGAAGGCCCTGGAGCAGAAGGGCTTCACCATGGCAACCCCAGTGCAGGCCGGGGCCATCCCCTGCTTTAAGGACGGCAAGGACGTCATGGCCAAAGCCCCCACCGGCTCCGGCAAAACCTTCGCCTTCGGCATCCCCATGGTGGAGCACACCGACCCCGAAGGCACCGATATCACCGGCCTCATCCTGGCCCCCACCCGGGAGCTGGCCCTGCAGATCCAGGACGAACTGCGCCAGCTGTGCGCCTTCCTGCCCGGCATCCGGGTGGCCTGCCTCTACGGCGGCCAGCCCATCGACCGGCAGATTAACCTTCTGAAAAAACGCCCCCAGATCATCGTGGCCACCCCCGGCCGCCTCATGGACCACATGAAGCGCCGCACCGTCCGCCTGGGCAAGGTGGAGACCGTGGTCCTGGACGAAGCCGACCGGATGCTGGACATGGGCTTTATCAAAGACGTCACCCACATCCTCAAGCAGATCCCCAACCGGAAAAACCTGGGGCTCTTCTCCGCCACCATTTCCCGGGAAGTCATGGACATCTCCTGGGTCTACCAGCGGGACCCGGTGGAGATCGTGGTCCGTCCTGTGGAGGAAAACCGCCCCAAGATCAGCCAGTACCGGCTGAAGGTGGATATGACCGGCAAGGTGGAAGTCCTGGCTGCCATCCTGGAAAAGGAACAGCTGGACCGTGTCATCGTCTTCTGCAACACCAAAAACACCACCGACCGGATCACCGGTCTGCTGAAAATGAAGGACATCTCCGCCCAGTGCATCCACGGCGACCTGAGCCAGAAGGTGCGGGAAAAGGTCCTGTCCGCCTTCCGGGCAGGAGAGCTCCGGGTGCTGGTGGCCACCGACGTGGCCGCCCGAGGCCTGGACATCGACGACGTGGACGCCGTCATCAATTATGATATCCCCGAGGAAGGGGAATACTATGTCCACCGCATCGGCCGCACCGGCCGGGCCAAGCACAAGGGCGCAGCCTACAACCTGATCTCCTCCATCACTGAGGAGATCCGCCTGGACGAGATCATCCGCAACAACAAGTACGACGTGCAGACCATCACCCTGTAACGTCCCGCAGAAAAGGAATCCTGCCTTCATCTATGATTGAATTTCGAACCCCTGTTCCCGGGGACCGGGACTGGGTGACGGCGCTCCTGGCCAAGGAGGGCCTGTCCCTGTGCAACTACAGCTTCCCGGTTCTCTTTTGCTGGCAGGGCGCTTACCAGTTCCAGCTGGCCCGTCTGAACCACCGGCTGCTGGTCCGGCTGGAAAGCTCCCTGGGCCGCGCCTACCTGTGGCCGGTGGG
>NZ_JAXDRS010000012.1:0-71027 GCF_034090835.1 Evtepia sp.
GTCCCCCAAGATGATGGTCTCCATCGCAACGGCCATGATCCCCTTCCTGGAAAACGACGACGCCAACCGTGCCCTGATGGGCGCCAACATGCAGCGGCAGGCTGTGCCTCTGCTCACCACCCAGGCCCCCATCGTGGCCACCGGTATGGAGCATAAGAACTGCATCGACTCCGAGATCGCCGTGCTGGCTGAGGACGACGGCGAGATCACCCGGGTGTCTTCCACCAACGTCACCGTCCGCTATGACCGGGGCGACGTGGTGGATTACCCCCTCATCAAGTTCCTGCGGTCCAACCACGGCACCTGCATCAACCAGCGTCCCATCGTCTCCCTGCGGGACCGGGTGAAGAAGGGCGACGTCATTGCCGACGGCCCCTCTACCAACGATGGCGAGATCTCCCTGGGTAAGAACATCCTCATGGGCTTCATGACCTGGGAAGGCTACAACTACGAGGACGCCATCCTGCTCAACGAGAGAATGGTGAAGGAGGACGTCTTTACCTCCATTCATATTGAAGAATACGAGACCGAGGCCCGGGACACCAAGCTGGGCCCCGAAGAGATCACCCGTGACATCCCCAACGTGGGCGACGACGCCCTGAAGGATCTGGACGAGCGGGGCATCATCCGGGTGGGCGCAGAGGTCCACGCCGGCGATATTCTGGTGGGCAAGGTCACCCCCAAGGGCGAGACCGACCTCACCGCAGAAGAGCGGCTGCTGCGGGCCATCTTCGGCGAAAAGGCCCGGGAAGTCCGTGACACCTCCCTGAAGGTGCCCCACGGCGAGAGCGGCATCATCGTGGACGTGAAGGTCTTCACCCGGGAAGCCGGGGACGAACTGGGCCCGGGCGTGAACATGGTGGTTCGTGTCTACATCGCCCAGAAGAGAAAGATCTCCGTGGGCGACAAGATGGCCGGCCGTCACGGCAACAAGGGCGTGGTCTCCCGGATCATGCCCCAGGAAGATATGCCCTTCCTGCCCGACGGCACCCCCCTGGACATCGTGCTGAACCCCCTGGGCGTGCCTTCCCGTATGAACATCGGTCAGGTGCTGGAAGTCCACCTGGGCCGCGCAGCCCAGGCCCTGGGCTGGAAGGTGGCCACCCCCGTCTTCAACGGCGCCGACGAGAAGGACATCATGGAGCTGCTGGCCCAGGCCGGTCTGTTCCGTGAGGTCTATCCCAACGAGACCATTGCCGGTAAGCAGCTCTACCTGATGACCGAGGACGGCACCGACATCCGCGCCCTGGCCCAGGAAGAGATGGAGGACCAGGCCCAGATCCGCATCTGGAGAAAGGAAGGCCGCCTGCGTCTGGCGGACGGCAAGACCAAGCTCTACGACGGCCGTACCGGCGAAATGTTTGAAAACCCCGTGACCGTGGGTTACGTTTACTTCCTCAAGCTCCACCATCTGGTGGACGATAAGATCCACGCCCGTTCCACCGGCCCCTACTCTCTGGTCACCCAGCAGCCCCTGGGCGGCAAGGCCCAGTTCGGCGGCCAGCGCTTCGGCGAAATGGAAGTCTGGGCCCTGGAGGCTTACGGCGCAGCCTACACCCTCCAGGAGATCCTGACGGTGAAGTCCGACGACGTCACCGGCCGTGTCCGCACCTACGAGTCCATCGTAAAGGGACACAACGTGCCCTCCCCCGGTATCCCCGAGTCCTTCAAGGTCCTGGTGAAGGAGCTGCAGGCTCTGTGCCTGGACATCAAGGTCCTGGACGCCCAGGGTGAGGAGATCGAACTCCGGGATGACGACGAAGACGGATACCAGAACATCAACCAGATCCGGGACGACGACTACTATGAGCCCTACAACGAGGACGCCCAGTTCTCCGCTGCGGGCTATACCTTCAAAGAGACCAGCGACGACGACGATCTGGGTCTGTCCACCGGCGCCGGAGGGGACGCAGACGACGATGACGACGGTCAGTACGACGAATAAAGAAAGGGAGGACGATGAATATGAGTTATGCTGAGTTTGACGCCATTCGTATTGGCATCGCTTCCCCGGAACAGATCCGTGAGTGGTCCTACGGCGAGGTCAAAAAGCCCGAGACCATCAACTACCGCACCCTGAAGCCGGAGCGGGACGGCCTGTTCTGCGAACGCATCTTTGGCCCCACCAAGGACTGGGAGTGCCACTGCGGCAAGTATAAGAAGATCCGCTACAAGGGCAAGATCTGCGACCGCTGCGGCGTGGAGGTCACCCGGGCCAACGTCCGCCGGGAGCGGATGGGCCACATCGAGCTGGCCGCTCCTGTCTCCCATATCTGGTACTTTAAGGGGATCCCCTCCCGGATGGGTCTGCTGCTGGACCTGTCCCCCCGGATCCTGGAAAAGGTGCTCTACTTTGCCTCCTATATCGTGACCAATCCCGGTTACGCTCCCCTGACCAAGAACCAGATCCTCTCCGAGAAAGAGTATCGGGACATGCGGGAGAAGTATGAGGACGATTTCGAGGCCGGCATGGGCGCAGAGGCTGTGAAGCGCCTGCTGGCGGATATCAACCTGGAAGAGCTGTCCGTCCAGCTCCGTGAGGAGCTCCAGCACGCCTCCGGCCAGAAGAAGGCCCGGATCGTGAAGCGTCTGGAAGTGGTGGATGCCTTCCGTCTGTCCGGCAACAAGCCCGAGTGGATGATCATCGACGTGCTGCCGGTCATTCCCCCGGAGATCCGTCCCATGGTCCAGCTGGACGGCGGCCGGTTCGCCACCTCCGACCTGAACGACCTGTATCGCCGGGTCATCAACCGAAACAACCGTCTTAAGCGCCTCATCCAGCTCAACGCGCCGGACATCATTGTCCGCAACGAGAAGCGGATGCTCCAGGAGGCTGTGGACGCCCTCATCGACAACGGCCGCCGGGGCCGTGCCGTCACCGGCGCCAACAACCGCGCCCTCAAGTCCCTGTCCGACATGCTGAAGGGTAAGCAGGGCCGGTTCCGTCAGAACCTGCTGGGCAAGCGCGTGGACTACTCCGGCCGTTCCGTTATCGTGGTGGGCCCCGAGCTGAAGATCTATCAGTGCGGTCTGCCCAAGGAAATGGCCATCGAGCTCTTCCGCCCCTTCGTCATGAAGAAGCTGGTGGAGGACGGCCTGGCCAACAACATCAAGTCCGCCAAGAAGATGGTGGACCGGGGCCGTGCCGAGGTCTGGGATGCGCTGGACTTCATCATCAAGGAGCACCCGGTCATGCTGAACCGTGCACCCACCCTGCACCGTCTGGGCATCCAGGCCTTTGAGCCGGTGCTGGTGGAGGGCCGCGCCATTAAGCTCCACCCCCTGGTGTGCACCGCCTTCAACGCCGACTTCGACGGTGACCAGATGGCTGTCCACGTTCCCCTGTCCGCCGAGGCCCAGGCAGAGGCCCGCATCCTGATGCTCTCCGCCAACAACCTTCTGCGGCCCCAGGACGGCGGCCCTGTTACCGTTCCTACCCAGGATATGGTGCTGGGTTCCTACTACCTGACCTACGAAAAGGACGCCCCCGCCGACCCCGCCTACATCTATCCCTCCGTGGAGGCAGCCGTGGCTGCTCTGGATGCAGGCACCATCAGCGAGAGCGACTATATCTGGATCGAGACCCCCGGCCGTCTGCTGCCCACCTCCGGCTATGAGGCCCGTCAGGCCGCCCAGACCGGGGAGGAGCCCCACGAGGTGCTCCACGCCTTCTCCAGCCCCGAGGAAGCCCGCCTGGCTTACGACGAGGGCCAGCTGGAGCTCCACGTTCCCATCCTGGTTCGGATGTTTGCCACCGTCAACGGGGAAGAGCGCCACAAGCTGGTGCGCACCACCGTGGGCCGCCTGATCTTCAACGAGGGCATCCCCCAGGACCTGGGCTTCGTGAACCGGGAGGATCCGGAGGAACTCTTCGCCCCCGAGATCAACTTCGTCTGCGGAAAGAAGCAGCTGGGTCAGATCATCGACCGCTGCATCACCCGCCACGGCTTCACCCAGTCCGCTGAAGTGCTGGACATCATCAAGGCCAGAGGCTACCACTACTCCACCCTGGGTTCTCTGACGGTTTCCATCTACGATATGACCGTCCCCCAGAAGAAATATCCCCTCATCCGCGAGACCGAGAAGGAGATCGTCAAGATCGAGCGCCAGTTCAAGCGGGGCTTCCTGACCAACGACGAACGGTATCGTCTGGTGGTCAAAGCCTGGGAAGAGACCACCAAGGACGTGACCTCCGCCCTGCAGGCAGGTCTGGACCGGTACAACCCTATCTTCATGATGGCAGACTCCGGCGCCCGTGGTTCTATGGCACAGATCCGTCAGCTGGCCGGCATGCGCGGCCTGATGGCCGACACCTCCGGCCGTACCATCGAGATCCCCATCAAGGCAAACTTCCGTGAAGGTCTGTCGGTTCTGGAGTACTTCATCTCCTCCAGAGGCGCCCGGAAGGGCCTGGCCGATACCGCTCTGCGTACCGCCGACTCTGGTTACCTGACCCGCCGTCTGGTTGACGTTTCCCAGGAAGTCATCATCCGGGAGCACGACTGCGGCACCACCGAGGGTATCACCGTCAGCGAGATCAGCGAAAACGGCCAGGTCATCGAGACCTTTGCCGAGCGTCTCAAGGGCCGTTACCCCGTCA
The DNA here is from genome assembly GCF_034090835.1 of Evtepia sp. Taxonomy (GTDB): domain Bacteria; phylum Bacillota; class Clostridia; order Oscillospirales; family Oscillospiraceae; genus Evtepia. Next base: position 4,601 of record NZ_JAXDRS010000012.1, read on the forward strand.
ACGACGTGGTGGACCCCAACACCGGCGAGCTCCTCTTCACCAAGGATCATATGTTCACCATGGATGACGCCAAGGTCCTGGAGGACCGGGGCATCACCCGTATGGAGATCCGCTCCGTGCTTACCTGCCGGGCCCGCAACGGCGTGTGCTCCAAGTGCTACGGCATCAACCTGGCCATCGGTGAGCCGGTGGGCGAAGGCGAAGCCGTTGGTATCATCGCTGCTCAGTCCATCGGTGAGCCTGGTACCCAGCTGACCATGCGTACCTTCCACACCGGCGGCGTGGCCGGCGGCGATATCACCCAGGGTCTTCCCCGTGTTGAGGAACTCTTCGAGGCCCGTAAGCCCAAGAAGATGGCCCAGCTGGCTGAGATCAGCGGCCGGGTCACCCTGGAGGAGAGCAAGCGCATCACCATCTGCAACGTGACCATCACCGCCGACGACGGCGAAGTGGTGACCTATGCGCTGCCTTACAGCGCAGGAATCCGCTGCAAGCACGGCGACTGGGTGAACAAGGGCGACCAGCTCACCGAAGGCGCTCTGTCTCCCCACGAGGTGCTGCGCATCCGCGGCGTGTCTGCGGTTCACGACTACCTCATTCAGGAAGTCCAGAAGCCCTACCGTCAGCAGGGCGTTGACATCAACGATAAGCACATTGAGATCATTGTCCGTCAGATGATGCGGAAGGTCCGGGTGGAAGATCCCGGCGACTCCCAGCTGCTCTCCGGCGCTACCGTGGAGGTGCTGGAGTATCTGGACGCCAAAGCAGCCGTCCAGGCCCGCATCGACAACGGCGAGACCAGAGAGGACGGCGGCGAGCTCCAGCTGCCCACCGCCACCACCCTGCTCATGGGTATTACCAAGGCCTCTCTGGCCACCGACTCCTTCCTGGCCGCCGCTTCCTTCCAGGAGACCACCAAGGTCCTGACCGAAGCTGCCATCAAGGGCAAGGTGGACCACCTCATCGGTCTGAAGGAGAACGTCATCATCGGTAAGCTGATCCCCGCCGGTTCCGGCCTGGCCATGTACCGCCAGGTGAATCCCCGGGAGGAGGATACTGCCGAGCCGAAGAACGCCTACGAAGCCGTTGCCGCCGCGGTGACGGAGCTGCACCAGGAGGCTGAGGGAGAGGATGAGGTCCTCTCCATGGATCTGGAACCTGCGGGAGAGGACGTGTCCGCTCCTGTGGAGGACGAGATCATCGGCATCACCCTGGATGAGGGCTGAGCCCTGTTTTCGTGAGAAAACGGCTGCGGAGAGATCCGCAGCCGTTTTTTGTCACCAGAGGAAGTGGTGGGAAATTTACAAATGCGCTACTTTTTCCGGGGGGAATCTGCTATAATAAATAAAGTTTGCAGCGGGCGAAGTCCGCAGCAATAGATCAGGGAAGAACAAGGAGGAGGGCTTTCATGAGTGGGATGAGCGCACTCCGAGATCGATTACGAAAAGAACTGCCCCAGCTGGAGCTGCGGGAGCAGGAACCCATGAGCCGTCACACCACCTTCCGGGTGGGGGGACCGGTCACCCTCATGGCCCTGCCCAAGGGGGAAGAGGAGCTGGCTCCCATTCTCCGGGCGGCAGCCCAGGAGGGGATCACCCCGTTTTTTCTGGGGAAGGGTTCCAATCTTCTGGTGGCTGACCAGGGGGCGGATGCCTTTCTTATTAAGCTGGCCGGGGGCCTTACCCGGCTGGAGCTGGTGGGAGAGACCAGTTTGTACGCAGGCAGCGGCGTGACCCTGGCCCAGGCGGCGGTGTTTGCTGCGGGCCATGGCCTCACCGGGCTGGAGTTTGCCCACGGCATCCCCGGCACCCTGGGGGGCGGGGTATTTATGAACGCCGGAGCCTACGACGGAGAAATGGCCCAGGTGATCACCTGGGTGGACTGTCTGGACCTGGAAGGCCAGCCCCATCGGCTGCCTTTGGACCAGCTGGAGTTGGGGTACCGGAAGAGCCTCTTTTCCCGGCAGCCCTGGCTCATCACCGGGGCGGAGCTCACCTTGCAGAAGGGAGACCCCCAGGCCATTCGGGAGAAGATGGCGGACCTGGCCCAGCGCCGCCGGTCCAAGCAGCCTCTGGAGTACCCCAGCGCCGGGAGCACCTTTAAGCGTCCGGTGGGTCACTTCGCCGGGGGGCTCATTGAGCAGTGCGGTCTGAAAGGGACCGCAGTAGGAGGCGCCCAGGTGTCCGAGAAGCACGCAGGCTTTGTGGTGAACACAGGGGGCGCCACCTGCGGAGAGATTTTAGACCTGATCCGTCTGGTGCGCCGCCGGGTGCTGGAAGAGACCGGCGTCACCCTGGAGCCGGAGGTCCGGCTGCTGGGCTGCACCTTAGAGGAACCATAACGCAAAGGAGAACAACTATGAGCGATCACTTTTTTGTGCTGATGTACGCCACCAGCGGAGAAGAGCGGAACGTCACTGAGTTCCGCAGCTTTCATAAGGTAGAGGACGCTGTGGAGATGGTCCAGGACTGGCTGAGCCGCTGCTGCTGCATGGACTGCATCCCCGAGGAGAAAGAGGCAGAAGTCCGGGCAGCCAACGGCGGCGAGCTGCCGGAGACCGCCTTCCTGTGCCCTGGGGTGAAGGAGCCCGCAGACCTGGTGAAGTACAACGGATTTTATGACTACGAGAGTTTGGGCATGTTCAACCTCTTCCTGACGCCGGTGTACGACATGGAAACCGCGGTGAAGTTCCGGGGAGGCATGAACAAGGAGTTTGGCATCGACCGGGAGTACAGTGACCGGGCAGACCGGATGCTGGCCCACCTGGCCACCTTTGTCCAGTCCTTTGAGGACCCCGCCCTGGATTACAGCGAAGCGGAAGAGGCCATCCGTACCTTCCTGATGCGGGGTGGCTTTGACCTGTTCGACTTCGGCGAGTATGTGCCGGATACCATCGTGATTCCCGGCGGCAGCACCGATCAGTTCAGCCACTAAAGCCCTTTTTTATCCTGAGAACCGAAAGCCCCTGCCAGCGCTCCGGCGCTGGCAGGGGCTTCTTGCGTGGTGTGGGCCAGGCACCCTTTGGTCCGAGGGGAATAGAATGAACCTGAGGGAAGGAGGCGGTTTGATGGAACCCATGGAACGGGAACGAAACGTTTGGGTGGCAGGGGGAGACCTGCGTCAGCGAGCCCTGGCAAGACTGCTCCGGGAGGACGGCCACACCGTCCACATTGCCGGGCTGGAAGGAGAGGGCTTAGAACCGGAACCCATTGGCCCTGGACTGGCGCTGGCCCACTGCGTGATTCTTCCCCTGCCGGTGACCCGGCAGGAGGGAGTGCTGCACACCCCCCTGAGCCGGGAGACGGTGGAATTGTCTCGCCTGCTGGACTACATGGAACCTGGGCAGATCCTCTGCGGCGGTTTGGTGTCTCCGGCGGTGCGGGAGGCAGGGGAAAAGCGTGGGCTGCTGGTCTTTGACTACTACGCCCGGGAGGAATGCATGGTGGCCAACGCGGTGCCCACAGCGGAAGCGGTGGGACCGACAAAGAAAAAAGCCCCAGGCTCCGGGGAGAGCCTGGGACGATAGGATGGATTAGAAGGAGTCCGCGTGGGCATCCAGGGCGAAGGCACTGTGCAGATCGAACATGTGGTTCATGGGTCCGCTGCCGTGGCCCAGGTCCAGCATGGCGTTCAGGGCGCCGGAGATGTAGTCCTTGGCCCGCTGCACGGCTTTGTCCAGAGGAAAACCCTTGGCCAGGTTGGCAGCGATGGCGCTGGAGAGGGTGCAGCCGGTGCCGTGGGTGTTGGGGTTTATGATCCGTTTGCCCCGGAACCAGGTGAGGGTTCCGGCTGAGCAGAGCAGGTCGTTGGCGTCGCTGATGTTGTGGCCACCCTTTACCAGAACGGCGCAGTGGTAGGCCTCGTTCATGTATTTGGCGGCGGTTACCATGTCCTCTTCGTTCCGAATGGACATCTGGGCCAGAATCTCCGCCTCCGGGATGTTGGGAGTGGCCAGGGTGGCCAGAGGGAGCAGCTGGGTTCTGAGGGCGGTCACCGCCGCCTGCTCCAGTAAGCTGGCCCCGGAGGTGGCCACCATCACCGGGTCCACCACGATGTTTCTTGCCTGGTGGCGGGTGAGGGACTGGGTAATGGCCTCGATGAGCCCGGCGTTGGCCACCATGCCGATCTTCACGGCGTCGGGGGGAATGTCCTCAAAGACCCGGTCGATCTGCTGCTGTAAAAAGTCCGGGGAGACCTCAAAAATGCCGGTGACCCCCAGGGTGTTCTGGGCGGTCAGGGCGGTGATGGCGCTCATGCCGTAGACCCCGTTGGCGGTCATGGTTTTCAGGTCTGCCTGGATCCCGGCGCCTCCGCTGCAATCACTGCCAGCGATGGATAATGCTGTCTTCATGGTGGCCACTCCTTTGTGTGCATTCTTTTTACAGGGCGACAGAACATGGTCCCCCGATCTGCCCCCTGGGGCTTAGTGGTTCTGATACTTTCCGATTTTCTGGTCGATGGTGAGGATATCCCCTTCGGGACGGTAGACTACCTTGATGTAAGCGGATACTTTGGGGGCGCCGGCCCGGATGGCTACGTGCTGACATTCCTTGGCGATGTCCATGAGCTGATCGTAGCTGTCGCCCTCGATGGTGGTCTCAAAGGGCCCCACCTCATAACGGAGGCTGGTTTGGCGGATGTAGTCGATGACCTCATCTACGATGCGGCAGAGCTCCTGGTCGTTCTCGGCCTGGGGCAGTACTTGAATGGCAATGCTTGCGCTCATAATGGTAAGCTCCTTTCCCAGTTGTCAATGGTCTCGTCCGTCAGAGCGGACAGTTGGTCCCAGCTTTTCCGGGCGCTGGGGTCATAGACGCCCACCACGTAAAAGCCCGCGTCTTTTGCGGTTTGGGCGGCGTACAGGGCGTCCTCGTATACAGCGGTCTGGGCAGGGTCTGCGCCCAGCTGCTGGGCGGCGGCAAAGTAAACGTCGGGCCGGTCCTTTCCGGCCTGTACCTCCTCGCAGGAGAGGAGAAAGGCAAAGTGATCGGCTACGCCCAGCCGGGTCAGACAGGCATCCATGAGAGGTTCTGCCGTGGCGGAAGCCACGCAGAGGGTGACGCCCCGCTTCTTTAACCGGTCCAGGTAGTCCTTGACCCCGGCTTTCAGGGGAATGTCCCGGCGGTAGTGTTCCTCCATCATGGCGTTCATGGCCTGGGCGATGTGCTCGGGGGTGCCGGGCAGAGAGAAGGATTTCTGGAAGAGGGCGGCAGACTCCGACATGGTCATGGTCTTGATCTGCTCCAGGAGGGAAGGGGAGGGGGAAATCCCATGCCTGCCCAGAAATTCCCGGGCCAGGTCCTTCCAGTAGGGCATGGAGTCCACCAGGGTGCCGTCCATATCGAAGATGGCGTAGGGTTTATCCATGGGCCACCATCTCTTTGGCCAGCTTCAGGAGCTGGGCGGTGGCGGCACCGGGGTCCTCCGCGCCGAAGATGGCGGAGACCACGGCCACGCCGTCTACGCCGCATCCAGCCAGAGAGGGCAGGTTTTGGGCGGTGATCCCGCCGATGGCTACCACAGGGATGGTCACTGCCCGGCGGATGGCCTGCAACGCCTCCATGGAGAGGGTGCGGGCGTTTTTCTTGGTGCTGGTGTCAAAAATGGCCCCGACGCCGATGTAGTCGGCCCCTGCCTGCTGGGCGGCCCGGGCCTCTTCTACGGTTCCGGCGGAGATGCCCAGGATCTTATCCGGCCCCAGCATGGCCCGCAGGTCCCGGCCTTTGATGTCCGACTGGCCTACGTGGGCTCCGTCGGCGTCAATGGCCAGGGCAATTTCCACGCTGTCGTTCACCACGAAGGGAACTCCGTAGCGGGCGCAGAGGGTTTGTAACGCAGCGGCTTCCTGCTGAAAGTCGTCGGGGTTCAGGTCTTTTTCCCGGATCTGTAAAAAGGTGGCTCCGTTCTCCAGAACGTCCTGGCAGACGGAGAGGAGGGTTTGTCCCTCCTTTAACCACATCCGGTCGGTAATGGCATAGAGCAGCATGGACTGCTGGATCATTTCTTTAGAAAATTTCATAACGAGCCCCTTCCTGGCATTGTTGTTCGGTGAGATTGAAAACAGCGTCAATGAGATCGGTGCGGAACGTGGCGTTTCCGGTGCCGTTGGCCAGACGGCGGGCGTCGGCGAGTTCGCCGCAAATCCCCATGGCGGCCACAGCGGCGCAGGCAGCGGAGAACGGGTCCTGGGGCAGCGCGCCGCAGAAGACCCCGATGAGGGAGGTGAGCATACAGCCGCTGCCGGTGATCCGGGCCATGGTGGGGCAGCCGTTACGCAGCACCACAGCGCGGGTCTGGTCGGACACCAGGTCCAGCGCACCGGAGATGACAATGACGCTTCCGGTGGTGGCGGCCAGGGTCTTGACCATTGGGACCGCTTCCGGGAGGTTCTCTTCCGTGATCACGTCCAGCCGGCTTACATCCACGCCGCTGCCCTGCGCCTGCTGTCCGGCCAGGTAGCGGATCTCCGAGGCGTTGCCCCGGATGACGGAAAAGCGGACGGAATCCAGCAGCTGGGCGGCGCAGGTTCTGCGCAGGGTGGTGGTGCCCACGGCCACCGGGTCCAGCACCACGGGCTTGCCCAGGGTGTTGGCCCGACGTCCTGCCAGGATCATGGAGGGGGTGTCCTCAATGGCACCCATGTTGCACACCAGGGCCTGGGCCCCCTGGATGGCCTCCTCCACCTCGTCGGGGTGGTGGGCCATGGAGGGGGAGCCGCCGGCGGCCAGAATGATGTTGGCGCAGTCGTTGACGGTAACAAAGTTGGTGATGCACTGGACCAGGGGCATTTTCTCCCGGACCAGACGCAGGGGGGTGGCAAAGTCGATCATGCTTCCTTCCTCCCTTCCTCCAGTTCCCGCAGCATACGGGAAAGAACCCCGCTTCTCTTCAAGATGAGCAGGACCATCACGCCCATGGCGCCGCCCACCACGGCGGAGGGGGTGTAGAAGGGGATGTAGTAGAACGGGGACTGGGCGTCCAGACCGTAGAACCACTTCATGAGGGGGTAGGACACCATGGCCCCCACAAACCCTGTACCCACCACTTCTCCCACCCAGACCAGGTAGATGTTCTTGGTCTTGCGGTAAAGAAGCCCACCCAGGATGGGGCCGAAGACGGCACCGGCAATGGCTTGGATGGTGCGGCCGGTCATCATACGCATGGCGCCGCAGAGAAAGGCGCTGGCGCACCCGTACCAGGGTCCCACAAAGACGGCGGCCAGGACGTTCACGAAGTGTTGGAATGGCGCCATAGCGGGGAAGTATACGCAGGTGTTCAGCACGAACGCCAGGCACACGAATACCGCAGAGAGCACCATTTTCCTTGTTGTCTGCTTGTGTTTTTGCTTTTGCATGGAAATCAAAACGCTCCTTTGGGTCGGAGAAATGAGCCTGAGACAGCGACCCTTCCTCCGAAAAAAGATAGAGACCCCCTGTGGTGGAGATCGAAGAAAGTCGGTCGATGCTTGCTGGCATCCTCTCACGCCGGAACACGGCTTCCCATCGCTGTGTGTCTTAGACTCAAGGCGCTCCCCTTCAGCCCGCTGTGAATTCCATGGCCCCCTTTCCTCAGGCAGTGCAGCAAAAATCCGGGCGGACAGAGCAATCTGGTCCCTGCCCTGGCAGAAAAACAGGAGGCACCAAAACCTGGTGCCTCCTGCAATGATCCGTTTCGATGACTTCCTACGGCGGCATTATCCGCATCAGGTAAAAGGGTCGAAGGTCACACCTTCCTCTCAGCCTGTGTTGACGCCGGACGTCTGCAAGCTCCCCTGTATTTTGCTGTTGGATCTATTATACACCCCCTGCCACAAAGTGCAAGAGGAAAAATGCAGTCCGCCGGGGGGAACAGCGGCGACCGACAGGGCCCTTTTACGCCGCCTCAAAGAGATCGCCTAAAATCTGAAGGGCGCTGCGCTTTGCCTCTGCGCTGGATACGCTCCCGCCGTCTGTCTGCCCCAGATACACGCAGAAGTACCGGGGCCCCTCCGGCGTTTCCGCAAATCCGGTAAACCAGGCGTCCACAACGGTCCCGTAGTTCTTCCCCGTGCCGGTTTTTCCATAAACTATAAGGCCGTTGCTGTCCTGGTCGGATACCAGCCAGAAGATGATCAGGGAGGGATTGCGGCTTTTGATGTTCAGGGCGCCCGCCCAGTCAGAGCAGTCCCGGTTTCCATACGATAGGGTGTCCAGAACTTTTTTAATTATAGATTTGATAGGGCTTGTATCCTAACAGAACGTATGTTATAATAAAAATGTAATATTTGCATACATTTTTGTAGTATTTTTTAAATTGTGTGTAGATTGGACGAAGGAATGCGAGATGACCATAGAAGGAGGTGTAGAGTCAGGAAATATCTCTCTGTCCCAGGATGTCTTTCTCAACTTAAAAAAGGAGGATCGCCAAAATTATGGATTATAGTGCTTTGATTCAGAATCGAAAATCATTTCGCTCGTTTACAGCACAGCCAGTTACATATGCAGCCCTCGAGGAAATTGACGTTTTTTTTCACGAATCTTGTCAGCGTCTGGATTTATCAATTCCGGTAGAACTTACCGTCTTTCCCAGTGAGGTGCACGCTGGATTAGATGGGATTGTTGGGTATCATCAGATCATGATTGGCGCTCCAGCCTATCTTTTGCTCCGGTCTTCTACTGGTTCACACGCCCGAGAAAATCTTGGATACATGATGGAAGATCTCGTGCTGAAGCTATTAGACCTGGGGTACGATTCTTGTTGGCTTAACATTGATGACGAAAAAGTTTTACTTGAACGCCTCAATTTAGACTTAGATAAGTCTGTCTGCGCCCTCATTGCGTTTGGTATCGGGAAAAAAGAACGCAAGACACTTCGACTGACTATTAAAAGCATGTCTGACATTGACGCAGAAGTTAAGCGCGGCTATTTCGCACAGAAAAAAAATATTCATGAAATGGTGTATCTCAATGCTTTAGGTAGTTCTGAACCTATTGCCCCATATTTGGATAGCTACGGAGAGCATCTCTGGCGAGCTTTCTACGCTGCCACGTTGTCTCCGAGTTATTTGAATCGTCAGCCGTATGCTTTCGTGGTCAAAGATAACATCTGTTACTTGATTCGCGTCCATGACCAATTTACTAACGATGATAACGCAGCTATTGGGCACGGCATAGTCATGTTACATTTTGCAGCGACTTTGAAACATCTCATTCCAGATTCGAAATGGTGCTTTGATGTGGATGGAACGTCGCTTGCTTTGCCTGATGGATGTGTTGCAGTTGCACGGTATCAGCTATAACATTCAGGAGGTTTTTAAATGTATTGTTTCCGCTCCGTTTGTGAAGATTTATTCTGGATTGGAGGAGATGACCGCAGGCTCTCCCTGTTTGAGGGTGTTTATTCTGTTCCTAATGGTGTAAGTTATAACTCTTACCTTCTGTTGGATCAAAAAACTGTTCTGTTTGATACGGTAGATATTTCGGTCAGTTCTGTTTTTTTTGAGAATCTTGAGTACTTGCTGCATGGTCGCCCACTGGATTATCTGGTCATCCACCACATGGAACCGGACCATTCCGCCACGCTCTCAGAATTGTTGTTGCGCTACCCTGAAACGACCCTCGTCTGCAACAAAAAGTCACAAAAGCTTATTGAACAGTTCTTTCACCTTGCCCCCACCGTAGTCCTGGCCGATGAGAATTTCCTCTTAGAAACAGGTTCTCACACGTTTCGTTTTCTGATGATGCCTATGGTGCATTGGCCTGAGGTCATGATGTCTTACGACGAGACTAGCCGGACCCTCTTTTCTAGCGATGCCTTTGGTTCCTTCGGCGCGTTGAACGGGGCCATTTTCGCAGATGAGGTTGATTTCGATGGTCACTATATGGATGAGGCCCGGCGATATTACTCTAATATCATGGGGAAATATGGGCCCCAAGTTTTGACGGCCATGCGCAAAATTGACGATTTAGACCTCCGAACGATTTGCCCTCTCCATGGCTTTGTTTGGCGAACGAGTTTGGAGAAGATTTTGAGCAAATACCGAACCTGGGGTTCTTATACCCCGGAAGAGACCGGGGTTATGATTGCCTATGCTTCCGTTTACGGAAACACTGCAAATGCAGCAACAATTGTCTCCAGCATGCTGCGGGAACGCGGAATCAAAACCGTTATGTTCGATGTTTCCGTCAAGCCGACCTCAGATCTTGTTTCGGCTGCGTTCCAATATAGCCACATCTTATTTGCTTCCACCACGTACAACGCTGGGATTTTTATCAGCATGGAGGAGTTATTACGAGATTTGGTTTCTCACAATATTCAAAATCGAACGGTTGCATTTGTGGAAAATGGCTCTTGGGGCCCCACCAGTGGCACGTTAATGAAGGAGCTATTGTCTTCCTGCAAGGATATGCGGTTTGTTGCTCCTGCGGTTACCATCCGTTCCTCTCTTAAGGAAGCTCAGTTGGATGAACTAGTTGCTTTGACAGATGCTCTGGTAGCGTCGATGCCTTCAGTTGCTAAGGTTGACGATAGCCCTCCTCATCCCACTCTAGCTACCAAACAGACCAATGAGATTGATTTTTTGGCAACACATAAATTTTCCTACGGTTTGTTTTTACTCACTGCGAAAGAAAACGAGAAAGAGAACGGTTGTATAATCAACACGGCAATGCAGTTGACCAGCAACCCTCTGAGGATTTCTATTGCCGTGAACAAGCAGAACTATACCCATGACATGATTCTTCGTACCGGGGAGTTCAATGTCTCTGTGCTGACCGAGCACACCTCTTTCGATGTTTTTCAGCGCTTTGGCTTCCAAAGTGGTCGCACGGTCAACAAATTTGAAAACGCGACCGAGCCATGCACAACAAACGGCATTCGCTATTTGAAGGATTCTTCCAACGCTGTGTTTTCCGGACATGTAATCCAAGGCGTTGATTGTGGCACACATACTCTGTTTATCGCAGATGTCACTGAAGCGCTGGTTTTGTCCTCTGTGCCATCGGTCACCTACGCTTACTATTTCGCAAATATCAAGCCGAAACCTCGGAAAGCCGAAGAAAAAAAGAAAGGGTTTGTCTGTACAATCTGTGGGTATGTTTACGAGGGAGATACCCTGCCTGATGACTTTATCTGCCCGATTTGTAAACACCCAGCCTCTGATTTCGAGGCGTTGTAAGTAGAAATTTGTCGGACAATCGCGTTCAGCTATATTGATACAGTTTGAAGCTGGCACTCGCAGAACAATTTCTGGCGGAAGCAGATAAGGCGCGCATAATTACCGCTGTTGGAGTTGTTGGAGTCAAGGTTTTTTCTGGAAAGCATAGATGATTTTTATGAATTGGGAAAGAAAGATTTAATCATAACTAACAAAATCAGAATCTTAAGTATACCCAATAAGCATTGAACTGCACCCCACTTGTTAGACAGTATAATATACTGTCTAACAAGTGGGGTGCTTTATTATGCCAAAAGGAATACCAAACAAACGCTACACACCAGAATTTTGGACAAGGAGATAAAGCGGAGATATTGGGTAATTACAGACTGTACGGACATACCCCACAGAGAAAGAAACTGACCGTATTTTTGGAGTTATGAGGCCATTTTGAGCAAAGGGGATCCCCTGCCCCGGGCAGAGATCGGGGGACCCCGTCCGTGGCAATTTTGACGATTTTATTTTTCACAAGGGGAGAGAAAAACGCAGCGTTTGTTGTATTTAAAGGAAAAAGGGGGGTGGGTATCAGAAAAACCAATGGTGGGTGTGGTGGGGGTGGAACTGGCTCTGTGGGGATGATTATACATCATATAGATAGAATATGAGGCTTATTTCTTGAAAAACGGGGGGAATCTGGCGAAAGATAGTGAAGAGGTGATAATAAGAGAAGATGATAGGAATAATAAGCAAAGAATAACGAAAATGCGCAAGACAAATCTTAAAGAATCTGTTACAATAAATACAATACGTCGGAACTTCACGATGGAAAGCGCCAAAGAAAAGAGAGAAGACGCAGGAAAGAAAGGCCGGTCCTGGGGGGATCGGTCCTGGAAGAGGACCATCACATTTTCTTATGGTCCGGCTGAAGAAACGGCGCAGGAAATGAAATTTGTCTTGCAAAAATACGACGAAGGAGCAAAAAGGGCCTGGGACCTTCCCCTTGAAATCCCGGATTTCTCATGGTATATTGCAGGACAAGGAAAAAACGCCTGCTTGTGCGTTTGGGATAGAAGGAGAAGGAAAGGGGGTGTGATCATGTCTTTAGAAGGCGTAAAACGAATCGTAGAGATGGAAAAGCTCTCTCAGAAGAGAAAGGAAGAGGCTGAGCAGACCGCCAAGCGGTTGATTGCGGAAGCGGAAAAGGAAGGGTCCGGCCGCCTGGAGGTCGCCCGCTGGGAAGCGGAAATGAAAGTAAAGAAACTCATGACTGCCATTGAACAGAAGTCTGCGGAGAACGCAGCCAAGTTCCGGGCAGAGACCGACCGCCAATGCGAACAGATCAAAGAGGAAGCCCGGAAGTATCTGGACGACGCGGCGGAATTGATTGTAAGAAGGGTGGTGGCTTTCTGATGGCTATTGTAAAAATGAAGCGGCTGCGCCTGCTGGCGCTGGAGTCGGAGCGGGACGCCCTGCTGGCCCGACTGCAGCACGCCGGATGCGTGGAAGTTTTGGAGCCGGAAGGGCAGCTGAACGACCCGGAGTGGACCGCACTTCTCCATCGGGACACCACCACGCTGCTGGAAGTGAAGGCCCAGGCCTCTGTCATTCGCTCCTCTCTGGAGGCGCTGAAAAAATACGCAGAGGTCAAGTCCGGCCTCTTTGTCCAGCGGGTGCCGGTGCAGGAAGAGGACTTCTTTGCCTCCCGGGTGCTGGAGGATGCGCTGAAGACCGCCGAGTTCATTAACCAATGTACCAGGCAGCTGTCCAAGCTCCAGACCCAGGAGACCAACCTGCTCAACGGAAAGGCAGGTCTGCTGCCCTGGGCCTCTCTGGATCTTCCTCTGGAGACCCGGGAGACTGTGACCACGGTGCTTCAGCTGGGCACCTGCCCGGTGGCGGTGGAGCTCAGCACCCTGGAAGGGGAGCTGGCCCAGGCGGCCGAGCGGGCACAGCTGTATGAGGTCTCGGCGGATAAGCACCAGCGGTACCTGCTCCTGGTATGCAGCAAGGACCAGGCGGAGGACGCGGTGAAGAGCCTGCGGCCCTTTGGGTACGGCATGGCCCGTATCAAGGGGATGACCGGGACCGCCGGGGAGAACATCCGGCGGCTGGAAGAGGAACTGGCGGAAAACGCCCGGCAGCGGGAGGAACTCATCGGCCGGATCGTGGACTGCAAGGACCAGAGCAAGGCCCTGGAGATCTGTCAGGACCGGCTGGAGCAGGAGCTGCAGAAGCAGCAGGCCCGGGAAAAGGTCCTCACCGACGGGACCATGATCTTCCTGGAAGGCTGGGCTGCGGAGACCGGGCTGGAAGAACTGAAGCAGGAGCTGGCCCAGTTCGTCTGCGCCTACGACCTGTCCGACCCGGACCCGGAGGATACGCCGCCCACGCTGCTGAAAAACCGCAAGTGGATCTCCTGCATCAACATGGTCACGGAGATGTATTCTCTGCCGGTGTACCACGGGGGCATCGACCCCAACCCCCTGATCTTCGGGTTCTTCGTGGTGTTCTTTGGCTTTATGTTTGCCGACCTGGCCTACGGCATTGTCCTCTTTGCCCTGTCTCTGTACATTACGAAGAAGTACCGGCCCAAGGGGACGGTGGGCTATATGTTCCACCTGGGTCAATACTTAGGTATCTCCACCGCTGTCTTCGGCGCCCTCACCGGCGGCCTGTGCGGTGACGCGATTTATCAGTTTACCTCGGCTTTCTTTCCGGAGCATGTGATCTCCATGCCCGCCCTCATCAATCCCCTGCAAGATCCCATGACCATCATGGCCATTGCTTTGGGGATGGGCGTCATCCATATGCTGTTTGGCCAGTGCGTCCACATCTATATGGAGATCCGGGACGGCCGCCCGGCGGAAGGCTTCCTGGACGTGGTCCCCTGGTGGATCGTCTTTGCGGGCATCGCCGTGGCCTACTTCAAGGGTACGCCCATGGTGATCGGTCTGGGCTTCCTGGCCCTGCTGCTCACCCAGGGGCGGCATAAAAAGGGCATCGTCGGGAAACTCTTCGGCGGTCTGGCCAGCTGGTATGACATCACAAGCTGGCTGGGAGATATCCTCTCCTACTGCCGTCTGATGGCCCTGATGCTGGCCACCTCGGTCATCTCCCAGGTGTTCAACATCCTGGCGACTCTGCCCGGCAAGGGCCTGCCGAAAGTGGTGGGGATCCTCATTTTCCTGCTGATCTTCTTCATCGGCAACGCCTTTAATATGGGCATCAACATCATCGGTACCTACGTCCACGCAGCCCGTCTGCAGTATCTGGAGTTCTTCAGCAAGTTCTATAAGGAGGGCGGCGTGCCCTTCCGGCCCCTGAAGTACAACACCAAGTTCGTGGACGTGACCACACAGAGCGGGGAGGTGGTGGAATGACTACGTTCCTCCAGTCGCTGCCGATTACCGGCGTGTCTGTGGCCCTGCTGGGGGCCGCTCTGGCGGTGGCCCTGCCCTGTTCCGGTTCTGCGACCGGCGTGGGCACGGTGGGCCGCGCGGGGGCCGGCGTTCTGTCGGTGGACCCAGGGAAGTTCTCCCGGGTGCTCATCATGCAGATCCTGCCGGGCACCCAGGGCCTGTACGGCCTGGTCATCTGGTTCTTTGCCCTGACCAAGCTGGGGTTCTTCTCCGGCCAGATGGCGGCGATCACCATGACCGAGGGGCTCAAGTTCTTCGGCGCCTGTATGCCTGTGGCCATCGGCGGCCTCATCTTCGGCATCATTCAGGGGCGCATCTGCGCCGGCGGTCTGTCGCTGGTGGCGAAGAAGCCCAACGACTTGAGCCGGTCCATCATTCTGGCGATTATGATGGAGTTTTATGCCATTTTGGCGCTGCTGGCATCCTTCCTGATGCTCAACAGCTTTCAGTTTTAACCAAAGAGAGGATAGGCTCTCTCCCACATGAATAGGAGGAATCATCATGGAGACAATCGGAATCGCATTGGCGTTTATTGGTGCGGCCCTGGCAGTCGGGCTGGCCTGCTCTGGCTCTGCCCGCGGCGTGGGCAGCGTAGGTGAACTGGGTGCTGGTGTGCTGGCCAACGACCCGGGCAAGTTTTCTCAGATCCTGATCCTGCAAATCATCCCCGGTACCCAGGGCCTGTACGGTCTGGTGGCCTGGTTCTTCGCCCTTATGAAGCTGGGCTTCTTCGCCGGCGAGCTGCGGATGCTCACCGCTGGCGAAGGCCTCATGTTCCTGGCAGCCTGCCTGCCCATGGCCATCGGCGGCCTGCTCTCCGCCATCGCCCAGGGCCGCTGCGCCGCAGCTGGTGTGTCTCTGGTTGCCAAGCGCTCGGAAGAGCTGTCCAAGGCCATCATCATGGCCATCATGGTGGAGTTCTACGCCATTCTGTGCCTGCTGGCATCCTTCCTGATGCTCAACAGCCTGTAAGACAGTCTTAATCGGAAAAGGAGGGCGAGGGAATGAACGGGATTGAAAAGATCACCGACCGCATTGCCCAGGATACCCAGGCAGAAGTAGAAGCATGTATTGCCCGGGGCCAGGAGGAAGCCAGCCGGATCCTCTCTGACTACGCATCCCGCGCCCAGCGGGAGCGGGATGAGATCCTGGCAAAGGGACGGCGGGACCGGGAAGAGCGGCAGGCACGTCTGGACAGTATGGCCCAGATGGAGCTGCGCAAGAGTATCCTGGCCGCCAAGCAGGATGTGGTCAGCCAGGCCTTTGACCTGGCGCTGAAGAAGCTATGTGCGCTGCCGGAGGAGGAGATGGTTCCTCTGCTGGCCCGGCTGGCGGCCGACTCGGCCGTCACCGGCACCGAGCAGCTTGTGATGAACCCGGCCCAGCGGGAGGCCTATGGCCAGAAGGTGGTGGACGCAGCCAATTCCCTTCTGGAAAACGGCCGTCTCACCCTGGGGCCGGGCAACGAAGAGATCGAAGGGGGGCTGCTGCTGCGCAGCGGCTCCGTGGACGTAAACTGCACCTTTGAGATGCTGGTGCGTCTGCACCGAAGCAAAACCAGCGGAGAAGTAGCCCAGGTGCTCTTTCCCCGGGGCTGACCGCAGGACGGGTGCAGGAAAGGGGGAAGAACCATGACAGGAAAGATACGGGATACGGACTACCTGTTTTTGACCACCCGGGTCCGGTCCCTGGAGTGCAGTCTCCTGGACCAGAACCAGATGGAGCAGATGCTGGAGTCCGCCTCGGTGGAGGACGCAGCCCGCATCCTCACCGACTGCGGCTATCCTGAGCTGGAGAAGGTGAACGGCGATACCGTGAGCCGGATGCTCATTGAGGAGCAGGAGCGGATGCTCCAGGACGTGGGACAGTTCGTCCCCGACCCGGCGCTGCTGGCCGTGTTCCAGATGAAGCACGACTACCACAACGTGAAGGTCCTGCTGAAAGCAGAGGCCATGGGCACCGAGGCAGACTACCTTATGGTGGGCGGCGGCCGGGTGGACCGGGATGTGCTGTCGGCAGCGGTCCAGAGCGGAGACTTCCGCAACCTTCCTCCTCTGCTGGGGGAAGCAGTGGAACAGGCCCGGCAGACCCTCTCTGCCAGCCGGGACCCGCAGCTGGGTGACTTTGTGCTGGACGAGTTCTACTTCCGGGAGATGATGGCCTTGGCCGATGGGATGGGGTCCCGCTTCCTGGAGGGCTACGTCCAGCGGACCATCGACCTGGCCAACCTGCGCACGGTGGTGCGGGTCCAGCGGATGGGCAGAGGCAGCGAGTTTCTGGAGGGCATCCTCTTTGCAGGCGGCACCATGGAGACCGGGCGCATCCTCAGCGCAGTGAACGCCGGGGCCATGCTGGAAGAGCTGTACGCATCCACGCCCCTGCAAAAGGCGGCGGAAGCCGGCGCAGCTGCCATCCGAGGAGAGATCCTGACGCTGTTTGAAAAGCTGTGCGACGAGGCGGTGCTGGACTATGCGCGCCAGGCCCAGTTCGTGGGCTTCGGCGAGGCGCCGGTGATCGCCTATCTGGCCGCCAAAGAGGCGGAGATCACCGCCGTTCGGATCATCATGACAGGCCGTCTGGCGGGGCTGCCCACCGACGTGATCCGGGAAAGGATGCGTGAGGCATATGTATAAGATCGCTGTGGTGGGGGACCGGGACAGCGTGCTGGGGTTCAAGACCCTGGGGCTGGAGGTCCATCCCGCCGAGACGCCGGAGCAGGCCCGGAAGATCATCCGCCGCCTGGCGGAGGAGAACTGTGCGGTGATCTATCTCACCGAGCAGATGGGCGCCCAGCTGGGGGATGTGCTGGATCACTACAAGGATCAGGTCACCCCGGCCATTATTCTGATCCCCGGCAAGGAGGGGTCCCTGGGTATAGGGATGAAGAACATCACCTCCGCCGTGGAGCGTGCCGTGGGCGCAGATATTTTATAAGGAATTTGACACAGGCGCAGGCCGGAGACCGGCCGTGCGCCCTGGTTTGAAAGAAGGGAATCGATACCTATGAGCAACGGCAGAGTTGTGAAAGTTTCCGGCCCGCTGGTGGTGGCCACCGGCCTGGCCGAGGCGAACATGGCCGACGTGGTCCGGGTGGGTGAGCAGCGGCTCATCGGCGAAGTGCTGACCATGACCGGAGATTCCGCCTCCATCCAGGTCTACGAGGAGACCTCCGGCCTGGGCCCCGGCGCTGTGGTGGAGACCACCGGCGCCCCCCTGTCCGTGGAGCTGGGCCCCGGCCTCATCGAGATGATCTATGACGGCATCCAGCGCCCCCTGCAGGAGATCGCAGACCTCACCGGGTCCAACAACCTCCCCAGAGGCGTGGAAGTCCCCGCCTTGAACCGGGAGAAGAAGTGGGAGTTTACCGCCACCGTGACCCCCGGCACCCAGGTGACAGGCGGCGACGTGATCGGTACCGTCCGGGAGACCCCCTCTGTGCTCCATAAGATCATGGTGCCTGTGGGGATGAAGGGGACCATCCGGACCATAAAGTCCGGTACCTATACCGTCACCGAGACCGTGGCTACCCTGGAGACGGAAAAGGGAGAGGAAAAGCCCCTCACCCTCATGCAGAAGTGGCCTGTTCGGGTAGGCCGGCCCTATCAGAAGAAATTCGCCCCCGTGACCCCCTTGCAGTCGGGTCAGCGGATCATTGACACCATGTTCCCCCTGGCCAAGGGCGGCACGGCCGCCGTGCCCGGCCCCTTCGGCTCCGGCAAGACGGTGGTGCAGCACGCATTGGCCAAGTGGTCTGACGTGGACGTGGTGGTCTACATCGGCTGCGGCGAGCGCGGCAACGAGATGACCGACGTTCTGCGGGAGTTCCCCGAACTCATCGACCCCAGAACCGGCGAGTCCCTTATGAAGCGGACCGTGCTCATCGCCAACACTTCTGACATGCCCGTGGCCGCCCGTGAGGCCTCCGTGTATACCGGCATCACCATTGCGGAGTACTTCCGTGACATGGGCTACGACGTGGCAGTCATCGCAGACTCTACCTCCCGCTGGGCCGAGGCCCTGCGTGAGATGTCCGGCCGTCTGGAAGAGATGCCCGGCGAGGAAGGCTACCCTGCTTACCTGGCCTCCCGCCTGTCTCAGTTCTACGAGCGTGCCGGCGTGATCCAATGTATGGGTTCCGACGAGCGTCGGGGCTCCCTCACCGCCGTTGGGGCCGTGTCCCCTCCCGGCGGCGACCTGTCCGAGCCGGTCTCCCAGGGCACCATGCGGATCGTCAAGGTCTTCTGGGCTCTGGACTCCGCCCTGGCCTATGCCCGCCACTTCCCGGCGGTGAACTGGCTCAATTCCTACTCCCTGTACCTGGACTCCCTGAAGCCCTGGTTTGACGAGCATCTGGGCAACCATTTCTTCCATAACCGCACCCGGGCCATGAGCCTGCTGCAGCAGGAGTCCAACCTCAACGAGATCGTGCAGCTGGTGGGTAAGGACGGCCTGGCCCCCGGTGACCAGCTCACCCTGGAGACCGCCAAGATGATCCGGGAGGACTTCCTCCAGCAGAACGCCTTTGTGGACGTGGACTCCTTCTCCAGCTATGACCGGCAGTCCAAGCTCATGCAGATCATCCTGGACTACGACAAACTCTGCCGGGCAGCCCTGGAAAGAGGCGCCCAGCCCTATGACCTGTTTGCCATCCCCTCCCGGGCTGCCATCGGCCGGGCCAAGAGCGTGCCGGAGGACCAGTACGCCCGGGCCTATGAGCTCATCGCCACACAGATGGAAAAAGAGATCGCCGAACTGGCAGAGAAAGGAGGCGACGCCCAATGATGAAGGAATATCGTACCATCGCGGAAATTTCCGGCCCTCTGATGGTGGTCCGTCAGGTGGAGGGCGCAACCTTTGACGAGCTGACCGAGATCGAGCTGGCCGACGGTTCCATCCGCCGGGGCAAGGTGCTGGAAGTCAACGGCGACAGCGCCGTGGTCCAGCTCTTCGAGGCCAACGCCGGCATCAACCTGGCCAACTCCAAGGTCCGCTTCCTGGGCCACCCCCTGCAGCTGGCCGTCTCCAAGGATATGCTGGGCCGGGTCTTTAACGGCATGGGCCAGCCCATCGACGGCGGCCCCGATATTCTGGCAGAGGAGTTCCGGGACATCAACGGCCTGGCCATGAACCCCGCTGCTCGAGCCTACCCCAACGAGTTTATCCAGACGGGCATCTCCTCCATTGACGGCCTGAATACCCTGGTCCGTGGTCAGAAGCTGCCCATCTTCTCCGGGTCCGGCCTGCCCCACGCAGCCCTGGCCGCCCAGATCGCCCGGCAGGCCAAGGTGCTGGACGGCGAGTCCAACTTCGCCGTGGTCTTTGCCGCCATCGGCATCACCTTCGAGGAAGCCAACTACTTCGTGGAAGAGTTCCGCCGTACCGGCGCCATCGACCGTACGGTCCTCTTCACCAACCTGGCCAACGACCCTGCCGTAGAGCGTATCGCCACCCCCCGTATGGCCCTCACCGCAGCAGAGTACCTGGCCTTTCACCAGAACATGCACGTGCTGGTCATCCTGACCGACATCACCAACTATGCGGAGGCCCTTCGTGAGATCTCCGCTGCCAAGAAGGAAGTGCCCGGCCGCCGCGGCTACCCCGGCTACCTGTACACCGACTTGGCCACCATGTATGAGCGGGCCGGCCGTCAGCTGGGCAAGGATGGTTCCATCACCATGATCCCCATCCTCACCATGCCCGAGGACGACAAGACCCACCCCATCCCCGACCTGACCGGCTACATCACCGAGGGACAGATCATTCTCTCCCGTGAGCTGCACCGGGCGGGCATCCAGCCGCCGGTGGACGTGCTGCCCTCCCTGTCCCGTCTGAAGGACAAGGGCATCGGCGAGGGCAAGACCCGAGAGGACCACTCCGGTACCATGAACCAGCTCTTTGCCGCCTATTCCGCCGGCAAGCAGGCCAAGGAACTGATGTCCATCCTGGGCGAGGCCACCCTGACCCCCACGGACCTGCTGTACGCCAAGTTCGCCGAGGAGTTTGAGAAGAAGTACGTCTCCCAGGGTTTTGACGAGAACCGCTCCATTCAGGAGACCCTGGACATCGGCTGGGAGCTGCTGTCCATCCTGCCGGAGACCGAGTTGAAGCGAATCAAACCGGAGTATATTGAGAAGTATCTCCCCCGGAAACAGTAAGGAGGTGGACGTATGGCTTCTGCCACTGTCAATGCCACCCGAATGGAATTGACCCGGATCAAGGGACGGCTGAAAACTGCGGTCCGGGGCCATAAGCTGCTGAAGGATAAGCGGGACGAACTCATGAAGCAGTTCCTGGAAGTGATCCAGGAGAACCGCGCCCTGCGCCGCCGGGTGGAGGAGGGGCTCCAGCGGGCCCACGGCTCCTTTACCGTGGCCGCGGCGCTCATGTCCCCGGAGGTCTTGGAGCAGGCCCTGCTGTATCCCAAGCAGAGCGTGGAGCTGGAGATGGGCTTTCGGAACATCATGTCGGTGAACGTGCCGGTATACGAGTTCAAGACCCAGAACCGGGAGGGGGGCGACATCTACCCCTACGGCTTCGCCACCACGTCCTGCGAGCTGGACGGGGCGGTGGAGGCGCTGTCCTCGGTCTTTCAGGATATGCTGAAGCTGGCCCAGATCGAAAAGGCCTCCCAGCTGCTGGCGGAGGAGATCGAAAAGACCCGCCGCCGGGTCAACGCCCTGGAGTACGTGATGATCCCCCGGATGCAGGAGAGCATCAAGTACATTACCATGAAGCTGGAAGAAAACGAGCGGAACAACATCATCCGCCTCATGAAGGTGAAGGATATGCTCCTGGCCGAGGCCATGGAGGAGAACCGCCGGAGAGACCAGCAGGCGCTGGAAGAGAGCCGGGGAACGACCTGAGAATCAAAATGAAAAAACGCAAGGGACCCTTTAAATGGGTCCCTTGCGTTTTTTTGTCTGTGAGAGCCGGGCGGTTTACTTGAGCCAACCGGTCCGGTCCAGCTTGCGGACCCGCTCCTGGATCTGCTCCAGTTCTTCCGGAGAGAGCTCGGTCAGGTGGGTCAGTTTGTCCAGAAAGAGGGTGATGGTCTCCTTCTCCCGCCGGGCCAGGACCTCCTGATAGTGGCTGACCACCACGCCGGTCACCAGAGCCAGCAGCACCAGATGATAGAGGGTCATAAAGGACACGATGAGACGGCCGACAGTGGTGACGGCGGAGATATCGCCATAGCCGATGGTGGTGCAGGAGACGAAGAGGAACCAGAGGGCGTCCCCGAAGGACTGCACGTCGGGTTCCACCCGCAGCAGGACCGCAGAAAAGAGAAGGAACGCAAGGAGAAAGAAAAAGATCGCCTTCTCCAGCTTGCACCGACGGACCACAGCCCAAAATAGTCTGAAATTCTTCATGGCTTTGCTCACCTCATCCGTTGGGCAGCGGGGAAAGGCAGGCTGCCCTGGGTTTCCTCTTACTATACCATAAAGGGACGGAAGGGCCAAGGGTCCTGTTCTCCCTCCCTTGTCGGTCCCATGGCTGCGGCGGTGCCCACCGCAGAAGGGGCCGTGCAAGTGGCCATGGAGGAACTGCCCTTTACCCTGCACAGCGCTCGGGTGCTCATCCTGGGGTTTGGCCGGGTGGGGAAGCTGACCGCCCACCGGATGCAGGCCCTGGGGGCCCGGGTGATGGTGTCGGCCCAACGCTATGAGGACCTGGCCTGGGCGGCGGCTTACGGCTGCGAGACTGTCCGGCTGGAGAAGCTGTCCTGGGAGCTGGGGGGCTTTGACCTCATTGTGAATACCATCCCGGCGGTGGTGCTGGACGGGAAGAAGCTGCGCTGGGTGAACCCCGGTGCCTTCCTGCTGGACCTGGCCTCCGCTCCGGGGGGGGATCGACCGGGCGGCAGCCAAGGAGTTGGGGCTACGGGTGCTGCAAGCCCCGGGCCTGCCGGGCCGGACCGCGCCGGTGACGGCGGCGGCAGCCATCCGGGACGCTGTGTACCACATCCTTTGGGAAAGGGAGGAGTGAGGACCATGGAGCAAGCGCGGGTAGGATTCGCCCTGACCGGGTCATTCTGCACCGTGGAGAAGGCCCTGGGGGCCCTGGCAGATCTGCGGGAGCAGTATCCCAATCTGTACCCCATCCTGTCAGAGACCACAGCCTGCACGGACACCCGGTTTGGCCGGGCGGCAGACCTGCGGGAAACGCTGGCAGATCTGTGCGGCCGCCGGGTGGTGGAGAGCATCCGGGAGGCGGAGCCCATCGGCCCCCAGAAGCTGCTGGATGTGCTGGTGATCGCCCCCTGCACGGGCAATACCCTGGCCAAACTGGCCGCAGGGATCGCAGATACATCGGTCACCATGGCGGCCAAGGCCCACTTGCGCAACGGGCGGCCGGTGGTGCTGGCGGTGTCCACCAACGATGGGCTGGGCGCAGCCGCCCGAAACATTGGGGAGCTGCTGTGCCGAAAGCAGTACTATTTTGTCCCCTTCCGCCAGGATGACCCGGAGGGGAAGCCCACCTCTCTGGTGGCGGACATGGGACGGGTCACCGAGACGGTGGCCGCGGCCCTGGAGGGGCGGCAGATCCAGCCGTTGCTGCTGGGTCCGGCAGAGTAGGCCCCTGCCCCGGGCGGAAGAAGAGACACCGGTGGTTTGAAAGAAAGCAGGAAAGCACAGTCCCCCGGCTCGGACCCGAGCCGGGGGACTGCGCAATGCTGAGAAAAGAGGAGAACAGGAGTCTTTTTATTCGGGGATGGTTCTGCGGCCGGCGGGGTGGCGGCCCACCTCGTCGAACTCGTCGCAGATCTCCTTAGAGGGAGCGGGGGTGGCCAGGGAGACCACCAGGATGGCCACGCAGCCCACCACGAAGGCGGGGAGCAGCTCATAGATGGCCCAGGTGCCGCCCATGGGAGCCACCAGGTACTTCCAGATGAAGACCATGGCGCCGCCGGCGATCATACCGGCCAGGGCGCCCTGCTTGGTGGTGCGCTTCCAGAAGAGGGAGAAGAGCATGACCGGGCCGAAGGCACCGCCGAAACCGGCCCAGGCGAAGGACACGATCATAAAGACGGAGCTGTTGGGGTCCCAGGCCAGGAAGATGCCGATGATGGCAATGACGATAACGGTAGCGCGGGCGGCAAACATGGAAGCCTTGGCGCTGAGCTTGATGCCGAAGAAGTCCTGGAGCAGGTCCTGAGAGACGCCGGAGGCGGCGGTCAGGAGCTGGGAGTCTGCGGTGGACATGGTGGAGGCCAGGATGCCCGCCAGGACCAGACCGGCGATGACAGCGAAGAAGGGGCCGAACTGGCTGAGCAGCTCAGACAGACGGATGATGATGGTCTCGGACTCGGAGCTGGTAGCCAGGTAACCGATCTTGCCAGCCTTGGTGACGCTGAGACCGATGATGCCGATGAGGATAGCCACGAACATGGAGATGACCACCCAGACGGTAGCGATCCGGCGGGAAGTCTTCAGCTCGTTCTCGTTGCGGATGGCCATGAACCGCAGGAGGATGTGGGGCATACCGAAGTAGCCCAGGCCCCAGGCCAGGGTGGAGGCGATGCTCAGGCCGCTGTAGGTGGAAGCCTGACCGGCGGCAGCGTCGTAGCCCTGGGTGAGGTTCAGGTAGCCGGGCAGAGAAGCGGCGTTGGAGGAGACAATCTCCCAGCCGCCGGCCTGCTGGATGCCGAAGAAGACGATGAAGAGCAGAGCAAAGGTCATGACGATGCTCTGGATGAGGTCCGTGGTGGAAACCGCCAGGAAGCCGCCCAGCACGGTGTAGCCGATGACCACGATGGCGCCCACGATCATGGCCATGTGGTAATCCACGCCGAAGAAGCTGCTGAACAGGGTGCCGATGGCCTTAAAGCCAGAGGCGGTGTAGGGGACGAAGAAGATGAGGATCACGATGGCAGAGATGCAGGAGAGCACATGCCGCTGGTCCCGGTAGCGCTGGGAGAAGAAGCCGGGGATGGTGATGGCGCCGATCTGGGCAGAGTAACGGCGCAGCCGCTTGGCTACGATGAGCCAGTTGAGATAGGTGCCGATGGCCAGGCCGATGGCGGTCCAGCCAACCTCGGCCACGCCGGCCAGATAGGCCAGGCCGGGCAGGCCCATGAGCAGGTAGCTGCTCATATCGGAGGCTTCGGCGCTCATGGCGGTGACCACGGGACCCAGCTTCCGTCCGCCCAGATAGAACTCATGGGAGGAGGAGCCGCCGCCGGCTTTGCTGAAGTAGATGCCCACCAGCACCATGGCGATCAGGTAGACCACGATGGTCGCCACGATGCAGATCTGAGATGAGGTCATGGTTGTATCGTTCCTTCCTTTTTATGATTGCAGGCTGGCGGGGAGACCCCGCAAAAGCCCACGGTAAGACAGTGAGACTATCATACCACGACGAAAGATAGAACGCAACACAGAACGCAGTATAGACTGTAGTCTATACTGCGTTCTCAAAAAAACGAAAAAATTGTTGTGTATCAGCGGTTTCCTGCTGTGCTGTTTTTAGGGGATGGGTCAGGGAGGAAGCTGCTTAAAAATGTGGGCAAAACCTGGGCGGCGTAGTCCCGCAGGGAATATTCCCCACCCCGGAGACACCAGTCGTACATCAGGGCCCGCTCGCACAGAGCGTAGAGCTTCACCATGTCATTCACCGTCTGGGTCTGGCTCAGTTCTCCGTCCTGCTGCCCCTGGGCCATGATCCGCCGGAGCAGCCGGTAGTAGATGCGCTTATGGTCCAGGAGATGCTTTTCTCCGCTGGTCACCAGCTGGGTGGACAGCAGGCGGGCCAGCAGGTCCATGGGTACGGTGTTTTCAATGGTGAGAAAGAGCTCGCTGTTGAGGAAGAGCAGCTTGTCCATGGCGGACATGGTGGGGGCCATGGTCTCCAGCAGGGCCTCGTATTTTTCATCAAAGAGGTCGCTGAGGGTGCTGAGCAGGGCGTCCTTTCCGTCGAAGTAGTGGTAAAAGGACCCCTTGGAGGTGTGGGAGGACTCAATGATCTCCTCCACCGTGGTGTTCTCATACCCCTGCTCGTAAAAAAGTTGCCAGGCAGCGCCCACGATCTTCCCCCGGGTATTCCGGGCGTTTTTCTTTGCCATGCCGGGTCCCTCTCAGGCGAAGTAGGCTTCGATGGCGGCCCGCTGGGCAGGGAGAGAACCCTGGATCATGGTGGGCTGGCCGCCCCCCTTGCCGCCCAGGGCCTGATGCATCCCCTTGGCCTTGGCCCGGAGATCCACGGTGCGGCTGCCGATCACATACCGGTAGCCCTCCTTGTCCGAGCCGGTGAAGGCGGCGCAGACTCCACCGCACCGGGTCATACCGGTGTTCACCAGGGTGCGCAGGGTGGGGATGTCCATGCCCTCCTCGAAGAGCAGCAGGTTGCCGTCGGTCTCCGGGAGATTCCTGGTCTTTTCCCCGGCCAGGGCTACCTTGGCCTCCTTTAAGGAGAGGCTCAGGGCCTGCATCTCCTGCTGGAGCCGGTCCACCCCCTGGGCGGCGGCCTCCTGCTTCACCGACAGGGCGGCGGAGATGGCGGCTACGTTGCGCTGCTTGGTCTGGTAGTCCTCCAGAGCCATGGCGCCGGCGGCCATCCAGATGCGGATGCCGCCCCGGTGGCGCATGGTGGAGAGAAGTTTGACCACCCCGATCTCACCGGTGTGGTTCACGTGGGGGGCGCAGCAGGCGCATACGTCACAGCCGGGGATGGTGACGATGCGGACGTTTTCAGTGAGGTCCAGCTTGCTCCGGTAGTCCATGGTTTCCAGTTCGCTGGGGTCCGGATAGCGGGCCTCCACCGACCGGTTCTCCCAGATCACCTGGTTGGCCAGGGTTTCCAGCCGATCCACCTCTTCCGGGGAGAGCTCCTTGTCAAAGTCCAGAATGACCTCGTGCTCCCCCATGTGGAAGCCCACGTTGTTGCAGCCGAAGAGGCTGTGGGCGGTGCCGGAGACGATGTGCTCCCCCGAGTGGCACTGCATCCGGCGGAAGCGCAGGGGCCAGTCCAGGGTGCCGGTGACGGATTCGCCCGGGGTCAGGGGTGCATCGGTCCGGTGGAGAATGCCCTCCGGGGTCTCCTGCACGTCCAGCACCTGAGCGCTGCCCAGGGTGCCCTGGTCGGCGGGCTGGCCGCCGCCCTCGGGGAAGAAAGCGGTCTGGTCCAGAAGGACCTGCCACTGGTTCTCTCCGGCGGGAGCGCAGGAGAGGACCTGGGCGGAAAAGACGGACAGATGGCTGTCCTCGTCGTAAAGTTTCCTTGTCATTGAGAGGGTCCTGCCTTTCTCACGGGTTCTTATTTCCTTCCATCATAGCATGAAGGGGATCGGGATAGCAAGGTATATCCTGCAAGGGGAATAGGACATGAAAACACGGGTGGGACCAGAGTTTGGTCCCACCCGTGTTTGGTGGTGCAAAAGAGGATCACAGGAGAATGATGCCAGCGTCGTGGCAGGCCTGGATGGTCTCGTCGTCCCAGATGGATGCCTGGACCTCGCCGATGTGGGCCTTGCCCAGCAGGAGCATATCCAGACGGGACATGCCGATGCCGCCGCCGATGGTGAGGGGAAGCTTATCTTCCAGCAGCATTTTGTGGAAGGGCAGCTCCCGGCGGTCGTCGCAGCCGGCCAGGGTGAGCTGGCGGTCCAGAGCGGCGGAGTCCACCCGGATGCCCATAGAGGAGATCTCAAAGGCCCGGCCCAGCAGGTTGTTCCAGAGGAGGATGTCGCCGTTGAGGGTCCAGTCGTCGTAGTCGGGGGAGCGGCTGTCGTGGGGCTGGCCCGACTTGAGCTTGCCGCCGATCTGCAGCAAGAGGGTGGTGGGGTGATCCTTGACCCAGGCGTCCTCCCGCTCTTTGGCGGTGAGGTCAGGATAGAGGTCCTCCAGCTCCTGGGTGGTGACGCAGCTGAGGCTGGTATCCAGCCGGGGCAGAACGCTCAGCTGGGGGAAGACAGCGTAGAGGGTGCGCTGGGTCTCGGCCATGGCGTCCACGATGGACTGGACGGTCTGCTTCAGATAGTCCAGGGTTCGGTCTCTGGGGGCGATGACCTTTTCCCAGTCCCACTGGTCCACGTAGATGGAGTGGAGGTTGTCAGGGATCTCATCCCGGCGGATGGCGTTCATATCGGTCACCAGGCCCTCGCCCACGGGGAAGTGGTAGCGGTAGAGAGCCATGCGCTTCCACTTGGCCAGGGAGTGGACCACCTGGGCGTCCCGCTGGGCGGCGGGCACGTCAAAGGAGACGGGGCGCTCCACGCCGCTGAGGTTGTCGTTGAGGCCGGAGGAGGCCTCGACGAAGAGGGGAGCGGAGACCCGGCGCAGGTGGAGGTTCCCGCAGAGGGTATCTTCGAACACCCGCTTCAGGAGGCTGATGGCCTTCTGGGTGTCGTAGAGGTTCAGGAGAGGGGCGTAGCCGGCAGGGATGTAGGTCTTTGACATAGGGAAAACTCCTTTCGTGGGCTGTGGGGGTGGTCCCCCGATTAACCGTGGTAGAGATTGGAGGTCTGGTACTTGGGCTCGCAGGTGAGGCGGACCCCCAGGCGGCGGAAGCTGTCCTCGTCGGCCTCGGAGAGGATGACGGTGGAGTGGGCCTCGCAGCCCCGGAGCTTTTGCAGCTGCTGGACAGCCTGCTTGGCGTTGGGGTCGGTGACCGCACAGATGGACAGGGCCACCATGAGTTCGTCGATGTGGAGCCGGGGGTTTTTGTTGCCCAGCACGTTGACCTTCAAATTCTGAACGGGTTCAATAACGGAGGGAGAGATGAGCTGGACCTCATCGGGGATGCCGCCCAGGTATTTCAGGGCGTTGAGCAGCAGCGCGGAGGAGGAGCCCAGCAGGGAGGAGGTCTTGCCGGTGAGGATGGTGCCGTCGGGCATCTCCATGGCGGCGGCGGGGGCGTCGGTGCGCTGCTCCACGGCCAGGGCGGGGGTGACCACGCTGCGGCTCTCAGGGGTGAGGCCCAGCTGCTTCATGAGCAGCTCGATCTTGTACACGGCGCTGCCGTCGGAGAGGCCGCGCCGGTGGCGGCACCGCTCGGTGTAGAACCGGCGGAGGATCTCCTCCTTGGAGGCCTGGCAGACGGCGTCGTCGTCAATGATGCAGTAACCCACCATATTGACCCCCATGTCGGTGGGGGACTGGTAGGGGGAGGACCCGGAGATCCGCTGGAACATGGTCTTGAGCACGGGGAAGATCTCCACGTCCCGGTTGTAGTTTACGGTGGTGACCCCGTAGGCTTCCAGGTGGAAGGGGTCGATCATGTTCACGTCGTTGAGGTCGGCGGTGGCGGCCTCGTAGGCCAGGTTCACCGGATGGCGGAGGGGGAGGTTCCAGATGGGGAAGGTCTCATACTTGGCGTACCCGGCCTGGATGCCCCGCTTGTGCTCGTGGTAGAGCTGGCTGAGGCAGACGGCCATCTTGCCGCTGCCGGGGCCGGGGGCGGTGACCACCACCAGGGAGCGGGAGGTCTCCACGAACTCGTTGCGGCCGTAGCCCTCCTCGCTGACGATGAGGGGGATGTCGTAGGGGTAGCCTTCGATGCTGTAATGGCGGTAGACCTTAAGGCCCAGGGCTTCCAGCTGAGCCTGGAAGATCTCGGCGGCGGGCTGGCCGCTGAAGCGGGTGAGCACCACGCTGTCCACCTGGAAGCCGAAGCTGCGGAAGGCGTCAATCAGGCGGAGGGTATCGGTGCCGTAGGTGATGCCCAGGTCGCCGCGCATTTTGCTCTTTTCCAGGTCCATGGCAGAGACGGCGACCACGATCTCCACCTGTGCCTTGAGCTGCATCAGCATCCGGATTTTGGAGTCGGGGTGGAAGCCGGGCAGGACCCGGGAGGCGTGGTGGTCGTCAAAGAGCTTTCCGCCGAATTCCAGGTACAGTTTGCCGCCGAACTGGCTGATGCGGGAGCGAATATGCTCGGACTGCATCTCCAGATATTTTTCATTATCAAACCCAAGTCGTTCGATCATTCTATGCGCATCCTCTCAATTCTCTCGATTCCTCTTCATAAAACGTGCAGAAACTTTAGTAATAAAATACCAATCCTTGTATGAAAAGTCAATATCGGGAGAAAATTATTGTAGAACTTGACGAAAAAGAAGGGGGAGCGATTTGAGGTGAAAAATAGCAGGCTGTGCAAGGTGACAACAAAAAGAAGAAGGCTCTATTGCCTCAAAACAGGATTTATGGTATAATTTAACGTTCAGAAAAGGACAGAAATCCCCTGGACCATATGATATGATTACCAATAGCGACAAGGAGCTATGCGATATGCTGGAATTAAAAGGACTTACCTACCAGGTTGAGGACGCCGGCGGACAGACCGACATTCTCCGGGGCATCGACCTGACGGTTACAGACAACAAATTTGTGGTGATCACCGGCCCCAACGGGGGCGGCAAGACCACCCTGGCCAAGGCCATCATGGGCCTGGCCCGCCCCACCGGAGGCCAGATCCTCTGGAACGGCACCGACCTGACCAACCTGAGCATCACCGAGCGGGCCCAGCTGGGCGTGAGCTACGGCTTCCAGCAGCCCCCGCGGTTCAAGGGCCTGCGGGTGCGGGACCTGCTGGAGCTGGCCTCCGGCAGCCGGAAGCTGACCCGGGACGAGTGCTGTTCCTACCTCAACCGGGTGGGCCTGTGCGCTGCCGACTACGTGGACCGGGAGATGGACGCCTCCCTCTCCGGCGGCGAGATCAAGCGCATCGAGATCGCCACCATCCTGGCCCGCCCCGGCGGCCTGCTCATCTTTGACGAGCCCGAGGCAGGCATCGACCTGTGGTCCTTCGCCAAACTCACCGAGACCTTCCGGATGCTCCACGACAAGGGAGACAACACCATTGTGGTCATCTCCCACCAGGAGCGGATCATCAACCTGGCCGACGAGATCGTGATGATCTCCGGGGGCAAGGTGATCCGTCACGGCACCCGGGAGGAGATCATGCCCCACATTCTGGCAGATACCGGCGGGGTATGTCAGTTTTTGCATCCCGGCAGTGACAGCTGCCGCCAGAAGGAGGGTTGACTGTGAACAAAATTGATACCAAACTCCTGCGGGAGATCGCAGACCTGGAGGGCACCCCCAAGGGAGCGTATAACATTCGGAAAAACGGCCAGCTGGAGTCCAGAAGCTCCACGGCCAACATCGAGATCGTCACCAAAGAGGACAAGCCCGGCATTGATATCCACATTAAGCCCGGCACCAAAAACCAGTCGGTGCACATCCCCGTCATCATCACCGAGTCCGGCCTGGACGAGATGGTCTACAATGACTTTTTCATTGGGGAGGACTGCGACGTGGTGATCGTGGCCGGCTGCGGCATCCACAACGAAGGGGACAAGGACTCTCAGCACGACGGCATCCACACCTTTTATGTGGGGCAGAACTCCAAGGTCCAGTATGTGGAAAAGCACTACGGCCAGGGTGAGGGCACCGGCGAGCGGGTCATGAATCCCCAGACCGTGGTCTATCTGGAAAAGGGCGCCAGCATCCAGCTGGACACCGCCCAGCTGCGGGGCGTGGACTCCACCAAGCGGTACACCAAGATCGTGGTGAAGGAGGACGCCGAAGCGGTGGTGAACGAGAAGTTGCTCACCCACGGCAAGCAGAAGGCAGAGTCGGAGATGGACATCATCCTGGCCGGGGCTGGGGCCACGGGCCGGGTGATCTCCCGCTCGGTGGCCCAGGACGACTCGGAGCAGATCTTCTATCCCCGGATGATCGGCGACGACGCAGGCTTCGGCCACGTGCAGTGCGACTCCATTCTCATGGGCAAGGCCAAGATCCAGTCCATTCCCGCCATCACCGCCAACCACCCCGACGCCCAGCTCATCCACGAGGCCGCCATCGGCCGGATCGCCGGAGACCAGATCCTGAAGCTCATGACTCTGGGCCTCACGGAGGAAGAAGCGGAAGAGGAGATCCTCAATGGGTTCCTGCGTTAAACGGGGGGACTATTACATCGGGGAGGACCCCCAGCTGGGGGAGATCCGGGGCATGGACCCCTGGGGTGTGGAGAATGGCATCCACATCATTCGGATGGAGAAGGACGGAGCGGAAGGGATCATGATGATCCGGGACAGCAACCGCCAGATCTACGGGACTGTGCACGGGGGGATGCTGGTGGCCTTTGCCGACAGCGTGGCCGGACACAGCCTGCTGCCCCATGGGCTCATGTGCGTCACCCAGGGCAGCACGGTGAACTTCCTTCGCCCGGCTACGGGAGAGTATCTCTTCTGCCGGGCCACCCCTTTGAAAGTGGGCAAGCGCATCTGTGTGGTGTCCGTGGAGCAGATGAACGACCGGGACGAACTGGTGACCTCGGCGCTGTTTACCTTTGCGGTGAAAGAGCTGCGGGAGCCGGTCATCCTGCCGCCCAAGCATCCTGATCTGCACTTTTGAGCAAAAAGAAAAAGGAGCGGATGGTTCCGCTCCTTTGGAGGACGCTCCTTAGAGATCCCAGTCTTCAAACTCGTCGTCGTACTGGTCGCAGGGGCAGCTGCGGCAGAGCATTTCCTTCTTTGCCTGCACCCGGGCCCGGAAGCTGGTCAGCCAGTCGGAGATCCGCTCCATATTTGCCATGACCAGGCAGATAATGGCGGCGGTGGCCAGCACAAGCGCGGTGACTTTCAAAATAAGATTGGTGAATTTCATACAAAAACCTCCCAGACACAGTTGCGCACATTCACTGGTGTATGGTAGTATTCTACATGATATCGTGGAAAAATACAATGCGGAAGCGAATTTTTTTCACTGTTTTCTCAAGCGAAGAAGACGGCCACCTACCGGCCTGACACGGAAAGGAATGGGTACAATTTATGCGGCTTCAGAATGATAAAGGCGAAATCCAGATCAGCAGCGAGGTCTTCACCACCATCACTGGGGCGGTAGTCACCGCCTGCTTTGGCGTGAAGGGCATGGCAGCTCGGTCCAGAAAGGACGGACTGGTGCACCTGCTCCGGAGTGAATCCATGGCAAAAGGGGTGCGGGTGATCTTCCAGGAGGACGATACCGTCTCCGTCGAGCTGCACATCATCGTGGACAACGGGGTGAACCTGGCTGCGGTGAGCAGCTCCATCATGAGCGAGGTTCGGTATGCAGTGGGTAAGATGACCGGCGCCCAGGTACGCGCGGTGGATGTCTATATTGACTCCATGGAGATCGGCTGAGAGAGGAAAGGGAACGAGAATTATGGTACAGTCAGTGGACGGAGGCCTGTTGGCACGGATGCTCATCCATGCGTCTGCCTCCCTGAACGCAGAAAAACAGAAGATCAATGAACTGAATGTGTTCCCCGTGCCTGACGGGGACACTGGAACCAACATGGGCCTGACCATCGGCACCGCCGCGGCAGAGCTCCAGCAGAAGAAGCCCACCACCGTGGGCCAGGCTGCCAGCGTGTGCGCCTCTGCCATGCTCCGGGGCGCCCGGGGCAACTCCGGGGTGATCCTCTCCCTGATTTTCCGGGGCTTCTCCCGGGCTGTGAAGGAGAAGGACACCATGGACGGCATCGACCTGGCTGACGCTCTGAACGCCGGGGTGATCGCCGCCTACCGGGCGGTGATGAAGCCGGCAGAGGGCACCATGCTCACCGTTTCCCGCCTGGCCGGGGACCGGGCCGGACGGGCTGCCGAGGAGAACACGGCCTTTGAATACGTGCTGGAGTCCGCCATCGCCCGGGCGGAAGAGGCCCTGGCCGACACCATCAACCAGAATCCGGTGCTGAAAAAGGCCGGTGTGGTGGACGCCGGCGGCATGGGCTTCATCATCATCCTCAAGGGCATGATGGACGAGCTCCGCGGCCTTCCCATGCCCCAGGGCGGGGAAGAGGCAGCAGCGCCCCAGAAGAGCAAGGCAGATTTCGGCGACTTTGAGACCGGGGAGATCACCTTCGGCTACTGCACGGAGTTCATCTGCTCCCGGGACAACCAGAAGGACCCGGAGGCCCTGCGCTCCTTCCTCAACGGCCTGGGCGACAGCCTGGTGCTGGTGGAGGATGACGAGATCATCAAAGTACATGTCCACACCAATCACCCGGGCAAGGCCCTGGAAGAGGCGCTGACCTACGGCGGTCTGCTCATGGTGAAGGTGGAAAATATGCGGCAGCAGCACACGGAGCTGCTGCAGAACGGCGGCGCCCAGGAGGAAGCGGCTCCTGTGAACGCTGCCCCCGAAAAGAAGTACGGCTTTGTGGCTGTTGCGGCCGGAGAAGGTCTGGCCAAGGTCTTCCATGACCTGGGGGTAGACGGCGTCATCAGCGGCGGCCAGACCATGAACCCCTCTACGGAGGATATTCTGAAGGAGATCCAGAAGACCCCCGCAGAGATCGTCTATGTGCTGCCCAACAACAAGAATATCATCATGGCGGCCCAGCAGTGCGTGGACCTGGTGGAGGACAAGAAGGTCGTGGTCCTCCAGGCCAAGACCGTGCCCCAGGGCATCTCCGCCATGATCGCCATGAATCCCGACGGGGAAGAGGAAGAGAACACCGCCGCCATGGAGGAGGCCATGGGCATGGTCACCACCATGGAGGTGACCTACGCAGCCCGGGACTCCGAGTTTGACGGGACGGCCATCCACGAGGGGGACTATCTGGCCCTGGTGGATAACCAGCTCTTCGGTACGGAAAAGGATCTGAACCAGGTGCTGGACAAGCTGGCCCGGGAGAGCGCAGCCCGGGGCGGGGAGTTCATCAGCATCTTCTACGGCGAAGGGGTGGAGGAAGCAGACGCAGAGAAGGCCAGGGCCTTCTTTGAGGATGCCTGCCCCGATGCGGAGATCACCGTTCTGGAAGGCGGACAGCCGGTGTATCACTACCTGATCTCGGTGGAATAAGAAGAACCACAGAGTGCCCTGCGGCTGCGCCGCAGGGCACTGTTTTTTTCGGAGGTTTGTAGATATGCGGATGGTTTGGAAGAAGGGGTTCGACTCGCTGTTTTTCCTGGTGGTTGTGCTGCTTCTCATCGGAGCATTGTGCTGGTTTGCCAGCCGCCCCCGGCAGACGGCTGCGCCGGAGGAGATCCCCGAAGTCCAGGAGGAGGCGAAGGAAACTCCGCCCGAGGACGTTGCTTTGAAGACCGGAACCGTTGCCGGAAACGCTGGGGGACTCCATTTTGCCTTTTCTTTGGACAACCTGATCGCCAGCTACAACAGCGCCTATTGGAAAACCTATGGGGAGGCAGTCTTTCTTCCTCCGGCAGAGGAGTGGAGCATCACAGAGGCCCCCGGGGAAGGGGACCGGCCGGCCCAACGGGTGTACAGTGTGTCACCAGGGGGCAGCGGATGGTTCTGGCCCACCCTGTCGGTGTACATCCCGGAGGGCGGCGAAACGGCAGCACGGATTTCTCTGGACCTGGACGAGCACAGCGACACCCAGGTCAAGAACGAGTTCTATCGGGAGATGTGCCTGGAAGTCTTTGGCCTTCTGCTGCCGGATCTGCCCCAGGAGAAGCGGGGGGCCTTGTATGAGCGGCTGGACCGCCAGGCGTACCAGGACCGGTACGATACCCGCTACCTGGAGGTAGAGATCCCACGAGTGGTGTATTACCAGGGGGAGATCGGGGTGTTCCCCTTCTTTGCTCTTGGAGACTACGAGCGGATCACCCTGCTGCCGGTGGACCAGACGATTCTGGAGACCTGGAAGGCCCGGGGGACCCAGGTGATCGACCTGGAGCAGTGGCAGCCGTAATATTGGCATATAATAGAAAGAGGGCAGGGAGAGATCCCCGCCCTCTTTGGAACAGGATACAGTCCGTGGGCATGACAGCGCAATGCCTACGGACTGTTTTCTTTACCGGCGATGAAGCCGCTCATACTTTTCTTTGGTGGCGATGCCCCCGCGAATGTGGCGTTCCGCTTTGTTCAGGGCCAGAATCTCCTTCACCTGGAGGTAGAGGGGCCGGTTGAAGGCGGGAAGCCGCTGGGATAGATCCTTATGTACCGTACTCTTGCTGATGCCAAAGTGCTTGGCGGCGGCACGGACAGTGGCGCGGTTTTCTATCATGTAAAGGGCGAGGGCCTCGGCCCGCTCCTCAAGGTTTCCTTTCAATGGCACACACTCCCTATCCCGATTTGTCCCATGTATATGAGGGGAAGGGGGAAAAGTATGCAGAGAGATCCGACACCTCTGACTTCAAGGGGTTTCTTCTGCGCACAAAAGAAGTCCCCAAACGCTTTGCTGACCCTGGAAGAAAAAGTTGTATTTTGCTGTTGAACAGTGATATACTAAAATAAATATAATTATATATGGATGTTGATTTGCCTTTAAAGCCATCAGATACCCTTTTGTCATATGGATTTTTCAAAATGAAAGGAGTTTCAGCATGGAATCTTCTCCTTATCTGGCTCATCTGACAACAGAAGGACAGTCGCAGTCTGTCTTGGAACATTTGCATGGAACAGCCTCCTTAGCAAAGGACTTTGCTCGTCCCTTTGGCGGTGAGGAGCAGGCCGAGCTGGCGGGGCTTGCCCACGATATCGGAAAATACAGCACAGCATTTCAAAAGCGGCTCCTTGGAGGGGCAAGAGTGGATCACTCCACCGCGGGTACCGTGGAGTGCTTTAGGCGCAGACAGATGTTTGCTGCCTTTGCTGTGGCGGGTCATCACGGCGGCCTGCCCAATGGCGGTAATCGGTTGGACGGGGCAGAACAAGCTACTTTTTGGGGACGCATCAAACGTGGAGAACGTGGGATGCTGGAGCCCTATGACAGATGGGTGCGAGAGGTAGCGCTGCCCCAGGCCGGAGTCCCGGACTTTGTCATGAAAAAATCTGGGTTGGAATTGATGTTTTTTACCCGGATGCTCTATTCCTGTCTGGTGGATGCCGACTTTTTGGACACAGAGGCTTTTATGGAGGGGCAACGCCGGGAGGCTTGTACGGTTTCCATAGACGATCTTTGGGAAAGACTCCAAAGCTATATCTCAGGCTGGTTTCCGCCTAAGGGAGAGCTGAACTGCCGGCGCTGTGAGATTCTGGAGCGGTGTATGAGGGAGGGAGAAGGCCAGTTGCCCGGTCTGTTTTCCCTCACAGTCCCCACCGGCGGCGGAAAAACGGTGGCATCCCTGGCCTTTGCCCTGGCCCACGCAAAAAAGCATGGCCTGCGGCGGGTAATTTATGTGATCCCCTATACTTCCATCATCGAGCAGACGGCGGAGGTGTTCCGCAGCATACTGGGCACGGAAAATGTGTTGGACCACCACTCCAACAGGCTCTATGATCTGGAGGGAGAGGCCAGCCCTGAAACGGTTCGTCTGGCAAAAGCCACAGAAAACTGGGATATGCCGGTCATTGTGACAACAGCAGTCCAGTTTTTTGAATCCCTGTACGCCTGCCGATCCTCCCAGTGCCGCAAGCTTCATCATATTGCTGGCAGTGTGGTGATTTTTGACGAGGCTCAGATGATGCCGATACCTTATCTGCGTCCCTGTGTCTGGGCAATTTCTCAATTGGTGAAAAACTATGGCGTTTCTGCTGTTCTCTGTACGGCAACCCAGCCTGCACTGAAGCCGCGCTTTCAGGAATTTCTGCCGTCAGTCCCCGTACGGGAAATCTGCTTGCCGGAGACCTGCCAGTGGGAGGTTTTTCGCCGGACGATCTTCCGGAAGGAGGGGCACCTCACCTGGGAGGCGCTGGCGAAAAGGCTCAACGCCCATCATCAGGTCTTGTGTATTGTAAACACCAGAAAAGCCGCTCAAGCGGTATACGAACGGCTGGAGGAGGAGGGTAGCTTTCACCTCTCAACGCTAATGTATCCCGATCACCGGAAACGGCAGCTTGCAGAGATCCGCCTCCGTCTCAAGGAGGGACTTCCCTGCCGGGTGGTATCTACCTCCTTGATGGAAGCCGGTGTGGATGTAGATTTTCCGGCGGTGTTCCGGGAGCTTGCTGGTCTCGACTCGATTTTGCAAGCTGCCGGTCGGTGCAACCGGGAGGGAAAAAGATCCCGGGAGGAGAGTATTGTCCATATTTTTGAGGGAGAAGAAAAAGAACCTCCGCTGTTTTCTGCGGCTATCAGTGCGGGAAGAGAGGCAATGTCCCGCCATGAGGACATTGCCTCCCAGGAAGCCATTCACGACTATTTCTCGCAGCTTCTGGATATCAAGGGAGAAGCCGCCTGGGATGAAAAAAATATCCTGTGGCTGATCCAGTCGGAATTTTTCCCGTTTCGCACGGTAGCGGAGAACTTCCATCTCATTGACAATTCCACCCGGACGCTCTACATTCCGCTGGGAGAAGGTGCGGCACTTGTTGAGCAGCTACGAGCCGGTGCAGGCAGTCGGAAGTTGTTCCGGCAGCTGGGGCAATATGGCGTATCTATCTATGAAAAGCACTTTTCCGCTCTGGAAGAAGCCGGAGATCTTGAGATTTTGGAGGATGGTTCTGTGATTTTAAAAAATATAGCGCTTTACTCTGAGAAAACCGGCCTCTCCCTGGAGGCGGACAGCGGAAAGGCGCTGTTTATATAAACTACGATGAGAAAGGAGTGACGCCAATGTCTATAAAACTGGAAGTATGGGGAGACTACGCGCTCTTTACCCGTCCGGAAATGAAGGTGGAGCGGGTGAGCTACGATGTGATGACGCCATCGGCAGCCAGGGGATTGGTCGAAGCAATCTATTGGCACCCCGGTCTGCGGTGGTATATCGACCGTATTCATGTCTGTGCGCCTCTTCGTTTTTCCAACCTGCGGCGCAACGAGGTGAAATCCACCGTTTCTGCCCGTTCTGCCCGCACGGTGATGGAGCGGGGGAAAGGAGAGCTGTACCTCAGTACCTCTGAGGACATTCAGCAGCGGGCAGCTCTGCTGCTGCGGGATGTCCGCTATGTGATCGAAGCCCATTTTGAGATGACGGAGAAGGCCGCAGCGGGGGACAACCCGGGAAAATTTCAGGATATTGTGAAGCGGCGCATCAGAAAAGGGCAGTTTTATCACCAGCCATGCTTTGGCTGCCGGGAGTTTCCCGCCCAGTTTCGTCTGTGTGAGGAGCTGCCGCCCTGCCCGGAGGAGCTGAAGGGAGAGCGGGATCTGGGCTGGATGCTCTACGATATGGATTATTCCGACCCGGAGAATATCACCCCTCTCTTTTTCCGGGGAATCCTGCGGGACGGCGTGCTGGATGTGCCGCCCTGGGACAGTGAGGAGGTGCGGCGATGATCTTGCAGGCACTGACGGAATACTATAAGACCCTGGCGGACAGCGGCAAGATCTCTCCGCCCGGCTGGGGAAAGGTCAAAGTTTCTTATGCCCTGTGTATCGGAGCAGATGGGGCGCTCCAACAGGTGGTTTCTGTCCAGACAGAACAGACCAAGGGGAAAAAGACCGTGCTGGCACCCCAGCTTATGAAGTTGCCTGCTCCGGTGAAGCGTACCGTGGGCATTGCCTCTAATTTCCTTTGTGACACATCCAGTTATCTACTGGGTATTGACAATAAGGGAAAGCCTCAGCGGGCTTTGGACTGTTTTCAGGCGTGCAGAGAGCTGCATGAAAAGCTCCTTGCAGAGACAGATACACCCGCTGCCCGGGCAGTCCTTGCTTTTTTCCGGACATGGCAGCCGGAACAGGCTGCCAGTCACCCAGCGCTGGCCACCTGTTGGGAGGACATCATCAGCGGCAGCAACCTTGTGTTCCGGTATGATGGAGCGTTCGTCCATAAAGACCCCATGCTTTGTAAAGCCTGGGACAATCACTATCAGGCAGCAGAGGACGGGCCGCAGATGGTCTGTCTGGTTACTGGAGAACGGGGCCCGGTAGAGAATATCCACCCATCTATTAAAAATGTGCAGGGGGCACAGTCCAGTGGAGCAGCCTTGGTATCGTTCAATGCACCGGCCTTCTGCTCCTACGGAAAAGAGCAGAATTTGAATGCGCCCACCAGAAAATACGCCTCTTTTGCCTATACCAGCGCCCTTAATCATCTGCTTTCCGATCGGGAGCACGTCTATCGCATGGGAGATGCTACGGTAGTCTGCTGGGCAAAGAACGGCGGAGATGTCTACCAGAATATGATGGGGTGGATGTTCTTCGGGCAGGAGCTATCCTATACGCTGACGGATTTACAGGGCGCATTGAAGAATCTGTGCATAGGAAACGCAGTGGAGCTGGACGGGGAGCGGCTGGACCCGAATATGGAGGTTTACATCCTGGGGCTTTCTCCCAATGCTGCCCGTCTTTCCGTACGCTTCTTCCTGCGCAACAGCTTTGGGGCGTTTCTCCGTAATGCCCAGGCTCACCAGCAGCGGCTGGAGATCGTGAAACCTGCCTACGATAAGTTTGATACCATCCCCATGTGGAAGCTGCTGGATGAGACCGTCAATCAGAACAACCGGGACAAGACCCCGGTACCCAATATGGCCGGCGAGGTACTTCGGGCGATCCTCACCGATACCCGCTACCCGGCGACACTGCTGAACGGCGTAGCACTGCGGATTCGGGCAGAGTGTTCCATTACCCGGGGCCGTGCCGCTATCTTGAAAGCATACTATTTGAAAAATGCACATCCTGATGTACCAAAGGAGGTTTTGACCGTGTCCCTCAATCCTGAAAGCGCCCATGTACCCTATACCTTGGGGCGGCTGTTCTCTGTACTGGAAGCCATACAGTCCAGCGCAAACCCCGGAATCAATGCCACTATTAAGGATAAGTATTTTAATGCGGCCTCTGCTACGCCGGCGATTGTCTTCCCGGGGCTTTTGAACCTGGCACAAAAGCATATGAAAAAGCTGGATTCCGGACTTCGTATACACTATGACAAGCAGATCGCCGAACTGCTCTCCAAGCTGGGAGAGAGCTATCCCCCTCGTATGAATCTGCCTCAGCAGGGATCGTTCCAGCTGGGCTATTACCATCAGACCCAGGCCCGTTTTGAGAAAAAGGAGGAAAAGTAAGATGTCTGAACCGATTAGGAACCGCTATGAATTTGTTATTCTCTTCGATGTGGAAAACGGAAACCCCAACGGGGACCCTGACGCCGGCAATATGCCCCGAGTCGACCCGGAAACCGGTCTTGGCATTGTGACTGATGTGTGCCTCAAGCGGAAGATCCGCAACTATGTGGAGACAGTGAAGGAGGATGCCGCCGGCTACCGTATCTATGTGAAGGACGCAGTTCCTCTCAATCGCAGCGACGCAGAGGCTTATACGGCGCTGGATGTTACTGAGAAAACGGTGAAGGAGAAAAAGAAGGCAGATCCTGATCTCGACAGAAAGATTCGTGACTGGATGTGCAAAAACTTCTATGATATCCGTACTTTTGGTGCAGT
The DNA here is from genome assembly GCF_034090835.1 of Evtepia sp. GTDB lineage: Bacteria > Bacillota > Clostridia > Oscillospirales > Oscillospiraceae > Evtepia. The sequence continues at coordinate 45,370 of NZ_JAXDRS010000012.1, forward strand.
AATGACTACTTTTGTAAAAGCTGCCTTGAATTGTGGTCAGGTGCGGGGACCGGTGCAGCTGGGCTTTGCACGGAGTGTGGAGCCGGTGGTGCCTCAGGAAGTCACGATTACCCGTGTAGCAATCACCACAGAAGCAGATGCAGAAAAGAAAGGTACGGAGATGGGGCGGAAGTACATCGTTCCCTATGGCCTCTACCGCTGTGAGGGGTATATTTCTGCCAATCTGGCCCGGAAGACTACCGGCTTTTCCGAGGGAGACCTCTCTCTTCTGTGGGAGGCTATTCTCAATATGTTTGAACATGACCACTCCGCTGCCCGGGGCAAAATGGCAGTGCGGGAGCTGATCGTCTTCAAACACGACAGCGAGCTGGGCTGCGCTCCTGCATGGAAGCTCTTTGACGCTGTGACAGTCAGCCGGAAAGATGCGGATGCTGCTCCTGCCCGTTCCTATCAGGACTATGTTGTCACAGTGGATGAAGCGGCCCTGCCTGCCGGTGTTACCTGTCAGCGCATGGGGTGATCTACTGCGAGGAGGACTTCCTCCAGCTGTCCGGTTTGCAGCACTTTGCTTTCTGCCGCCGCCAGTGGGCACTGATCCATATTGAACGGCAGTGGCAGGAGAATCTGCGTACCGTGGAAAGGGATCTGTTCCACCATCGGGCCCACAACGGCGAGGCCCGGGAACGGCGGGGAAACCTCCTGATTTTGCGAGACCTTTCCATAGTGTCTCCGACGCTGGGGATCTCCGGTAAATGTGATGTGGTAGAGTTTCACCAGGATTCCGGCGGTGTGCCGCTCTATGGGGAAGAGGGGCTGTGGTCTCCCTTCCCTGTGGAGTATAAGCGGGGAGCGCCAAAAACCCACCAGGCAGACGAGCTGCAGCTGTGCGCCCAGGCCATGTGCCTGGAGGAGATGCTTTGCTGCACCGTTGCGGAAGGAGCGCTCTTCTATGGCGAGACCCGGCGGCGGGTATCCGTTCTCTTCACACCAGAGCTGAGACAGCAAGTGCACACGATGACAGAGGAGATGCACCAGCTCAGCCGCCGCGGATACACGCCGAAAGCAAAACCGTCCAAAGGGTGTAACGCCTGTTCCTTGAAAGAACTTTGTCTGCCTGCCTTGATGAAAGGGAAAGACGTGGAGCAGTATCTGCGTCAGGCCATGGAGGAGGAACCATGAGACATCTGCTTAACACGCTGTTTGTCACCTCAGAGGACATCTATCTCTCTCTGGATGGCGAAAATGTAGTAGCCAACCGGGAGAAAACCGTGGTGGCACGCTACCCGCTCCACACGTTATCCGCCATTCTCTCCTTTGCCTATCCGGGGGCCTCACCGGCTCTGATGGGGGCCTGTGCCCAGCGGGGGATCTCTCTTTCCTTTTGCACGCCAAGAGGGAAGTTTCTGGCGAGGGTTACCGGTGAGGCCAATGGGAATGTGCTCCTGCGGCGTACCCAGTACCGGATTGCGGATGACCCGGCCCAGAGCTGCACCATTGCCCGTGCCATGGTGTTTGGAAAAGTCCATAACGCCCGGTGGAGCATCGAGCGCACCCGTCGGGATCATGGGCTTCGGGTGGATGACCAGCGCTTAGCCGAGGTGTCCAGTCAATTAAAAGCCCTGCTGCCTCAGCTTTTGGAGGAAACAGAGCTCAGCAGCCTTCGGGGGCTGGAGGGAGCCGGGGCAACCGCCTATTTCAGTGTATTTGATCAGCTGATTTTGGGAGACCGGAGCACCTTCCGCTTTACGACCCGCAGCCGTCGACCGCCCCTTGATCCGGTAAATGCGCTGTTGTCTTTTGCCTACAGTCTGCTGTCCCACGACTGCGCCTGGGCGCTGGAGAGCGTTGGACTGGACTCCTATGTGGGGTTTCTTCACCGGGACAGACCGGGACGCAGTTCCCTTGCCCTTGATCTTATGGAGGAACTTCGGCCCTGCGTGGCGGATCGTTTTGTATTGACCTGTATCAACAATCGTATGTTTCGGGAAAAGGACTTTACCTATCGTGAGAATGGCGGTGTTTTTCTGAGTGAGGACGGACGCCGATTGTTTTTGCAGCGCTGGCAGGAGCGCAAAAAAGAGACGTTGACCCACCCATTTTTGAGAGAGAAGATCCCGTGGGGACTGGTACCTTATTTACAGGCGCTGCTTTTGGTACGATACCTGAGAGGCGATCTCAAAGCCTATCCGCCTTTTTTGTGGAAGTGAGGATGCTATGCTGGTACTGATTACATACGATGTCAATACAGAGGATGCCGCCGGACGAAAACGCCTGCGGCAGATTGCAAAGCAATGTGTCAATTACGGTCAGCGAGTGCAATGTTCTGTGTTTGAGTGTCTGTTGGACACGGCGCAATGCAAGTTGCTGCAGGCAAAGCTGCTGTCCATTATGAACCAGGAAAAGGATAGCCTACGCTTCTATTACCTTGGAAAACGCTACGAAAATAAAATCGAGCATTTTGGCTGCAAATCTTCCTATATGCCGGAGGATCCGCTGATTTTGTAAAAGTGCGAAGTATCAGCGCACATAAAAGATCTGGGAGGTTCGCACCGAAAAAGCGCTCCATTTTGCCGTGTAAAGAAGGTAGGGTTTGACAACTCTCCTGGCAAGACGTTAAAATTTAGCTATAGTCTATAAGTTCGCAGGTATGCATTTATGCATTTATGCATATCTGCCGTCGCTCCCCGCACGGGGAGCGTGGATTGAAATCGATTACGTGTACTGCATTGAAGGGAAACACGGTGGTCGCTCCCCGCACGGGGAGCGTGGATTGAAATGGAAGGCATCCCTGAACTATGTCCCCCTGGAAGATTGGTCGCTCCCCGCACGGGGAGCGTGGATTGAAATCAAGTTTTGCCCTCGCTGCGGCGCACAGATCCGTGGTCGCTCCCCGCACGGGGAGCGTGGATTGAAATCTTTTTTACATTTGAGTGTCCATGCTCAATGAGATGCGTCGCTCCCCGCACGGGGAGCGTGGATTGAAATCAGTTCGGCAGCAAGACGGATATCATCGCTGTCCGTCGCTCCCCGCACGGGGAGCGTGGATTGAAATAAGCCTTTTTGGCTTTAATTGTTGTGCGGGTGACTGGTTGCTCCACGCAAGGAGAGTATGGGTTGAAATAAGGAACCGGTTAAAAATGCTGTAGTGGATCGTACCTGTGCTGCCTCCCATAGGGAGCATAGTATGAAACATCACTTGATGTAATGGGGCGGAGTGGCACCTCGCCGCCTGTATAGGGAGTATAACGACAACAGCGCCTGCCAGTCTATCAACCGGCGGGCGCTGTGCTGTAAACCATTATTTTTGGTTGACGGTTCCTCCTTGCTTTTCTTAATCTACTACCCAAACGAACCGTTCTAATTTATCACTTCTGTATGTACCGTTGACTTGCTGATGCCGAACTGCTTTGCCGCAGCCCGGACCGTCGCCTTGTGTTCGATGATATAGAGGGCCAGATCGCAGGCGCGTTCTTCCATGTCAGTCCGCAAGTTCTACCACTCCCAACATTGTCCGTGTCACCACTGTATGCAGCAGGGAGCGGGTTTATGAAGAGAGAACCGTCTGCCGGGGCAGAAGCTCCTCCGGCAGACGGTTCCGGGGAGAGATCACCCTTCCATATGCCGCCCCAGAAACCCGGCGATGGTCTGGGCCAGCTTGTATTCCGTGTCGCTGACAGTCAGGGACTCCTTGGGGCAGAGGAAGACCACGCAGCCCAGCACGTCCCCTTCCGAGAGGATGGGAGCGGCGGTGGAGACCAGGTAGCGGTCAGTGTAGTCGCTCACCGGGATGGGAGGGATCCCCTCCTGGTACTGGTAGATCTGCCGGGCCTCCATGACCTGGGCCAGGGCAGGGGAGATGGTCTTGTCGGTGAGTTCCTTCCGCCCTCCGCCTGCTACGGAGATGCAGGCGTCCCGGTCGGTGATGGTGACCATCTTCCCGGTGGATTTGTAGAGGGATTCGCGGAGCTGGGCGGAGAAATCACCCAGACCACCCATGAGCGAGTATTTTTTAAAGACCACGCCGCCGTCGCTGCTGGTGAAGATCTCCAGCGGGTCTCCCTCCCGGATCCGCATGGTGCGGCGGATCTCCTTGGGGATGACCACCCGGCCCAGGTCATCAATGCGTCGGACAATACCGGTAGCTTTCATAGTACAAAACTCCTTGCATGTGTGAATTTGCTGTGGGGATAGTGTCTGCATTTGATGGAGAAATATGCAGGGATTGGGAGGGGTGGGACTCAGAACGTCTGCTGCGCCTCCGAAAGGCGGCCAGAGGAGGGATCTCAAAAGATGAGGGTGCCATTGTTGAAATGAGGGGGCTCATCCGGTATAATGATGAAAATACCACAAAGAAACGTGGGAAATAGAAAATGAGGCAGGTAGACAAAGGCCTTTCTTATCAGAGCCCGCCAAAGGAGGAACGTATGAAAAAACGATTGTGTAGTCTACTGATTGCGATAATTATGGTATTATCACTAATGCCCGCAAATGCGATAGCAGTTGAAGGCAAGGGAACGAATGATGTGCCTAGCTCGACAGTGGAGACGAGAGAAAATAGCAAGGAATATCAAGGGCCAGTGATTTCCTGCACAGAAGGTAATGTGGCAGATAAGGTAAAACTAGAAGCTTCCTATGGGAGTGACGGAAAAAGACAATCCATTGTGATCAAGGAGAGCGGTGACTATACGATTTCCGGCACATGGAACACCTCTATCTGGGACGAATATGCACAAATGGGTGCAGTATTGATCATAGACACCAATGTCGAAGCGAATATTACTTTGCATAAGGTGAATATACGGTCGGATCAAGCTGCTGCCTCAAATTCGGGGAGTTCCGGTATCTGCTGTAAGGATGGGTCCAAAGTCACTCTGACATTAGATGGAGAAAATACAATATATGGACAGTACAAGCCTGCGATAGAACTCCAAGGTGCTGCTGATGTGACCATTACAGGTGATGGCTCATTAACTGCTGTATGCGGAAAAAAAGGAAGCGAAGATGGAAGAGGACCAGGTATTGGTGTGTTTAACGATGGAGGCGGCACCTTAAAAATCTATGGTGGTACGATTAAGGCTACCGGCGATTTGCAAGCTACGGGTAGCCCTGGAGGTGCAGGAATCGGAGACAATGGCATTAGTAACAGTGCTGTCCTTGAAAAAATCATCATTGAAGAAAGAGATAACCATACAATCAACCTGACAGCAATAGGCGGCAGAGGTGCTCCGGGTATTGGCAGCAATACTTCCGGCTCTACATCTGACACCCAAATCATCATTCGCTCTGGTAGGATTATTGCCAAAGGTGGAGAAGTAAACAACTATTACGGAGGGCCGGGTATTGGCGGCGGGGACAATTGGATCAGTTCATCCATTTCTCCCGGTGCTCCTGAAGCCCAGATTGATATTTCGGGAGGTAATATTACTGCTGAAGGAACAGACGGCGGTGCAGGTATTGGCGGCGGTTATAGAAGTGCTCCAAGCATTCATATTACAGGTGGTGACATCAGAGCTACTGGTGGTCCCTGGGGTGCGGGGATTGGGGCAGGGGTATCTGCTCAAGGCGGAAACATCGACATTACCGGAGGTAAGATCACTGCTGTTGGCAAAAGCGGCAGTGCAGGTGTTGGCGGCGGCTACTATGGAACGGGAATGAAGATAGCAATTGGTGGTAACACAGATATAATTGCTATCGGTAGTGATTCAGGAGAGGGCATAGGCGCAGGTAGTGACGGATCTATTGAGGAACTTGTCTTTTCTGGTACACCAAACATCATAGCGGGAGCACAGAATGGGTTAGCTGTTTCGGAGAAGGCGGCGGTATCCGGATTTTCAATCCTCAATGGACAGTTCAAAGATGTGCTGCCTGATTCTATCTTTATTCAGGATAAGGATGGAAAAATCATTAAAGAACACAAAAATCTTGGAACGCTTAAGCTGAAATCAATTGCTTACAGCTTGCAAAACAAAGAGCAAACCTTGTTGGTGGGACAGACTAACGGGACGTTTGCCTGTGTTTCTGAAAATGAGCAAGATGTCTTTGAGTGGAATGCAGCTGATAGCCCACCGGGTGGACCAGGAGACCCCGGAGAACCTGCGGACCATCCACCAGGAGGCCATGCGTCTGGCGGATCTGGTTTCCAGCCTTATGGACTACTCCTACGGCAGCCGGCGGGAGGAGACCTTTGCCCCCGTGGAGCTGGAGGACCTGCTGCAGCGGGTCCGGGCGATTTGTACCCCCATGTGCCTCAAGAACCAGAACCGGGTGGTCCTGGCAGAGGAGACCGGGGGGAGCCTGTACGGCAGCGAAGAGATGCTCCTGCAAATTTTTATCAATCTGGTGGGAAACGCCAACCGGCACACCCGGAACGGGACCATTACCATCCGGGCCTCGGCGGTGGAGGACCCAGCCTTTGTGGTCTTCCGGGTGGAGGACACCGGTGAGGGCATCCAGCCGGAGCTGCTGCCCCATCTCTTTGAGAAGGGGACCAGCGGCGACGGAAGCAGCGGCCTGGGTCTGGCCATCTGCCGGGAGGCGGTGGAGGCCCACGGCGGACAGCTGAACCTGGAGCAGACCGGACCGTCGGGCACGGTGTTTGTCTTTACCGTGCAGAGAGAGAAGGGGGAGACATGAGCAGAATTCTTTTGGTGGAGGATGGAGGCGTCAACTACAACGACTACGTGATCACAGTTATCCTAACTGGCACTTGTAGGAAAGTACCCTCCGGTGCGCCCAATCTTAGCACCACCACTATCACCTATGGTCAGTCGCTCAGCGCCATCACTCTCTCTGGAGCTATGCAGGATGGAGAGGAGGCCGTGCCAGGAACCTTTACCTGGGATGCACCTGATACTATGCCCGCCGCAGGCAGATATGAGGCTCAGTGGACATTTACTCCAGATAACAGCGATTTGTATGCGTCAGTGCAAGGAAGTGCTGCCATCACAGTGAATAAGGCGACTCCCACTGGTGAGCCCCGATACACTTCCATTACCAGCGGTGGCAAGACCTTGGCCGATGCTGGTCTTACCACCGAGGGCGGTACTTTCTCTGTAAAGGGTACCGTGACTTGGGAGCTGGACAACACAACGGAGGTTAAGGCTAACACCAGCTACAAATGGATTTTTACCCCCGAAGATAGCCATAACTATAACAGCATTTCCGGAAGCATTGAACTTTGGCACAAGAGTCTCCCCAGCGGCAGCGCCATCACCGTTCTGCCCACTGACAACGGCACCGTCACCTGCTACGCCAAGGGCGCAGAGCAGGGGGCAACGGTGACCGTGAACGTGAAGCCCCAGGGGGGCTATCACCTGGACAAGCTGGTGGTCACCGACGCCAAGGGCAACGTCATCGACGTGAAGCAGGAGAGCTACGGCACCTACACCTTTGTGATGCCTGCCTCCAAGGTGACCATTGAGGGCGTGTTTGTGAAGAACAGCCCCGAAGTGCTGCCCTTCACCGATGTGAAACCCACCGACTGGTTCTACAATTCTGTGAAGTACGTCTATGACAAGGGCCTCATGGACGGCGTGGAGGGAGGCCAGTTTGCCCCCAACGCCACCCTGAACCGGGCCATGCTGGTGACCATCCTGTACCGTCTGGACGGTCAGCCTGCGGTGAGCGGTGACATGCCCTTCGAAGACGTGCCCGCAGGCACCTGGTACACCAACGCGGTGAAGTGGGCCTCGGACAACGGTATCGTCAACGGCGTGGAAGGAAACCGGTTTGCCCCCAGCGGCGACCTGACCAGGGAACAGATGTCCGCCATTCTGTACCGTTACGCTCAGTACAAGAAGTGGGACGTGTCCGCTTCCGCTGATCTGACTGCCTTCGTGGACGGCGATAAGACCTCCCCCTGGGCAGCCGACGCCATGAAATGGGCGGTAGGCGCTGGGCTCATCAACGGTCTGGAAGGCAACACCCTGGCACCTCAGGGCACGTCCACCCGGGCCCAGGTGTCTACTGTGCTCATGCGGTTCTGCGAGAATATTGTGAAATAACATACGACCAAACGAAAAAAGAGAGAGGCAGCTTGCCTCTCTCTTTTTTGCTCTTCCCCGGAAAATTTTCTGTGGGGAGGGGAAGAGATAACCGATGTGAATGACGGCGGAGAGAAACTATGGTATCATAAAATAAGTATGACCCCAAAACCAAAGAGAAAGAGGAGAAAGCCATGAAACGAACGAAAGCAGGGATTGCGCTGCTGGCGCTGCTGCTGGGGTTGTCCGCCTGCGGGAAGCAGGGGGCAGAGACGCCAGAACCGCCCAAGGAGGACACCCAGGCCAGCGCATTGGAGCTCTACCAGAAGGCAGTGGAGAAGCTGCAGGAGGGACCGGTGGAGATCGAGCGGACCGGGACCATGGACAGCGAGGCGTTTCGCATTGAAGGCCTGACCTTCACCGAGGAGATGCAGGCAGAGGGGCTGGGGACCGCTCAGCTGCGGGCAAACGGGACCTACGAGCAGGAGAACGAGGACCGGGAGTATACCCTGACCTATCAGTTCCCCACCCTTTCCCTGCAGAAGAAGGCGTATGAGCAGCCCTGGATCCAGGACCGCCCCTACTATTTGGAGCTGGCCCTGCCCGGCGAAGCCGACCACGAGGGCACCGTGAGCCAGAAGGAGAACGGCACCACCGTGTGCACCTTCACCTACAGCCAGGAGGACGTGGGGGAGACCAATTGCGGGATCTTGAACAGCGCCCTTCCCATTGAGTACACCATCTACTGGGCCCGCAGAGAGGTGGCCCCGGAGGAAGAAGGGGTCCAAAAGGCAGAGGTGGTGGCTACCCTGGACAAGGAGGGGAACCTCCGGTCTGTTGAGATGACCTATGAGATCATGGGCGGCATCCAGGACGTGGCCCCCTTGACCGGGACCACCAGGCTGACCTTTGAAGAGGGAGAGCCGCAGGAGGGGAACGGCCCCTCGCAGTCTGGGCAGGAGAAGCCGGAGGCGCAGCCCAGCCTGTGGGAGGAGATGCCCGAGGAATTTGTCTTTTCCAGCGGTGCTGGCGGCTGGGCCACCATGCTCAACATTGCGGACGACGGGTCTTTTACCGGCAAGTACTTTGACGGGGACCTGGGAGACGTAGGGGACGCCTATCCCAACGGCACCACCCGGATCTGCACCTTTAAGGGAAAGTTCTCCCAGCCCAAGCGGGTAGAGGGCGGGGTCTATTCCACCCGCCTGGAATCCCTTGAGATGGATGGCACCCCGGGAGAGGAATATTATCAGGAAGGCGTCCGGTATATCCGGACAGAGCCCTTTGGGCTTGTGGGGGCGGACGAGTTTTTGATCTACAAGCCGGGCCTTCCCGTGACGGACCTGCCCGGCCCCTTCCGGGACTGGATGCGGGGCATTGCCCCGCTGGGGAACGAGAAGTACCTGCCCTACTACGGCCTGTATAACGTCAGCGGCGAGATGGGCTTTGGCGCCATCGAGGACTGAGGCCCCGGGCTGTCCGCTGCCTGGTTTGATCTGACAGAAAAACGGGGACCGCCCCGCTGCGACAGGATGTCGCAGCGGGGCGGTCCTTTGCAGGAAAAACAGCGGCTTAACCGCCCAGATAGGCTTTCTTGATCTCGGGGCTGGCCAGCAGCTCGGCCCCGGTGCCGGTGGTGACGATCTTTCCGGTCTCCAGCACGTAGCCACGGTTGGCCACGGACAGAGCGGCCTGAGCGTTCTGCTCCACCAGGAGGATGGTGGTGCCCGCCTTGTGGAGGTTCTCGATGATCTCAAAGATCTGCTCCACCAGGATGGGGGCCAGGCCCATGGAGGGCTCGTCCAGCATGAGCAGCTTGGGGTGGCTCATGAGCGCCCGGCCCATGGCCAGCATCTGCTGCTCACCGCCGGAGAGGGTACCGGCGGTCTGCTTGATCCGTTCCTTCAGACGGGGGAAGAGCTGGTAGACCTTGTCCAGGTCTGCGGAGAGGGTCCCGCCCTTCTGAGAGAAGGCACCCATTTCCAGGTTTTCCTGGACGGTCATCTGGAGAAAGACCCGGCGGCCTTCGGGGACCAGCGCCAGGCCCCGGCCGGTCATTTTGTGGCAGGGGACGTTGGACACGTTCTGGCCCAGGAATTCAATGGAGCCGGTCTTGCTGCGCAGCAGGCCGGACACGGTGTTCAGGGTGGTGGACTTACCTGCGCCGTTGGCGCCGATGAGGGTGACCACCTCGCCCTCCTCCACTTGGAAGGAGATGCCCTTGATGGCGTGGATGCTGCCGTAGTAGACGTTGATATCTTCTACTTTCAGAATGGTTCCCATGGGTTCAGGCCTCCTTCTTCTTGCCCAGATAGGCCTCGATCACGGCGGGGTTGGCCTGGACATCCTGGGGGGTGCCCTTGGCGATGACCTTGCCGAAGTTCAGCACGCACAGACCTTCGCAGATGTTCATGACCAGGTTCATATCGTGCTCGATGAGCAGGATGGCGATATGGAACACGTCCCGGATCTTACGGATGTTTTCCATGAGCTCCGCGGTTTCCGAGGGGTTCATGCCTGCGGCCGGTTCGTCCAGCAGCAGCAGAGAGGGGTTGGTGGCCAGGGCCCGGACGATCTCCAGGCGGCGCTGGGCGCCGTAGGGCAGGGAGCCTGCCTTCATGTTGGCCATGCCTTCCATGTTGAAGATGGAGAGGAGCTCCAGAGCACGCTCATGGGCGACCTTCTCCTGCTTCCAGTACTTGGGGGTGCGGAAGATGCCGTGCCACATGCTGTAGGTCATTTCGTTTTCCATGGCGGTTTTCACGTTGTCTTCCACGGACATGGCGTTAAAGAGCCGGATGTTCTGGAAGGTACGGGCGATACCCGCCTTGTTCACCTGCATGGTGTTCATGCCGTGGGTGTCCTTGCCGTCCAGCAGAATGGTGCCGGTGGTGGGCTGATAGACCTTGGTGAGCAGGTTAAAGACGGTGGTCTTGCCTGCGCCGTTGGGGCCGATGAGCCCGGCGATCTCGGTGCGGCCGATGGTCAGGTTAAAGTTGTCTACGGCCTTGAGGCCGCCGAACTGGATGCCCAGGTTGATGCACTCCAGAATGGGGCTTTTGTCGATATCCCGCTCCGGGATGAGGCTGTTGGAGGGGATGGAAACCAGCTTTGCCATGTCAGGCCACCTCCTTTTCTTTCTGCTTGCGGCCCGGCTTCAGGCGGGCCAGGAAGGACTTGAAGGTATCGTTGTTGGTGGCCAGCATCACCAGGATGAGAACGATGGCGTACACCAGCATCCGGTAGTCGGAGAACTCACGCAGGGCTTCCGGCAGGATGGTCAGGGCGGTGGCGGCGATGATGGAGCCCAGGAAGTTGCCCAGGCCGCCCAGCACCACGAAGACCAGGATCAGGATGGAGGTGTTGAAGTCAAACTTGTTGGCCACCAGGGTGGTGTAGTTCATGGCGAAGAGGGTACCGGCGGCGCCAGCCAGGGAGGCGGAGACGGTGAAGGCCATGAGCTTGTACTTGGTGACGTTGATGCCGATGCTTTCGGCGGCGATCCGGTTGTCACGGACAGCCATGATGGCGCGGCCGGCCCGGCTGTTCACCAGATGGAAGACCACAACCAGGGAGACCAGCACCAGCACCACACCGATGGTAAAGGTGGAGATCTTGGGGATGCCGGACAGGCCCATGGGGCCACCGATGACCAGCTTTCCGGTTTCGTCCAGGTTGGTGGTGTCCTGCAGCAGGCTAATGTGCAGGCCGCTGCCGTCCAGACCCACGTAGAGGTTATTGAAGATGCCCTTGATGATCTCGCCGAAGGCCAGGGTCACGATGGCCAGATAGTCGCCTTTCAGCCGCATAACGGGGATACCGATGAGGAAGCCCAGAAGGGCGGCGAAGAGGGCGCCCACGATCATGCCCACGATGAGCAGAATGGGGGTGGAGGTCACGTGCTTGCTCAGGGCGACGGCGGCGGTGACGCCGGTGAAGGCACCAATGCTCATGAAGCCGGCGTGGCCCAGAGAGAGTTCACCCAGAACGCCCACGGTGAGGTTCAGGGAGATGGCCATGACCACGTAAGCGCAGATGGGAACCAGCATACCCTTCAGGGTAGAGGAGATGGACCCTGCGCCGATGAGGATCTGCATGATCACAAAGGCGATGATGACCAGGGCGTAGGTGATGTAGTTGTTGCGGGTGGTTTTGTTCCAACGAATCCGATTCTTCATGGCGGCACCTCACACTTTCTCTCGGATCTGCTTCCCCAGCAGACCGGCAGGACGGATGGTGAGCACCAGGATCAGTACGGCGAAGACGATGGCGTCGGAGAGCTGGGTGGAGATATAGGCTTTGGCGAAGATCTCGATGATACCCAGCAGGATGCCGCCCAGCATGGCGCCGGGGATGGAGCCGATGCCGCCGAAGACGGCGGCGGTAAAGGCCTTGATACCGGGCATGGCGCCGGTGGTGGGCACCAGGGTGGGATAGGCGGAGCACAGGAGCACGCCGGCGATGGCAGCCAGACCGGAACCGATGGCGAAGGTCAGGGAGATGGTGCCGTTGACGTTGATGCCCATGAGCTGGGCAGCGCCCTTATCCTCGGAGCAGGCGCGCATGGCCTTGCCCATTTTGGTCTTGCTGGTGAACCAGACCAGGACCACCATGATGACCACGCAGGCCAGGATGGTGACCAGGGTGATGTAGGGGATGGTGAGCTGACCGCCAAAGAGGGCGATGCTGCCGCTGGGGACCACAGGGGGGAAGACCTTGGGGTTGGAGGACCACAGGAGCAGCGCAGCGTTCTGAAGGAAGTAGCTCACGCCGATGGCGGTGATAAGCACAGCCAGCATGGGGGCAGCCCGGAGGGGCTTATAGGCCAGCCGCTCGATGACGATACCCAGGATGGTACAGACCACCACGGCCAGAAGCACGCCCACCACAGGGGGGAGCTCAAATTTGAAGGAAGCATAGAAGCAGATGTACGCGCCCACCATGATGACGTCGCCGTGGGCGAAGTTCAGCATTTTGGCGATGCCGTAGACCATGGTGTAGCCCAGGGCGATGATAGCGTAAATGCTTCCCAAGCTAATTCCGCTGATCAGAAAACTCAGAAAGGTCATATTGGATACCTCGTATTTCTCTTTTTCTCTTCGGGATGAGTGGGATGGGGGGCAAAAGGCAAAGGTCCAGTGCGTATCGGAAAGCGGTCAGGGGACCGGCCTCTTTCCGATACGCGCTGAGAAAGGCGGAACATGGCCGGAGCGGCTTAGGTGAGTAAGCCGCTCCAGCCGAAGAATTCCAATGTTGTTTGCCTGTCGAGAGAGACAGTGCGGATCAGTCCAGACCCACGTAAGCGCCGTTCTCGATGACCATGCCCTTGGGGTCCTTGGAGACTGCGCCGGTGGCGTCCCAGGTCATCTCAGTGCCGGTGAGACCGTCGAACTTCAGGGTGGGGAAGGTCTTCATCATCAGGTCGCACAGGGTAGCGGCGTCCATGTCGGGGGTAGCCTTGGCTGCGGTGAGGGCTTCATAGTAAGCGTACACGCAGTCATAAGCGTCAGCGGCGAACTGGTTGGGCACTTCGTTGAACTTTTCCTTGTAGGTCTTCACGAAGGCCTGGGCCTTTTCGTCGGAGGAGTCAGCGTTGAAGGGGGTCAGCAGCATAACGCCCTCAGCCAGAGCGGGGTCGAAGCCCTTCTGGGTCAGGATACCGTCCATGCCGTCCACGCCGAACCACTTGGGAGCGTAGCCCATGTTCTTGGCCTGGGACAGGATGAGGGAAGCGGGCTGATAGTACATGGGCAGGAAGACCAGGTCAGCGCCCTTGCTCTGTGCGTCGTTCAGCTGAACGGAGAAGTCGGTGGCGTTGCCGTCAGCGAAGGTGGTGTCGCTGACGATCTCCAGGCCCAGCTCTTTGGCCTTGGCCAGGAAGGTCTCGTGGATGCCCTTGGAGTAAACGTCGTCGTTCTTCCAGATGACAGCGATCTTGGTGCCCAGCTTCTTCTCAGAGATGTACTGTGCGGAAGCAGCGCCCTGGTTGGGGTCCTTGAAGCACATCTGGAAGACGTTGTCCTTGCCCTCGATGGTAGCCACGGAGGAAGCGGAGGGGGTCAGAGCGAAGATGCGGTCCTCAAAGTTCAGAGCGGAGGTGGCCTCAGCAGGCTTGGAGGTCACGGAGCCCAGAGAGAGCTGCATACCCCAGTCCTTCAGGACGTTGTAAGCGTTGACAGCCTTCTCAGCGTCGTGCACGTCGTCTTCGTAGCGCAGCTCGAACTGGATGTCGCCGCCCTTGGCGTTGATCTCGTCCACAGCGATCTGAGCGCCGTTCTTTGCGGCCTGGCCGTAGATAGCGGCCTCGCCGGTCAGGGGGCCGGTGCCGCCCAGCTTAAAGGCAGCGCCCTGTGCGGTGCTGGTGGTGTTGCCAGAGTCGCCGGCGGAATCGCCGCCGCCGCTGCCGCAGGCTGCCAGGCCGAGAACCATCAGGCCGGCCAGGGCCAGGGAAAGCAGTTTCTTCTTCATGTTGCAATGTCTCCTTTTCATTCTCATTTTTATACAAGAAAGCGCTTGTGAGGAAGAACCGGACAGGCGCTTTAGTGTACACAACAAAATGTCAACTTTTTGCAAAAATATACTAATTCTGTATCTTTCGTAAAAAGATTTTGCATGTTTCGTATTATACAATGGTTAGTTCCAATCTTCAAGGGGTCCAAAGACATTTTCTGCCTTCCTCCCTTTTGCCTGATTCCCTGAAAAAAAGACCAATTTTTTTTGGTGGTTCTGTGTGAGGAGGTTGTCAACCTATCAATTTTTTTCCCCTTTTTCGTCCTTTTATCAAGGGGAGAAGTGTAGAAAAAAGGGCGGAGGAACAAAAAAGCAGCGGTGCGCTTTCCATGAGAAGCGCACCGCTGCGTGCCGGCTATCCGGCGGCGAAAGGATGCTGAGGGGTTAAAGAGGATCGGTGGTCACGTCGCTGATGACCTTACCATCGGAGATGGTGATTTTCCGCCGGCAGTAGGAGGCCACCTGGGCGTCATGGGTGACCACAATCACGGTGGTGCCGGTCTGGTTCATGCCCATCAGGGTCTCCATGATGGCGTGGCCGGTGGCGGAGTCCAGGGCGCCGGTGGGTTCGTCCGCCAGGAGGATCTCCGGGGACTTGACCATGGCCCGGGCGATGGCCACCCGCTGCTTCTGGCCGCCGGAGAGCTGATTGACCTTTTTGTTTTTCTGCTCTGCGATGCCCACCCGCTTCAAGGCGGCCAGGGCGGCTTTCTTCATCTCGCCCAAGGGGGTCTTGTCGAAGTACATGGGCAGCATCACGTTGTGCAGCACCGACTTGTGGGGCAGCAGGGCGAAGTCCTGCATCACGAAGCCCACTCGCTGGTTGCGGATATTGGAGAGCTGTTTGTCCCGCAGACCGCTGATGTCCGTGTCGCCCAGAAAATAGCGCCCGCTGGTGGGGACGTCCAGGCAGCCGATCATATTCATCAGGGTGGTTTTGCCCGCGCCGGATTTGCCCATAATGGCGACGGTCTCCCCGGGCTGGATGGTCAGGCTCACGTCGTTGAGGGCGTAGCACTTGATATCCCCGGTCTCATAAATTTTCGTTAAATGTTCTAATTAAATCATTTTCTACCCCCATACAGTTCAATGGTGGTTTGCTTTCTCAGGATGCCAAAGGGGATCAAAACGGAGAGGAAAGAGGCCAGCAGCACGAACAGCGTGATGTAAAGGTAGCTGTCATATGGAGCGATCGGGATCATGCTTTTACGGCGTTGGAACCGGCGATGGTGCGGCCAGTGCCCCCGGCGTCCTTTGCGTAGTAATAGGCGTTGAAGTAATAGTACTTCCCAGGTGTGCCTTTATAGGAAACCGAGGCGCTCAGAACACTTCGGTTTCTCACCGTCAGGCTGGAATACTGGGACTGGTAGATGGTGTGCACGGGGCGGTAGCTTCCGTTGGCCTGCCGCTCGCTGACCACGATCTTGCTGACGCCGATCTCCTGCATGGTATCCGGTATGTAATTGGACTTGCTCATTTCTTTGAACCTCCTCTATGCTGGTTATGTCGTGTCGACTCTGTTTGTCCACAGGTAGGGGAAAAATTTCTTCACTTTTTTGAAATTCTTTTCGAAAATATTCCTTGGCTCTCTGGATTCGCATGGAAAGAGCGGATTTCTTAATGCCCAACTCTTTACATAGTTCGTCATAAGTGGCGCGCTCCAGGTAGAAGCGCTTGAGCAGTTTGAACTCTTCTTTTGAGATCAAGTCTTCCAGCTCCAGGTCCGCGCCGGGGGGCGGCTGGACCGGGGAAAAAGACAGACTGTCCTGCGCTTGGAGCAGGCGTTTGTTCCACTGGAAGTCCTGGCGCAACATGTTTTTTACCACATTTTGCAGGGTAAGGGTGAGCCAGCCGCCGGGATTAGGAGAGGATAACAAGGCATCCTGCTTTTCCCAGGCGATAGAGAAGGCTTCCTGGGCGGCTTCTTCTGCGCGTCCCCAGTCATGGTTTCCTCCATAGAGGAAGAGGAGCTTTTCTGCGAGGATGCGCAGTCGGTCAAAGTGTTCTCTAAAGAGAGATTCGAAGGTATGGGGGGAGATTGGGGGAGAATAAGAGCCCATACGATTCCTCCTTTCCGTCCTCAGAATATCATAAATGGGATATGCTTTCAAAACAATTATCTTAAGGAGGAAGATTTGCACAAAAACTTGCAAAACGAGAGAAAAAGTTCTGGCTATTTGGTGTAAAATCCGGTATAATAAAAAAATGCAGACTGGCGGGACAGACCCCGCCGGCCCCCAGGAGAAGGAGGTAAGACCATGAAAAAACGATGGACAGCACTATGCCTTTCCCTGCTGCTCTGCCTTGGGCTGCTGCCCGGCTGGGCTCAGGCAGCAGAGGGACACTTTGCCGACGTGAAAGACACCGACTGGCACTATTTGTACGTAGAGAAATCCAGAGACCTGTCGTTGGTCCAGGGCAGCGGCGGCCGCTTCTACCCCAACGACAATCTGACCCAGGCCGAGATCGTGACCATCGCCGTGCGGGTCACCTTCTGGATCCGCGGCTGGGACCCCCCGGCCCCGGGCAGCGGACGGGACTGGTTTGCGCCCTATGAAGAACACGCCCTTCGGTTGGGGATTCTGGAGGATCCCCTCACCACTGAGGAGGAAAGCTGGAGCGTGAGCCGGGAATTATGTATGCAGTACCTGTACCGGGCAGTGCCCGCGTCCTTCCTGCCGGAGAAGAATGTGGTGCCTGACGGGTCCATCCCCGACGTGCCCATGTACGAATCCTTTGCCCCGGCGGTGTACGCCTTCTACCGGGCCGGGGTGCTGGAGGGCAACGACGACAAGGGTTCCTTCCTGCCCTGGAACCTGATCCTGCGCAGCGAGATCGCTGCCACCCTGGTGCGCCTCATGGTGCCCGAGGCCCGGGCCACCACCTCCCTGGGAGGCGAGGTGAAGCTCAGTCCCCTGGACGAGATCCGGGGAGAGGCCTGGTTCGACGGGGACCTGTGCAGCGTGGCCTTTTTGGGCTGCGGGGACAGCATCGCCGAGTTTATCAACCAGATCCCTGTGGACGCGCCTGTGTGCGAGACCATGCCCTTCCTCTTCTCTCTGCCGGAGTGCCAGTACCTGACCCAGCCGGGCAGCGAGATCTACTGCGTGATCCCCACCTGGCCGGAGGCCCAGGTCCGTGTCCGCAACTACAGCATGATAGGCGACGACTGGGGCCCCAGAGAGGTTCTGTACAGCAGCGAGAGAGGGCATCCCCTCCTGCTCATGGGGAACGTCAGCGACATCATCCCCAACCTGTGGGTGGAGGTGACCGACCCCACTACCGGCCTGAGCGTGGAGTTCAGCCCCTGCCTGTCCTTGAAGGACGGCGGCCTGGAGCAGTACGACGGTGTGCGTGACATCAGCTACCTGTTCCAAGTGAACTAAACCCAACGACATACGGTTGTGAAAAACGCCCGCCCCGGCAGGAAAGCCGGGGCGGGCGGTTTTTCTGCGCGCTTTTTCAGGTTGCTTTCAGGTTGGGGGGCTATATAATATAATGTATACATACCGGCAGGAAGAGAAACGGGGGGAAGGACATGAAGATCTTGGTGGTAGAGGACGAGGTCCTGCTGGCGGATTCCCTGGGGGGAACTGCTGCGGGGCAAGGGCTTTGCGGTGGATGTGGCCTACGACGGGGAGGCCGGGATGCAGTATGCAGAGCTGGGGATCTACGATCTGCTGATCCTGGATGTGATGATGCCCAAGCTGGACGGGTATCAGCTGGCGGAGCGGGTGCGGGCCAAGCGTCTGGGGACCCCCATTCTGATGCTCACTGCCCGGTCCCAGCTGGAGGACCGGATCACCGGGCTGAACGCCGGGGCGGACTACTATCTCACCAAACCCTTTGACACCCGGGAACTGCTGGCCTGCGTCCATGCGCTTCTCCGCCGCCAGGGCAGCCAGGTGGACGAGCTGACCCTGGGGAACACGGTGCTGGACCTGGACTGCGCCTGCCTGGTGCGGGAGGAGAAGCGGGTGCGGCTGTCGGCCAAGGAGTTTAAGATCCTGCGGCTGCTGTTCCAGGCAGGGGAGCGGAACCTCTCCAAGGAAGGGATCCTCACCCTGGTGTGGGGCTACGACTCCGACGCGGTGGAGAACCACGTGGAGGTGTACATCGGTTTCCTGCGAAAGAAGCTCAGCAGCATCGGCTCCAATGTGCGCATTGAGACCATCCGGCGCCTGGGCTACCACTTGGAGGTGCGGGAGGATGATTAAGAAACTGCGGATCAAATTCGTGCTCATCAACATGAGCATTGTGGTGCTGATGCTGTGCGTCATTCTTGGGCTGGTCTATTCCTTCACCCGGATGGACCTGGAGCAGGAGAGCATTCGGATGATGGAGCGGGTGGCTGTGGCCAGCCGACCCGCCCAGCCGGGTACACCCGGAGAGCAGGCGGAGGGGGTGCAGCTCCCCTTTTTCGTGCTCCAGGTGGGGCCCCACGGGGAACTCATGGGCACCGGGGGCGGGTACTATGACCTGTCCGATGACGCCATGCTCCAGGGGCTGATCCGAGAGGCCAGTTCCTCCCCCAAGCGTCTGGGGGTGATCGAGGAGTATAACCTGCGGTACTGCCGGGTGGAGACCCCTATGAAGGACTATCTGGTGTTTTCGGATATGTCCAGCGAGCAGGCCACCCTGAATGGCCTCATGCGCACCTGCCTTATTATCGGCGGTTTGAGTTTTGTGGTGCTTCTCTGGGGGAGCATCCTGCTGTCCAAGTGGGCGGTGCGCCCGGTGGAGCGGGCCTGGCAGCAGCAGCGGCAGTTTGTGGCCTCAGCCTCCCACGAGCTCAAGACTCCTCTGACGGTCATCATGACCAACGCGGAGCTCATGCAGGACCCAGGGTATGCCCCGGAGAAAGGGCAGGTCTTTTTGGAGAGTATCCTGACCATGTCCCGGCAGATGAAGGGGCTCATCGAGCAGATGCTGGAGCTGGCCCGGGCGAACAGTGGTCAGGCGGTCCCGGAGCGGGTCCGTCTGGACTTGGGGAACCTGGTGTCCGAGGCCATGCTCCCCTTTGAACCGGTGTTTTTTGAGACCGGGCTGTCGCTGGAGGGAGAGACCGAGGAAGAAGTCTTTGTGAACGGGGAGGAGGAATCCCTGCGCCAGGTGGTGGAGATCCTTCTGGACAACCCCGGAAGTATGGGAACCCAGGGGGGCGCACCTGGGTGAAGGTGAGCCGGAGAGGGCGGACCCACGCCTTGCTCACAGTATCCAACGAGGGTCCGGCCATTCCTCCGGAGGAGCTGCCTCAGCTCTTCAAGCGGTTCTACCGGGGGGACGGAGCCCGCAGCCGGACAGGCAGTTTTGGCCTGGGCCTGTCCATTGCCCAGGGGATCGTCAAGCGCCACCGAGGGAGAATCTGGGCGGAGAGCCGGGAGGGGATCAACCGGTTCTGCGTGGAGCTGCCCTTGGGATGAGAGGAGTCCGGGGGGACGTTCTGGAGGGAACGTCCCCCCGGACTCCTTTTTTCTGGACGGTTTCAGGATGGTTTCAGGGACGGGTGCTATGATAACCCCGGACACAGGTTCTGCCGGAAAGGGCGGAACCGGCAGCAAGGAGGTCAACCATGATATCTGTGGAACACGTAACCAAGCGGTATGGTGACGTGGTGGCGGTGGATGACCTCTCCTTTGAGATCGGGGAGGGGCACATCTACGGGTTTCTCGGGCCCAACGGGGCGGGGAAATCCACCACCATGAACATCATGACCGGGTGCCTTTCGGCTACGGAGGGTAAGGTCACCATCGACGGCTATGACATCTTTCAGCAGCCCAACGAGGCCAAGAAACGGATCGGCTACCTGCCCGAGCAGCCGCCGCTGTACCTGAATGAAACGCCCCGGGAATACCTGCGGTTTGTAGGGCAGGCCAAGGGCCTGAAGGGGGCGGAGCTGAAAGGTCAGATCGATGATGTGATCGCCCAGACCAGACTGGGAAACGTGAGCCACCGCTGTATTGGGACCCTGTCCAAGGGGTACCGGCAGCGGGTGGGGATCGCCCAGGCGCTGTTGGGCCGGCCCAGGGTGATCATCCTGGACGAACCCACGGTAGGACTGGACCCCTTACAGATCATCGAGATTCGGGAGCTCATTCACACCCTTGGGCGGGACCACACGGTTTTGCTCAGCTCCCATATCTTGAGCGAAGTGCAGGCGATGTGTGAGCAGATCCTGATCATCGCCAAGGGAAAACTGGTTGCCTTCGACCGTCCGGAGCAATTAGAGCGCCGCTTGCTCTCGCCCAACGAGATCCATCTGGTGGCAGAGGGAGAGATGCAGCGGGTCCGGGCCATTCTGGACCGGGTGGGCCATATTACGCAGTGCCAGCTCCAGGCGGATGCACCATGCCGGACTTCCGTCCAGCTGAAAACCGATCGGGACGACCTGTATGAGGTATCTCGCGCCCTCTTCTTTGCCTTTGGCGAGGAGGGCACCCCCCCTGTTGGAGATCCATCTGAAAAAGGCGAATCTGGAGGATATCTTCCTCCAGCTGACCGAAGAGGACCCGACAGAACCTGCGTCGCAAGGAAAGGAGGGGGAGGCTCCGTGATCGCCGTATTTCGTCACGAATTGCGCAGCTATTTCCATTCCCTCACCGCCTATGTCTTTGGGGCCTTTCTTCTGGCGCTGGTGGGGCTGGGAGCCATGCTGTACAACATCCAGGCTGCAGTAAGTAATTTTGAATACGTCCTGGCCTTCAGCAGTCTGGTGTTTGTTGTCATCGTGCCCATCCTCACCATGCGCACCATCGCGGAGGAACGGAAGCAGAAAACCGACCAGCTGCTTTACTCCCTGCCCCTTTCCACGGTGCAGGTTGTGGTGGGTAAGTATCTGGCGCTGCTGCTTCTCTTTGCCCTCCCCATGGCGGTCATTGCAGTCTATCCTCTTCTCTTTTCCCGGTTTGGTCAGGTTTACCTGCCCACCTCCTACGGGTCAATTCTGGCCTTCTTTCTCTTAGGAGCCGCCCTGATTGCGGTGGGGGTTTTTATCTCCTCCCTCACCGACAATCAGGGGCTGGCCGCCGGCATTGGGGTGGCAGTGATCCTGTTTAACTATTACAGCGTGAGCCTTTCGGAGTACGTTTCCTCTTCGGCCATCGGCACCACCATTGCCTTTCTGATCGGGATCGTACTGCTGGCGGCGGTGATCCGGTTTCTCACCGGCAGCCGGTTTTTGGCCCTGGGGATCGGGGCGCTGCTGGCCGTGATCACGCTGCTGATCTGCTATAGAAACTATGATGCCTTCCAGGGGCTGCTGCCCAGCCTTATGTCGACCCTGTCCCTGTTTGACCGGTTCAACGGGTTTGTGAACGGGGTCTTTGACGGCACCACCATCGTCTACTACCTGACGGTGGCCGGAGGCGCACTGTTCCTGACGGTCCAGTCTCTGGAGAAACGGAGGTATCACTGATGAAAATTCCAGCGCTGAACAATCCTTTCCATCAGAAGCGACCCACCAGCCTGGCCTTTCGCGGGGGAACCTACTCCCTGGCGGTGACGGCGGTGGTCCTGGCGCTGCTGGTGGTGGTGAACATCCTGGCCGGGGCCCTGCCGGAAACGGTGACCAAGCGGGATATCAGTGCAGCCAAGCTGTATTCGGTCACCAGCAGCACCAAAGCGGTGGTGAACAATGTAACGTCGGACGTGACCATTTACTGGGTGGTCCAGGCGGGGCAGGAAGACGACATCATTGAGCATCTTCTGAACCAGTATGACAGCCTGTCCGACCATATCAAGGTGGAGAAGAAGAACCCGGACGCCTCTCCCACCTTTACCCAGCAGTACACAGACCAGACGGTGGAGAACAACAGCCTCATTGTGGTCAGCGGCCAGCGGAGCCGTTATATTCCTTACAGTGAGATCTATCTCTACCAGCCGGATATGACGTCCTATTCTTATAGTACCTCCTTTGACGGGGATGGGGCCGTCACCTCTGCCATTGACTATGTGGTCAGCGAAGATCAGCCCCAGCTGTATGTGCTGGAGGGGCACGGGGAAGCCGAGCTGCCCGAGAAATTCAGCAAGGAGCTGGAGAAAGCGAACATTGAGACCCAGACCCTGTCCCTGCTCACCGCCAACGGTGTGCCGGAGGAGGCAGACTGTGTCATGATCTACGGCCCTTCCAGCGACCTGTCCGGCAAGGAGAAGGAGATGCTGGATGCCTATGTGGAGAAGGGCGGAAAGCTCATGGTCATGGCCGGCCCGGTGGAGGATGGGTCTCTGGACACCCTCTACAGCATTCTGGGCGACTACGGCGTGACGGCCGCAGAGGGCATCGTGGCCGAAGGGGATCGGGAGCACTATGCCTTCCAGATGCCGCTGGCGCTCATGCCTGATATGACCAGCCACGCCATCACAGACGCTCTGCTGGAGGAGCGGTATACCCCCATCCTGCCCCTGGCCCAGGGACTCACCGTGGGACAGACCCCGGAGGGGGCCACAGTGACCTCGCTGCTCACCACGTCGGAGAGTGCGTACAGCAAGACGACGGGCTACGCTCTGGAGACGTATGATAAGGAGTCTGGGGACATAGACGGTCCCTTTACGGTGGGACTCACCGTGACCAGAGACAACGGAGGCGAGATTGTGTGGATCTCCTCCTCTGCCTTCCTGGAAGAGGTGTATAATACCTACTCTTCCGGCGCCAATGTGAACCTGGCTATGAACGGGGTCTCCTACCTGATGGGGGAAGAGGAAACCCTTGCCATCCGCAGCAAGTCCATGGACTATCATTATCTGACCATCAGCGACGCCACAGCATCCCTGCTGAAAGTCACCATGATCGGGGTTCTGCCCCTGGTGTACCTGGGTGTAGGCATTGGGGTCGTGGTGAAGAGGAGGAAGATGCAGCATGACACGATCTAAGAAACTGACGGTGCTGCTGGTGGTGTTCGCGGTGGTGTGCCTGGTGACCTTTTTCGTCAGCCGCCACCAGGCGGAGAAAGAGGCCATTGCCAGCACCGACACCGTGATCCTCTCGGTGGACCCGGCGGCGGTGGACAGTCTGTCCTGGACCTGCGGGGAGTCGGACTTTTCCTTCCACAAGGAGGATGGAACCTGGACCTATGACGCAGACCCGGACTTTCCGGTGAGTCAGGAGGCAATCGAGAATCAGCTTCAGGTGTTTCAGTCGTTTGCCGCGGCTTTTACCATAGAGCAGCCGGAGGATCTGGGCCAGTACGGCCTGGATGAGCCGGAATGCACCATTACCCTTACGGCTGGGGGTCAGACCTACACGGTGACGGCGGGGGATTACAGCGCCATGGATTCCCAGCGGTACGTCTCCCTGGGGGACGGCAACGTGTACCTGGTCCAGCGGGACCCTGTGACTACCTTTGATGTGGGCCTGGCGGACCTGATCGCCCACGACCGGGTGCCCGCCCTGGAAGAGGTAAACAGGGCTGGCCTTCACTGGGGCGTCGGAATACACGGTGGCCTGCCAGCCGGAGGGGGCGGAAAGCTGCCGGGAGGAAGACGTCTACTTTACGAAGCAGGGCGAGAACTGGATGCCCCTGGATACGGAACGGGTGAAGTCCTATCTTGGCGCGTTGGAGTCTGTTACGCTCACGGACTATGTGACCTACGCTGCCACAGAGGAAGAGGTGGCAGCCTGTGGTCTGACCAACCCTGACCTCACAGTGGAGGTGACTTACGTCCCTGTATTGTTGCCAAAATAGCACATCTCAAAAGTGTTGAAAAACAAAGACTTTTTGTATTATACGCCTCATATTCGATATACGCAAGTGACCGATTAGGACAAGCCTCTATTCGGTTGCTTGCGTATGTTTAGTATGGGGCTATTTTTTACGGATTTCTATTGTGTTCACTCTTTAGCAAGGCGAAGTCACCACCTGTTAACAGATTTTTGGTATCATTATGATTGGTGCATACGGAGGTGATGCACATGATAGCTAAGTTAGCACAAAGGTTAAAACAACTGCGCCTTGAAAAAGACTTGCGACAGGATCAGCTTGCAAAACTCGTTCATGTTGAGAAGTCAAGTATCTCCATGTATGAGAATGATGTTCGCCAACCGTCCTATGAGGTACTTATCAGGTATGCCGAAGTATTCAATGTGAGCGTTGATTATCTTTTAGGCAGAACAAATGATAGGTCATTGGATTTATCAGGGCTGACAGCAGCAGAAATAGCCATTATAAGCGAACTGGTTGATAGTATGA
The DNA here is from genome assembly GCF_034090835.1 of Evtepia sp. GTDB lineage: Bacteria > Bacillota > Clostridia > Oscillospirales > Oscillospiraceae > Evtepia. The sequence continues at coordinate 70,046 of NZ_JAXDRS010000012.1, forward strand.
CCGCAAAAAACAGAATCATGGAGGAACTTAAACGATGAAAAGAATACTGAGCATGACAATAGCCCTTGCCCTTGCGTTATCTTTAGCAACAACTGCGTTTGCAACGGAGGGCGGCGAACAGCCGCAGGAGGAAACCCCTGTTGTGGTATCCACCTTAGAAGATTTGCAAGCCGCCGTTGCCGCCGCAGAGGATGGGGACACTATTGCCGTTTCTGCGGAAATTACACTTGATGGCGTTGCTCTGGAAACCGACAAGGATATTACCATTACAAGGGCTGATACATATGAGTCTGGTGCTTTTTTGCGCCTTCAACATGGCGCAAAAATTTCTGGTTTCAGCTTTAAGGATAATTCTGCTTCTACAATCATTCTTGATTCATCATGGGAAGCAGCCGTAGAAATAAGGAATTGTCATTTTAAAGGTGATTCCATGAATACACAATCTTTTATTTTTGCCTGTGGAGGGATTAATTACCCCAACCAATTCTTGATTGATAATTGCTATTTTGAAGGAGCCTCATATAGTGCAATAAGCAGTAGGAGCAGACTTTCTCTGACCGTCAAGAACTGTGCATTTGAGAATAACTTATCTTACAATCAAGGCGGCGCAATTCGTAGCAGCGGTACACTTATACTTGATAATTGTACTTTTACAGGCAATGGCGCAATTTCAGGTGGCGGCGTATATTGCGATGGCGATCTGACAATTACCAGTTGCCAGTTTAGCGAAAATCAAATCCAAAATGAAAAGTTTGGTACTGATATTCTGTCGTTTGGGACACTGAGCATTACCGATGATCCACAGGACGGCGCAGGATACTATGAAGAGTCCACAGGCGTAAAGATAGAATTGCCGCTTGCTGATTATACCAACACTGCAAAGCTGATTTACTTGACAGATGAACAGGCAGCGGAGTATTTTGCGCCTGAAGAGCCTGATGATCCCGATAATACAGAGGATAATGAGCAGAACGGCGGCGAA
>NZ_JAXDRS010000013.1:0-83857 GCF_034090835.1 Evtepia sp.
AACGCCTTTTCTACTCTGCATTGATCGGATATATCTTCTATGAAGCACCAGAGGAAGAAAAGAATTTTACCACGCTTCTTGAAATGATAAACGCATCGGAAGCCCGTGAAGATGACCCGGAATTTCAAAGCCCGGTTGACTTAATGTTTCAAAGATTGGAGGAAAAAGGCCCGGAGCATTTTGCGGTAAGGCAGTATAAGAAGTTTCTTCTTTCCGCCGGAAAAACAAGATCCTCAATCTTAATTTCCTGCGGTGCCCGTCTTGCCCCCTTTGACATCCGGGAGCTTAGAGAGCTACTTGAAAAGGATGAAATGGAGCTTGATACCATAGGGGATCGAAAAACGGCACTCTTTGTCATCATAAGCGATACAGACGACACCTTTAACTTTGTTGTATCAATTCTATACACCCAGCTTTTTAATCTTCTCTGTGATAAGGCGGATGACGTGTACGGAGGAAGGCTCCCCGTTCATGTTCGCTGCCTACTTGATGAGTTTGCAAATATCGGGCAGATCCCGAAGTTTGAAAAGCTGATTGCCACCATTAGAAGCCGTGAAATATCGGCTTCTATTATTTTGCAGTCCCAGTCCCAGCTGAAAGCCATATATAAGGAAAATGCGGACACCATTGTCGGAAACTGCGACAGCTTCCTCTTTCTTGGAGGAAAAGAAAAGACAACTCTAAAGGAAGTATCGGAAATACTGGGAAAGGAAACCATCGACAGCTTTAACACCTCTGAAACAAGAGGACGGGAATTATCTCACGGACTGAACTACCAAAAGCTTGGGAAAGAGCTTATGACGCAGGATGAAATCGCGGTTATGGACGGCGGAAAGTGCATCCTGCAAATCAGAGGCGTAAGACCGTTCTTTTCGGATAAATACGATATTACAGCCCACCCTAATTACAAATACCTTTCCGACTATGACAAGAAAAACTCTTTTGATGCAGAAAGGTATATAAAGCGCCGTCCCGCAGTCGTAAGAAAAAATGAAGTTTTTGACTACTACGAAATCGACGGGGAAAAATTAGCGGAAGAATAAAAGAAGGAGAAAAAAGTTTGATATATAAGACAGCAGTATATAGAGCGCGGGCACCTGACGCCTGAATGCTTATCCGCCGAAGCAGGCGGTTTTTTTAATAAGGAAAAATAAAAACTATGTGTAGCCGCACAGGCGGCAGAAAGGATGAATCTATGGCATTTTTTAATTCAGCAGTTGGAGTATTACAGACACTTGTTATCGCACTTGGCGCAGGTCTTGGAATCTGGGGCATCGTAAACCTTTTGGAAGGATATGGGAACGACAATCCCGGCGCAAATGCTTGTGTATGGTAAAGAAGCAGACAACAAAAAAGATAGGCAGAAAGCCTCGCTATTCCGTAAAACGAGGGGAAATAAGCAGCATAGTAAGACGACCGTTTGCACCATTATGTTATTATGACGTGACGAATGATTAAACCGCAGAGAAAAGATACATTCAACTTTTTTGAAACAGCACTATCTTTTTCAAGCTCTCCATTGTTATACATTATAGAGCCGAGCTTTTCAGGGCAGAAAGTAGGGATCGCGTGGATACAGATTTCAAACTGAATCGCCGGGAATCTGTGTAAAAACTATTACCGGCAGCCCAGAGGTCAACCACTTGATTCCATCGGAGAGGAGACTCTATCTGTAAGTCCGGAAGATGCTTTATCCACACAAATCACAGTTCGTATGTGCCTTGATCGACTGTCAGAGGAATTTCGGGAGGTGATTATCTTGTACTACTATCAGGATTTGCGGCAGACCGAAATTGCCGATGTGTTGGGAATTGGGCTGCCGCTTGTGAAGTACCGGCTGAAAAAAGCAAAAGAGCAACTCGAAAAAATGTTGAGAACGGAGGGATAGCATGGATATAGAAAAGTTGCTTAATGAAGAGCGTTTTGAGGTCGTTGCTGACGAGGCGGAAATCCAAACCGTTATTCAGAAAGCAAAAATGGCCTTTTTGGAAAGCGAAAGTAAACAGCTTCTTTCCTACCATGAGTTTATCTGGAATCAGCTTCGCATGATCCGCAAGAGGTGGTGGGCGATTCAATTTGCCGTTTTATATTTGGCGTGGCTGTTTCTTTCGACGGAAAATGAGGTGTTTTATTTACGTCGGGGGATGGGTGTGTTTGCTGCCTTGTTTGCGATTATTTTGATCCCGGAATTATGGAGGAATTTGACAAACCGCTGTATGGAAGTTGAAATTGCTTCCTACTATTCCCTGCATCAGATTTATGCGGCAAGAATATTTTTGTTTGGCGCTGTGGATGTACTGTTGTTGACGGCATTTATTGGCGGCGCACATCACTTTCTTAGCATTGCATTGACGGACCTTGTTACACAATTTCTGCTACCTGTGGTCGTGACTGCCTGCATTTGCTTCGTGGTTCTCGGCAAGCAACACCGTAACGGATGGCTTGCAATAGGGCTTTGTGTATTGTGGAGCGGTGTTTGGTGGGCGATTGCCGCTAACGATCAGTTGTACTCTGCAATAACGATCCCGATCTGGCTGACTGTCTTTGTCTTTGCTTTCCTATTCCTGGCGTTTGCGATCTATCGCCTATTGAAAAACTGTGACAAATACATGGAGGTGAATCTAAATGGAGCTGTCTTTGAATAATCTGACAAAACAATATGACACCCTCACGGCAGTAAAAGACCTGAATCTTACCATGACGAGCGGCGTCTATGGCCTGCTGGGTGTAAACGGGGCAGGGAAAACGACATTGATGCGTATGATCTGTACCTTAATCCGGCCATCACAAGGAAACATTACTTGTGATGGGAAAGACATCTTTGAAATGGAAGGTGATTATCGGCGTCAGTTGGGGTATCTTCCGCAGGACTTCGGATATTACCCTGACCTGACCGTATTAGATTACATGATGTACATTGCATCCATAAAGGGATTGCGGCCAGCATTTGCAAAAAGTCGGACAGACAGCCTTTTGGAACAGGTCAGCATGAAAAAGGCGTCCAAAATGAAGATGCGTAAGCTGTCTGGCGGTATGCTGCGGCGCGTCGGCATTGCACAGGCGATGTTGAACGATCCTAAAATTTTGATTCTGGACGAGCCAACCGCCGGGCTTGACCCGAATGAAAGAATCCGTTTCAGAAATCTTATCAGCGAGCTTGCCGATGATAGATTGGTCTTGCTGTCAACACATATCGTTTCCGATGTGGAGTTTATCGCAAACGAAATCATCCTGATGAACAAAGGTGAGTTTTTCTTTACCGGGACAGCAGAGGACATTGTTTCCTCTATCGGGAAAGAAGTATGGACGTGTGAGGTTCCCCGGCCGGATGTGGATGAATACCTGAAACGATACCTGGTAGCTAACGTAAAAACGGCTCCCCAAGGTGCCGAGCTCCGTATTCTCTCAGATCGTCCTCCTGTGCCGGATGCGCGGCAGGAGCAAGCCACTCTGGAAGATGCGTTTCTATTCTATTTTGGTGAGAAAGCAGGTGAAACAGAATGATGCTGAAATATGAACTGAAGAAAGTCCTGAACAAGCGGATGAATCGCATGTTGCTTGCTGCTGCTATGCTGCTGATGGTTGTTTTCAGCATTTTTGCGATTGGTAGTTTTCGTGCTCTTGATGCTGACGGCGAAACCGTGACCGGCTTCTCCGCCGCTCGCATTATGGTTGAGGACAAAAACCGCTGGAAAGGAGAACTGACGCCGGAAGTAATTGAAAAGAGTGTGGAAAGCAGACGGGCTGACGATTGGCAATCCACCTCTGACATCATTTATTCGACCAGCAGAATGTTGGTTGGTGAATTTAGTGACCTTGATGATTACGAGGCCATCCTTTCCGCCAATCCAGCGCAGATCGCCTCGATCTATGACACTTACCGTGATAACCTGCGGGCAATGAGTGAGGAGTATGGAGATACGCCAGAGAAACAGGCGTTTCTGATGGAACAGTATGAAAAAATCGATACACCTTTTACCTATGAGGCATACGATTCCTGGGATACGATGCTAATGTATGCCACAAATTGCGGCCTCATTCTGATTATTGTCATTAGCTTTATAACTGCTGGCATTTTTGCGGAGGAGTTTCAGTACAAGGCCGACGCCGTGTTTTTTTCCACGAGATATGGGAGAAGTAAAGCGGTGCATGCGAAAATCCGCGCTGGCCTAATCATTGCGACGCTTGTTTACGGAATTGGTATTGGCCTGCTCTCCGCAATTTCATTCGGTGTTTTGGGCACCAGCGGTGCATCCGCTGCATATCAGTTTTCTCAGCCGTATGCCATTTATTCCGTCACTTTTGGCCAGATGTACGGCATTCTCGTTTTGGGTGGATACATCGCCAGTTTGCTTGCCGCCTCTGTATCCATGCTGATTGCCTCAAAAACAAAGACGATGAGCATCGCCATCATTGCCCCGGCTATTCTGTTTTATGTCTCCCCGTTTGTCGGGCGGGCTTTGCCCTTCCATACCTTTTTCAGCTTGACGCCGGATCAGTTGATGAACATCGTAAACTGCGCCCGTATCCCATACATATATCAAGTTGGGAGCCTCGTTTTCCGGCAGATTCCGTTCATTATTGTCTTTTATGCTGTTATAGCTGTTGCTTTTCTTCCGCTGGTGTACCGAAACTACCACAAGTTGCTTTTGAAATAGGAGAACAAAATGAGATACCGAAAGAAATGGCGATTGCCGCTGCTTCTGCTGCTCTTGATACTCGTTATCGCGTTCTTTTCGATCAAAGCAGTTGTGCAGGAATACCCTCTTGATTATACCAGTGTTTTCAACATCCATCATACGGCGGATGAATCAAGAGGGTGGAATCTCATTCTTGTAAATCGGGATAACTATATTCCGAAGAATTACGAAGTTGAATTGACAACATTATCAAATGGCGAACAAGTAGACTCACGGATATATCCTGATTTACAGGCTATGTTCGATGATGCCAGGGCCGCAGGGCTGCAACTCTTTGTACGAGATGGATACCGCACACAGGAAGAACAACAGGAGATTCTTGACGAAAAGATAGAGGCATACCGAAACGAAGGATATTCCAGAAACGAGGCTGAAAAGCTGGCGAAAGAATGGGTGGCTATTCCGGGAACAAGCGAACACCAGCTTGGTCTTGCAGTTGATATTAACGCAGATACTTCCCTCCCGCTATACTGCAAGAAGAGTTCGGCGGGTTGTTCCGCCAGAGAAACGGGAAGGAGTATCGTTATGGCAAAATTCGTTACCGCTCAAGAGGCAGTCCAAGCGATTCACTCTGGCGATCGAGTGGCGTTAGCGCATAGTGTAGGGGAACCACAGGCTTTGGTTAACGCGATGTTAGACAACTGCCAGGCATATCAAAATGTGGAGATCTGCCACATGCTGGCTTTGGGGCCTTGCAAATACACCCAGCCGGAAATGGCCGGCCATTTTTGGCACAACTCTCTCTTTGCCGGACCAGGAAGCCGAAAGGCGGTCAACCAGGGGCGAGCAGATTATACGCCCAACTTGTTTGGGGAGTCGCCCCGTCTGTTTATGGAAGGGTATCTTCCCATCGATGTGGCGCTCATTACCCTCTCTCCTCCCGATGAACGGGGATACTGTTCCTATGGCGTAACGGTAGACTATACAAAGTGCATCACAGAGTGCGCCAAACTGGTGATTGCCCAAATCAATCGCCACATGCCCCGTACATACGGCGATACGCTGGTCCATATTGACGATATCGACCTGGCGGTGGAGTGTGATGAGCCTCTCTTCCAGCGTCCCATTCTTCCGGTCGGTCCTATTGAAGAGCAAATCGGCCGCTATTGTGCCAGCCTTATCGAGGATGGATCTGTGATCCAGCTGGGGATTGGTAGCATTCCGGATGCCATCCTTCATTTTTTAGGGGATAAAAATGACTTGGGTGTTCATTCGGAGATGTTGTGTGACGGTGCGCTGGGGCTTCTCAAAGCAGGGAATATCAACAACAGCCGTAAGCAAATTAACAAAGGAGTCTCTGTGGTAACCTATCTCTACGGGCAAAAGGAACTGTATGAGTATGCTCACTTAAATCCAAAGTTACAGATTTTTCCGGTCAATTACGTGAATGATCCCCGAGTTATCGGCCAGAACGATCATGTTGTCTCGGTCAATTCCGCTTTGAGTGTGGATCTGATCGGCCAAGTGGCTGCGGACTCCCTGAGCGCAGACCAGATTTTCAGCGGAGCAGGCGGCTTTGTAGACTTTGTACGGGGCGCTTCCTTTTCTAAGGGAGGAAAGTCCATTGTTGCAATACCCTCTACGGCTATGGGAGGCAAAATCTCCCGCATTGTCGAGCAGTTTGATGCTGGACGTCCAGTGACCCTGTCTCGCTTTGAAACGCACTATGTTGTGACGGAATATGGCATTGCGCAGCTGCGTGGTAAAACGCTTCAGCCAGAGCACTCATCGAGATTTCTCATCCAGACTTCCAAGATGAATTGAAAGAAGTCTATTCCAGGAGATTCCATGAATCGTATTAACTGTGTTTTTCAAACAGTACGCCTGGTCGTTTTGATCACAGCGCACTGTTTTCTTTATAAACCACAAAAACAAGGTTGCTGTGAAAGCTTCACAGCAGCCTTGTTGGATAAAACGATAGGGCAGGTCAGCGGGTACTTTTGTCGTAAGGAATGCCTTCTGCCTTGGGGGCGCGGGAACTCTTAGAGGTAAACGCAAGGACCACCAGCGTAATGAGATAGGGCAGCATCCGATAGAAATGGGGGCTGACGCCGATCTCTGCCAGCCAGTAGATACCGTCACCATTGATATCAATGCTGGCGTAGCTGGCGGCGATGCACTTGAACATACCAAAGAGCAGGGACGCCCCTGCGATGTTCAGGGGTTTCCAGTTACCGAAGATCATGACGGCCAGGGCCAAGAAGCCGAAGCCTGCTACGTCGCCGTTGGCGCTGCAGTTGGCAGTGGTCAGAGCATACACAAAGCCGCCCATGCCTGCCAGCGCACCGGAAATGGTGGTGCCTGCATAACGCATTTTATAGACGTTGATGCCCAGGGAGTCTGCGGCCTGGGGGTTTTCACCGCAGGAACGCATCCGAAGGCCGAACCGGGTTTTATACAGGATGATCGAGAGGATAATAAACAGGATCATACAGATATAGGTAGCCAGGTAGACCTTATGGAGGAAGGTGTTGCCCAGGAAGCCCAGGTCCGCCGTGCGGTCAAATCCAAGGGTGGATTTTTTGATCATAAACCAGCTGGCGGAGTCTCCGCTGGCCATCTGCAGGGTGTTCTGGTTGGCGATCATTCGGATGAAGAAGAGCACCAGCGCAGGGGCCATCAGGTTCAAGGCGGTGCCGCCGATGGTCTGGTCAGCCCGCAGATTCACAGAGGCGAAAGAGAGCAGCAGGGAGAAAATAGCGCCCATCACCGCCGCTACCAGCATGGCCATAAGCTCCAATCCCTGCAGGGTCATCCAGTCTCCGCTGGACGCTGCCATGGAGAAGAGTTCTGTTCCCTGCATGGTTCGCACGAACAGGACACCGATGAAGGCGCCGAAGATCATGATACCTTCCAGGGCCAGGTTGATGATACCGCTTCGCTCTGCAAAGACGCCGGCGAGGGCCACGATCATCAAAGGAATGGCATAGATCAGAGTTTGCTGAATCAGGAATGTCATGCGTCCTCGCCTCCTTTCTCGTCCTTGGGTTCTTCTGTGTGCGCTGCAGCGGCTGCGTTCTTCTCCTTCCGCTTTTTCCGCCCGGTGATGAACATCTTGATCACCAGAGAGAACGCACTCAGATAGACGATGGTTGCGATGATAACATCCGTGATATATTCATTGTAGGCAGTGAGGTTGGTCAGCTGCATACCGGCCACGTCCAGCATGGACATAAAGCAGCCGGTGAAGATGACGCCGATGGGATTGCTGATAGCCAGCAGCGCCACCGGGATGCCGTTGAATCCGATCACCGGGAGAGACTGATAGGTGGACCAGAAAAACTCGGTGTTGCCGGAGAGATAATACAAGGAAGCACCTGCTGCGGACAGCGCGCCTGCAAGGGCCATGGAAAGCACGATATTTCTCTTGTCATGGATACCGGCGTACCGGGCGGCGTGACGGTTGGCGCCGCAGGCCTTCAGCTGATAACCGAAGGTGGTCTTATTCATGATCACAAACATAACGATGGCAATGACGATCGCGATGATGATGCCCATATTCACCTGAGAATTGGGGAAAAGCTTGTCCAGGCCCATTTTGGGCGTTGCCACCCCGTTAAAGGTAGTTTTATAAATGTAACCGGACTTGGTGTTCTCCACCACGTTTTTGAAATTACTGATGTCGAACATCCAAGTGACCAGGTTGGCGGCCAGCCAGTTGGTCATAATACAGGCCAGCACCTCATTGATGTTGAGGAAGGCCTTAAGCAGACCAGGGATGGCGCCCCACAGAGCGCCTGCCAGACAGCCGCCCAAGAAGGCGATGATCCAGATGAGAGCGGGCGGGACCACTTCGGAGGGGATACCCAGGGCCAGCATCAGGGTCGCCATGGTGCCCATCAGGTACTGACCGGGAGCCCCGATGTTGAACAGGCCGGTCTTAAAAGCCACTGCCACAGACAGACCGGTCATGATCAGAGGCGCAGCCCGGAAGAGCATGTTGCCAATGTTTGTGGGATTAAAACCAAAGGTGAGCTGCCCTGCGGCGTCCCGCCCGGTGCTGAAGATGCCGCCCAAAATGATACGGATCCCATCCCATGCACCGGAAAGGGAAATGTCAGCGCTGGAAAATCCAACGATCAGCACGATCACACAGCCCACCAAAAGGCCAACCAGGATGGAGAGGATCGAGGCGAGCACAGAGCGGGCGCCTTCCTTTTCCATCAGCTTAAAGAAACGCTGTCTCATGCCTGTGCCTCCTCCTTTCTCTCCCGTTTGGCGCCGGACATATACAGGCCCAGCTCCTGAATGGTGGTTTTCTTGGGGTCCAGCTCTGCCACGATCTCCCCTTCGTACATCACAAGGATCCGGTCCGAAAGGCTCATGACCTCGTCCAGCTCCAGAGAAACCAGGAGAACGGCCTTGCCCTTATCCCGCTCTGACACCAGCTGACCATGGATGTATTCAATGGCGCCGACGTCCAGACCACGGGTGGGCTGGACTGCCACGATGAGGGGCTTGTCCCGGTCCACTTCCCGGGCAATGATAGCCTTTTGCTGGTTGCCGCCGGACATGCTGCGGGCCACAGTGATGGGACCCTGGCCGCTTCTCACGTCGTACTGCTCAATGAGCCGCTGAGAGTAGGCACGCACGGCGTCTTTCTTAATGAACCCCATTTTCTGGAATGCAGGGTCCTGGAATTTCTGGAGCACCATGTTTTGTTCCAGGGTAAAGTCCAGAACCAGGCCATGCTTATGACGGTCTTCGGGGATGTAGCCCATATATCCCAGCCGATGATTGATGGAGGCATGGGAAATCTCCTGACCGCAAAGTTGGATGCTGCCGCCAGAGCATTTTTCCAGACCGGTCAGACCGTAGATCAGGTCGCTCTGACCGTTTCCGTCGATACCAGCCAGACAGACGATCTCCCCGGCGCGCACGGTAAAGCTGACGCTCCGCACTGCGTCTGTTTTATGGAGCCGGGAGGGAACCGTCATATTTTCTACGCGCAGGACCACGTCGCTGGGCTTGGCCTCGTCTTTTTTCACTTCCAGCTGCACAGGCCGTCCCACCATCATGTTGGACAGGGCCTGCTTATCGGTGTCCTTGGTCTCGACCGTACCCACGTACCGGCCTTTCCGCAGGGCGGTGACGCGGTCAGCCACCGACATGATTTCGTTGAGCTTATGGGAGATGAACAGGATGGACTTCCCCTCTTTGGTGAGGTTCTTCATGATCTGCATCAGTTCATCGATTTCCTGGGGGGTCAGCACTGCGGTGGGCTCGTCAAAGATCAGGATCTCATTGTCCCGGTAGAGCATTTTCAAAATCTCGACCCGCTGCTGCATACCCACGGTGATATCCTCCACCTTGGCATCCAGGTCTACCTTCAGGCCGTAGTGCTCTGAGAGCTCCAGAATTTTCTTTCTGGCCTCTTTCTTCCGCAGGAACCCAAACTTCGTCGTCTCTGCGCCCAAAATGATATTATCCAGCACGGAAAACACTTCGATCAATTTAAAGTGCTGGTGGACCATACCGATTCCCAGCGCAGTTGCATCATTGGGATTGTGGATGGTTACGGTTTTTCCGTTCTTGCGGATCTCGCCAGCCTCCGGCTGATACATGCCAAACAGAACTGACATCAGCGTCGATTTTCCAGCGCCGTTTTCCCCCAGCAATGCGTGGATCTCTCCCTGTCGCAGCTGTAGGGTAATGTCATCGTTGGCTTTGATGCCTGGAAACTCCTTGGTTATGTGAAGCATCTCGATCACATACTGCGGAGTATTGTCCATGCCATCACCTGCTTTCCTCTCTATTTTGGTCATAATGAACCAATTTTCAGGACTATTATACAGGCAGAGACAAACTGTTGCAAGATTTCCTAAGATTTACACTGGATTCTCAAAAAAATTTGAGCCCGATCCCCTGATATCGACTATCCTTTCGGGATATCGCCCCCCGGAGAAAGGAGTTAGCGTTGTCTTTCTTTCCTTCCCCTGTTATAATAAACAAAAGAAAAATTAAAATCATCCGGAAAGGAGGAATGAGGGTATGGTATCCTGGGAAGAGCTGGAGGCCATCTGTCAGCAGTGCCGCAACTGCGCCCTGGCAGAGACCCGACACAACGTGGTCTTTGGCGTAGGCAGCCGCCAGGCAGATGTGCTTTTCATCGGAGAGGGCCCGGGAGAGCAGGAGGATCTGCAAGGGGAGCCCTTTGTGGGCCCTGCGGGGAAACTGCTGGATGTGATGCTGGAGGTCATCGACCTGAACCGTGAACGGGTCTACATTGCCAACATCGTTAAATGCCGTCCACCCAGAAACCGGGACCCACTCAACGTAGAGCAGGACGCCTGTATTCGCTATCTGAGGACACAAACCGCCCTTCTTCGCCCCAAAATCATCGTCTGTCTGGGCCGCATTGCCGCCATGCGCATCATCGACAAGGATTTCCGCATTACCAAACAGCACGGTCAGTGGTTCGAGCGGGCCGGGGTCCACATGATGGCCATGTACCACCCCTCTGCCCTTCTCCGGGACCCCTCCAAGCGGCCGGATACCTTCCTGGATCTAAAATCTCTTCAGGCAAAAATTCAGGAACTCTGTCCCGAAACCTTTCTCCCGAATCCCTTTCCCGAAATGGCTCCATAAAAAGACAAAAAATTCTCCGGTCTGATGAACTATCATCAGACCGGAGAATTTTTTCTTCCAATCCTTTGTTACAGTTTGCATACGTTTTCCGGCGCGCCTTCCAAGTAGGCGTCCAGGTTCCGGAACACGATTTCTGCCCGGCGCAGCATACTTTCGTCGGTGGCGAAAGCAATGTGAGGGGTGAGGACGGTGTTCTTTGCATGGAGCAGCGGGTAATCCTCGGGAATAGGCGGCTCCATGTCAAAGACGTCGATGCCAGCACCGGCGATCTTCCCCTGGTTCAGGGCATCGGCCAGGGCCTTGTTGTCCACGATGGCGCCCCGTGCTACGTTCAGCAGCAGAGCAGTGGGCTTCATCCGGTCAATGAGCTCCCTGGAAATCATGCCCTTCGTCTCGCCGTTGTTGGGGACGTGTACAGACACGATGTCGCTCTGCTCCATGAGTTCTTCCAGAGAGATGTAGGTAACCCCCATCTCCTGCACGTCCTTCCGCACCGTCCGGGAATACGCGATGACGCGGGCGCCAAAGGCCTGAAACAGTTTGGCGGTCATGATGCCAATGGCGCCGGTCCCGATGATGCCTACGGTCTTTCCACCAATCTCCCGGCCGCGAAGCGCGGCACCGGTCCAACTGCTGCGGGTCACGCTGTCGCACTGGGGAACAAAGCGCAGGCAGGAAATAGCAAGGCCGATGGCCAGCTCTGCTACGCACTGGGTAGAGTACCCTGCTGCGTTGCACACCATGACCCCTTTTTCCTTGCAGGCGTCCAGGCCTACATGGTCAATGCCAGTGAAGGCTACGTCCAGCATTTTCAGGTTGGGTGCACCCAGGACCACAGAGGCAGGGTACGGGGTGTTGGCGATCACGGCAATGTCGCTGTCTCCGGTCCGGCGGAGGAGTTCTTCCGGGTCAACAGTCTTGGTATCATAGGCTGTAAACTGATGTCCCTTGTCCTCCAGCTTTTTCTGATATTCTGCCAGTACAGAGGCGGGAATGCCCAGAGGCTCCAATAAGGTGATTTTCATTGCTCGCACCACTCCTTTTAAATTAGAAGGGAAGATTCATCCCGCTGGTGATCTTTCCCATGCTGGCGCTCATGTCGTCCATAGCAGCCCGGATGGCCTCATTGACCGCTGCGATCACCATGTCCTGCAGCATCTCCACATCATCGGGATCCACTGCCTCAGGATCGATGGTGAGGGCTTTCAGGGTGTGCTTGCCGTCCACGGTAGCAGAAACCACACCGCCGCCAGCGGTGGCCGTGTACTCCTTCTCCTGGAGCTCTGCCTGGGTCTTCTCCATATCTGCCTGCATCTTCTGCGCCTGCTTGATCATGTCCATGTTCAGGCCGGGCATACCCATGCCCATCTTTCCACCCTTTCGTCCCATGGGGGGACGTCCGTAACCTTTTGCCATATGAATGACTCCTTTCCACTTGTAAGATCGGTTGGATCCTTATTTCACTTCAATATTTCCAAATTTCTGCCCCAGCGCCATGAGGTCTGAGAAATGATCCTCCTGCTGCGGGGGTGTTTCAGGCTTAACTTCTGGCCGGCCGATTTGGAATACTACCCGGCGTTTCTCCCCTGTGAGCGTCTGTGCTGCCTGTTCCAGCATGGCTGGAGTGTCCCCCCGGCTGAGGAAGCTCTTGGTCAGTTCCGAATCCACCCAGATGGTCAAGGTTTTTTCCTCAAAGGTTCCTGTCACCGACTCGGGTTTGTGAAGGAAGGAATGGACCATAGGGGGAAGAGCGGGCAGATGGGCCAAAAGGTCCTGCCATTGGCCGCGGCTGCCCTGGGCAGAAGCAACCGGCGTTCTGGCCACAGGCTGCTGCTGCGGTGCCTGTCTGGGAACCGGTGTCTGCTCCACAGGAGGAGCGGGTTGGGGTTCTGGGTCAAGATCCCAGGGAGGCAGATCCTCTTCTTCCGGGGGAGGAAGCTCTTCCCAGGGAGGCGCTTCCTCTGGCGCAGGCGCTGGTGACGCTTCTGTCACAGGCGCCGGTCTGGGTTCTGCTGTTTGGGGTGCGGGCTCTGCCGGCCTTATCGAAACGCCCTGTGCAGCGGCTTCTTCCAGACGGCTGATGCGGGCGGATAGCCCTTCCGGCGTATCTGAGAGGGTCCGGTCACACAGACGAATGACGCAGAGTTCTGCGTCCAGCCGACGGCTGCTGCTGCGGTAAAGGTCCGCCTGGGCGCTTTGCAGAATGGTCAGCATCTGGACCAGCTCTGCGCTGGTAAACTGGGAGAGCAGTGGGCGCAGAGATCGTTCCTCGTAGCCGCCCATAAGAAGGCCGTGGCCACCCTCCGGCGCGGTCTTTCGGATGAGAAGGTCCCGCACCAGGGAAGAAAGTTCCCCCAAGAAGGCGCCCATATCCTTTCCGTCCCGATACAGGGCATCCAATTCGGCCAGTGCACCTGCGGTATCCTCCCGGCCGATGCACTGCATGATCGCCAGCGTCTTTCGGTTTCCCGCCAGACCCAATACATCCAAAACCACTTCTTCGGTAAGGTCTCCCTCCGCGCCGCTGCACTGGTCCAGCAGAGAGAGGCCATCCCGCAGACCGCCGTCGGCCAGCCGGGCCAGCAGTTCTGCTGCCGGTACCGTGAGGGAGATCCCCTCCTGCTCTGCCACATAGCCCAGCCGCCCCGCAATGGTTTTGGGGGTGATCCGCTTAAACGCAAACTGCTGGCACCGGGACTTGATGGTAGCCGGGACCTTATGCAGCTCTGTGGTGGCCAGGATGAACATAAGATGGGCAGGGGGCTCCTCCAGGATTTTCAGGAGGGCGTTGAAGGCTGGGGTAGAGAGCATATGGACCTCGTCTACAATATAAACTCTCTTTCTTACCGCAGCCGGTGTGTAGACCGCTTCCTCCCGGAGGGCTCGGATCTGGTCCACGCCATTGTTGGAAGCGGCGTCCAGTTCCACCACATCCAGGATGGCTCCGCTTTCGATGCCCTGGCAGGAGGGACAGCAGTTACAGGGGTTGCCGTCTACGGGGTGTTCGCAGTTTACCGCCCTGGCCAGGATCTTGGCGCAGGTGGTCTTTCCGGTTCCCCTGGTTCCGGTAAAAAGGTATGCGTGTGAGAGACGCCTTGCGGCGACCTGTCGCTTGAGGGTATCTGTAATGTGGGCCTGTCCCACCACGTCGTCAAAGGTGCGGGGACGCCACTTTCGATAGAGTGCCTGGTACAACCGCCTGTCTCCTTTCCGATAAAACAATAGTCTGCCGAACCCTTTCGGCATCCGGCAGGACCGCACACCGGTCTTTGAAGGACCTCTCATTTCTGTCTCACCAGCAGCCAGCTCAAAACCGGCAGACCTGCGGCACACGCGGCGTTCTGCTTAGTGCTGCTCGGTTCCCCGCCTGACACGGTTCACAGTGCTGCGTTGCGCAGGACCGATTCATCATCACCGCTTACTGGCAACTAACGAAACAAGAGGCCTCCGGGGACCGGGATTCATCCCTGCTACAGCGGATTGCAGGCAGAGGGCACCGCTATCTCCCCGACTAGTGCGGCCATGCCCGACACCGACTATAGTATCCGGCAGACTGTTTTCTTATCATACAACATTTTTCCGAAATAATCAAGAATGGATTCCGGGAAATCCCACTGTTTTCCTTGTAATTTTTTCCAGGCATCTTTTCCTGCACATATTCTCCCCCTTCCTGCATAGACTGGTTTGGATAGCGCAACGGAAGAAAGGAGGTCAACGCCATGACCGATACTGTGTCCTATCCCCTTCCGATCCCCTCTTCGGAGCCGCAGGATCTGGACGATTTTATTTTTCGCTGGGAGTCCGACGTTCCTTCCACCAGCAGCCGCTGAGGGAAACAATCGTCGGTTTTCCCGGCGTTTTCCCTTTACAGGGAGGAAAAAATCGGATATAATAGCACAGTTAAATATTTCAGAATGCGAGTGATCGAAAGATGCTTCAATTTGACGAATACAAGGTCAAACTCAACAACCTGCTCCCCCAGTTGGACGAGCTGGAAAAAGCCCTGAACCTGGAAGGCGCCGCCCGGGAGGCGGACTTTCTGGAAGCCCAGAGTGCAGCGGATGGATTTTGGGACAACCCTGAAAACTCCCAGAAAGTACTGCAAAAACTGAAACAGCTGAAAAATAAGCTGGAGTCTCAGGCAAAACGTCGTTCTTCCTGGGAAGATATGATGGTCCTGTGCGAGATGGGCAACGAGGAAGAGGACGAATCCCTGCTCCCTGAGCTGGAACAGGAATACGCTGCCCTGGTGGAGAGCATGGAGTCTGCCAAACTCCAGACTCTGCTCACCGGAGAGTATGATGCCTCCAGCGCTATCCTTGCTTTCCACGCCGGCGCCGGCGGAACAGAGGCCCAGGACTGGGCGCAGATGCTCTATCGTATGTATACCCGCTGGGCAGAACGCCATGGCTTTACCTATAAAATTATGGACTATCAGGAGGGCGACGAGGCCGGCCTGAAGTCCGCTACCATTATGATCGAAGGTGAAAACGCCTACGGCTATCTGCGGGGTGAGCACGGCGTGCACCGCCTGGTTCGTGTCTCCCCCTTTGACGCCAACGCCCGCCGTCAGACCTCCTTTGCTTCTGTGGAAGTTATGCCTGACCTGCCTGAGGACGTGGAAGTGGAGATCCGCCCGGAGGACATCGAAATGCAGGTCTACCGCGCCAGCGGCGCCGGCGGTCAGCACGTGAACAAGACCTCCTCTGCCGTTCGTCTCATCCACATCCCCACCGGCGTGGTGGTCTCCTGCCAGACGGAACGCAGCCAGTTCCAGAACAAGGACAACTGTATGAAGATGCTCCGGGCCAAGCTGGTGGAGCTTCAGATGCAGGAAAAGGCAGAGAAGATCTCTGACCTCAAGGGCGTGCAGCTGAAGATCGAGTGGGGCAGCCAGATCCGCTCCTATGTCTTTATGCCCTACACCCTGGTGAAGGATACCCGCACCGCTTATGAGACCAGCAACGTCAACGGCGTGATGGACGGCGATTTGGACGGCTTCATTAACGCTTACCTCACCGCAGACGCAACGGGAAACTGGGCCAGCAAATAACCGGTTTTTCCCAATTTTGATTCATATTGTAAAACATCCCCATGTCTGTTCCAACAGGCATGGGGATGTTTTTGTTACCTTCGCCAAAAAGCGAACATAGCTCATGCACTTCTTGACTTTTTAGCTTTTTGGTGTTAAAGTTGGAAAGCAATGAATTGGAGGGATTGTGATGAAACTTGCGCTTTTGCTGATCTACTTCGCCATCATGGTGGGGATCGGCCTCTATTGCCGGAAACACACCACCGACGTGGCAGGCTTTGTGTTGGGCGGCCGTTCTGTGGGACCGTGGCTGACCGCCTTCGCTTACGGCACGTCCTACTTTTCTGCCGTGGTCTTTGTGGGCTATGCCGGACAGTTTGGCTGGAAATACGGCATTGCTGCCACCTGGGCTGGCATCGGCAACGCGCTGGTGGGTTCCCTTCTGGCCTGGGTAGTCCTGGGCCGTCGGACCCGAATCATGACCCAGCATTTTAACTCAGCGACCATGCCTCAGTTTTTCGGGGAACGCTTTCAGAGCAAAGGGTTGAAAATCGGCGCATCGGTGATCGTTTTCCTGTTTTTGATCCCCTATACCGCTTCCCTGTTTAACGGCCTGTCCCGTCTCTTTGGTATGGCCTTTCATATGGACTACGCCATCTGTATCATTCTGATGGGGGTACTCACAGGAATCTACGTCATCGCCGGAGGCTACATGGCCACGGCCATCAACGATTTCGTTCAGGGATGCGTGATGCTGGTGGGGATCTGTGTGGTGATTGCTGCCGTCCTCAACACCCAGGGCGGGTTTACAGAGGCCCTTCACAGCCTGGGTGCGGTCTCTGACCCCACCACCCCCAACGGCGAGGTACCTGGGATTTTCGCTTCCTTCTTCGGGCCTGACCCGGTGAACCTCCTTGGCGTGGTCCTCCTGACCAGTTTGGGGACATGGGGCCTGCCTCAGATGGTACAAAAGTTCTACGCCATCAAATCGGAGGACTCCATCCAGAAAGGCACCATCATTTCTACCCTTTTCGCCTTTGTGGTCGCCGGAGGATGTTACTTTCTGGGTGGATTTGGCCGACTGTTCTCTGACCGGGTGGACATTGCCGCAGATGGCTACGACTCCATCATCCCGGCTATGATGGAAGGTCTGCCGGATCTTCTCATTGCCATCGTGGTCATTCTGGTCCTGTCCGCTTCTATGTCTACCCTGTCCTCTCTGGTCATCGCCTCTTCGTCCACCATGACCATCGACCTGTTAAAAGACAACGTGATCAAGGATCTCAACGACCGGGAGACCATTTTTATCATTCGCTGCTTTATCGTGGTCTTCGTACTCATTTCCATGATCATTGCCATCGTGCAGTATAAGTTCTCCATCGGCTTTATCGCCCAGCTGATGGGCGTTTCCTGGGGCGCGTTGGCAGGTGCCTTCCTTGCCCCCTTCCTCTACGGCCTCTATTGGAAAAAGGTGACCAAAGCAGCTTGCTGGACCTCTTTCCTTTTCGGCTCTGGTATTATGGTTCTGAACCTTTTGCAGAATGCCTTCTTCCCGGAGCTCTTCCCCGTTCTGCTGCGCTCTCCCATTAACTGCGGCGCCTTCGCCATGCTGGCAGGTTTGGTGATCGTTCCTGTGGTGAGCCTCTTTACCCAAACGCCGGATCAGGCGATGGTAGACCAGGCCTTTGCCTGCTACGAAAAGAAGTCCCCTGTGTCCCAGAAAAACGCGCTTAGCGACTAATAGGATTGTTTTGGCATAGCAACACCCCCTGTGTCGGTTTGGTTTCCCGGCACAGGGGGTGTTGTCGTTGTTGTCGTATAAATCAGGTGATTTCTTCCGCCTGAGTGAGCATCTTCTGAAGTTCCTCCAGGGAAAGGACAGGAATCCCAAGGGACTCGGCCTTGGTCAGCTTGCTCCCGGCGGCCTCCCCTTCCAGTAGATAGCTGGTCTTTTTGGAGACGCTGCCGGTCACCTTTCCGCCCTGAGCCTGGATGAGCTGGGCAGCCTCTTCCCGGCTCATACCGGGGAGGGTTCCGGTGATAACAAAGGTTTTTCCGGAGAATGGTAACTCTTCGGAGGGTGCCTTGCGGACCTCCTGCGCCATGGTCACTCCGGCAGCAGTCAGCTTGTCCAGCACAGCCCGGTTGTGGGGGGCGCGGAAATAGGTGTAAACACAGTGGGCGGAGATGGGACCAATGTCATCGATGGCGGTAAGCTCCTCTTCTGTGGCGGCTTGCAGGGCGTCAAAGGAGCCCAAATGGTTCATGAGTGCCTCTGCGGCCGATTTCCCCACGTTGGAAATGCCAAGGCCGGTCAGCAGCCGGGCGGGGGGATTCTGCTTTGCCTTTTCAATGTTGGCCAGCAGTTTATCGGTGTTCTTTTCCTTGCCGATGATCCCGGCCTCAATGAGTTCCTCCCGCTTCTCATACAGTGTGAAGATATCTGCCACATCCGACAGGTATCCCTTTTGGATGAGTTCGTGAACGTAAACTGCACCGAATCCCTTGATGTCCATGGCGCTGCGAGAGACAAAGTGGCCAATGAGACGTTCCAGCTGAGCAGGACAATTCAAGTTTACGCATTTAATATCTGCGGTATCATCTCGCACCGCCGGCTCCCCGCAGACAGGACACACCATGGGGATCTGAAACACCTGTGCACCCTCCGGGCGCTTTTCCCGGACCTCCCCCACGCACTTGGGGATGACGTCCCCGGACTTCTCAATGAGCAGTGTAGAGCCCAGGCAGATGCCGAGATTATTGATGAAATCCTGGTTGTGAAGGGTGCAGCGGGAGACCGTCGTGCCGCACAAACGCACCGGTTCAAAGACAGCCGTGGGGGTGATTTTCCCCGTCCGCCCCACCGACAGTTCGATTTGGAGGAGTTTGGTTTCTTTTCGCTCTGGAGGGTATTTATAGGCCACCTGATACCCGGCGTTTTTTGCCGTATCCTTCAGGTTTTTCCGGGCGGAGAGTTCATTGACTTTCACCACAGCACCGTCAATGTCATAGGGTAGCGCAGCGCGCATCTCTCCAATGGCTTCAATGGCCTCCCAGATCTCCTGGTTGGTCTTGCAGACAAAATAATGGGCGATGACCGTAATACCGCAGTCTTTCAAAAAGGAATAGGCTTCCTCATGGGTTTGCAGTTCTTTCCCCTGAATGTCCTGGATATTGAACACAAAAAAGGAGAGCTTGCGTTCTTTGGTGATGGAAGCATCCAGCTGGCGGAGGGTACCTGCCGCGCAGTTTCTGGGGTTGGCAAAGGTCTTTTTCCCCAGCAGCTCCTGCCGTTCATTTACGGCCTCAAAGGCTTCGTTGGTCATGTAGACCTCACCCCGCACCTCCAGATAAGGAAGGGGCTGGGTCAGGGTCACGGCTACGTCGTCGATGACCTTGGCGTTCTCTGTTACGTCCTCACCGAAGGTGCGGCCGTCCCCCCGGGTGATGGCGGTGACCAGCTTTCCCCCCTCATAGCGGAGGGCCATGGACAACCCATCAATTTTGGTTTCTACCAAAAAGGTGGTCTCCTCCCCTAATTTTTCCCGGCAGTCTTCTGCAAAATGCTCCACATCCTCTCGGGAAAAGAGATCCTGCATGGAAAGCATAGGGACCCGATGGGCTACCAGAACCCCGGCGGACCGCTTGGCGGTCCCCCCCACCTTTTGGGTGGGAGAGTCCGGGGTAATGAGGTCAGGGTTCTCCTTCTCAAGGGCCTTCAGCTCTTGCATGAGGCGGTCATATTCCGCGTCAGAAAGGCTGGGATTGTCTTCGTTATAGTAGAGGTTACTGTGATAGTTCAAAAGCTCTCTCAGTTCTTCTGCTCGCTTGGCTTGGTCCATGATGGGGTCCTTCCTTCCGTGTGGGTATTCAAAGGCTTAGGGGCGCAGCAGCTCCTGGGCTGCCAGAAGGATCCCCAGTTTGCCGGATTCATAGGTCAGTCCTCCCTGCATGTACACCGTATAGGGAGGACGCATGGGGGCGTCTGCAGACAGCTCA
This sequence comes from Evtepia sp., assembly GCF_034090835.1. Lineage (GTDB taxonomy): Bacteria > Bacillota > Clostridia > Oscillospirales > Oscillospiraceae > Evtepia. The sequence continues at coordinate 20,320 of NZ_JAXDRS010000013.1, forward strand.
ATGGAGGCACCCTGAATAAAGGCACCGGCTGCCATGATGACCGGGCAGTCGTAGCCAGGCATGTCCCAGGGCACCGGGGTCACATAGGAGTCCACCGGTGCGCCGGACTGGATCCCTTTGCAGAACCGCTCTACCGCCTCCGGCTTTTCCAAATGAATCATCTGAATAATATCGTGGCGAACGTCCGTAGAGAGGGGGTCAGTGCGGTAACCAAGCAGCTCCATCATCTTGGCGGCAAAGACTGCGGTCTTGGTTGCCTGCGCCACTGTGTGGGGGGCCAGGAACAACCCCTGATATAATGCCCGGTTGTTGCCCAGAGATGCGCCGCATTCCCGGCCAATACCAGGTACGGTCATGCGCATGGCAGTGCTTTCCACCAGATCTCGCCGGCCGGCTACATACCCGCCCATGGGGGCCAGACCGCCGCCGGGGTTCTTGATGAGGGAGCCCATAATGAGGTCGGCTCCCACCTGGCTGGGTTCCATGGTCTCTACGAATTCACCGTAGCAGTTATCTACCAGAATATTGACCTTGGGGTTGGCGCTGCGGATCACCCGGCACAGCTCCCCAATGGTCTCCACCGAGAGGGAAGCCCGGGTGGCATATCCCCGGGAACGCTGAATGAGTACAGCCTTGACCCCTTCCTCCTGCACCGCCTGAACGATGCCAGGAAGGTCGGGCTTGTCGTCGGGCGTCAGGTCCACCTGACGATACCGAATCCCGAATTCTCGGAGGGAGCCGTTGCCATCGCCAGTGATCCCGATGACCCCTTGCAGGGTGTCATAAGGGGCACCCACGGCGGAAACCAGGGTGTCCCCGGGACGAAGGACTCCGTAAAGAGCAGAGGCGATGGCGTGGGTCCCATTGACAAAGTTGATGCGTACCATGGCATCCTCAGTGCCGAAGATGTCCGCATAGATCTCCCCCAGTTTTTCCCGGCCCAGATCATCGTATCCGTAACCGGTGGTCCCCTGGAAGAAGGCTTCCGCTACCTTGTGCTTCTGGAAGGCGAAGAGTACCTTTTCGGTGTTCTGTTCCGCAATGGCGTCGATGCGTGCAAACTGCTCGGCAAGGGCAGCCTGTGCCTGGGCGCCAAGGGCGCGGACGCGCTCACTAATCTGTAAAGGCATTTCACATTACATCCTTTGTTATTTAAAGTTTTTTTCGGAAAACGCAGTGATCAAACGGGAAACCGCACGAACGTCGTCGGTCTCAACTGTTTCCACGGGAGAGTGGATATACCGGCAGGGGATGGAGATACCACCGGTGATAACACCGGCCCGGGTTACATGAATGGAACCGGCATCAGTTCCTCCGCTTATCAGCACATCCTTCTGAAAAGGGATTTTACTTGACATAGCAAGAGACTCAAGGGTTTCTACCATTTCCGGATGAGAAATTACGGCGCTGTCCATCACTTTGATGGCGGCACCGCCGCCCAAAAGTGCGGTCCCTCTCCCCTTGTCTTCGGTTTCCCGAGCAGCGGTGACATCCACGGCGATACCATAGTCCGGGTCGATGGTATAGGCCGCCGCTTTGCTCCCCCGCAGCCCCAACTCCTCCTGGGTGGTAAAGACAAAGTACAGGTCGCTGGTGTGGCTGCGGATCAGGCTGAGGGCCTCCAGCATGGCTGCGCAGGAAATGCGGTTATCCAGGTAAGGAGAGACCAGGCGAGAGTCCATGGAGAAGGCGGGCATCCGGGACACTGCTGTGTCTCCCACCTGCACCAGGCGCTGGGCATGGGCGCGGTCCTTGGCCCCAATATCCAGGTAGAGATCCTGTAAGGTCATCTCTTTGACGGAGCGCCCATGGCGAAGGGAGACCACACCGCACACACCATTCTTAAAACGGAAGGGGGTGTGAAGGATGTTCTCCGGCCGAACCCCACCCAGCTTTCCAAAGGAGAGGTAACCGTCCTCATCGATATGGGTGACAATGAGACCAATGGAATCCATGTGGGCGGCGAACATGACTTTGGGGCCATCGCCCTTTTTATGTACGATCAGGTTTCCCAGGGTGTCGATATAGCATTCGTCGGCGTAAGGTTCTGCCAGGCGCTTGAGGGTCGAGGCGATCTGCCGTTCCTCCCCGGCGGGACCGTGGCAGGCGTTAAGCATCTGGATCACAGAAAGATAATCCATGTTGTATGATTCCTCCTTATTCCATGGTGGCAGCGGCAGAAAGGAACAGTCTGGCCAGAGAAAGGATCTGGCGGCAATCCTCCAGGGATACGACGCTGGAGGGGGTATGGAGGTACCGAACGGCAGCGGAGATGGCCGCCACCTGTACGCCCCCCTTACTTCTCTGAATCGCGCCGGCATCAGTTCCGCCAGAAATCAGTTCCTTGGTCTGCCAGGGGATACCATGTTCCTCTGCCAGAGAACGAAGCAAAAGGAACAGGGTTCGGTCATAGACGGTAGCCCCATCCATGTAAGGGATGACTGGGCCCTTCCCCACAGAGCAGACCCGCTGGTCCTCCGGCGAGTCCGGCAGGTCAGCGGCCGTGGTGCCTTCCAGCACCAGAGCCAGGTCGGGTGTGACGGAAAAAGCAGCCCCAAAGGCTCCTCTGGTCCCCACTTCTTCCTGTACGGTAAAGACAAAGGTGCAGTCCATGGGTAAGGGCTCCTTTATGAGCTCAATCATGACGGCGCAGCCGATGCGGTCGTCAATGGCTTTTGCCTTCAGCAGCCCGTTGCCGAACTCGATCACGTCGCCGTCAAATACGATAGGGTCCCCGGGAGAAACCAGGGCGGCGGCCTCTTCCTTATTCTTTGCACCAATATCAATGGAAAAGTCTTTCAGCTTGGGGACGTTCTTTTCCTCGTCGGCGCTGGTAAGATGGTAGGCTTTCAGACCGATCACCCCAGGCACCCCCTGCTTCCCTACCAGGACTTGTTTTCCGATCAGAACCCGGCGGTCAATGCCCCCTACGGTACGGAATTTTATGTATCCTTCCTCCGTAATGGAGTGGACCATCAGGCCAACCTCGTCCATATGGGCGGCCAACATCAGGGTTTTCTTTCCGGGAACGGCCCCTTTCTTGGTGACAATTAAGTTCCCCATGGTATCCACCCGGAGGGTATCTGCATAGGGAGCCACCTGCTCTTTGATGTAGTCTCGGACGTTGTCTTCCCAGCTGGAGATGCCCGGCAGGGCGCACAGCGTTTTCAGCGTATCAATCAGCAAGGAACTCCCCTCCTTCCTGGGCAAGATCCGTGACAAATGCAGCCAGCAGCTTGGCTGTTTGCTCCAAATCATTCTGATCCAGCGTCTCTACTGGACTATGCATATAGCGCAGGGGCAGGGAGACCACTGCTGTGGCAATTCCCTCCCTGGCGGTCTGAACCCGCCAGGCGTTGGTTCCGCTGTGTCCGGTCATCACCTCCGGCGACCAGGGGATCTGCTGGGCTTCGGCTTTTTGAATGAGCCGTTCCTGCATCCATCGGGTGATGTTAGGACCGATCCCGATGACCGTCCCCTCTCCCAGAGGGAAGGTATCCTCTTTGGGGCCGTCCGGGGTTCTGCCATGGGTGACGTCCACCGCTACAAAGCAGTGAGGAGCCAGCGCGAAGGCCCCCACCAGAGCGCCCCCACCGTTGACCTCCTCCCGGCTGCTGCCCATGACATACAGGTCGACATCCAAGGGGACCTCCCGCAGCAGCTCCAGGGTCCGGAGCAGGGTCACAAAGCCAGCACGGTCGTCCATGGCCTTCCCGGTGACTCGTTGGTTTAATAGAGAGCGGAAGGGCCCTCTGGGTACCACAAAGGTGCCCGTCAGCTGGCGGGCTTCTTCTTGCGTCAGTCCGGCGTCAATATAGAGGTCCTCCACAGGGATACTCTTATTGGCGGCCCCGGGCTTCTGCACATGGGGAGGCAAAACGGCGATGAGCCCAAACCGGGGCGGCTGGGTCAGGATGGTGACCTCCCGGTTGGGGAGCATCCGGGGGTCTACCCCTCCCACCAGCCGGAAGGAGAGAAAGCCCTCTTTGGCTCCGGTGGTCACCATGCCCACTTCATCCAGGTGGGCGTCCAGCACCACCCTCTTTGCATTGGGTTTTCCGCATCGACGCAAGCCGATCACATTTCCGAACCGGTCAACCGTCACCTCATCGGTGAGGGGACGCAGCAATTCTGCGGCCAGCTGCACCGCAGCGCCCTCCCGGCCAGAGGGTGCTGCGCAGGCAGACAGGGCCGACAAATATTCTTTCTGTTCCATAGAACCTCCTCCTCAGAGCGAACGGACAATTTCTTTGAACCGTTCTCCCCGCTGGGCAAAGTTCTTGAAGTGGTCGAAGGAAGCGCAGGCAGGAGACAGGATGACCACATCCCCCTCTTCTGCGGCGTCTCTGGCGGCCAACACCGCCTCCTGGAAGTCGTCCTTCCGCAGGATCACCGGATGTCCTTCCCGATAGTCCGGTCCAGCCATGACGGCCTGCTGGATCTTCTCTGCCGTGGCTCCGGTGAGAACCAGGGTTTTGACATGCCCCGGGACTTCCTGCCCCAGCAGGTCAAAGGGAATTTTTTTGTCATAGCCGCCAGCAATCAGAATGACCTTCTGGTGGAAGGACCGCAGGCCAGCCACCGTACGGGTGGGGCTGGAGGCGATGGAATCGTTATAATACCGTACCCCATTCAGCGTGCGTACCAGCTCGATTCGGTGTTCTACGCCAGGGAAGGTCTCTGCCGTGTGGAGGATCACCTCATCCGTGACCAGGCCCTGCACAGCAGCGATGGCAGCCAGATAGTTTTCTACGTTGTGCTGACCGGGAATCAGAATACGGTTGGTCTCAAAGAGTCTGCGGTGCTCCCCATGGTTTGCCACCACGATAGTACCGTCTTCCACATAGACCCCCTGCTCCACCGGTTGACGACGGCTGAACATCATCACCCGGCCCGGTGCTCGGGCGCTCATTTCCAAGGTCAGGTCATTGTCCTGGTTAAAGATAGCCAGCCCCTCTTTGGCCTGATGGCAGAAGATGTTTTCTTTGGCCTGGGCGTACTCCTCCATGGACTTGTGAATGTCCAAATGGTTGGGAGAGAGGTTGGTAAAGACTGCGATATCCGGGCTCTGGGAAAGAGTCATAAGCTGGAAGGAGGAGAGTTCCAAAACGGCTACGTCGGTTTCCTTCATGTCTCCAGCTTCCGACAGCAGGGGCTTCCCGATGTTGCCGCCCAGGTGCACAGTATATCCGGCGTTTTTCAGCATTTCCGAAATCAGTGTGGTTGTGGTGGTCTTTCCGTCGCTGCCGGTGACTGCAATGATCTTGCAGGGGCAGACCTGGAAAAAGACCTCCATCTCAGAGGTAAGAACACTCCCCTTCTCCATGGCAACCAGGAAGGGCGGGATATCCGGCCGAATGCCCGGAGAACGGAAAATGATGTCCTGGTCCAGGCCGTCCAGGTAGGTGTCACCCAGGTGGAGCTCTGCGCCCAGTTCCTCCAGTTCCTGAGCCAGAGGACCGAATTTCTCCCGGGGGGTCTTGTCACAGGCGGTCACGGAGATGCCTGCACCCAGCAAAGTTTTGATCAGGGGGGTATTCGATACCCCGATGCCGATCACGGCAACCCGTTTCCCTTGGATCGAATCCAGATATTGCTGTAATAAAGTAGTAGCCATTATCCTTCCTCCTATCTGAAATCCACAGACCGGCGCAGAACCGTCCGACTGTGGAACCATCCTTTGATGTACTTCTGCCTCTTTTCCCAGAGACAGACACTATATTATACGTCGAAACCCCATGGATTGCAAGAAAACCGCCCCTGTGCTTTGTGGGCACAGGGGCGGGAACGCTTACGCTTCCAGAGAAGCTTCCAGTTGACGCAGCAAAGCCTCGCTGGCTTTGGCCACCTCTTCCAAGGCACCCTGGGCAAAGGGAGATCGGAGACCAGCCTCCTCCAGCAGCTCGGTAAACACCTTCTCGCCCCCCTGGGAGAGGAAGCGGACATACCGGGCAAAGGCATCCTTGTAATCCTTTTTGGATTCCATCAGGAACTGAAGGGCTGCGGTCTGTGCCAGGCAGTAGTCAATATAATAGAACGGTGTTTCGTAGATGTGCATCTGATACTGCCAACGGGTCCCCTCTTCCAGATAAGGAATTCCCTCGAAGGTGATGTGAGGACGGAACTCGGCCTCCAGCTTTCGCCAGGCAGCCTTTCTCTCCTCGGGCGTCCAGTCGGGATTCTCATAGACCTGGCGCTGGAAATCATCCACAATGGTTCCGTAGGGCAGGAAGGACAGTGCGTCCACCAGATGCATGAACTGATACCGCTTGGCATCCTCGCCGAAGAAATGCTCCATATAGGGCCAGGCAAAGAACTCCATGCTCATGGAGTGGGTCTCTGCCGTTTCCATGCCGCCTACGTTCAGCTCCACAACAAACTTGTTGTGGGAGGTGGTATAGTCGGCAAAGGCGTGGCCTGCCTCATGGGTCACCACATCCACGTCACCGGAGGTCCCGTTGAAGTTTGCCAGAATGAAGGGCTGGTGGTAAGCCATAAAGCTGGTGCAATAGCCGCCGCCCCACTTGTTCTTCCGGGACTCCACGTCAAAGGCCTCGGTTTCCAGCATGAAGTCAAAGAACTCTCCGGTCTCTTTGCTCATGTCATGATACATGGCCTTGGCCGCAGCGAAAATTTCCTCTTTTCCTCCCTTGGGAACAGGGTCTCCCTGGGGGAAGATGATGTCATAGTCGTAGAGCATAAGGGGCTCGGCACCCAGCCGCTTTCCCAGCTCGGTTCTCAGGCGGGAGACAACCGGTACGATGTCCCGGCGAACGTTCTCCCGGAATTGTTTGACCTCGTCCGGACCATAGCACAACCGACCCATCCGGTAGTATCCTAGTTCCACAAAGTTCCGGTACCCCATCTTCTTGGCCATCCGGTCGCGGATATGGACCAGCCGGTCAAAGATATCATCCAGCTCCTTGCTGTGGGCCTGGAGGGTCTCGCCCAGCACCTGGTAGGCTTCCTTTCGGGTGGCCCGGTCCGGCGACTTGGCGTACTTCATCAGCATGGGGCGGGGGAGCTTCTCTCCCCGGAAGGGGAATTCCATCCCAGCCATGAGCTTGGAGTATTCACTGACTGCTTTGTTTTCTTCGATCATGTCCTGGATGATCTCCGGGGACATGGCCTTCAGCTCCACCTCAAAGGACCGGAACACCAGGGGAATGATGTCTCCTCTCTCCTCCAGTTCCTTTCGGTAGGGAGAGTCCAGCATCGCTTTGGTGTACTCCAGCAGATAATTCTGCGCCTGGGGACCGACCTCATCGTAGTAATCCTTTTCCGCCAGATAGAAAGCATCGGCGGTGTTGATGCTGTACCGCATGTAAGACAGGGCCTGGGCGGTTTCCAGCCGGATCGCCAACTGGTTGCAGCGATTTCTGGCAGCCATCACGTCATCTGCGGACGCAGCCGCTTTCACTTGCGCGATGACTTCTTGCATTTCCTGCGCAAATTCCTCAATGGAAAGGCGTTCGTATTTCAGTTCGGATACTTTCATGATCCCATCCTTTCTGACAGGGTTCGTGCCCTCATTTCCCGCCGAAGGGGAGGTCTCTGAGGGCGATTCTTCCGTGGAGACTCTGGGCCTTCCTTACCGAGCGGATGATGGCTTCCTCCACTGCCTTGGCAGCCAGGATGCCCACTGCGTCGGGATCGAAGGAAACCGTTCCCCGGCACATGGCGAACATGCAGTCTCCGTCAAAGGTCGCGTTGGCGGGGCGAACCGCCCGGGCAATGCCGTTCTGGGCGACAGCAGCCAGTTTGGCCGCCTGGCTTTTGGTCATGGCAGCGTTGGTGACAACGCAGCCGATGACGGTGTTTTCTCCAACATATTTTCCGCTGAAAATATCTCTCTGACGCTGTCCGTTGGAAACCAGCCAGGCTTCGGTATCAGCAAAGCCGGTGTCATCATCGTTTCGGGCTCCGGCGATGATTCGGCTGTTTTCCAGCACATCACCCATGGCATTACAGGCCACAATGGCGCCTACCATAAGTTCACCCTGACGGAAGGCGCAGGCGCCAATGCCGCCTTTCATGGCATACTCTGCCCCACGGATCTTCCCGATGGTGCAGCCGGTTCCGGCGCCAGCGTTTCCTTCCCGGAAAGGCTGGCCTTTCAGGGCGTCTTCGCAGGCGGCATAGCCCATCGCGCCATCGGGGCGGATCTCCATAGAGCCGCATTTCAGGTCAAAGAGAACAGCAGCGCAGACGTTAGGGACCACAGTGACGTTGACATCCCGGCCAATGCGCTCTTCTTCCAGCTTTTTCATGACACCGCCAGCAGCGTCCAGGCCGAAAGCACTGCCCCCGGTCAGGACCACACTGTGGACCACCTCACGATTGCAGACCGGGTCCAGGGCGTCCGTGTCCCGTGTGCCTGGGGAGCCGCCGCGGACATCAACGCCGGTAACGGCTCCCTCGGGACAGAGGATGACGGTACAGCCGGTTCCGGCTGCCAGATCCTCTGCCTGCCCGAAAAGGAACCCGGGAATTTCATGTATCTCTATCTTTTCCATTTTTCATTTCTCCAAACAGGACGGTGAAAATTTCTTAGTCCTCTCCCCGCTTGACCAGGGCCTCTCCCACAGTGTAGATATTGCCTGCACCCACGGTCAGGATCAGATCGCCAGGCTGCGCCAGATTATACAGCCAGTTGGTCAGCTCTGCAAAGCTGGGCGCCACCTTGGCGCCGGGGATGTTCTTTGCCAGGTCTTCCGAGGAGACCCCCACGTCATTCTTTTCCCGGGCGGCAAAAATTTCCGCCAGGAAAGTAATATCCGCCTGACAAAGGACCTGAGAAAACTCGTTCAGCAGGGCTTTCGTCCGGGTATAGGTATGGGGCTGGAAGGCACAGATGACCCGCTGATAGTCTAAAGTAGAGGCCATATCCAGCAGGGCCTTCAGCTCGCCAGGATGATGCGCATAGTCGTCGTAGACACTGGCGCCCTTCACCGTTCCCTTGAACTCAAAGCGGCGGCCTGCGCCCCGGAAGTCGTTCAGTCCACGGGCCACTGCCTCTCCCGGGATCCCAAGGATCAGACCGGCAGCAGCGGCAGCAATGGCGTTCTTGACGTTGTGAAGCCCGGGAACCTGAAGGGTGATATGAGCAGCAACTTCCCCGTTGCGTACCAGGTCAAAGGTAGGCAGTCCCCGCTTCCAGACCAGGTTCTCTGCATGAAAGTCCCCCTTCTCCAGGCCGAAGGTCAGGACATCTCCCTTTCCTTTCAGCGCCTGCATGGTGTTTTCGTCCTCGCCGTTGGCCAGAACCGTTCCTCCGGGGGGAACCAGATCCGCAAAGGCACGGAAGGAGTGTTCCACGTCTTCCAGATCCTTGAAAAAGTCCAGATGATCCGCCTCGATATTCAGGATCACTGCCACCGTGGGATAGAAGGAGAGGAAGGAGTTACAGTATTCACAGGACTCCAGAATGATGGTCTTGCCTTTTCCCACCCGATGGCCTGTGCCCAGCAGGGGCAGTGTTCCGCCGATCATCACGGTGGGGTCGATGCGGGCTGCCATGGCAATATGGGTGCACATGGACGTGGTCGTAGTCTTGCCGTGGGTCCCGGAGATGCAAAGGGCGTTCTCATACCGCCGCATAATGGAGCCCCAGGCCTGGGCCCGCTCAAAGACGGGGATCCCGTTGGCTCTGGCCGCCGCGATCTCCGGGTTGCTGTCGTGTACCGCAGCGGTACGAATGAGCAGGTCTTTTCCCTCCACGCTCTCAGGCAGATGGCCGATGACAACAGGGATCCCGATGGAGCGCAGATGCTCTACGGTTTCGCTTTCCTTCATATCGGAGCCGGTAATCACGAGTCCTTCCCCTTGAAGAACTTCTGCCAGCGGGGCCATGGACACGCCGCCAATTCCCACCAGATGCGCCCGTTTCCCGGGCATAATATATTCATGGATTCGATCAATTGCCATTGGGTTTACACACCTTTTCCGTTTCGCTATAATATGACAAAATGACATCTGCCAGCACCCTGATAAGGTGCACGTCAGCAATTGCTTATTATACCCCTTTTCCCGGCAAATTGGCAAGACTTTCCCACTTCTTTTCCCTATTGACAGAAAGGAATCCCCTTATGAAAGTATACGGTGCGAAAAACATGCCTGCGATGCTTTTGTTATCTCAGGTTTTGCTCCGGGAATATGGTCTGCGTTCCCTGCCGGAAGTCCGGACGACTCCCCTGGGCAAACCCTATTTCCCCACCTTCCCCGGCCTGCATTTTAACCTTAGTCACAGCGGCTCCTGGGTGCTCTGCGCAGTTTCCCAGTCCCCTGTCGGCGTCGATATTGAAGAAGTCCGGCTCAGAGGCCCTTCCCTCCCCCGGTATGCCCTGTCGGAAAAAGAGTATGCCCGGTTCTGCGAAATGGGAGGAGACTGGCCCGCCTTTTATTCCCTCTGGACACGAAAAGAAGCGTGGTGCAAATACACCGGGCAGGGCCTGAGGCGGCAGTGGAAAGAGGACCCGCCGGAAGAGGGGCTCTATTACGGAGCGTATGGAGACCAGCTTTGGCGGGCTGCGGTCTGCGGAGAGGAACCCGCCCCCAAAGATATCATTTGGTGGGAGGGCTCGATATGAAACTCTCGCAAGACTTTTATTTACGGGATACCAGAGATGTGGCACGGGACCTGTTGGGAAAGTATCTGGTTCAGATGCAGGGAGACACCCCGCTGGTGGTCAGAATCTGTGAGACTGAAGCGTACATCGGCCCCATTGATAAGGCCTGTCATGCCTACAACTACCGGCGAACCCCCCGCACGGAGACCCTCTTTGCCCCGCCGGGTACGGCGTATGTCTACCTGATTTACGGTATGCATCACTGCCTGAATTTCGTGACAGAGCCGGAGGGGACCCCCTGCGCTGTACTCATCCGAGGCGCCAAGGCCCGGGCGGGACTGGAGGAACTGGCCCTCAACCGATACGGGAAACCCCTTTCTGCCCTGACCCGGCCCCAAAAGAGGCAGTTTCTTAACGGGCCTGGAAAACTGTGCAAGGCCTTAGCCATAACCCGGGAAGATAATGGGCGCTCTCTGTTGGGTGAAACCTTGTTTGTCTGCGACCGCCTGGAGGATGTCGGCCTTGTCACTCCGCCGGAGGATGCGCAGTCCTTTGTCGTACGGCAAACCCCTCGCATCGGGATCGACTACGCAGAAGAAGCCGTATACTTCCCCTGGCGCTATCTTTTTTAGCACAAAAAGCAGGGTTTCTCCTCTGCCTCCTTGGTCTCGGCAGACGGTATCGTTGTTGGCGCCCTGCCAAAAAACAGAATCCTTTGCTCTTACATCATGAAGTGCCGCTGGAGGACAGCGAAAACGACACCTGGCGTATGATGACGCCAGGTGTCGTTTCGTATACAGTCCAAAAACCAGCGCTTTGTTTCCAAAGCCACAAAAAACCACGGCAAGCCCAGAGCAGGAGACGGCGCAGAGACAAGATATAACCAAAAAGCATATCACAGCATACTATATAGGTATTTGTCGTACTCATTTTCCGGTGATACAATGGACGCAGAAATCCCAGTGAACAGGAGCGCACCCATGGAATCAAAGGAATTTTTGACACATTTGAGTTCCGGAAAAACAGTGCACGGAGGCAGCGCTGTGCACCGGTTTATGCACGGCGTCAGCCAGGACGCCCTGCGCATCACCGCCGAGATCAACGGCCGCTACCATGAGCCGGACGCACTGCGTACCCTCTTCTCTCAGCTCATTGGTAAGCCGGTGGACGATGGCTTCACTCTCTTCCCCCCCTTTCACACCGACTGCGGAAAGAACATCCATATTGGCAAGGATGTCTTTATCAATATGGGTTGCAAGTTTCAAGATCAAGGGGGTATTTTTATCGGGGATGGTGTGCTGATCGGCCACAATGTCGTGCTGGCCACCCTGAACCATGCAAAATCCCCCAAAGACCGCCGTACCATGCTCCCAGCCCCGATCCATATTGGAAATCATGTCTGGATCGGTTCCAGCGCTGTCATTCTGCCCGGCGTAACGATTGGAGACGGTGCCATTGTAGCAGCTGGGGCGGTAGTGACCAGAGATGTCCCGGACAATACCATCGTAGGCGGCGTACCTGCCAGTGTCCTACGTCCATTAAGCGGGGAGGAAATGAGTAAAAAAGTTTTGGTCATCTCCACTAGTCCCCGGAAGGGCGGTAACTAGGAGACTCTGGCAGACGAATTTATCCGAGGCGTCCAGGAGGCAGGGAACCTGGTAGAGAAAGTGACTCTGTATGACAAAACCATCGGATTCTGTAAAGGCTGTCTTGCCTGCCAAAACACCCAGCGCTGTACCATCCATGACGACGCAGATACCATTGCGCAAAAGATGCTCACCGCCGATGTGATTGCCTTTGCTGCCCCGATTTACTACTACGGAATGTGCGGACAGATGAAAACCATGCTGGATCGAGCCAACCCCTTCTTCCCTGCTGACTACCAATTCCGGGATATTTATTTGCTGGCCGCAGCAGCCGAAGAGAATGAACACACAGTAGACGGCGCAGTCACTGGCCTGCAGGGCTGGATCGACTGCTTTGAAAAAGCCCGTCTGACTGGGACGGTATTCGCCGGCGGCGTAACGTCAGTCGGTGCGATCAAAGGTCACCCCGCCCTGGAAAAAGCCTGGGAGCTGGGTAAGCACGTGTAAGGAGGCGCAAGAATATGAACGCCAAATATCAAGGATATTCCTTCCCTATGGGGGATACTGTTAAGCGTGAGAAGGTACGCTTCCATAACCGTTACGGCATTGAACTCTCTGGTGACCTATACCTGCCCAAGACGGCTTCGGAACAGCTGGCCGCTGTGGCGGTTGCTGGCCCCTTCGGCGCAGTCAAGGAACAATGTGCCGGGCTCTACGCGGAAGAGCTGGCCAGCAGAGGCTTTGCCGCCCTGGCGTTTGATCCTTTTTTTATGGGAGAAAGCGGCGGAGCCGTGCGCAATGTTGCCTCCCCGGATATCAATACAGAAGACTTTTCCGACGCAGTAGATTTTCTCTCCACCCGTGATTTTATCGATCCGGAGCGAGTCGGCATCCTGGGCATCTGCGGCTGGGGCGGCATGGCGCTCAACGCAGCTGCTATGGACACCCGCATCAAAGCCACGGTTACGTCCACGATGTATGACATGACGCGCGTAAACGCCAAGGGATATTTTGACGCCGACGATACGGAATCCGCCCGGTATGAAATGAAAAAGGCGCTCAATGCACAGCGGACGAAAGACTACAAAAACGGAACCTATGCCCGGGCAGGCGGTGTAGTCGATCCCCTTCCAAAAGATTCGCCCGTCTTTGTGAAGGACTACTATGACTACTATAAGACCGAGCGGGGCTATACCCAGCGCTCCCTCAACTCCAACGACGGATGGAATGTGACATCATCCCTCTCCTTCCTCCTGATGACGAGGGTATTTGCATCTCCCCTCTCACCCCATCATCAATCCCCCTATCCTTGTGTCGATAAAGAAAGCCGCACAGGATAGGGGGGATTTACGATCCATGGTCCTTTGAAGAAACACCAAATATTGAGATGCCAAGAATTGGAAAATTACTGAATAGTAAAACCCGTGGATCATTTTAGTTTTTCTAAAATGATCCACGGGTTAACACATTTTATTTCATATTGATCTGCTGCGCAGCTGCTAAGGCTTCAGCGAACGTGCTATATTCTTTTTCGGTAATATGAGAAATCTTATCGACGTCTTTCGCGGTTAAAGCGGTTTCCACATCATCTGTCTTGGCTTCTTTCACAGTACCCATAAACAGCATGTCGGAAGAAATGATATCGAGCAATTTCCAAGAATTCTCTTCCAAAGTCATCTTCGCTTTGATCCGTTCTACATTCAAGGGGGACCGAATCTTAAAAGTATTAGATTCTTCCTCAATCCATGTGCTGTATCCAGATACCTGTGCCTCTACAATAACATCGGAACCATTTTCATCCGGGGTGATTTCGATGATTTCGCAGTCCAGGATACCACAGTTTACTGTATAGCCGACGGTATTTTGTAAAGCGCCTCCCAATAGTTCTTCATGCATTCCTTTGTACATTTCTCTGCATGGATTGTCTACTGCATAGAATAAATCCACATCTTGATTAAAAGCCTGGATATTATCTTGATACTCTACGCTATCAACTGCCGGAGCCAAGCCATTCTGAGATTCAAACCGTCCTGCATCAAGCTGTACCTGTACGGCACCCATAAGAGAGTTTTTCATTTCCTGATCCGATACATTCGATAAAAACTGGTTTCTTGCTAAAGCAGAGGGATATAAGGCGAAAGCAATCGCAAGCACACAACATAAACTACCACATACGGTCAATATACTTTTGCGTTTCATTGTTTTACCTCCTATCTATCCAAATATGTTTTCTTTTAATGCATTATTATCTATTCCGGTTGCTTCTTTCATCATTTTAATGGCAGCAAATGATGTTTACTCCTAAGTTTTTATCCTCAGATCTCATAGGAGTTTTAGTATTTTACCATATTTTCTTTCAAATAGCAAGCTTATATCATTGATATATGGAGAACATAGCTCCTTCCATGGCTGCAAAGACTTTACAAGATCCCATCGGATCCAGGCCTTCTCTTTTCCTGGGTGAGGTACTGCGCGCAGCGTGGACAGCGTCCCTCTCCAGACCGCCGCAGAAACCCAGGAGGAAAATAAAGCCCTTTCCGTCCGGGCATTTCTCTGGTATACTGTGGCTATCTATGTGGCAGAACCCCAAAAGTCCATGCCATCCAAAAGAGAAGGAGAAAAGAACCCATGCAAAAGAAAACCATTTCCCTGCTTCTGGCGCTGGTCCTGGCGTTGAGCCTGACGGCCTGCGGGACCGCCACCAAAGAAGAGACGCCCTCCTTGTACGCCCAAGCAGAAAACTGGGCCTATCTGGAGACCGAGAAGACAGCGGCAGCCGATGTCTTTTTCCTCTGCCCCACCGTCTACGGGGGTGAAAAGGACCGCTTCAATATGGCTCTGGACGACACGGCTACCAAGGAAAGCTTCCTGGGTGCTACCAACATGGAGAAGGGCCTCTACGACGAGGACGCCCGCTTCTTTGCCCCCTACTACCGCCAGGTCGGTTTGAACGTCTACGAACTGCCCACCGACCAGTGGGAGGCCTATCTGAACCTGGCCTACGAGGACGTAAAGGAAGCCTTCACCTATTACATGGAGCACTACAACCAAGGCCGCCCCATTATCCTGGCCGGATTCTCTCAGGGGGCAGACATGTGCATCCGCCTGATGAAAGACTGCTTTGCCAAGAAAGAGACCCAGGATCTGCTGGTGGCCTGCTATGCCATCGGCTGGAGCGTCACAGAGCAGGAGCTGGAACAGTATCCCCACCTGCGCTTTGCCCAAGCCGCAGACGACACCGGGGTGATCGTCTCCTTTAACAGTGAAGCAGAGAGCGTCACCGACTCCCTGATGATCCCCGAAGGGACCCGCACCCTGGCCATCAACCCCCTCAACTGGAAGACCGACGGAACTCCTGCCGGAAAAGAGGAAAATCTGGGCGCTTGCTTCACTGACTACGACGGTAATATCATCACTGAAATCCCCCAACTTACCGGCGCCTACATCGACCCGGTACGGGGCGCTTTGAAAGTCCCCGATGTAACCCCCGAGGCCTATCCCCCTGTGCTCCCCATCTTCACCGACGGGGTGTATCACCTGTATGACTATCAGTTCTTCTATCGAAATCTGCAGGAAAATGTGGGCGTCCGGCTGGATTCCTATCTGGCCCAGAACGCCGCCTGATTTTCTATCATAACCAAAGAACATCCTCCGATGCCGCCATGCTTCACAGACAGGTTCTGCATCGGAGGATATTCTTTTTTCTATCGCTTACACAGCATTTCCTTTACTTTTGCTTTTTCGGTAGTTTCCCCATTGACTCCAACCGGGCGGTCATGGCCCCACGGCTCCTGCCATGCTCTTTCGCCATGGCAGCGATGGTCATGCCCCCATGAAACTCATCCAACAGCTTGTCTTCCTCGATCTGTGTCCAGGGTTTTCCTGCGTTGGGGGCAGACGATTCCTTCGGAACAGATTGAAGCGCCCCCAGCGCTTTGTGCAGCGCCCGAATGATTTCGGGTCGGTTGCAAATATGATCTTGAGGGAACACCTCCCCAGTAAAGGGATCGACTCCGTCCGCCAAGGCAGACAACAACCATTTCGCCCTGTCTGTCTTCATGCAGCAGTCCTCCTTCCTATCATATGATCGCATTTTTCTGTAGATTTCATTTTCTTCACTTTATATTTAGTATAACTATGTTTCAATGAATACACAAGATTCTTTTTCCTATTTCACCCGCTGAAGATGACGAGTTCTTCTTCTGTTCTGCTTCATTTTGCTCGCGTTTGCGGCGGAACAGGATACACTTTACAGTGGAGTTCCCTTTTTTCGTGTTTTTTCTCTTTTTCTATACAAACTGTTGCAATATACTAAGAATTATAGTACAATAAGCCAGCTTCGATTCTCAGCGTTAAAGCAGCAAATGAGAAAAGGGGCACATTCGAGAGTATAAGAGAGGAATCGCTATGGAGAGAGAACGCTTAGGCAGCCGGTTGGGCTTTATTTTGCTCAGTGCCGGCTGCGCCATCGGCATCGGCAACGTCTGGAAATTCCCCTATATGGTGGGACAGAACGGCGGCGGCGCATTTGTGCTGCTCTATCTGTTCTTCCTGCTCATTATGGGCATCCCCGTGATGACCATTGAGTTTTCCCTGGGCCGTGCCAGTCAGAAGAGCCCTGTACGGCTCTACCAGGCCTTAGCACCCAAAGGTACCTACTGGAAGATCCACGGTTATGTGTCCATGGCCGGTAACTACATCTTAATGATGTTCTACACCGCTGTGGCCGGTTGGATGATCCAGTACTTTTTCGCCACCGCCTCCGGCCGCTTCGAGGGTCTGAACGTAGAGCAGGTGGGCAAGGTCTATGAAGAGATCTGCGCCAACCCCGTGGGCATGGTGGGCTTCACCTCCTTCGTTGTGGTGCTGGGCTTCTTCATCTGCTCCTTCAGCCTGCAGAAAGGTCTGGAAAAGGTGAGTAAGTTTATGATGCTGGCCCTCTTGGCCATCATGGTCATCCTGGCCATCAACAGCTTCACCATGGAAGGCGCCAAGGAAGGCCTCACCTTCTACCTGAAGCCTGACCTGAACAAGATGCAGGAAGTGGGCATCGGAAACGTCATCGTGGGCGCTATGACCCAGGCCTTCTTTACCCTGAGCCTTGGTATGGGCAGCATGGCCATCTTCGGCAGCTACATCAACAAAGAGCGCTCCCTGCTGGGCGAGTCCGTGAATGTGGCCGTTCTGGACACCTTCGTGGCTCTTGTCTCCGGCCTGATCATCTTCCCCGCCTGCTTCACCTATAATGTAGAAGCCGGCGCAGGCCCCAGTCTTATTTTCGTTACCCTTCCCAACGTATTCAATCACATGCCCATGGGCACCCTCTGGGGCTCCCTTTTCTTCGTCTTTATGACCTTCGCCGCCCTCACCACCGTGCTGGCAGTCTTTGAGACCATTCTGGCCTGCTGCATGGACCTCTTCGGCTGGAGCCGCAAGAAGGCTTGCTTCATCAACTGCCTGATCATGCTGGTGCTGGCTCTGCCCTGCGCCCTGGGCTTCAATCTACTGTCTGGTATCAATCCTATGGGCGGCACGTCTACCTTCATGGATCTGGAAGACTTCCTGGTCAGCAACATTATCCTGCCGGTGGGCTCCCTGGTCTTCCTGCTCTTCGTGGTCACCAAGAAGGGCTGGGGCTGGAAAAACTTCACCGATGAAGCCAACGCCGGCAAGGGCTTGAAGGTCAAGGACTGGATGAAAGGTTATATGACTTACATCCTCCCCTTCCTCTTCCTGGCCATCTTCCTCATCGGCCTCATCACTTATTTCAAATGATCTCACGCGATCTGCCTTCGGAGCATAGGTTCCGAAGGCAGATTTTCTTTCCGTTGGGCGTATTGACGAAGACTCTACAACGGGGCTACAATAGGAAAATCTCCACGGGCGGCGCACGGTTCTGTTGCTCTCCCGCTCCTATACTTCCTCATTCGGAAAGAAGATGGTTGCTTGCACTCCTCTACTACTGTACAAAAAACAGTTCGGGTGATGTTCTATCTCATCGGACTGCTGATCCTGGCCCTTGGCATTATCATGAATACCAAAGCCGGTCTCGGTGTCTCTCCCATTATCTCCGTCTCTTACAGTATCTCCACCATCGGACAGTTCAACTTCGGCAACACCACCCTGGCCCTCTACTCTTTCTACCTGCTGGCAGAGATCATCCTGCACCTCTTCCACGCCCGCCGGTGCCGTAAACGAGGGAAACCGCCTGAACGATCTCTGTCCACCCTTCTCCTTCTGGATATACTCCAGTTTCCCCTCAGTCTGGTCTTCACCCGCTTCCTCAACTGGTTCGGGCAGTGGATCCCCGACCTGACCCTTTCATGTCAGGGGAGCTTCTGGGGAACCATGACCGGCCGAATCCTCTTCCTGTTGGTCGCCATCATTCTCACTGGCGTGGGCTCTGCCCTCTCCTTGAATATGCGCCTTATCCCCAACCCTGGTGACGGGATCGTTCAGGCCATCGCCGACACATCGGGAAAGCGCCTGGGATTCTGCAAAAACCTTTTTGATCTGGGCAACGTGACCGTTACCCTGCTGGTCAGCCTGGCGGCCTCCGGGCACATCATCGGGATCGGACTGGGCACCATCCTGTCCGTTCTCGGTGTGGGCCGGGTCATTGCAGTCTTCCATCATTTTTTCTTCCGTCCGCTGGCCTCTCTCACCGGTCTTCTCCCTCCATCTCAGGCATCCCAAACCCCTTGATCTGGTATCCATCACCAACCCCTCTGCTGTCCCTCCCTTCCCTTACGTGTCCATTCCCACGCCGGTTCATACAGAACCCACAGCTTATCTTACATTCAGAAAATTCTTATGAGTGGTTGCATTGTTCGATGAAATATAGTACAATTTGACCCGTTGCGCAAACGCAGCAAAGAGAAAGAAAACGGGAGAGATACTATGCAACGAGATCGTTTAGGCAGCCGGCTTGGCTTTATTTTGCTCAGCGCCGGCTGCGCCATCGGCATCGGAAACGTGTGGAAGTTTCCTTACATGGCAGGTCAGTTCGGAGGCGGCGCCTTTGTGCTGATCTACCTGTTTTTCCTGCTCATCATGGGCATTCCTGTGATGACCATTGAGTTTTCCCTGGGCCGCGCCAGCCAGAGGAGTACCGTCCGCCTCTATCAGCAGCTGGAACCCAAGGGCACCAAGTGGCATATCCACGGATACATCGCCATTATCGGCAACTATCTGCTGATGATGTTTTACACCACGGTAGGCGGCTGGATGATCCATTACTTTATTTCCACCGCCTCCGGAACCTTCAATGGTATGACCACAGAGCAAGTGGGTCAGGAGTTTGTGCGGGTCTGCTCCAATCCTGTTACCATGGTAGGATTCATGGTCCTGGTGGTGGTCCTCGGCTTCTTTGTCTGTTCCTTCAGTCTTAAGAACGGTCTGGAGCGCGTCACCAAGTATATGATGCTGGCGCTGCTGGCCATTATGGTCATCCTGGCCATTAACAGCTTCACCATGGAAGGCGCCAAAGAGGGCCTCACCTTCTACCTGAAACCTGATCTGGGGAAAATGAAAGAGATCGGCATCGGCAATGTGATCGTAGGTGCTATGAACCAGGCCTTCTTCACCTTGAGCCTGGGCATCGGCGCCATGGCCATTTTCGGCAGTTACATTGGCAAAGACCGTTCTCTCATGGGCGAGTCGGTGAACGTGGCCATTCTGGACACCTTCGTGGCCCTGGTCTCCGGTCTCATCATCTTCCCCGCCTGCTTCACCCACGGCGTGCAGGCAGACTCCGGCCCCAATCTGATTTTTGTGACCCTCCCCAACATCTTCAATCATATGCCCATGGGCAACCTCTGGGGCGGTCTGTTCTTCGTGTTCATGACCTTTGCCGCTCTGTCTACTGTGCTGGCGGTCTTTGAGAACATCCTGTCCTCCTGTATGGATATGTTCGGCTGGAGCCGCAAAAAGGCCCCTGCCTGATCAACTGCATCCTGATCATCGTTCTGTCCCTGCCCTGCGCTCTGGGCTTCAATGTTCTGTCTGACATCCATCCCCTGGGCGGCACCACCAACTTCATGGATCTGGAAGACTTCCTGGTCAGCAATATTCTCCTGCCCTTGGGCTCCCTGGTGTACATCCTCTTCACCGTGTCCAAGCGAGGCTGGGGTTGGGACCGATTCATGGAGGAAGCCAACGCCGGCAGAGGCCTGAAGGTCAAAAACTGGATGAGAGGCTATATCACCTATGTCCTCCCTGTGATCGTACTGGCCATCTTTGTGATCGGCCTGATCGACAAATTTAAATAATCCCCGGGTATCCTTCAAGGCCCCAAAGTGAAAAAACACTTTGGGGCCTTGACTTACTCTATTACAGAGTAATTTCTGCGTCGCAGCAGCGATAATCTGTGTCGATGGTATGGGCAATCAAGCGTGCCTTAAACTGTCTGGGACCGCAGATCAAAGTGTCGTCTCCCTCTGCCGGAACCACAAAGGGAATGCACTTCACCAAAACATCACGACAGCCAGGGTCATCATGAGCCGGGATGGTCATGGTCTTCATGCCCCGGGGCTGCTCTGTGCCGCTACTGTCAATTTCGGTCAAAATGGCTGCCAGCGCAACCCGTTTGCCGGGACAGACATTGGGAATGGTCACATCCAGCTGGATGATTTGCCCCTGTGATTCCAAGCGCACCTCTCCCATGTCCACAAGAACCGCATCGGTACAGTGATCCACGGTAAACTCAACAGGAACAGGACATGCTTCGGGATGAACCACAATGGTGCAGTCCACTTCTACCGTGGGCTCGGGGAAAAACACTTCGTTTCCCTCCGCATCAGAATACGTGATAGACTCATTCACCAATTTTGTTCCCGTGGTCTGCGCTGTGTGACGAATGAAAAAGTCGAGGGACGCACTTTCACTATCCATCACACCCAGTTCCGGGATGGTCCAGCGAAGCGTATTGGATCCCGTCATCGTTGCAGTTCCTTTGGTGGGCAGCATCACGCTGGTGATTTCAAAGTCAGGGTTGAGGACTTCTTCCATGACAATGTCGGTGGCGCCGGTTTTAGAAATGTTGGCAGCCAGCTCTGCAAACAGCTCAATCAGGTCTTCTTCGTTGGGCGTCACCGCCACATGGGATGCATCCGGGTCCGTGGCCCAATGGTTCAGTGTATTAATGTCCAGGCCATCGGAACCGATCAGGCCAATGCAATAGATGATAATTCCCTGAGCTCTTGCCGCTGCTGCCACCGGCGCAGGCGAGGCCCCTGTTGTGGTATTGCCGTCCGTAAACATTACCATTACTTTGGCATTATTGGAGTTCGGGTCAAACAGATTGATGGCTTCGTTAAATGCCGCTGCATGATTGGTGCTTCCTCCTGCGGACAACTGATCAATGGCGCTTTTCAGTGTGTTCACGGAAGTGCTCAACGGAGCATTGACGGCAGCGGTGTTGGCAAAGCTCACCATGCCGATCCGGCTGCCGGAACCGATCTGGGAGGGATCATCGCCTGTTACCTCTGCCATGATGTCCACAAAGATTTTCGCACCGGTTTTCATGTTAGCCATAGGTGTTCCCGCCATGCTGCCGGAGCGGTCCAGAACCAGCACAATATCGGTTGGATTCGAAAGAATATCCGGTACTGCGGTGAGGGCCAGAGTAACGCGCAGAGCCCCTTCGCAGTCGATCCGGGTGCGGTCGATGACCTTGTTCGAGTTTGTAACACCCATCATGTTGCCTCCTTCCGGGGATTGCCCCGCCTCATCGTATGCAGGGTCCCCCTTTTTCGTCATCCATCGACAAGCAAAAGAAAAAGAGGACAGCCCGGACGCTGTCCTCTCGTTTATTTATTGTCTTTCTTTCAGGAATTTTCTCAGGAAGGCTCTGAGGGCAGGCTGCGCAAAAAGGCTGACAGGCCGTCCTGAATCTGCTCCATCTCTTCCTGGGTCCGGTCAAAGGCAGTGCGTACAGAATCCAGCTCAGTCTCTGCCACCGCCACAGAGGTTTTGATCTCCTGCTGAAGGGCCTGGCAGCGGGTCTGGAAGTCCAGCAGCCACTGGGTCGCTTTGATGCGGATCTCTTCCGCCTGGACCTGTGCCTCCTGAATGGTGATCTGTGCCCGCTCATGGGCGGAAACCTCAATATTTCCAGCAGTTTCCCGGATCCTCTGCCAGGATTCCGCCCCCGGTTCCAACGCAGTGACTTTGCTGCGGAGGGATGATACGCTGGACTCCGCTTCCACAAGGGCAGCGCTCTTTTGATCCAGCACCTCTTTTGCCTGCGCCAGTTCTTCTTCTGCCGCAGTTTGTGCTGCCTGGGCCTGCGCAAGCTGCGCCTGAACCTCTGCCAGCGCTTCCTCTGCTTTTCCCTGTGCTCTCCGGGCTTCCTCCAGCTCAGCCCGGAGGGCATCCTGTATCTCCTGTTGCTCCCGGGCAGTCTTTTCCAAATAATCCAGCACATCCTGGCGGTGGAACCCGCCAAAAGCAGCGCTGCGGAACTGGCCTGTCTTCTCACTCATTGGATGTTCCTCCTGAAAAGGAATGCTATTGTATGACAGATTCCCGGCGACTTTGGGAAAATCCCGCAAATCTGTCCTTCTTTCCTTTGTTTTCCTCCGTATGGTACCATATTCTCTCGTACAATACAATCATTTTCCCCGGGCGGACAGCCTCTTATGATATAAGATTGACGGAAAGCCTCCGAAATGATATAATTTTCTATCTGTAGACAGGGATATTTTTTGACTCCTGAAGAAGCAGCGCCAGGAGAATTCGGCGTTTTCAACAGACAGGAAAAGGGGAATGACTATGTGGGCATCAACCGATTGGAAAGACTATGAGCTGCTGGACTGCGGCAGAGGTGAAAAGCTGGAGCGCTGGGGAAACTATACCCTGGTTCGTCCTGATCCTCAGGCCATCTGGAACACGCCCCGCCGTCATCCCGGCTGGAAGCGGTTTGACGCAAGGTACGCCCGGTCCAACACGGGTGGCGGGCAATGGGTAAAAAAAGACCTGCCGGAGCGCTGGCAGGTTTCTTATCGTAACCTCACCTTTAATGTAAAGCCCATGAATTTCAAGCATACCGGCCTTTTCCCGGAACAGGCTGCCAACTGGGACTTTGCCGCCCGGCAGATCCAAAACGCAGGCCGTCCCATCTCGGTGCTGAACCTCTTTGCCTACACAGGCGGTGCCACCGTTGCCTGCGCGGCAGCTGGCGCTTCCGTTTGCCACGTGGACGCAGCGAAAGGCATGGTCAGCTGGGCCAGAGAAAACGCAAAAAGCTCCGGTCTGGAAGACGCACCCATTCGCTGGATCGTGGATGACTGCGGAAAATTTGTCGAGCGGGAGATCCGCCGGGGCCGCCGGTACGATGCCGTCATCATGGACCCTCCGTCCTATGGACGCGGACCTTCCGGAGAGATCTGGAAACTGGAAGAAAACCTCTATCCTTTCGTGGAGTTGGTCGCCGGTGTTTTGTCGGACCAGCCGCTGTTCTTTATCATTAACTCGTATACCACGGGACTGGCCCCCTCGGTCCTCACCTATATCCTGGAAACCCTGCTCTCCCGCAAATACGGAGGGCATACTGTAAGCGACGAACTGGGACTGCCGGCCACCGCCAGCGGACTGGTGCTCCCCTGCGGCGCCGCAGGACGCTGGACCGCTGGTAACGAATAAGGAGTTTCTATGCATACCATTATCAAAGCAGAAAATCTCACCTTTTCATACCCGGATGAACCGGCCGGGCATCCCCCGGTTCTGGACCAGATCAATCTTGAGATCGAAGCCGGCTCCTTCGTGGCCATTCTGGGCCACAACGGGTCTGGCAAATCCACCCTGGCCAAGCATATGAATGCCCTCCTGGTCCCAACGGAGGGTACCCTCTGGGTGGAGGATCTGGCCACCTCGGACCCTAACAACCTTTTGGCCATTCGGGAAAAAGTTGGGATGGTGTTTCAGAATCCGGACAATCAGATCGTAGCCAGCGTGGTTGAAGAAGACGTGGCCTTCGGCCCGGAAAACATGGGCCTGCCCCCTGAGGAAATTCGCCGCCGGGTGGACACCGCCCTGAAAATGGTTGGCATGTATGAGATGCGGGAACACTCCCCCCATCTGCTCTCCGGCGGACAAAAGCAGCGGGTCGCCATTGCCGGGATCATCGCCATGATGCCCCGCTGTATCGTTTTGGACGAGTCCACCGCCATGCTGGACCCGGTGGGCCGGCGGGAGACCGTGGATACCATTCGGACTCTGAACGAAAAATACGGGATTACCGTAGTCCTCATCACCCACCACATGGATGAGGCTGCCCAGGCTCAGCGGCTCATCGTAATGGCCGGCGGCAAGATCATCGACGACGGCTCCCCCAAGGAGGTCTTCCAGCATGTGGAGACCCTGCGCTCCGCTGGACTGGCCGTTCCGGAAACCGTCGCACTCCTGTACGAACTGAAAGAGCAGGGCCTCCCTGTTCCTTTGGACGCCATCAGCGACGAAGAGTGTGCCGCCATTCTGGCCGGACTCTTGAAATGACACACCCCTTTTTCTATCGCAAAAAGTGAGGAATGAAGATTGGAACCAATTATTGAAATAAAAAATCTCACCCATATCTACAGCCCTAACACCCCCTTTGAACAGAAGGCTCTGGACAACATCAACCTGACCATCTACCAAGGGGAGTATCTGGGCATCATCGGGCGAACCGGATCAGGAAAATCGACCCTGATCCAGCACCTCAACGGACTCATTCAACCCACTGCCGGCCAGGTCCTCTTTGAGGGGCAGGATATCTGGAGCAGCAAAGACTTGACCCACAACATTCGTTTCCAGGTAGGCCTGGTCTTTCAGTACCCAGAGTACCAGCTCTTTGAAGAGACTGTCTACAAAGATATCTCCTTCGGTCCCCGAAATATGAAGCTGGATGAGCAGGAAGTGGACCGTCGGGTCCGCCGCGCAGCAGAGTTCGCCGGTATCTCCGACGAGATCCTTCAGCGCTCTCCCTTTGAACTCTCCGGCGGACAAAAGCGCCGGGTCGCCATTGCCGGTGTGATCGCCATGGAACCAAAGGTCCTCATTTTGGATGAGCCCACTGCCGGGCTGGATCCGGCCGGGTCCGCCAGCATTCTGGCCAACATCGAGGCCTACCGGCAGGCCAACCAGGCGACCATCATCATTGTGAGCCACTCAATGGAGGACGTAGCCCGCCTCACCGACCGTATGGCGGTGGTGAGCCACGGCACCCTCCCCTATGTGGGCACCCCCAAAGAAGTGTTCTCCCATGGAGAGGCACTGGAATCTCTGGGCCTGGGCGTCCCAACCATGAACCGGGTGTTTTCCCGTATCCGTTCCATGGGCGTGGACATTGATCCCGCTGTCTATACCGTTGAGCAGGCGAAAGCTGCCTTCCTGTCGGCCTATCGCAGAAAGGAGGGGCTGTAATTGGCGCTCAAAGACATTACCCTTGGCCAGTATTTTCCTGGCAACTCCCTCATCCACCGGTTTGACCCCAGAGCGAAAATCATCTTTACCATTTTATACATTGCTGCGATTTTCCTCTGCAAACAGGTGGTGTCCTATGGAGTCACCCTGCTGATCCTTCTGGTTTTCATTGCCATTTCCCGGGTGCAGCCCAAAGTCTTCGTCAAGGGCATGAAACCGGTGGTCTTTATCATTGTTTGTACCGCTGTACTGAACCTTTTCTACACCTCCGGTACGGTACTTTGGAGCTTCGGCTTCTTAAAGATCACAGAGGAAGGCCTGTGGAAGGCAGGATTCATGGTGGTGCGGATCCTGATGCTCATCGCCTGCACCCTGCTGCTCACCTACACCACTTCCCCCATCCTTTTGACGGATGGCCTGGAGCGGCTCCTGCGGCCCCTGAAGAAGATCAAAGTGCCTGTCCACGAGCTGTCCATGATGATGAGCATTGCGTTGCGCTTCATCCCCAATCTGATCCAGGAGACGGACAAGATCATCTCTGCGCAAAAGGCCCGCGGCGCCGACTTTGACAGCGGGAATCTGATGCAGAAGGCAAAAGCCCTCATTCCCATCCTGATCCCCCTGTTCATCTCCTCTTTCCGCCGGGCGGAAGATCTGGCCGTGGCCATGGAATGCCGCTGCTATCACGGGGATGAAGGCCGCACCAGCCTGCGCCAGCTCACCATGCACGGAAGAGACTGGGGTCTGGTGATCTTCAGCATTCTGCTGTGTGTTGCGGTCTGCGTCCTCCGGCAGTTTGGCCTGTAATTCCCTGAACAAGGAGCATGCTATGCGTAATATCGCTTTGACCCTGATGTACGACGGAACAGCATACCACGGATGGCAAGTGCAGAAACGGGACATTTCTGTGGCAGAGACCCTGGAAAAGGCCCTCTCCCTGGTGGTCAACCATCCAGTCAAGTGCACTGGCGCCGGCAGGACTGACGCCGGTGTCCACGCAGAGATCTACGTGGCCAATTTTCGGACCACCTCCACCATCCCCTGTGACCGTTTTCCTTTGGCGATGAATACCCGTCTGCCGGGGGATATCGTCGTCACCAAAGCCACCGAAGTCCCGGATTCCTTTAACGCCATTGGCAGCTGTATCAAAAAAGAGTATACCTATCGGATCTATAATTCCAGAATTCGAAATCCCTTTCTGGTCAACCGTGTCTGGTTCTATCCTAAGCATCTGGACGAAACTGTGATGCAGCAGGCCGCCTCCCACTTTGTTGGAACCCACGACTTTGCCTGTGTGCGCTCGGTGGGCACCGAAACCAAGACCACCGTTCGTACCGTCCACTATTTCCAGATCCAGCGGGAAGGCAATCAGATCTCCTGCCGGGTCTGCGCAGACGGCTTCCTTTATAACATGGTCCGCGCCATGGTGGGAACCTGCGTTTACGCCTCAGAGGGAAAGCTCTCCCCTGACGACATTCCCGCCCTGCTGGAGGGCCGAAACCGCACGGATGCCGGTCCCACTGCCCCTCCCCAGGGACTGTACATGACCAACCTCTGGTACCCCATCCCCGGTCTTCCCTGACCGGTCTTGCAACGCACAACGGAGGATAGTATGAAAAAACTCCAAACCTTAAAAACGTCCCTCTCCCAAAAGCAGAGAATCCTTCTCCTGGTCACCGCCGCTGTGATCGTTTTGGGCATTCTTGCTGCGACCGTATTTCGAGAAAATGTCTCCAGCGCCCTTCGTTGGATGACATATTCCCAAAGTGACGACACCTTTGCCCATAACGCACAGTCCAACAGCCTCTTCCTTGGCCTGGAAAACAACCTGCTCATCTGTACCTCTACACAGATCCAGCTCTACTCCCCCACAGGTACCCCCCGCTTAAAGGAGACTGTCTCTATGGACTCCCCTGCCATGAATGCCTCCGGCCAATATGCTGTGGTATACGATGTGGGAGGCCAGCAGCTGAAGGTCATTGCCGGAGAAAAAATTTCCTACCAAATGGATCTGCCGGCAGAAGAGTCCATCCTCTGTGCCACCATCAACGAAAAGGGATGGCTGGCCGTGACCACCAAGGTCAGTGGATACAAAGGCGTCGTCACCGTTTACAATGCTTCGTATGAAGCTGTCCTTTCGATCCGCCTTTCCAGCCGCTATGTCTCGGACGCCGTTGTCACGCCGGACTGCCGCGGTGTCTACCTCATCTCTCCGGGACAGGCAGAGGGTGCCTTTGAAAACACGCTGCTCTACTATACGTTCTCTTCCCAGGAGACCCCGGAGAAAGAAGTCTCTCTTGGGTCCAACGTGGTCCTTTCCATCCGAAGCAGCAGCGACTGCTGGATCCTGGGCGACAAGAACCTCTTTGTCCTGGATTCCAGCGGAACGGTCACCGCTTCCTATGATTATGAGGGTCAGTACCTGAAAATGGGGTCCCTTTACGGCAGCGATTTTGCCACCCTCCTTCTCTCCCGCTCTGCCTCCGGCAGCGCAGGGACCCTGGTAACGGTAGGTTCCAACGGAAAGCCCTACGGAAGATTGGAGCTGGATGGCCAGGCTGTTGCTCTGGCCGCCCAGAGCAGCGAAGTAGCTGTTCTGACGACTGGTGACATCATCACCGCCAAACGAAATCTGGAGAGCTACTACGTCTCTCCCAACCAAAAGGGGTACCGTAACATGGCCATGTATAAGGATGGCAGCCTTGCCTTGGTCAGCAGCGCATCGGTCAGCCTCTTCTTCCAGGACGGAGAGAAAGTAGACAACAAGGAGGAGAGCAAGTAATGGTCCTGACTGCATCGCTTCTTCTGGACCTTTCCATCCTTGCGCTGCTCCTTTACAGCGTCGTTATGGGGTTCCGCCGGGGACTGATCCTCACCCTTTGCTCTCTTCTGGCGGTCGTTCTCGCTGTGGCTGGTGGATGGTATCTTGCCACCCACCACTCCGCCTCTCTGGAAGTCTATTTCCAGCCTGTGATCGAGGAAAAAATGCAGGACGGTCTGGGCGACCGGCTGCAGGACGGACAATCGGATGCATCCAGCCTCTTCCCCTTCTCCCAGGAGCTGCTGGAAAAAGCCAAGGAGTCGGCCCAATCCGTCCAAAACGCAGCCATCGCCCAGTGGAGCGCCGATATCGCTGTGTTGATAGCACGGTCTATCCTCTTTCTGGTTGGCTTTTTGGTGGTCCTCCTGGTTTGGGAGATCCTTTGCCATGCGCTGCACCTGGCAGCCAAACTGCCCGGTCTCCACATCCTCAATAAGATTTTTGGCGGTGTGGCCGGTTTCATCAAGGGCATCATCCTTCTGGTGATCGCCCGCTGGGTCCTGTGTGACCTGCTTGGGTGGATTCCAAATGAGGTGATCTCCAAGAGCTATCTGCTTCCCCTGCTCTCCTCTTTCTCCGTCTCCTCCCTGTTTCTGGGATGAATTTTACGGACTTTTCTGTCATTCATACCTAATTCATAAAGGCATGATAATATGATAAGAATGCAACATCATCTACGCCCCTAAAAGGAGTGAATTCCTATGAACCCTACCCTTTGCAGCAGATGCAAAAAAAACGTAGCTGTTATTTTTATTACCCGCCTGGATAACAACGGTCAGGGCGGACAAAACGAGGGCCTTTGTCTGAAATGTGCCCGTGAACTGAATATCCGACCGGTTACTGATATGATCGAAAAGATGGGTCTGAGCGACGAAGACCTGGAAGGCCTGACTACGGAAATGATGTCGGCCTTTGAAGGCGCAGAGAGCATGGAAGGCCTCTTGGGCAATCTGGCTGGCGCTATGACGGATCCTTCTGGCGATAAGGACGACGACGAGGACGAAGGCCGCACGGCGACCTTCCCCTTCCTGAATAAACTGATGGGCAACCTGGCCAACCCCGACAATGAGAAGAAGGAGGACGCTCTCTCGGAGACCCCTCCCTCTTCAGGAGACAATCCCCGGGCTGGCCGGGAGGAAAAAGCCGACCGGAAAAATCGGAACAAACGGAAGTTCCTGGATAACCACTGCATCTCCCTCACCCGCAAGGCAGCAGAAGGCAAGCTGGACCGTATGATCGGCCGGGATCAGGAGCTGGAGCGGGTCATCCAAATCTTGAACCGCCGCCAGAAGAACAACCCCTGCCTGATCGGTGAACCCGGCGTGGGAAAAACCGCCATCGCAGAAGGTCTGGCCATGCGGATCTACCAGGGAGACGTCCCCTACAAACTGAAAGGCAAAGAAGTGTATCTGCTGGACCTCACCTCCCTGGTGGCAGGCACCCAGTTCCGCGGCCAGTTTGAGAGCCGCATGAAGGGCCTCATTGAAGAGATCAAAAAGTTTGGCAATATCATTCTTGTGATCGACGAAGTCCATAACCTGGTGGGTGCAGGCGACGCAGAAGGCTCCATGAACGCAGCCAACATCCTGAAGCCTGCCCTTTCTCGCGGGGAGATCCAGGTCATCGGTGCCACCACTCTGGTGGAATACCGCAAGTATATCGAAAAAGATTCGGCACTGGAACGCCGCTTCCAGCCGGTGGTTGTCAATGAACCCTCCATCGAAGACGCCGTGGAGATCATCAAAGGGGTCGCTCCCTACTATGAGCAGTTCCACAAGGTGAAGATCACCCCTGACATGGCTCGACTGGCTGTCATGATGTCTGAGCGGTATATTACCGATCGTTTCCTGCCGGACAAAGCCATTGACCTGATTGACGAGGCCTGCTCGGATGTAAATCTGCGCAACAAGACCCTGGCACGGACCCAGGAAATTCAGGACGAACTCAACGACATCGAAAAGGAGCAGGAGCTTCTGGCCGATGAATCCAGCGACAGAACCTATGAGCGGCTGGCTGCCCTCCGGAGCAAAGAACTACAGTTGCTCCAGGAGCAGAAAGAGCTGGCCGAACAGGAGGCCCCTGCCCTGACCCTGGACAGCCTGGCCCGTGTGGTGGAGCTCTGGACCAAGATCCCCGCCAGCACCATCCAGGAACAGGAATATGAGCGCCTGGCCAAACTGGAAGACCGTTTGAAACAGAATATTATCGGTCAGGACGAAGCCATCGCTGCTGTTTCCTCTGCCATCCGTCGGAATCGGGTCGGCGTCACCACCAAGCGGAAACCGGTTTCCTTTATCTTTGTGGGTTCCACCGGCGTGGGTAAAACGGAGCTGGTCAAGCGTTTGGCGGATGATCTGTTCCACTCCCCCGAATCTCTGATCCGACTGGATATGTCCGAATTCATGGAGAAGCACAGTGTTTCCCGTATCATTGGCTCTCCCCCTGGTTATGTGGGGTACGATGAAGCAGGCCAGCTGACGGAGAAGATCCGCAGAAAGCCCTACTCCGTGATCCTCTTTGATGAGATCGAAAAGGCACATCCGGATGTTCTAAATATCCTTCTCCAAATCCTGGACGATGGTCACATCACGGATGCCCAGGGCCGCACTGTAAACTTTGAGAATACGGTCATTGTCATGACCTCCAACGCAGGCAGTGAGAGCAGCTCCGGCCCCCTGGGCTTTGGTAAGACGTCCAACGAACAGAACAAGGATAAGGCCATGAAAGCCCTGCAGCAGTTCCTGCGCCCTGAGTTCATCAACCGTGTGGACGAAGTGATCTGCTTCAACCAGCTCTCTGAAGAAAACTTCCGCTCCATCGCCCTCATTATGCTCAAGGAGCTGCAGCAGGTTCTGGAGGAAAAGCACCTTGTCTTCCTTTGGGATGACAGTGTGCTGGATCATCTGGTCAAGCACTCCTATTCCGCAACATATGGCGCCAGAAACCTGCGGCGGTATATCCAGAAGCACCTGGAAGACCCCATCGCCACCCAGATCATCGAAAGCTATCTCCACCCCATCTCCGCACTGAAAGCAGTTGTGGAGGATGACAAGATTTCGATCCTGTCCCTGTAAGCAAAATAAAAACCGCGTGCCGCAAACGGCACGCGGTTTTTCCACGGAGTGATGTTATCGTTTTTCGCCCAGGAAAAACAGCGCCAGGGTACCAAGACCGCTGTGGGCACCGATGACAGGGCCGACATAGCCAATGGTAACGGACACCACATTCATTCTCTCCTGGATCATGGCAGCCAAGGTCTTGGCGTCGTTCTCGCAGTCTCCATGGCTGATATAGATACGCTGGGTCTCCGGATGGACAACGCTTTCCTCCATCTTCTTGACCAGAGCTTCCAGGGACTTCTTGCGGCCCTTCACAGAATCCACGGGGACCAGACGTCCCTCGTCGTCCACATGGAGGACAGGCTTCACGTGGAGCAGGTTCCCAAGGATCGCCTTGCCCGCAGAAAGACGGCCGCCCCGGCGCAGCTGGCTCAAATCGCCTACGGTGAACCAGTGACACAGGTGAGGCTTGGTCGCTTCAATGAAATCGACCACCTCATCCATGCTCTTCCCCTTGTTCTTTTCCTGTACAGCCAGATCCACCAGAAGGCCCTGTCCCAGAGAAGCGCAAAGGGTGTCCACGGTGCGTACCTTGGCCTCCGGGAACTCCTCCTGGAGCTCTTCTGCTGCCATGGCGCCGTACTGGTAGGTTCCGCTGAGGGCGGAAGAGAAGCCCATGTACAGCATATCCTTCCCGGATTCCAACACCGGACGGAAATAGTCTTTGAACTCTTCCACGTTGGGTGCGGATGTCTGGGCAGGCTCCCCCTTACTCAGCCGGGTGTAGAAGTCGTGGCTGTCCGGCGCTTCTTCTGGTGCGTTGCGAAACCGGTCCGGACCGATCTGCACGGTCAAAGGAATGACGACAAGTCCCCATGCCTTGACCAATTCCTCCGGAAGATCACAAGAGGAATCCGTTACGATGACATACTCTCTCATAATAGTCTCTCCTTTTAAGAACAACAGTTCATATATACAGTAAAGAATTGAAAGATGGTACCGCCCAGCACAAAGAAGTGCCAGATCCCGTGGCGGTACAGTTTTTCCTTCTGCCGGTAGAAAATCACCCCAACGGTGTAAGACACACCGCCTAAAAACAGGAAAATCACGCCGGCCAGAGACATATTTCGAATAATAAAGGGAAGCGCCAGAACCCCCATCCAGCCCATGACAATGTACAGGACCATGGAGATCTTTTTAAACCGCTTCAAATCTACCGCATTGAGAATGATTCCCAGGATGCCGCAAGAGACATTCACCGCGAAAATGGAAAAGCCAAGTACTCCTCCCATAGTGACCAGGCAAACAGGGGTATAGGTGCCCATAATCAACAGGAAAATGGAGCAGTGATCCAGAACCTGGAAGACTTTCTTTCCTTTGGACATGGGGAGCGCATGGTAGAGGCAGGAAATCAAATACAGCACAACCATAGACACTCCAAAGATCCCCACACTGACCACGTTGAGCACTGTGCCGTAGGTCTTCGCTTTTATCAAAAGAAGAACCAGACCAGCAACGGACAGCAGCGCACCCGCGCCATGAGAGATGGCATTGAGCAACTCTTCTCCAAGGTTTTGGCGGCGAACCATATCTCCGGGATAGGGCAAAGACTCTGTCATATCGAATTCCTCCTTACTGACCCTTTGATTGGTTCATCTTGTGTTCTATATTAAGAATATCACTTTGCTATTTGAAAGTCAATAGTATATTATAGGTCATACGGAATTATCTTGTTTGTAATATGACATATTATCTTAATGCCATGTTTCCCTGCAAAATTCCATTTTTTCCTTGACTTTTTGCTTCTATTCCTTTATACTTAACATAAGAAAAACATTATGCTATTATAATGAACGAAAATAATCCAATAGAGTTAGGAATGATCATCCATGCCAATGTATCAACCGGAAATCGAGACCATGTCTCAGGACCAGCTCCGTGCGCTCCAGAGCGAATGGCTGGTCAAACAAGTCCACCACGTTTATGAAAACGTTCCCTACTACCGCGCAAAAATGGAAGCCGCCGGGATCACCCCCAACGACATCCATGGGATCGAGGACTTGCACAAGCTTCCCTTCGTAACGAAAAGCGATTTGCGGGAAGGCTATCCCTATGGTCTGCTGGCCAAGCCTCTCAGCGAGTGTGTGCGTATCCACTCTACTTCCGGAACCACCGGTCGTCGTGTGGTCGCCTTCTATACGCAGCATGACGTTGACCTTTGGGAGGACTGCTGCGCCAGAGCCATTATGGCAGCAGGCGGAACCAACGAAGACGTTTGCCACGTCTCTTATGGTTACGGTCTCTTCACCGGAGGCGCCGGTCTTCACGGTGGCGCACACAAAATGGGCGCCATGACTCTTCCCATGTCCTCCGGCAATACCGATCGTCAGATCCAGTTCATGTGCGACCTGGGGTCCACCATTCTCTGCTGCACCCCCTCCTATGCTGCCTTCCTGGCAGAGAGCATTCTGGAACGGGGCCTGAAGGACCAGATCAAGCTGAAGGCCGGTATCTTTGGCGCTGAAGCCTGGTCCGAGGAAATGCGCCAGGATATCCAGAGAAAGCTGGGGATCAAGGCATACGACATCTATGGTCTGACTGAACTCTCCGGTCCCGGCGTTGCCTATGAGTGCAGCGAGCAGAATGGCATGCATATTTGCGAAGACCACTTCATTGCAGAGATCATCGACCCCGACACCGGCGAAGTCCTTCCCGAGGGCAGCAAGGGCGAGTTGGTTTTCACCTCTATCACCAAGGAAGCCTTCCCTCTGCTCCGTTATCGCACCCGTGACATCTGCGTTCTGGACCGTACCCCCTGCTCCTGCGGACGTACCCACGTGCGTATGGCTAAGCCTATGGGTCGCTCTGACGATATGCTCATCATCCGTGGTGTTAACGTCTTCCCCTCTCAGATCGAAGAAGTCCTGCTGAAGGTGAGCGGCGGTGATATCACCCCCAACTATCAGATCATCGTCGGCCGGGAAAACAACACCGATACCCTGGATATCAACGTGGAGATGAGTGAAGCCATGTTCTCCGACGATATCCGTTCTGTGGAAAAGGTAGAAAAGAACATCGTCTCTCAGCTGCGGTCCATGCTGGGGATCGGCGCCAAAGTCCACCTGGTCAACCCCAAGACCATCGCCCGCAGCGAAGGCAAGGCCCAGCGTATCATCGACAACCGGAAACTGTAAGGAGGTACTATCATGTTAATTAAGCAGATTTCCGTCTTTATTGAAAACCTGCCCGGTAAACTCAGCGAAATCACGGAAGTTCTGGGCGACAACGGGATCGATATGAGTGCCCTCTCCTTGGCAGACACCACTGACTTCGGCATCCTCCGTCTCATCGTCAATGACCCTGACAAGGCTTGCCAGATCCTTCGGGAGCAGAATTTCATCGTAAAGCAAAGCGATGTTCTGGCTGCCGTCATTGATGACCGTCCTGGCGGACTCACGACCGTTTTGAAAACCCTGTCCGCTGCAGGGGTCTCTGTCGAGTATATGTATGCCTTCGTGGGCAACAAGGATGGCCACGCCGTAGTTGTCATGCGCACCGACAATGCAGAAACTGCCTGGAAGGTCCTCGAGGAGAACCACATCTCTACCCTGGACCCCAAAGATATCTATCGTTTATAAATCCTCTCTCGATTTTCCGTGCGCTGCCTCTCTTTCTATTTCCTTCTCTCTTCCAGCAGCGCACGAAACCAGTCCCCGGACGAATAATCCGGGGACTGGTTTTTTTTATGGTAATCCTCCACTCCTGCCGAGTAGCACCTTGCTTCAAGCGTCCAGCAAAGGGAGCTGGAAGCGTAAGCAGTTGCTCCTTGATGCGCTATGGAAGTGATAGCAGCGAAATAACAGTGCATCTGAGATGCCGATAATAGAGCCTCACAGGGCCAACCCAGAGCACCGGCTAAGCCCGATGGCTATGACTATAGAGAAACCCAGTTAGAAGATCCATCCTTCCACGAACACTGCAACAGAAACCCATCTGGCCAGCCCTCTCCAGGCAAATAAGAAAAGAGAAGTCATTGCAGATGCAATGCCTTCTCTTATTGTTCTTTCTCTACTTTGCCAAAGGGGGCAGCGAAGAATCTCAATCAAATTACTTTTCGTCCTGCTTCTCAGCAAAGTGACGCTTGGTCTCTCTGACAACCACACCGGACAGACCGATCAGAGCGACCAGGTTGGGCAGAGCCATCAGGCCGTTCAGGGTGTCAGCGATAGCCCATGCCAGGTCCAGCTTCATGGTAGCACCAACAATGATGACCAGAATGAAGAGGATCTGATAAGGCTTAATGGACTTAGGACCAAACAGGAACTCGCAGCAGCGGGTGCCATACAGAGCCCAGCCGAGGATGGTGGAGAATGCGAACAGAGCCAGACCGATAGCGATGATCAAAGCACCGCCCTTGTTGGTGAATACTGCGCCCAGAGCAGCAGCGTTCAGAGCGGTGGTGCCTTCAACGCCATAGTTCAGGTCCAGGCCAACGCCCTCAGCAGCGCAGAGGATGGTCAGACCACTCAGGGTACAAATGATGATGGTGTCCATGAAGACTTCGAAGATACCATACAGGCCCTGCTTCACGCAGTCGGTCTCAGAAGTGGTAGCGTGAGCCATAGGAGCAGAACCCAGACCAGCTTCGTTGGAGAACACGCCGCGCTTCACGCCCCAGGTCAGAACCAGGATCATACCGCCGGTAACACCGCCAGCCACGCTGGAGGGGTTGAACGCACCGACGAAGATGTCATGGAACACTGCGGGCAGAGTGCCAGCAAAACGAATGATAACGATCAGGCAGGCCAGAATATAGATAACAGCCATGAAGGGAACCAGCTTCTCGGTAACAGCACCCAGACGCTTCACGCCGCCGAAGAGAACCACGGCAGCCAGAGCGGCAATGATGATACCCAGAACCAGGTTAACGGTACCCTGACCCTGGAAGTCGGGGTTGAAGGAGGTGATCACGGTGTTCACAGAGCTGGTGATGTTACCAACCTGAACAGCGTTACCGATGCCGAAAGCAGCCAGAGCGGCAAAGACGGCGAAAATCACACCCAGCCACTTCCAGTTCTTTCCGAGACCGTTCTTGATGTAATACATAGGACCGCCGACCCAGTCGCCTTCCTTATTTCTCTCACGGAATCTGACAGCCAGCAGAACCTCGGCGTACTTGGTACACATACCGATCAGAGCGGTGATCCACAGCCACAGCAGAGCACCAGGGCCGCCCAGGGTGATAGCGGTGGTGATACCAGCGATGTTACCGGTACCAACGGTACCAGCCAGAGCGGTGGTCATAGCCTGGAAGGGGGTGATCTCACCCTCGCCGGCTTCGTGCTTCGAGAAGATCTTGCCCAGGGTGTTCTTCATGGCATAGCCGAACTTCCGGAACTGCAGACCCTTGGTCATGCAAGTCAGGATGATACCGGCGCCAACCAGAAGGACCAGCATGGGGATACCCCAAACGAAGCTGTTGACCGCACCATTAATTTTTTCAATTAATTCCATGCGTATCTCTCCTTTTCTCAAAAATCTCTTCGCTCAATTTGCAGGATACCGCTGATGAAAGCGTCAAAACGGAGTGCCGCAAGATACGCGACACTCCGTTCAAAAGTACAAATTATGGGACTGATTTTGCGCTGTAAATTCGTCCTACCGATCTGTCCTTTTGCCTGAGAGTCTCGATGTGTCTTGCCCCTTCGGCCCCTGCGGGATGCAGGTTTCTCCAGATTGCCATCTTTCCCTTGCCGCCTCTTTCGATAATAAAAAGTATGGGACAATGGAATTCATCTGACGGTATTCACTTTGCAAAATTCATTTTAATCTCATTTGAATAAAAAAGCAAGCCTTTCTCGAGATTCCTTTCGCTTTTTCCTGTCAAAGTGAGAAAGTTTATCTGGTTTCCCAAAAACCCTTATAAAGTCAATGCTTTCTTTATCGAAAGTGCCTGCCGCACTTTTTCGGAAATTCCCTCCGGGGTCAGCTCATAGGCCTCCAGCACTTTTTGTGCTGCGCCAGAACGTCCAAACACGTCTTCCACACCATGACGGATAACAGGAACGGGGCATGCAGAAGCCAAGTACTCTGAGACCGCACTGCCAAGACCGCCAATGACATTCGCTTCCTCCGTAGTGACAATACAGCCGGTATCCCGGGCTGCGTCCAAAAGAACCTGTTCATCCAGAGGCTTGATGGTGTGCATGTCGATGACACGAACGGAGATCCCCTCTTCCTCCAGCTGCTGGGCAGCCTTCAGTGCCATCTGGACCATCATACCAACAGCCACCACAGTGACATCGCTGCCGTCCCGGAGCAGAGCGCCCTTGCCGATCTCAAAACGATAGCCTTCCACGGTATCGGTGACCGTCTCGACAGCTAAGCGTCCCAAACGCATATAAGCAGGGCCGTCGTAGGCCACCAGTGCCTTGACTGCCTCTCGCATCTCGTTTCCGTCACAGGGACAAAGCACCGTCATGCCGGGGATCGTCCGCATGATGGCCAGGTCTTCGATACACTGATGGGTGGCGCCGTCCTCCCCTACCGAGAGACCTCCGTGGGATCCCACAACTTTTACATTCAAAGCAGGATAGGCTACACTGTTGCGCACCTGTTCCCATGCCCGGCCGGCGGCAAACATGGCAAAGGAATTGACGAACGGTTTCTTTCCGCAGGTAGCCAGGCCCGCAGCAACACCCACCATGTTTGCTTCTGCGATGCCCATGTCAAAGAAACGGTCCGGATGGGCCTGTCCAAAGTCCTTGGTCATGGTAGACCCTGACAGGTCTGCATCCAAGACAACCAGATCAGGCTCGGATTCTGCCAGTTCCACCAGTGCCTTGCCGTATGCTGCGCGGGTTGCTATTATTTCTGCCATCTTACTTTCCCTCTCTCTCTGCCAACGCTGTCACCAATTCCTGCCGTGCCTGCTGATACTGCTCCTCATTGGGGGCCTTTCCATGCCATCCAGCCTGGTTTTCCATGAAGGAGACCCCTTTGCCTTTGACCGTTTTTGCCAGAATGACCGTAGGCATACCCTGATATGCACGCGCTTGCTCAAAGGCAGCTTCCACAGCCTCCATGTCATGGCCGTCTACCTTCAGCACATGCCAGCCAAAGGATTCCATCTTCTGATCCAGAGGCTCAGTGGGCATGACATCCTCTGTCTTGCCATCGATCTGCAGTCCGTTGACATCGATAACAGCGCAGAGGTTATCCAGCTTATACTTGGCTGCGCTCATAAAGGCTTCCCACACCTGGCCTTCTTCGATCTCTCCGTCGCCCAACAGCGCATAGACCCGATAAGTCTTCTGATCCATCTTGCCCGCCAGCGCCATACCAACGGCAGCCGAGATCCCCTGTCCCAGGGACCCTGTGGACATATCTACGCCCTTGACATGGTGCATCTCCGCATGACCGGAAAGATGCCCTTCCACGCTGCGGAAGAGCTTCAGATCCTCTTCCGGGAAAAACCCCCGCTGCGCCAAAACAGGATACAGGGCAGGGGTACAGTGTCCCTTGGACATAACAAAACGGTCGCGATCAGGATCCTCCGGATTGGCCGGATCCACATTCATCACATCATAATACAAAACAGTCAGGATATCCATAGCAGAGAAAGAACCGCCCAGATGCCCGGACGCACACTGATATACCATATCCAAACCCAGAAGCCGCCCCTTCGCTGCCACGACTTCTAACACGTGCCTATCTGTTTTCATACTGTTGCCTCCTCATGCGGACTGCGCATCGTTCAAACTATGCTTAGTTTACCATGTAACGTTTCCAAGGTCAATTCTCTTTCTGGCCGTGCATTTTCTTCTTTCTTTTCCATGCAATACCTTCCGCTTTAAGCCGGGCCGGGCGCGCACATTTCTCTCTTCCAAAAAGGATCTGAGCACCCTTTCTCCCCTGCCCTCCCTCTTGAAAATACCCTCTAAGTATGTTATGGTATCCTTAATAGTTTAAAATGAAATGGGACGAGACATTTATGCATTTACAAGAATCCGGGGAAATGTATCTGGAGACCATCTATATCCTGTCCAAGCAGGGAAAGGCTGTGCGCTCCATCGATGTCAGCGAATACATGGGATACTCCAAACCCAGCGTCAGTCGGGCCATTGGTCTGCTGAAGACCGGTGGGTATGTCACCATGGAAAAAGACGGTCATCTCCACCTAACCGATGCAGGTCAAAAAGTCGCAGAGAACATCTACGAGAAGCATACCCTCCTCACCAAGTTTCTGGTCCACCTTGGCGTCGATGAAAAAACCGCAGCAGAAGACGCCTGCAAAATGGAGCATGTCATCAGCGACACCTCCTTTTCCGCCATCAAAAAGCACGCCGGCTGGAAAGAGTTCTCCAATCCTGACGCAGAGTAAGCCCCCTTTCAGCAACAAGCCCCCCTCAAAGGACCCAACACGGGTTCTTTGAGGGGGGCTTTCTTTCCTTGACTTTTATTCGACGGAAAGAACCGGATAGTCCTGGGCTTCTACCGTCTCCTTCAAAACCTGCGCAGGAACATCTTTGTTCAGATGGACCACGGCAGTCCCCGCCTCGTGGCTCACATCCGCTGCCGAAACTTCTTCCAGCGCTTCCAGCGCCTTCTTCACTCGAGCTTCACAGTGCGCACACATCATACCTTCGATCTTCATGGTCTTTTCCATTGTCATATCCTCCTTGTTATGATTCTTTTCCAACGGTTGTTTTTCTTCCTGCGCCGGGCTGTTCCAACGGAACAGGTTCAGGCGCAGAGCATTGGTCACGACGCAAAAACTGGATAAACTCATGGCTGCTGCGGCAAACATGGGGTTCAGCGTCACGCCCAGGGGGATGAGCACGCCGGCCGCCAGAGGAATTCCAATCGTGTTATACAGAAACGCCCAGAACAGGTTTTGGTGAATATTCCGCAAGACGGAGCGGCTCAAACGAATGGCTCCAGGAACATCTCCCAGTCGACTTTTCATCAAAACCACATCTGCTGCATCCATCGCCACATCGGTTCCGGCCCCAATGGCCAGTCCAATATCTGCCCGGGTCAGCGCAGGGGCGTCGTTGATCCCGTCCCCTACCATAGCGACCTTCCCCTGGGCTTTCAGCGAACGCACCGCCGCCTCCTTGCCATCCGGCAGGACACCGGCAATCACTTCGTTCACCCCGGCCTGATCGCCGATGGCTTTGGCCGTTCTCTCATTGTCACCCGTTACCATCACCACGCGAATGCCCATGCTGCGCAGGGTCTCAATGGCCATGGGGCTATCCTCTTTCAGTGTATCTGCCACTGCGATGATCCCAAGGAAACGGTCACCCAGCGCAAAGAAAAGGGGGGTCTTTCCTGACTCGGCGAGGGTTTGCGCCGCTTTCCTGCTCTCTTCCGGGATCGTGACCCGGGTACCAAGGAAGGCTTCGTTGCCCCCTGCCGCATTTTCTCCCTTCCAATGTCCTGTTAACCCGTTCCCGGGCAACGCCTGAAATTCGGTGACCTCATCCCACACCCGGTTTTCCTTCCGGCCCTTCTCCAGGATCGCTTTGGCCAGAGGATGCTCACTTTTTTCTTCCAGTGAACAAGCCAGCGTGAGCAGTTCTTCCGGTGTTACGCCGGGCGCGGGAAGGATCTCCGTAACGGTGGGCTCACCGGTGGTGATGGTCCCCGTCTTATCCAGGGCAACCACTTGCACCTTTCCTGTCTCCTCCAGCGCTTCTGCGTGCTTGAAGAGGATCCCATGCTTGGCGCCTACGCCGCTCCCCACCATAATAGCAACCGGGGTAGCCAGCCCCAGAGCACAAGGGCAGGAAATGACCAGCACAGAAATCCCCCGGGCAAGCGCAAAACCAATCCCGTATCCCAAAAGGGTCCAGACCAACGTAGTCACCACCGCAATGGCGATCACCACCGGTACAAAGACCCCGGACACCCGGTCCGCCACTTTGGCAATGGGCGCTTTGGTGGCAGCCGCATCGCTGACCATCTGAATGATCTGGGCCAAGGTCGTGTCCTCTCCCACCCGCGTTGCCTGACAACGAAGGAAGCCGGACTGGTTCAGGGTCGCTGCGGATACCGGGTCCCCGGCTTCCTTGTCCGCTGGGATGCTCTCCCCTGTGAGGGCCGATTCATTGACTGCGCTGATCCCCTCCAGAACCACCCCATCCACCGGGATGGTCTCTCCCGGGCGAACCAGGAAGCAGTCCCCTTTGACCACTTGTTCCACAGGGATTGACAGGGTTTTCCCCTGGCGCTCAACCACAGCGGTTTTCGGGGCCAGATCCATCAGGCTTTTCAATGCATCCGTGGTCTTCCCTTTGGCCTGGGCTTCCAGCATCTTCCCCACGGTGATCAGAGTAAGGATCATGGCTGCCGACTCAAAATACAGGTCCATCCCATATGCCTCTGCCGCCGCCCAGTCTCCCAGTTTCATGGCCCCTGCCATAGCAAAGAGCACGTACACACTGTAAACAAACGCCGCACCGGCGCCCAGGGCCACCAGTGCATCCATATTGGGTGCCCTGTGCCACAGGCTTTTTCCGCCGCTGATAAAAAGCCGCTGGTTGATCACCATGATCACCACAGTGAGCAGCAGCTGAACCAGCCCCACCGCCATGGGGTTTCCGTGAAGGAACCCAGGAAGGGGCCAGCCAAGCATCATATGCCCCATGGAAACATACATCAGGGCTGCCAGAAACACCAGAGAACTCACCAGGCGATGCCGCAGGAAAATCTCTTCCTCCTCTCCCGGTGTTCCTCTGGGGGCAGTCGTTCCAGAAGCTGTTCCGCCCCGCTCCCGGGTCGCTGCGCCGTATCCGGCCTGCTCCACAGCCCGGATGATCTCTTCCTGAGAAGCGCTGCCCTCTACCCCCATAGAATGGGTCAGGAGATTGACAGAGCAGGCCGTCACACCCGGAAGCTGCGAGACCGCTTTTTCGACCCGTGCGCTGCATGCTGCGCAGCTCATTCCAGTTACCGTATATTGTTCCATGAGAGCCCCCCTTACTTCATTAGTTTTTGCAACGTTGCCACCAGTTCATCGATCACTTCGTCCTTGCCTTCCCGGATATCTGTTGCCACACAGGTACGGATATGGTCGGCCAGCAAATGGCGGTTGAATGCGTTCATTGCTGCGGTGACTGCGGCAGACTGGATCAGGATATCCGTACAATAGGCATCCTTCTCCACCATGCCGCGAATCCCCCGGATTTGTCCCTCGATTCTGCTGAGACGGTTGAGCAGGCGCTTCCGTTCTTCCATGGACCGCTCTTTGGTTTTATGACAGCAACATGCCTGATGCTCCATGAAGTTCACCTCCAAATACCCCGGTAGGGTATTTATATAATATACCCCCCAAGGGTATTTGTCAAGAAAATTCTACCCCCTGTTTTCTCTGTCAGAAGAACAGAGAAAACAGGGGGTAGATAACGATTGAAAGGTTTACTTTTCTTTTGTCACAGGGAGTGTGACCGTAAACAGGATCTCCTCATTCTGGCTCACAGCAGAAATGCTCCCTCCGTGCAGCTCCACGATCTCCTTGGCAATGGCAAGGCCCAGGCCCGCTCCGCCGGAACGACTGGACCGTGAGGAATCCAGCCGGAAAAACTGCTCAAAGATCCGGTCCAGCTTTTCCTTGGGGATCGTATGTCCCCGGTTGGCCACTGTGACCATCACCTGGCCTTCCTTCTCCTCCAAGGTAAGACGGACGGTCGTACCCAAATAACTGTAGTTCACTGCGTTGCGGATCAGGTTGTCAAAGACACGTTCCAATTTATCCGGATCACAGGAGAGCATGACCCCCGGCTGGAGGCGCAGATCCCAGGTCAGATTGCGCTCGCTGAGAACAGGCTGAAACTCAAAGGTGACCTGCTCCAGCATCCGGGTCAAATTCACCTCTTCCATATCCAACGAAAGCTGCGTCAGGTTAAACCGTGTGATCTCAAAAAACTCATTGATCAAAGCCTCCAGACGTTCCGCTTTATCCAGTGCAATGCCTGTGTACTGGGCCCGAACTTCCGGCGATATATTGGGCTCATCCCGCAGAAGGGTAAGGTACCCAATGACGCTGGTCAAGGGGGTTTTTAGATCGTGGGCCAGGTAAACGATCATATCGTTTTTCCGCTGCTCCGCCTCCCGTGCGTACATGGCGTTCCGGAGCGCCCCTTCCCGCACCACGTTCAATTCATCCTGAACGCTCTCCATGGCCGCCGACAAACGAATCGGGTTCTCATCCGGGTTGGCCAGCTGCTCGGCCGCCGCAATCACCTCGTCCAAATAGTCCAGAGGCTTGGAGATATACCAGTAGGTCTGAACAAATACCCCCACCAGGATCAAGCCGCCTCCCCAAAACATCACGGTATCCTGCATGGCCTTCAGAAAACGATACAGGGGATCATAGGCCTGCCAGATGAACAGCCGGCACACCAGCCACCCCACAAAAAACAGGAGGGCAAACCCCGCGATCATTCCCAACACACTTAAAATATACTGCGCCAGAATCTGACGGGAGATCTGACTATGCCTCCGCCGGACAGGCGGATGATATTTCTTCCCCTTATTCAATGGTATATCCCACTCCCCAAACAGTCTTGATGAATTTTGGTTTCCGGCTGGGTTCTCTCATCTTTTCCCGCAGGCGGGCAATGTGCGCCATCACGGTATTGTTGCTGTCCATGTATTTTTCTTTCCACACCGCCTCAAACAGTTCCTCAGAAGAAACCACTTTTCCCCGGTGTTCACATAAATACCATAGAATATTGAACTCTATCGGTGTCAGGGTCAACTCTTCCCCATTCAGTGTGCACTGATGGCTGTCCTGACAAATAAAAAGGCCGCGGAAGTCGTGCTCATTTCTCACCTTGGTGTCAGGTGCGTTGTATCGTGTGTACCGCCGAAGCTGGGTCTTGACCCGTGCAACCAGTTCCAGGGGACTGAAGGGCTTGGTAATATAATCGTCCGCCCCCAAAGTCAGGCCCATGATCTTGTCCATATCCTCTACCTTCGCACTTACCATCAGAATCGGAAAGAAATACTGCTCCCGTATTTTTTGGCACAAGGTAAAGCCGTTGATGTC
This sequence comes from Evtepia sp., assembly GCF_034090835.1. GTDB lineage: Bacteria > Bacillota > Clostridia > Oscillospirales > Oscillospiraceae > Evtepia. The sequence goes on from NZ_JAXDRS010000013.1 coordinate 64,812, forward strand.
CGGCAGCATAACATCCAGGATCGCCAGGCTCAGTCGCTCTTTGGACAGGATCTCCAGGGCCTCCGCTCCACTATATGCTTTTAACACGGGATATCCTTCGTTCTTCAAGTAGACTTCTATCAGATCGGCAATTTCCCGCTCATCATCCACAACAAGAATTTTGTGTTCCATGGTCCTCACGCTTTCCTATGAAATCGTTTCAATATAGTATAGTCATATTATCATAGATTTCTTAAATTGTCGTTTCAAAAGTCCTACAATTACGCCTTAAAATCTTAAATTTTCCTTACAGTTCTGCCCCGTCCTTTTCCATCCGTCGCCTCCTTCCCAGGGAATCGGAAATTGTTGTTGACGGTCCATTCTCCTTATTGTATAATAATCGGGAACGCTATGCTGCGAGACAAGGAGACGTATCGAAGTGGTCATAACGAGAACGACTCGAAATCGTTTGGCGGTTTACCCCGTCCGTGGGTTCGAATCCCACCGTCTCCGCCAAAGCCCCCAGAGGTCAATCCCTCTGGGGGCTTTCTTTCAATAGAAAAGTCTGCCTGTAAACCACTGGTTTTTCAGGCAGACTTTTTTCCATGGTTATGCTTGTTTGGACAGGCTCCTGCTTTTTCTAAGCGCCATAAACAGCAGTACGATAGCAATGGTCATAATGATATGGGCAATGCCCGCAATACCCGATATGGCAGAGGTGGCTCCTCTGGAGAGCTCGATCCCAAGCACCTGAGGGATCCCCCTTACAAAAAGCATAAGGACCATGAATGGAAGCCCAATATTATACAGCCGTAAAAACCATGCAAAGTTCTTTTGCGTTTCCACATCCGTCAGCTGGCTGAACATTGCAAGGATCAAAAAGAGAAAGGTCCCCAGCACAAAAAGGTGCAGGTGGGTGAACGCCAGAGTCGTTTTTCCCGTAAACCCATTAAACTTTGTAAATTCACGGTAGAATACGCCGCAGGCAATGGCGGCGATCCCATAAAGAAATGCGATGTTGATATATTTTTTCATGATTTGACACCCCTATCTAAAAATCCAATCACAACTTTACACTGCGTTGGCGTTCCGCCTGATCTGCTGGATAAAGCGAAGCCCGAAGAGGATCCCTGCCAAAAGCAGAGAGGCACCTAACCCGGAATAGAATACGGCGATAAATCGATCCGGCGCTAACCCTGATACCCGGAGCCAGATCCCCCCTGTCATCATCACCGCCATGATCAGGAAGGATTTGAGATCAAAGAACTGAATGAACCATTGCCGTTCTTCATACGCAAGGATCCGTCCGGTATGCTTTTTCACCAGTCGCCCAAAGACAAAACGTTGGAATACCGCAAAGACAAGAACCGATAGGATCAGGTTGAGGACTGTAACATATCCATCATATGCTTCCACTCCAATGCGGACAATGTTGGCCCCTGCAATGGTCCAGACCAGGCAGGCAAGCAGCAGAAGATATTGTTTTTGTACTTTCATCGTCTTATCACCTCACATTCTGAACACCGTTCATTTTTATGGTTAGAAGCAGCCTGCTGAAAGCAGGCTGTTACGGCCTATAAAGTACCTCCCGGATGATTGCGCTCAAAAGATCGCAGGTAGCCTCTTCCCGGCTCAAAAGAGAAATCAGGTTGGAAAACACAAACTCGACAAATGCTTTCTGGGTGCAGGCTCCAGAGAAGAACGCATGGTTCACCCGCTCATCGGCCTGAAGGGAGGACAACAGGTCAGTTTGGATGGAGTCGAAACACTGAAACATGATTTCACGCCCCTTATCCCTTCCGCTTTGCCCAACTCCCATTGAATGGATGCCAAAAAAGAAAGGATATTTTTCCCCGCCGCTTTTTATTCCGTAAAATAGCTTTTCCACTTCTTCCAAAAAACCAATAGAAGGGGTACGGTCTTCAATCCCCTGTATGATCTCCCTCCATATGGCATCGATCGTCGCAATGACCAGGTCATTCTTCGAGGGGAAATAATTGTAAACAGAGCCAACTGCCACGCCGCACTGTTTGGCGACGCTGCGCATGTTAATGGCGTGCAGCCCTTGCTGCGCTACCATGTTTTTACTGACGGAAAGGATCTCCTCTTTGGATGTGACTGCTTTGTTCATCCCTTTTCCTCCAAACTGAACATAGTTCACTATATCATCGCTCAGACGTTCTGTCAATAGAATGGCACCATGGACTGTGCCATCAGACAGCCCCTCCCCCATTCGTGCACAGTCCGGATCTCCCTTCATAGAACAAGAAAAACCGCTTGCCCCCTCTTCAGGAAAAGCAAGCAGTTTCATCTGCACGGTTATGGTTCCTCGTCCTTTTCGTTCTCCTTCGTCTCCGGGAGGAATCGTTCCTGCATCTCGGAGGCAGGTCTCTTTTCCTGTACGGATGCCTGACTCTTCTCCCTTTCTTTGCGCTCCCGTCTCTTCGACATCACATGGATCACCGCTGCGATCAAAAAGAGGATCCAGAAGTGACCGCCGTACAAATATCGTGTACCGGTCTCCGGCGCAAAAATATAGACCAGCCGATCCCAGAAGACACTGAGCAACAAGGTGAGCCACAGCAGGAAAAGTGAACCGAACCAGTTCTTTTTCCTCAAAAATCGCTCTTGAAGAACCAAAACGACGGCCCATACCACGATCCATGGGATCTGCGTTACAAATCTTTCCATACCCCTTCTCCCTCCTCATACTTGATAGCATGGATTATATCATACTTCCTCTTTCTTCTCAAGCGCTCTGCCTGACCCACACCCCGCCCCCGTCAATACATAGAGGCAGGGGTGAAGCGCAGATTGCGCCTCACCCCTGCCTGGTTAAGGAAGGAATGTGATAATCGCTTACTTCCCAGAGAGATACTCGTCAATGCTGACGGCTGCACGCTTGCCGGCTCCCATGGCCAGAACCACGGTAGCAGGACCAGTCACAGCATCGCCGCCGGCAAACACGCCGGGACGGCTGGTCTTGCAGCCGTCGTCAGTAGCGATACCGCCCCACTTATCCTTGTCGATGCCGGTGGTGGAACCAACCACATCTTCACTGTAAGTGGTACCGGTTGCAATGACCAGATTGTCACAATCCAGATCAAAGAACTCACCGGTGCCAACAGGACGGCGGCGGCCGGATTCATCGGGTTCACCCAGCGCCATCTTTTCGCACTTCACGCCCACCAGAACGCCATCCTTGCCATAGCACTCCACAGGGTTGGTCAGCTCCATGATGGCAATGTTCTCTTCCTGGGTGTGATGGATCTCTTCCCGGCGAGCAGGTGCTTCCTCCAGGGTACGACGGTAAACTATGGTGGTCTCTGCACCCAGACGGCGTGCGCAGCGAACGGCGTCCACTGCCACGTTACCGCCGCCTACCACCACAACGCTCTTGGCGTTCTTGATGGAGGCAGGCATAGTCTCGCTGTTCAGGTTGATCTCGGTCAGATAATCGTTGGCAGCCCAAACGCCTTCCAGGCTGGTGTCCAGTCCTCTGGGAGTCTGGGGAACGGCTGCGCCGTTGCCTACGAACACTGCGTCATAGCCAGCGGAAAACAGGTCATCCACCGTCTTGCTCTTGTCGATGGGGCTGCTGGTCACGATCTCCACGCCACGTGCCTTCAGCTCAGCCACTTCCCGCTCCACAACCGTGTTGGGCAGAACGAACTGAGGAATGCCGTAGGTCAGGATACCACCTGCGTAGCTCAGCTTCTCAAAGATGGTAACGTCATAGCCCAGCGCAGCCAGGTCGCCAGCGCAGGCGATACCGGCAGGGCCGGAACCGATAACGGCAACCTTCTTCCCCTTCTTCTCTACGGGAGCAGCGGTCACTTCGCTGTGAGCAGCATGCCAGTCGGCAACGAACCGCTCCAGACGGCCGATGCCAACAGCCTCGCCGCGGACAGCCTGTGCGCAGTTCTTCTCGCACTGGTTTTCCTGGGGGCAGACACGGCCACAGACAGCAGGCAGGCAGCTCTTGCTGTTGATGATCTCATAAGCGCCTTCAAAGTCGCCTTCGGACACACGCTCAATAAATTCAGGGATCCGCTGTCCAATGGGACATCCCGCAGTGCAGGGCTTTTTGCGGCACTTCAGGCAGCGCATTGCCTCACGGATGGCGTCTGCCGGGGTATAGCCCAGCGCAACTTCATCAAAGTTGCTGCAGCGGACGGAAATGTCCTGCTGGGGCATGGGGTTTCTTTCTCTTACATTGTTGATCATTTCGCCTGTCCCTCCTTAGGTTCCAGACTATCACGTCTGTTGATCAGGCCGGTGTATCTGCCCAGAGCAGCCTCCTGGGATTCCTCAAAGAGTGCTTCTGCCCGTTCAGGATTCTTCAGAGCCAGAGATGCATAACGAACTTCGCCCTTCAGGAAGCCCTTATAGTCTTCGTTGGGCTTAGCGCTGTCGATCTGCAGGGGGTTCTTGCCCTCTGCTGCCAGACGGGGATCGAACCGCAGCAGGTTCCAATAACCAGAGCGAACAGCTTTCTTCATCTCGACCATGGAGCGGTTCATACCAGCCTTAATACCATGGTTAATACAGGGAGCGTAAGCGATGATCAGGGAAGGTCCGTCGTAGCTTTCCGCTTCAACCAGTGCCTTCAGGGTCTGAGCGGGGTTAGCGCCCATGGCCACCTGAGCCACATAGACATGACCATAGGTCATAGCGATCTGTGCCAGATCCTTCTTGCCGGTGGGCTTACCGCCTGCTGCGAACTGTGCCACAGCGCCGGTGGGCGTTGCCTTGGAGGACTGGCCGCCGGTGTTGGAGTAGACCTCGGTGTCGAAGACCAGGATGTTGAAGTTCTCGCGGGAAGCGATGATGTGGTCCAGGCCACCGTAGCCGATGTCGTAAGCCCAGCCGTCGCCGCCGAAGAGCCACATAGAAGGACGGGGCAGCATATCAGCATTCTCGATCACATAGGCTGCGTCCTTGTTCTCAGGATAGACCTTGCACAGCTCTACCAGAGCTTCGCCCAGGCCGGCAGCCTCGCTGGTGTTCATCTTCTTCAGCCAGGCCCCTGCCGTGCCGGCAAAGGCACGATCAGCAGCCAGACGCTCCACGACAGCCTTCATCTCATTGCGGCGGGTCCGCAGGCTGACGGCCATACCATAACCGAACTCTGCGTTATCTTCGAAGAGGGAGTTGGCCCAGGCGGGACCGCGGCCCTTCTCGTCCACCACATAAGGCATGCTGGGTACGCTGGCGCCCCAGATGGAGGAGCAGCCGGTGGCGTTGGCGATGACAGCGTGATCGCCGAAGAGCTGGCTGACCATCTTTGCGTAAGGCGTCTCGCCGCAGCCCGGGCAAGCGCCGGAGTACTCCAGATAAGGACGCAGGAACTGAGAGGTCTTGACGCTCTTGTTGCTGCCCTTCTGGACCCCTGCCTTCTTGGCAAACTCGAAAGCTTCCTGTTCCTTTTCCATACGGCCGCTGGCAAGTTCCATGGACAGAGCCTTGTTGTGAGCGGGGCACATTTCCACGCAGGAACCGCAGCCGGTGCAGTCATAGGCAGAAACGGTGATGACAAACTTCTTGCCCGGGGCAGTCTTGCAGTCTGCGGTGGCCACACCGATCTTCTCGGCGTCTTCGGGGTTCAGGATCGCAGGACGGATGACTGCGTGGGGACAGACCGCAGAGCACCAGTTGCACTGGGTGCAGTTCTCTGCATGCCACACAGGGATATCCACGGCGATGCCGCGCTTCTCGAAGGCGGAAGTACCAGAGGGCACCTTGCCGGTGGTATAATCCATGAAGGCAGACACAGGCAGGGCGTCGCCTTCCAGGTTGTTGGTGGGAATGAGGATGTTGCGGACATAGTCCTCCTGCTGCTTGTTCACAGCGTTGAGCTTCAGCTCGGCCTTGGCCTCATCCTTGGCGTCAGCCCAGCTTGCAGGCACGGTGACTTCCTTGGCAGCAGTCTGGCCGGCCATAACGGCGGCCACGTTCATGTCCACGATGTTCTGGCCCTTGGCGCCATAGTCGTTGATGATACCCTGCTTCATATACTCAATGGCATCCTCTGCGGGGATCAGGTCAGCCAGCTTGAAGTAAGCAGACTGGATAATGGTATTGATTCTGCCCTTCAGACCGATCTTACGGGCGATGTTCACAGCGTCGCAGGTATAGAACTTGATGTTCTTTCTCGCGATCTCACGCTTGATGTTGGCAGGCAGGCGGGCTTCCAGCTCTTCCCCTTCCCAATCGCAGTTGAGCATGAAGATGCCGCCGGGCTTGATATCCCGGACCATGTCATACTTGCCGATATATGCGGGGTTGCCGCAGACCACGCAGTCTGCTGCGCCCACGTAGTAGGAAGAACGGATGGGCTTGTCACCAAAGCGCAGGTGGCTGATGGTCAGACCGCCGGACTTTTTGGAGTCATACTGGAAGTACGCCTGGACATATTTGTCGGTGTGGTCGCCGATGATCTTACTGGTGTTTTTGGATGCACCGACCAGACCGTCGGAGCCGATGCCCCAGAACTTAACGGAAGCCTGGGTGGGATCGTGGGGCATGTCCATATGGCACTTCTCGATGGACAGGTGGGTCACGTCGTCCACGATGCTGACGGTAAAGTGGTTGTGACCACCCTTGGCCAGGTGCATGAAGACGGAGTACATGTCGTCGGGAGTGGTGTCCTTGGAGGACAGGCCGTAACGGCCTCCGATGACCTTGATGTTGGTGCGGCCGGCGTCGTTGAGGACAGCGGTCACGTCCAGGTACAGAGGCTCGCCGAATGCGCCGGGCTCCTTGGTGCGGTCCAGCACAGCGATCCGCTGCACGGTATCGGGCAGCTCAGACAGGAAGTGCTTGGCGGAGAAGGGACGATACAGGTGCACCTCAATGATACCCACCTTCTTGCCCTGGGCGGTCATCACGTCCACCACTTCTTCCAGGGTGCCGCAGACAGAACCCATGGCCACGATCACGTCGGTGGCGTCGGGTGCGCCGTAGTAATTGAAGGGCTTGTAGTTGGTACCGATCTTGGCGTTGACCTTGTTCATGTTCTCCACGACAACGTCGACGATGTTGTTATATGCGGTGTTGGAAGCCTCTCTGTGCTGGAAGAAGGTTTCAGGGGGCTCGTTGCTGCCGCGGTGATAGGGGTGGTGCGGGGTGTTGGCCTCTGCGCGGAACTTGGCAACGGCGTCCCAATCCAGCATGTCTCTCAGGTCTTCATACTCCCAGGTGCGCAGCTTCTGGATCTCGTGGCTGGTGCGGAAGCCATCGAAGAAGTTCATGAAGGGCATGCTTGCCTGGATAGCGGACAGGTGGGAGACAGGAGACAGGTCCATGACCTCCTGGGGGGTACCGGAGGCCAGCATGGCCACGCCGGTCGCACGGCAGGCCATCACGTCGGAGTGGTCGCCGAAGATGGACAGGGCATGGCTGGTGAGGGTACGTGCTGCCACATGGAAGACACCGGGCAGGCCCTCGCCGGCGACCTTGTACAGGTTGGGGATCATCAGGAGCAGGCCCTGAGATGCGGTAAAGGTAGTGGTCAGAGCGCCGGTAGACAGGGAGCCGTGGACAGTGCCTGCAGCGCCTGCCTCGGATTCCATCTCGACGATGTTCACTTCATGACCAAACAGGTTCTTACGGTTCTGGTTAGCCCATTCGTCCACATGCTCCGCCATAGGGGAAGACGGGGTGATGGGATAGATGGCAGCTACTTCTGTAAAGGCGTATGCCACATGAGCGGCTGCCGCGTTGGCGTCCATACTCTTAAAAGGTCTCATTTCGACATGCCTCCCTTCTGTGCTGCCATAGCGCGCACCTGAACATACGTGTACTCCGGCATGGTCCGGCTGGCGATAACGCCGTTGGGACATACGTAGGAGCAGATGTTGCAGTCCTCGCAGCGCTCCGGCTCGATCACTGCACGGCCGTTTTCCAGATGAATGAGTTCATCAGGACAGTTGGCAGCGCAGTCGCCGCAGCCAATGCAGCTGACCCAGCAGAGCTGCTTACGGACTTCAGGATCGTCCTTGGAGGCACAGGGCACCAGCTTAGCGCCCTTGTAAGGCACGATAATGGGCAGCTCCTGGGGACATACGTGAACGCAGGCAGTACAACCCACGCACTTGTCGGGATTGACCTTTGCGGTCCCCTGGAAGATGTCGATGGCGTCAAAGCGGCAGGCCTTGGCGCAGTCACCGAAACCGGCGCAGCCATAGTTGCAGTGATAAGGCAGGTCCATCTTCACAGCCTCGCGGCAGGAAGTGGCGCCGGCCTTGGAATAGACATCATGGTTATGCCAGCCGCCGCGGCAGCGAATGAATGCCGTGGTGGGCTTGAGCTTGGTCAGATCATGGTAGGTATCCACAATGATCTTCTTGCGGCAGGCCACGGTACAGGCAGCGCAGCCCACGCACTTTTCATAGTCGATCTGGGCACAGTTGTCCACGATGGAGATGGCTTCCTCGGGACATGCCTCTTCACAGTCGCCGCAGCCGATGCAGCTGTAGCCGCACAGGCGCAGTGCTCTTTCCTCCTCGTCCTTGTTGGAGCAGGGAACGAAGTTGGAAGCGTCGTCAGGAACCATGTGGATAAGGTTCTGCACGCAGGCATTGGCGCAGGCGCCGCAGCCGTTGCACTTTTCCTTGTCGATCTGAACGTTTCCGTCCACAATGGTCATGGCCTGGAACGTACAGGCCGCCACGCAGGATCCAGCACCTACGCAGCCGTACTGACATTCATCAGCGGCAAATCCGCCTTTGACTGCCTCTTCACAGCTGGCATAGAATTTCAGTCGGGGCTTTCCCGCTGCACAGCCGGAACATTTGATGAACGCGGTCTCATGCTTGGCAGGAAGAAGTTCTCCACCCGTTAAAGCTACGATAGCGGCAATATCTTCTTCCTTACAGGCAGGACACAGGTTGGCAGGACTGCCCTCCGCAATGGCTTGCGCACATTTGTCACAAGTGGCAAATCCACAACCGCCGCGGCCAGTGCAATCCCCACCCGGAAGCAACTTCCGGATCTCCTTTACAAGATTACTTGACTGCATACGTATATCACACCCTTCTATTGCTTTGCAATGCTTGGCTAAATTCACTATCATTATGCCCCCCCTAAAATGAAATGTCAACATTTTAAATAAAAATACTTTTTAATTTTCTGAAAAAACCTAAGATTTTTTTGTGGTTTTTGTATAAATCATCCTACACAATTTGTTAGCTTTTCACGAGAATAAAAAATAAGGAATGATTGACAAGCATTCTCCCCTGTGGTAGAGTAAATTGCAATCCTTATCTCTTGCTGGAGGTCCATTATGCAGAAAGTGTTCCTGTCCGGTTATGCCAAGCTCCCGGAAAACACCACCGCACAAAAACTCTACAACCATCTGGTCCTGGTCGTCACCGCAGAAATGCCTTCCGGCACGATTGTAGACGCCGACTGTACCATGGCCACCGACTTGGCAAAAGACTTTATTCGAGAACTGCTGACCGGATACGATCTGCGCAAAGGACCTGACCCGCTGATCGATCTGCTCAGCCGCAGCTATTATGGTCACCTCCGAAAAGCGCTTCAAACCTGCATCAAAGGGATCTGCACCCAGTATGCCGAAATTCTTCGCAACGCAGCCCCTTCAGACGCTGCCCGTTAACTCTAATCCTTACTGACCGATTGCTTGAACTGTGCGCAAGGAGGCGTTCCTATGCTCTTGTCCGGAGAGGAAATCAAAAAAAATCTCGGAAAAAACATCATCATCGAACCCTATCGGGAATCCCAGCTCAATCCCAACAGCTACAACCTTCGCTTGTCCAATGAACTGCTGGTCTATGACTGCGATACACTGGACATGAAAGCCAACAATCCGGTCAAACATCTGATCATTCCGGAATCCGGACTTTTGCTGGAAGCAAACAAGCTCTACCTGGGGCGTACATTAGAATATACCAAAACCGATCAGTTCGTTCCCATGCTGGAGGGCCGTTCCTCTGTGGGGCGATTGGGGCTCTTCATTCACGTTACCGCCGGATTCGGTGACGTGGGCTTTTCCGGTTACTGGACGCTGGAGATGTTCTGCATCCATCCTATCGTTATTTATCCCAATGTCGAGATCTGCCAGATCTACTACCATACCATTCAAGGTGACTACACCAAGTACGACTCCGGGAAATATCAAAACAATACAGGTGTCCAGCCCAGTATGCTCTATAAGGATTTCCTGAAAGAATAATCTTCATACGTTTCAAAGGACCTGCCCCCAAAGGCAGGTCCTTTTCTTCTATCCTTGCTTCTTCTCTGCGGCTTTTTCATAGAATCCCGGAAAATCCGTTAAGTCAGGCAGATAGAGGTGGCTCACCTTTCGCAGGGCCTGCTGGTCGCTGTAGGCATCTGCCACACCTGCCACCCAATATCCCGCCCGGTATGCTGTTTCCGCTGCATGGACTGCATCCTCAAAGACCCAGGTCTCCCTTGTCCGGGTCCCCATCTGATCCCTGGCATAGTCAAAAATATCCGGGTGGCGTTTGTCCACCTTCAGCTCCCCGCAGGTATACACCCCATCAAAGAGCGGGAGGAGCTCCGTCCGGCGCAATCCCTCCAGGATCACCGCCCGGTCCGTAGCTGTTGCCAAAGTGAGCTTGACGCCCTTGTCTTTCAACTGGTGCAAAAAAGACAGGACCCCTGATTGATTCCCGCTTCGATCTGCTGATAAGAATGGGGCAGTTCATACCGGCCTTTCAAATACACCGCACATTCTGCCAGACTCATGGGAAATAGGATCTTCCGCAGCCCTGGTTCCGCTTCGATTCCCAGGCCCGCCAGATAGCGTTGCCCTACGGTATCCCACATACCCATGGAATCCAATAACGTCCCGTCTGCGTCAAAAATCGCACCTTGTATCATATCTAACCACCGTCTCCTTTGCTTTTTCTCTGAAACTCGCACCTCTCCTGTAGCCAAAACGCCAAAAACATGGTACCATTTCACCAGAGTACCATTTACGGTTTGCCATACCCGTTTCTGGAAGGAGAGTCCTATATGTCTGACCGTTCCTGTTTTGTATTTGGCGCCGGGCCATTCTTCGGCCTTCCAAAAGCGCCTTCACCCCAAGATTATATCATTGCCGCAGATGGCGGCTATGAACATTGTCTGGCCGCAGGGCTCCGGCCTCATCTTCTTTTGGGTGACTTTGATTCCATCCCCGCCCTCCCCTCTCAGGAAAGCATCCAGCAGTTTCCAGTGGAAAAGGACGATACGGACACCATGCTCGCCTTAAAGACAGGGCTCTCCATGGGATTCCGTACTTTTCATATTTACGGAGGAACAGGAGGACGCATGGATCACACCATCGCCAACCTTCAGGCCTTAGGCTTTCTGGCCCACCAAAATGCCCAGGGCTTTCTGTATGACGAGGGCTTCGTCTTTACTGCCCTGCGCAACGGAAGCCTTCGCCTCCCGCCCCGAAGACAAGGGATCTTTTCTCTCTTCTGTCTGGGGCCTGATGCCCATGGGGTCTCCATCCAGGGGGCACAATACCCACTGCAGCAAGGGACCCTCTCCTCTACCTTTCCTCTCGGCGTAAGCAACCATTTCCTTGGTGAACCTGTAGAGATCCGGGTGGAAGATGGTTGTCTTCTTGTGGGATGGGAGCTGGCAGAAGCACCTGACACTGTAAAAAAATCCCCGTCAGAACTCTGACGGGGATTTTTTATTACATCAGTTTCGAGGTGAAATAGACAGCAAGGATAAACAACCAAGCTGCTGTGATCCAAATCCCATAATAGGCAACCGCTGCGCCCAAAGCCAGGGGCGCCAGCAGCAGAACCGCTACCACCACCGCTGTCAAGTAGTAAGCCAAGTACGCTGCTCCCTCCTGGAGAATCGCAACGTCCCGGCCCTTGACCGACAGCACCCCGTCTTTTTTTCTCAGAAGCAGTGCAAAGACCACCCCCGCTGCTGCTACCACCAGGGTGAGCGCCAGGTATCCATAATACATCGCAGTACCGGCTGCAACACGGAATACCCAAAGACCCAGGATCCCCATACCACCGACCAGCACACATGCAAAGAACTCTTTTTGATACAGGAAAAAGACGATCACCAGCACAGCCAGCCCAGGAACGGCAGACAGAATCATCGGTGCAACGGGTGCACCCAGGCTTCTCATCAGGAAACCTCCGACCCCGACGCAGAGGAATGCCGCCGCTACAATAAACTGCAGCGTACCACCTTTCCGTCCCTCCGCCTTTTTGCGGATCTGGATCCCCCAGCCTAAGAAGACGGCAAACAGGATGACCCCACCCGCCAGGAAAAAGCCGAGGGCCTGATGGATGGCAAAGTAGACGCCGTTTACCATCTCGTTGGCACGAGCGTGGAGATAGAACCGGTTGATCAACAGCATGATGACTTCAACGATCGCAGCCCCTGCGACCCACAGAAGCATCTTATTAAAAATACGATCTTCTTCCTGCTCTCTCAGACGAACTTCCAGCCGTTTATTTTTTTCGAACTTTGTTTCGTTTTTTTTCATATGGTGAAAACACTCCTACTCTTAGGACTGTGCATATCCCCTTGGAATACACATACGCTATCCTAACTATTATAGCAGAGTTCTCGGGCTTTCGCAAGGAAAAGGCGGTTTTTTTCTCACCGCCAATTCCTTTCTCTTACTTTTTCTTAAAGCCGTCTTTCAAAGAAACACTGCGGTTAAAAACCAGGTGTCCAGGCGAAGCGTCCCGATGGTCCAGGCAGAAGTAGCCCTGCCGCATAAACTGATAAGCCTGTGCAGTTTTTCCCTGCTCCGGCATGGGGATCTCAGCCAGGCTCTTCTCGACTTTGCAGCCTGTCAAAACCTGTAAGCTGTCCGGATTCAGGCAATCCAGAAAATCCTTGTCCGGGCCGTCGGGGGCAGCGTCGGAGAAGAGATAATCGTACAGGCGGATCTCAGCGTCCACAGCGGTAGCTGCGTCCACCCAGTGGATGGTGGCCCCCTTCACCTTCCGGCCGTCGGCGGGGTTTCCGCCCTTGGACTCGGGGTCATACTCGCACAGCACTTCCACCACCTGTCCGCTCTCATCCTTCACACAGCCAGTGCAGCGAATGAGATAGGCACCCTTCAGACGGCATTCCTGCCCGCCGGGTGTCAGGCGTTTATACTTGGGAACAGGCTCCTCCATAAAATCGTCTGCTTCCACGTAGAGATGGCGGGAGAAAGTGATCTTCCGAGTCCCGGCTTCCGGGTCCAGAGGATTGTTCTCCACCTCGATCTCTTCCTGCTGATCCTCCGGATAATTCGTGATGGTAAGGCGGACAGGACGGAGCACACCCATAACACGCTGGGCCGTCTCGTTCAGGTCATCCCGCAGACAGGACTCCAGGAAGGCCCAGTCCACGGTGGAATCCACCTTGGACACGCCAATGCGCTCGCAGAAGTCCCGAATGGCTTCGGGGGTGTAGCCCCGGCGGCGCAGACCGCACAGAGTAGGCATTCTGGGGTCATCCCAGCCGGAGACACGGCCTTCCTCCACCAGCAGGCGGAGCTTCCGTTTGGACATCACGGTATAGTTGATCCCCAGCCGGGCAAACTCGATCTGCCGGGGCTTGCTGGGCAGGTCACAGTTGTCCACCACCCAGTCGTACAAGGGCCGGTGGTTTTCATACTCCAGGGAGCACAGGGAGTGGGTGATCCCCTCCAGGGCATCCTGAATGGGGTGCGCAAAGTCATACATGGGGAAAATACACCACTTAGTCCCCTGACGGTGGTGCTCAATATAACGGATCCGATACAGGACAGGGTCTCGCATATTGAAGTTGCCAGAAGCCAAATCGATCTTTGCACGAAGGGTGTACCGGCCTTCCGGGAACTCTCCGTTCTTCATGCGTTCAAAGAGATCCAGATTCTCCTCTACAGGACGATCTCTCCAGGGGCTCTTGGCAGGGGTGGTGGTATCACCCCGGAACTCCCGGAACTGGTCCGGTGTCAACTCACAGACATAGGCCAGTCCCTTCTTGATCAAAGAAACAGCCAGCTCATAGGTCTTTTCAAAATAGTCAGACCCATAATAGAATCGATCGTCCCAGTCAAAGCCAAGCCAGTGGATATCTTCCTGAATGGCATCGACGTATTCTGTATCCTCCTTAGCCGGATTGGTATCATCCATACGAAGATTACACAGACCGCCATACTTTTCTGCCGTACCAAAATCAATCGTCAGCGCTTTGCAGTGTCCAATATGAAGATAGCCATTGGGTTCGGGCGGAAACCGGGTATGGACCCTTTTCCCTTCGCAGCGTCCCCCAGGCTGCAGTTCTTCCTCAATGATCGCATGAATAAAATTGGTGCTCATGGTTTCTTCCGCCATGGTATTCACTCCTCGCCATACTTTTCTTGGTCGTAATACAGTATTATACACTGATTGCCTCAAACATTGCAACCATAAACTCCATGTCCTTCCATTACTTTTCCGGACCCACAGCCACGGCTTCCGCCACGCGGATGCCATCCACCGCCGCAGAGACGATGCCGCCAGCATATCCAGCCCCTTCTCCACAGGGATAAACTCCACGAATGTTAGACTGGAAAGCTTGATCCCGCAGCAAACGAACAGGGGAAGAGGAACGCGTCTCGATCCCCACCATAAGTGCATCCGGGGCGGCAAAACCACGAATCTTTCGGTCAAAGGCAGGAAGGGCCTGTATCAGGCTGTCAGAGACAAAGCCCGGCAGGGTATCCCGCAGGTCCCCAAAGCATACATCCGGCCGATAGGTGCTTCGATTGCTCAATCCGGCAGGACTGGGCACCCCACGCAGAAAATCACCCACACGCTGAGCAGGTGCCTCATACCCCGGGCGACCATACTGATAGGCACGTTGTTCCCAAAACTCCTGGAAGACAACCCCAGCCAGAGGATCTTCACTTCCAAAGTCGCCAGGCCCCACGCTTACCAAAAAACCACCATTGATATATGCTCCATCTCTTGCCCGGTTGCTCATGCCATTGGTCACCAACCCTCCCGGCTGAGAGGCCGCTGCCACAATCTGGCCACCTGGACAGACACAAAAGGTATAGACCGCTCTTCCATTGGGCAAATGGGCCACCAACTTATAATCCGCCGGCGGCAGTTGTTCCCAGGCCGGTCCAAACTGAGACATGCTGATCCTTTCCTGCAGATGCTCGATCCGGACCCCCACCGCAAAGGGTTTTTGCTCCATCTGGAGCCCCACTCGCCGGAGCATACGAAACGTATCTCTGGCAGAATGCCCCAGCGCCAAAACCACTGCCTGGCACGGCATGATATAACTTCCCTTCCCGTCCGAAACACGCAGGGCAGAAACAGAATCTTTCTCCACCAACACCTCATCTAAACGGTGCCCAAATCGAACCTCTCCTCCCAAACGAAGGATTTCCTTGCGAAGATTGACCACCACTTCACGCAAAAGATCTGTTCCCACGTGTGGCTTGTGCTGCCACAAAATATCCGAGGGGGCACCCATTTGAACAAATGTGTCCATAACATGGGATAGTCTGGGATCATGGGTCCCTGTGGTGAGCTTTCCATCCGAAAAAGTTCCGGCGCCCCCTTCCCCAAACTGTACATTGGACTCAGGGTCCAAGTCACCGCCGCTCCAAAAGGCCTCCACATCCTTGACTCGTTGTTCTACAGGTTGACCTCGCTCCAAAACCACCGGGCACAGCCCAGCTTTCGCCAGACAAAGCGCAGCAAAAAGCCCCGCAGGACCACTGCCAACCACCACGGGAGGATCAGAAAAAAAACTTTCAGGAGCCGGAAAGACATAGGGTGTATGCTCAGGGCGCATGGTGATATCTTTTCGTTTTAAGCGTCCTACAAGGGACTCCTCATGGGGAACCGACACATCCACTGTAAAGACATAATGTACATCCGACTTCTTTCTTGCGTCAATGGACTGACGAACGGGAATGCATCGATGGATCTTCCCCGGAGAAATGTTCAAGGCTTTTGCCGCTTTCTTTTTCAGGTCAGAAACATCACCGCCAGGCGGCAAAATTAAGTTCCGAATACGTATCATGACAGCTGTTCTTCTCCGTTACACAGAATTCGTGAAAATCCGCTTCTTTATATCCGATATTGTACCACAAGCAGAAATTCTCTTCCATAGAATTTTTGCTAAGAAAAACCCATACCAAAGTATGGGTTTTTCTTAGCCTTCCCGGATGTCAGGCAGATCCACAACGATCGGCTCACGATTGAGGTGGGGCAGAAAGATGGACAGCAGATCTGTCGTTGCAATGGAAAGGGTACTGGTATTCTTACAGGGATGACACCCAAAACGTTCGCACTGAAGAACAGGGGCATCCAGCAGGAGCGTCACCTGGTGTTCCCGGTCATTCATCAGAGAGAGAATGGTAGCAGAACCAGGCTCAACCCCTAAGTAGCACTCCATATCCTCAGGAGGGGCAAAAGAAAGACGGGAAGATTCAATCTGTTTGGACAGATCCTTTGTACGAAAAGGCTTCTCTCCTTCCATAATCAAAAGGTAAAACTTCGTCTTCTGACGATTGCACAAGACAAGGTTTTTATGGATCGGTGCTTGTAAGTACCCCTCGATCTCCAAACAGTCCTCTATGGTATCTGCATGGTCATGGTCGATGCGTCCATAATCGATCCCTAACTGATCCAACAGATCATAACAGGCAATCTCCACAGCCGAACGACCTGTTGCGTCGGCTGGCCTGCCCTTATATAAGGTTGTATCAATATGCATAGTTCTCACCTTACTCGAAAAAAAAGGCCCAGCGGAAATACCGCTGAGCCTTCTTTCCATTTGTCTTTAGACGATGTCCAAGATGAATTACTTCAGCATCCAGCTGGAAACAACCATCTTCTGAACTTCGGTGGTACCCTCGTAGATCTCGGTGATCTTAGCGTCACGCATCATTCTCTCGAAGGGATACTCACGGGTGTAGCCGCAGCCGCCAACCAGCTGAACAACACGACGGGTAACGTCGGAAGCAACCTCAGCTGCGAACATCTTACCCATAGCAGCCAGGTGGCTGTAGGGCTCGTGGTTCTGCTTAGCCATTGCGGAACGATAGATCAGCAGACGAGCTGCGTCGACCTTGGTCTGCATATCAGCCAGCTCGAACTGGGTGTTCTGGAATGCGGACAGAGGCTTGCCGAACTGCTTACGGTTCTTGACGTAGGGGATGCACTCGTCGATAGCACCCTGAGCAATACCCAGAGCCTGAGCAGCAACGCCGATACGGCCGCCGTCCAGCAGCATCATAGCGATCTTGAAGCCTTCGCCTTCCTTACCCAGCAGGTTCTCTGCGGGGACTTCGCAGTCATCAAAGACCAGCTCATAGGTAGCGGAAGCACGGATGCCCATCTTCTTCTCCTTGGTGCCGAAGCTGAAGCCCTTGAAGCCCTTCTCCACGATGAAGGCGGACAGGCCCTTGTGACCAACGCTCAGGTCGGGGTTGGTACGAGCGAAGATAACATAGGTGTCAGCATAGTAGCCGTTGGTGATGAAGATCTTGGTGCCGTTCAGGATGTACTTGTCACCCTTCAGGACAGCAGTGGTCTTAACGCCGTTAGCGTCGGTACCAGCGCTGGGCTCGGTCAGGCCCATAGCACCCAGCTTCTCGCCCTGTGCCAGGGGAACCAGATACTTCTGCTTCTGCTCCTCGGTACCGAACTCCAGGATGGGCCAGGAGCACAGAGAACCGTGAACGGAGAACATAATGGAAGTGGAAGCGCAGTACTTAGCCAGCTCTTCGCAGCAGGCAATGTAGGTCAGATAGGACAGGCCAGCGCCGCCATATTCCTCAGGAATATAGGTGCCCAGCATACCCATCTCAGCCAGCTTCTCTCTAGCGTTCTGAGTAAACTCTTCCTTCTCATCCAGGTCGTGAGCCAGGGGCTTAACTTCCTTGATGCAGAAATCGTGAAGCATATCAACGATTTCCTGTTCCATTTCGTTCAGCTTGAAATCCATAGTTGTTCCTTTCCTTCCCCATGGTACGCTGTGCGATCACGCACAGCGTACTGGGGATATATTAAATTTTTTTATTAACTTAATTAGTCCTTGTCAGCCAGGATCAGCTTGGTCAGCACGGGGCAGACATCATACAGGTTGCCGATAACGCCCAGGTCAGCGACGCCGAAGATGGGAGCCTCGGGATCCTTGTTGATAGCGACGATGAAGTCGGAGGAGCCCATGCCAGCCAGGTGCTGGATAGCACCGGAGATGCCGCAAGCGACATACAGCTTGGGGCCAACGGTCTTACCGGTCTGGCCAACCTGGTGGGAGTGGGGAATCCAGCCAGCGTCAACAGCTGCACGGGAGGAACCCACTACGCCGCCCAGAGCGTCAGCCAGAGGCTTGATGGTGGTCTCGAAGCCCTCGGGGCCGCCCAGACCACGGCCGCCGGAGACGATGATCTCAGCGCCTTCCAGGTCGACCTTCTCGCCTTCCTCAGCGATGGTCTCGATCAGCTTGATGCGGATCTGCTCTGCGGGGAACACGAAATCAACCTTCTCCACCTCAGCGGTACGGTTGTAGTCGGGCTCCAGCTTCTTGTTCACGCCAGGACGGCAGGTGCCGATCTGGGGGAAGGTGAAGGGGCACAGAATGGTAGCCATCAGGTTACCACCGAAAGCGGGACGGGTCCAAGCAACCTTACCGGAAGCTTCGTCGATGTCCAGAGAGGTGCAGTCTGCGGTTAGACCGGTCTTCAGACGGCCAGCAACACGGGGACCGAGGTCACGGCCCAGAGGAGAAGCGCCCATCAGAATGGTGGTGGGGCAGTCGTTCTCGACGCAGTGCACGATAGCAGCGGTGTAAGCGTCGGTGCTGTAGTGATCATAAACTTCGTTGTCCACGACCAGAACCTTGTCAGCGCCGTAAGCGATAGCTTCCTTAACAGCCTCATCGCAGTTGTAGCCAACAACCAGAGCAACGGTCTTACCGCCCTGGATAGCAGCCAGACGACGGCCGGGGTTCAGCAGCTCCAGGCCAACGTTTCTTGCCTTGCCGTTCTTGGTCTCAATAAAGACCCACAGGTCCTTAGTCTTTGCTTCGTAGCTAGTCTGTAACATTGTTCTTCGTCCTCCCCTCTA
>NZ_JAXDRS010000014.1:0-72186 GCF_034090835.1 Evtepia sp.
TTCCCAAACAGCGAGGAAGAAAGCCTGCCAAGACATTGGCAGAGTACAAATATGAGAACAAAAGGCTAAAAATGGAGAACGAACTGTTGCGGGATTTTCTGCAATCTATCGAAGGGAGGTGAGACCAAAAGTCAAATACCATGTTATATATAAGCATCAGGCAAAATATCCGGTATCCGTCATGTGCAGATTTTTTGGTGTATCCCGTAGCGGCTACTACGATTTTGTCCATCGTCTGGGCAAGCCGGAAAAGGACGCAACTCTTGCTAAAGCTATCGCACAGCAGCAGGAACGCAGCTACCGTACCTACGGATACCGGCGGATGTGGTTGTGGCTGAAAAGCCAGAATATTTTCTGCAATCCTAAAACCGTACTGCGGATCATGAAGAAATATGATCTGCTGTCTGAAATCCGCCGGCGCAGGAAATGGCAGCAGATGGGACAGCAGGTTCACAAGTACAAAAATCTGCTCAATAGGGAGTTTTACGCAGACAGACCCAACAGCAAATGGGTAACAGACATTTTCTACATTCACACCAAACAGGGCGTACTGTACCTGTCCATAATCCGGGATCTCTATGACAATACCATTGTCGCTTACAAAACCGGAACACAGCAAACGGTAAATCTGGTTCTGGACACCATCCGCCTGGCCATGAAGCAGGAGAAAAAGAGAGTCGCTGCGGAGTTGCAGCTCCACAGCGACCAGGGCGCTTTTTTGTACTGTCCGCACAATTTGGAGCAGTTCAATGTTGGAAGGGGCGTTTTTTCTGAGCAGAACAAAAGGAGTCCGACACCTGTCGGACTCCTTTTGTTAGGGGGTAGAGAAATCTTATATGGAATATCGTTGGTAGATCATGCTTCGATGGCACGGATCAGGTTGACCATTTCCACAGCGCCCAGAGCACAGTCGTAACCCTTGTTGCCTGCCTTGGTTCCGGCCCGCTCGATGGCCTGCTCGATGGTGTCGGTGGTGAGCACCCCGAACATGACAGGAATATCACTCTGGAGGGAAACGGAAGCGATGCCCTTGGAGACTTCGGAGCAGACGTAGTCGTAGTGGCTGGTGCTGCCGCGGATCACAGCGCCCAGGCAGATGACGGCGTCATACTTTCCGCTCTTGGCCATTTTGGCGGCGATCAGGGGAATTTCAAAGGCACCGGGCACCCATGCTACCTGAATATCCTCTTCCCGGACGTCGTGGCGGAGCAGACCGTCCATGGCACCGCCCAGGAGCTTAGAGGTGATGAATTCATTGAAACGAGCGGCGACGATGCCGATCTTGATATTTTTTGCGACGAGACTGCCTTCGTAAGTTTTCATGGTGAAGTTCCTCCTTATATCAATTCTGTGGGACGTGAGCGTGGGATCAATAGTCTAAGATGTGGCCCATCTTCTTCTGCTTGGTCTGCAGATAGAACAGGTCGTGGGGGGTAGCGGCTACCTGGATGGGGACCCGCTCTTTGATCTCCATACCGAAGTCAGAGAGTTGATAGACCTTGTCGGGGTTGTTGGTGAGCAGCCGCAGGGTCTTTGCACCCAGGTCCCGGAGGATCTGTGCGCCAATGTAATACTCTCTCAGATCGCCGGCAAAGCCCAGAGCCAGGTTGGCTTCCAGGGTGTCCATACCCTCGTCCTGGAGGGCGTAAGCCCGCAGCTTGTTGATGAGGCCGATACCTCTGCCTTCCTGGCGCATGTAGAGCATGATACCCCGGCCTTCCTTTTCGATCTGGGTCATGGCGGCGGCGAACTGCTGGCCGCAGTCGCAGCGCAGGGAGCCGAAGGTGTCGCCGGTGAGGCACTCGGAGTGGACCCGGCACAGCAGGTCCTGGCCGTCGCCCACGTCGCCTTTTACCAGGGCTACGTGGTGCTGGCCGTTGAGCTTGTTCACATAGCCGTAGGCGGTGAAGTCACCGTAGCGGGTGGGCATCTTGGTGACGGTGACCCGCTCCACCAGGAGTTCATGGCGCTTCCGATAGGCCTGCAGGTCCCGAATGGTGATGAACTTCATGTTCCATTCCTTGGCTTTTTCCTGCAGTTCGGAGGCCCGCATCATGGTGCCGTCTTCCCGCATGATCTCGCAGCACAGGCCGCACTCTTTCAGGCCGGCCAGACGGAGCAGGTCCACGGTGGCTTCGGTGTGGCCGTTGCGCTCCAGTACACCGTTCTTTTTGGCCAGCAGGGGGAACATGTGGCCAGGGCGGCGGAAGTCTTCAGGCTTGGCGTCGTCGTCCACGCACTTCATAGCGGTGAGGGAACGTTCTGCGGCGGAGATGCCTGTGGTGGTGTCCACGTGGTCGATGGAGACCGTAAAAGCGGTTTCGTGGTTGTCTGTGTTCCGGGTGACCATCTGGGGGAACTGGAGCTTCTGGACGTATTCCAGCGACATGGGCATGCAGATGAGGCCCTTGGCGTGGGTCGCCATGAAGTTTACGTTCTCGGTGGTGGCGAACTGGGCGGCGCAGATCAGGTCGCCTTCGTTCTCCCGGTCAGGGTCGTCGGTGCACAGGATCATGCGGCCCTGGCGCAGCTCTTCCAATGCTTCTTCAATGGTGCTGTACTGAAACATAATAGGGGATCTCCTTTCAAAAACCGCAGCGGGTCAAAAATTCTTTGGTGATACGAGTGGGGGCGGCGGCAGGTTCTTCTGCCGGGGTTAAGAGTTTTTCTACATATTTTCCGATGATATCAGTCTCCAGGTTGACGGCGTCGCCCACCTTTCGGTCCTTCAGAACGGTGACCGCCACCGTGTGGGGGATGGCGGAGATGGAGAAGGAATCCTTAGTGACGGCGGCCACGGTGAGGCTGATGCCATCAATGGTGATGGAGCCTTTCTCCACCACATAGCGGAGGACTTGGGGGTCCGCGCCAATGGTGTACCAGATGGCGTTGTCGTCCTGCTGGATCTTCCGAACCTGTCCCACGCCGTCTACGTGGCCGGCTACGATGTGGCCGCCGAAACGTCCGTTGGCGGCCATGGCCCGTTCCAGATTGACCCGGGAGCCGGGACGAAGGGAGGCCAGGGAGGACCGGTTCAGGGTTTCGTGCATCACGTCGGCGGTAAAGTGGGTGGAGGAAAAGGAGGTGGCAGTGAGGCAGACACCGTTGACGGCGATGCTGTCGCCCAGGTGGATGTCTTCCAGCACGACGCTGGCTTGGATCTCCAGCACGGCGCTGTGGGTACCCCGTCGGATGCTTTTCAGCACACCGACTTCTTCAACAATACCGGTAAACATCAGAAAATGACCTCACTTTCCAGGAGAAAATCCTTGCCCAGAGGGAGCAGAGTGGGGGGCGTCAGGGTGACTGCCTCGTTGGGGGAGGGGAAACCCTGTCCGCCGATGGGGGATTTGGCCTGGCTTCCTCCCAGCAGCATGGGGGCAAGGTAAGCTTGGACCTTTTGCACCAATCCAGCCTGTAAGGCGGACCAGTGAAGGGCGGCTCCGCCTTCCAGCAGCACGCTGTCAATGTTCTGCTGTCCCAGGGCATCCATCAGGGCGTGCAGGTCGACGTGTCCCTGGTGGTCCGGAAGGGAGAGCACCTGGCACCCCAGCGCCTCATACGGTTCGATGAGAGCGGGGTCCGTGACGCAGGTGGCCAGAAGGGTGGGGACCTCTTTGGCGGTCTGTACCACCTGGGCGGAGAGGGGCGTACGTAAGTGGGTGTCGCAGATGATCCGCAGCGGGCTGCGGCCCCCTTCGATCCGACAGGTGAGTTGAGGGTCGTCTGCCAGAACGGTTCCCACTCCCACCATGATGGCCCGGAAACGGTGGCGCTGGGTGTGGACATGCCTGCGGGCTTCTTCCCCGGTGATCCATTGGGAGGCGCCGGTGTACGCGGCCATCTTTCCGTCCAGGGTCATGGCATATTTGAGCACCACATAGGGCCGCCTGGTCTGGATGAAGTGGAAGAATACCTGGTTCAAAGCCCGGCATTCTTCTTCCAGCACGTGCTCCGTGGCCTGGACTCCTGCCTGGCGGAGCAGGCGCAGGCCCTGGCCTGCCACCAGAGGGTTCGGGTCGCCGGAACCTACCACCACCCTTGCGATGCCGCTCTCTAAGATGGCGTCGGTGCAGGGGGGCTGCCGTCCATGGTGGCAGCAGGGCTCCAGCGTGACGTACATGGTGGCCCCTGTGGGGTCTCCGGTGCAGGCGGCCAGGGCGGCCCGTTCTGCGTGGAGATCGCCGTATCTGGCGTGGTAGCCCCTGCCGATGATCTGACCGTCTTTTACGATGACGGCACCCACCATAGGGTTGGGGCTGGTCCAGCCCATGCCCTGTTTGGCCAGGTCCAAGGCCATCTGCATATACGTTTCATCTGTCATGGAAACCCACCTCCGGGAATGAAAAAAGCGCTCTGAAAACCTTCAGAGCGCACAGAAAACACCACAGGGGGTCTCCTGGCCTGCCTGCAAAAAAGCTCTGGAACCAATGATTCCAGAGCAACGCAAACAGACGCAGAAAATCCTGCGAATTCATGTCATCTTCTTCCATCCAGACTGTTACTGTCGGCCTCGGAGTTTCACCGAATCCTGCCTTTCGGCTCGCGGGCTATACCGCCGGTAGGGACTTGCACCCTGCCCTGAAGATTGCTGTTCAATTCTGCATAGTACGTTACTCCGGCAGAGGGACGATGTCAAGAGAAATTGTGAGAATGGGAATTAATTTAGCAAAAATAGAAGAAAATAACCGGGAGATGAAGGGAAACTGTTTTGCAAAAACACAACAAATTTGCGTGGAATTTCCGGGACTTTTGCTAACGAAAGAAATGTGACCTGGTCACAAACAGGAGACGTACTTTGGGTTATAATCGACATATACCGGAAAGGGAGGTGTGGAGCCTTGCCAAGACCTCAGCGTTGCCGGCGGGTTTGCAAAGAGCCGGACTGTGTAGGATTTTCTCCGGAAGGGAAGCGCAACGCCGAAACGGTGCTGCTGTCCGTGGATGAGTTTGAGGTGCTGCGGCTGGTGGATCATGAAAAAATGACCCATGGCCAGTGTGCCGAGCAGATGGACATATCCCGGACGACTGTGACGGAGATCTATGAGAGTGCGCGATACAAGGTGTCCGACGCTTTGGTAAACGGAAACCGGTTGCTGATTGCCGGAGGGACCTATCGCCTGTGCGATGGTTCTGCGGTGCGGTGCTGCGGCAAGGTGTGTGAGAAAGCCATGGCCTATGCCGGTGGGACCGATCATATTTTAAAAAGGAAAGAAGGCGCAATCATGCGTATTGCAGTGACCTACGACAACGGAGAGATTTTCCAGCATTTTGGACGGACGGAACAGTTTAAGGTGTATGACGCAGAGAATGGCAAAGTGGTTGGCCAGCAGGTGGTAGACACCATGGGCAGCGGCCACGGCGCCCTGGCCGGCTTCCTCCTGGGCAACCAGGTGGATGTGCTCATCTGCGGCGGCGCCCAGGCGGCATTGAGCCAGGCTGGAATTCAGCTGTACGGCGGGGTGAAAGGCAGCGCAGACCAGGCCGTCCAGGCCCTTCTGGGGGGAAATCTCCAGTACAACGCAGAGGTTCGCTGTGACCACCACGGCCATCACCATGGGGAAGGCCATCAGTGCGGAGATCACGGCTGCGGAAGCCACGGCTGTCACGAGCACTGATGGAATACCATCCTTCCGTCAGAGGAAAAGGAGAGGACAGAATGGAACACATCGAGACCCACATGCAGATGCTGCCTTTCTGGAAGCAGCTGACAGAGGAAGAGAAAGGGTATGTGGTGCGCAATACCATGGCCCAGAGATTTCCCAAGGGGAGTATTGTCCACAGCCGGGGCAACGACTGTCTTGGCATGATTTTGATGCTGAAGGGAACCATACGGGTCTATCTCCTCTCTGAGGAAGGCCGGGAGGTTACCTTGTTTCACCTGCGGGAGGGGGACCCCTGCGTCCTGTCCGCTGCCTGTGTGGTGGAGCAGCTGGCCTTTGACACCCAGATGGTGGCAGAGGATGACTGTGAGCTGCTGGTGGTGACCGCGGGCGCGGTGAGTTATCTCTCGGAACATAATATTTATGCCCGATGCTTTGTCTATGAGCTGGCCACGGAGCGGTTTTCTGCGGTGATGTGGTCCATGCAGCAGATCCTGTTTATGCGGGTGGACAGTCGTCTGGCTACTTTTCTGATCGATGAGTACGCCAGAACGGGGACGCCGGTCATTAAAATGACCCACGAACAGATCGCCCAGCAGATCAGCTCTGCCCGGGAGGTGGTGGCGCGGATGCTCAAGCGCTTTTCCACCGACGGCCTGGTGGAGGTCCGCCGGGGGTCTATCCGCCTGCTGGATTTAAAAGGATTACGTGCGCTTTGCTGAGAAAGATCCCCTTCGGAAGAAGGGGATTTTTTGTGGGAGCTCCCAGATAATCCTGGCACTTCGGAGAGGGTTCTGGTACAATGGGAATCATCCGGAGAAAGGAGGACAGGATGGGATTCTTTCACTTGTTTTCAAAAAAAGCGCTTCAGGCGGGGATCTCGCGCTGGCGGGAGACGCCGGGGGCGATCCTGCTGGATGTCAGGACAGACGAAGAGTACAGAATGGGCCACCTCAGCGGGAGCAAGCATCTGCCCCTGCAGGAGATCTCTCGTCTTCCTGAACAGATCACCGACCGGAGCACCCCGCTGTTTCTCTATTGCCGCAGCGGAGCCCGAGCGGGCAGCGCCTTGTCCTATCTGAAGAAGATGGGATATACTGCGGTCTATAATATCGGTGGCCTGCGAGGGTACCGGGGCGAACTGGAGCCAGGCCCAGGTGAGCGCCTGTAAAAGTGACATGGAAACCATTGGCTGCCTGTCCTGTATGAGGGACAGGCAGCCCTTACGCTTTCTCTTGGGGAGAAAACCTGCTATAATACGCAGAACGCAAGAAACCCCTTACCGGGGAAAACGCGAGGAAAAGGAGGAGGACCCAGTGACCTATGAAGCGTGGAAACAGCGTTGGCCGGTGGCGCTCAACCCGCAGCAGGAGGCGGCGGTCCAGGCGGCAGAGGGCCCTGTCCTCCTGCTGGCGGTGCCGGGCAGCGGCAAGACCACCGTGCTCATCCTTCGGCTGGGATATATGATCTTTTGCCGGCAGATTCCGCCGGAGGAAATTCTGACGGTGACCTATACCGTTTCTGCCACCCGGGATATGGCAGCCCGGTTTGCCTCCTTTTTTGGGCAGGAAATGGCAGCCCGGTTGGAGTTTCGTACCATCAACGGGCTGTCCGCCCGGATCATCCGCCGCTATGAACAGGTGAAGGGAAGACGCGCCTTTCAGCTGGTGACCGATGAGCGGAAGCTGTCCGCTCTGGTGGGAGAACTCTGCCGGGAGGCCACGGGAGAGTTTGCGTCGGAGAGCACCATCAAAGCGGTCCGCACCGCCATTACCTATATTAAGAATCGGCAGTTATCTGCCCAGGAGATCGAAGCGCTCCAGCCGGATGACCTTCCGGCGGCAGAGATCTACCGGAAGTACTGTGCCTGCTTGCGGCAGAACGGTTGGATGGATTACGACGACCAGATGGTCTACGCTGCGCAGATCCTGCGGCAGTATCCAGATATCTTAGTGGATTTTCAGCGGCAGTATCGGTATCTCTGTGTGGACGAGGCCCAGGATACCTCTACCATTCAGCACCGGATCATTGCCCTGCTGGCAGGCAAGGACCAGAACCTCTTTATGGTAGGGGATGAGGACCAGAGCATCTATGGATTTCGGGCCGCAGACCCTTCTGCCCTTATGCAGTTCGAGCAGAGATATCCCCGGGGACGGGTGCTGCTGATGGAGACCAACTACCGCTCCTGTGCGCCCATCGTAACGGCGGCGGATCGATTCATTGGGAAGAACCAGAACCGCCGGGAGAAGCATATGCGTGCCTTTCGAGGGGAGGGACCTGCGGTTCGGGAATGGTGGGTATACGACCGAAGTGAGCAGTACGATCAACTAGTCAAAGAAGCGGCATCCTGCCGCCGGGAGACAGCGGTGCTGTACCGGAACAATGACAGCGCTTTACCTTTGCTGGATCGCCTGAACCGAAAAGGGATCGGGTACCGCTGCCGTCAGGTGGAGGGAAGTTTTTTCAGCTATCGGATCGTGCGGGACGTTTCTGCCCTGATCCGCTTTGCCCAGGACCCGGCGGACGGCGAGATCTTTCTGCAAATTTATTATAAGCTGCGGGCAGGGATCTCGAAATTGGCCGCCCAGTGGGCGGTGCAGGAGAGTGACGGTGTGACCCCCATCCTGGCTTTGGTGACCCAGGCACCAGGGGTGTCCCCCTGGACCCAACGGACCTGTCAGGGCCTGGCCACCCATTTTTCCCGTTTGCTGGAAGAACGCGGGGACCGGGCCATCTACCGGATCGCCCACTTTATGGGGTACGGCGACTATGTGAAGGAGCGGGGAGGCGACTGGGGAAAGCTTGAAATTCTGGAAGCCCTGGGCCGGGAAACGGCATCACCCCTGGAACTGCTGGACCGGCTGGATGAACTCTCCGGCCTGGTGAAGGCCGGCAGCAGCGATGAGGAAAGTCCTTTCCTGCTGTCCACCATTCATTCCAGCAAGGGCCTGGAGTATGACCGGGTGATTTTGGCGGACGTGGCGGATGGGATTCTTCCCAGTGTACCGCCCCCGGAGGGGGAGCATCCTGACCCGGAAGAATGGGCGTGCTACGAAGAAGAGCGCCGCTTGTTTTACGTGGGGATGACCCGAGCGAAAGAGGAGCTCACCATTGTCCGCTTCCGCAGGGGCGATCTTGCCAGTACCTTTGCCCGGGAGATTTTCCCGGAGAAGAAACAGGAAAAGAGAAAAAAACCGCCGTCCGTACCAACAAAGAAGGTGGTAAAGACGACGGGGGGAAACCCGGAGGAATTTCTTCCCGGCGTGGGAGTAACCCACAAAAGGTTTGGTGTTGGAGAAGTGGTCAGCAAGCAAGGGGACATTGTGTCGATCTGCTTTGACAGCGGAGAGGAGAAGCGCTTTTCCCTGTCGGTAGCCCTTCGGCAGGGACAGCTGCGCAAGGGGACTTAAGGAAGGGGCTTCCGGGCAAACTCGGTTCCTTCCAGCGTGAGCCAGCGCAGGAGCCCATCCTCCCAGAGCAGGCAGCTGTGAGGGGAGCGGCTCCGGGGAAGAGAGACGGAGCCGGGGTTGAGACACACCAGGTCTCCCATTTGCTGAAAGGATGGCACGTGGGTGTGTCCAGAGAGCATGACCTGGGCCAGCCCCAGGGGAGGGGGCTTGAGGGGAGAGAACCGGTGGCCGTGGGTAAGAAAGACGGCAGTGCCTTCCCAGTCCTCCACCCGGTAGTTTGGAGTGATGGAAAACTGTGGGTTCAGCTCCTGAATGCCAAAGTCGCAGTTCCCTTCGACGTAGAGGATCTCCTGGGCGAAGGGGTTAAGTAAATCTATAACCGCCAGAGGATCATAGTCGTAGCGAGGGTCATAGGACCCGGAAAAGACCAGGTCGCCCAACAGGACCAGCTGTCTCGCACCCTCTCTGCAATAGAGATCCAGAAGCTGACGGCAATAGTAGGCGGAGCCATGGAGATCAGAAGCAATCATACGTTTCATGGAGACATCACCTCGTGGTGACAGTATAGCGGATTTGGCAGGAGGGGGCAAGGTGAGGGAGGGAAAAGGCGGTTCTTTTCAGGAAATTCCCTGTTCCATGGAGAAAAGGTGTGGTATAATAAAGGAAAAGACGAATGTTTCTCTGTTTCGAGGTGATAGTATGATAGAAGATGCAAAGCGCTCCGTTGCGTTTATTTGTCCGGTTTGCCGTCAGGCGGTGATTGCCGAGCGGACGGTGTTCCAGCTGGCTGCGTCCAACGGACGGATCCCCTGTCCCTGCGGCAAATCCTCCATTGAGATTGCGTTTACGGGAGATCGTGTGCGGCTTACGGTGCCGTGTTTGTTTTGTGAGCACGAGCACACGGTGACCTGTTCCACGACGGCCTTTCTTCAGGAAAAGACCCTGGCCTTTTCCTGCGCCAACTCTGGGCTGGACTGCTGCTATGTGGGAGAAGAGGAACCGGTCTTTGCGGCCATGCGGCGCCTGGAGGAGACGGTGGATGCGCTGGAGGCAGAGGCTGGAGCACAGGGGACCTTTCTGAACACCATGGTCATGGAGGAGATCCTGGGCGAGCTGCGGGACATTGGCCAGCGGGATGGGATCTCCTGCACCTGCGGCAGCCACCGTTGGAAGATGAAGATCAACTACAGCTCGGTGGAGATCTTCTGCGCCGACTGCGGAGGGGCGCTGAAGATCCCTGCGGCGACCCTGTCGGACATTGAGGACCTCTGCTGCAAGCCTGTGCTGACCATTCGGGGAAACCGTCCGGAGTAAGCACATTCAGGAACCTGCCGCATAAGATGGACTGAGATCGCGAGACGGTCTCCATCTCTCATAGGAGGTTCTGATTTATGTGTGGTAACAACAGCTGGGGTGGCAACAATGGTCTGTGGATCATCCTCATTCTGATCGTCCTGTTCTGCTGTGGCTCCGGTTCCGGCGGCTGCTGCGTCTGCGGGAACCCCTGCGGCGGCAACTGCGGCTGCAACAATAACTGTGGCTGCAATAACAATTGCAACTGCGGTTGTGACTGCGGGTGCTAAACCGAGTACCATAGCGCGAATACCGATGAAGTAGCACGCTCTGACAGCCCCGGATTTTGCTCCGGGGCTGTCACCGTAAAAAAGTCAAAAAAAATAAAAATAATGCTTGCATTTCCTCAATAGATGTGGTATTATCTAAAAGTCGTCAGCGAGAACGACATGCGGCAGTAGCTCAGTTGGATAGAGTAACTGGCTACGAACCAGTAGGTCGGGGGTTCGAGTCCCTCCTGCCGTACCAGGCTTCCTGAAATCTATGATTTCAGGAAGCCTTTTTTCTTTCCTATATACGATCGTGTCCCGCCCTCTTGAAAAGATGCGGGATGGAAAGACAGAGGATATGGACTGGCGTGTCCATATCCTATTTTTGTTTATTGATATCTCTTCATAAAATATGTACTTTTTTATGGACTGCTATATTGAAATTTGATATACTATAAAAAGACGAACGCTTTCGAATTGTTGCATAGAAAGGAGAAGAGATATGAAGAACATGGGGATCATCGCCGCCGGCTTCCTGTTGTCTGTGCTGACAGTGACCTCTGCCGCAGCGTCCAATCAAGGGGTAAAACTGTTTGAGAAAGAACTGATCAACTTGGAATCGGCAGACATTGAAGTATTCGGAGGACCTTTTGTTTATTGCGGCGCTGCGATTGAACCAGAGGTCAGGGTGACGCTGAATGGCAAGATCCTGTCAAAGGGAACAGAGTATATGGTAGAATATGATAAAAACGTGGAAGCGGGAAAAGGAAAAATTAAAGTAGTGGCAACTGGGGATGGATACACAGGTATCGCAGAAACGGTCTTCCCCATTTCACCTTATCCCATTCAGGGAGACGATCTTGTGATCGACTGCCAGAAAGCATACGATGGCACGACGAACGCAGATCCTCTGATCCGGGTAGAGGATGCCGTTCCGGGAGGACCGCTCTCACTTCGGGCGGTTTCCGCTGCCTATGAGACGCCGTATGTGGGGCAGGGAATCAAAGTCACCATTCCTGCAATCGAGATCGAGACGGGAAACCATAAGAATTATGCCCTGCCGGAAGGGGGCATCGTGGTTGACAATGGTGTGATTACATCCAGGCCGCCGGAGATTGCTGCGTCCGGGGATGTGCCGGTGGGCGGAGCGACGTTGGACTTAATGGATCTGGTGGAGGCGCCCAGGGAGGGCAGCTTTGTCTTTACGATTGACGGGGAGGGCCTGGGAAGTTCTATCAGCGGAACATCCTTTACCTCCGGTCATCAGGCGGGAACGGTGATGGTAAACGCTGCGCTGGATGCGGCGTATGATGCCGACGGAGACGGGCAGCCGGAGTATACCAGAGACAGCCGCCAGATTACGATCCGGGTGATGGATAAACTGCCTCAGCCGGTGCTCACGATCGTGGGAGAGACGTCGGTCACCTATGGACAGACACTGGCTCTCAAAGCGGAAGGCGGTGCGGGAAAAGGGAAGGTGACCTATGCAGTTCGGCCGGGCACAGGGGCCGCTGCAGTGGATGCCCATGGGGTCCTGACACCGGTCCAGGCGGGAACGGTGTATGTCAAGGCGGTCAAAGCCGGAGATGACACCTATCGCGGGGTGGAGAGCAACGAAACAGAGATAACCATCCAAAAAGCACAGATCACCATTGTGGCAAATGAGAAGAGAGCAACCGTAGGAGATGAGGTCCCGGATTTTACGGAAAAAGACTATACGGTCAAAGGTCTTGTAGGAGATGACCGATTGCAGAAAGAGCCCGTTCTCTCCTATGTATCCCTTCCTGATCTGAGCCAGCCGGGAACAGTGGGCATCCATGTCTCCGGCGCAGCAGCACCGGAGAATGGAAACTATCTGGAAGAGATTCAGTATGAAGAGGGAGAACTCATCATAGAGGCCTGTTCTGGATACAGGATCGTGGTGGAAACGACAGCGAACGGTGTGATCTCAGCAGACCAGGAGACGGGAGCGGAGGGAAGCAAGGTGGTCATTACCGCCATACCGGACAGAGGGTACGAATTGAAAGAACTCTCGGTAAAGGATGAGAAGGGACAGTCGATTGCCGTTACGGAAAAGGGCGGCGGTGTTTACACCTTCCTGATGCCGGAGAGCTCGGTGCGGGTGTACGGAGCCTTTGAAGAGAGTGAAGTGGTTGGCCCGGTGATCCCGTTCCCGGATGTACAGGAGACGGACTGGTTTTATGAGTCAGTCAACTATGTTTCGTCCCGTGGCCTCATGGAGGGAATGGAGGGAGATCTTTTCCGTCCGGAGTATCCTATGACCCGCGGCATGGTGGTCACGGTCCTGTATCGTATGTCGGACAGCCCGGAGGCCCCGGTGGGCACGCCCTTTGAAGATGTTTCTCAGGATCAGTACTACGGGAAGCCCGTGGCGTGGGCAGCGTGGTATGGCATTGTGAACGGCTATGAGGGCAATCGGTTTCTTCCGGACAGAGCGGTCACGCGGGAGGAACTGGCAGTGATCTTCTATCGGTACACCCAGCATATGCAGTATGACACCCGCCAGAGGGGGAACCTCCTCTCCTTTGCAGATTATCAAAACGTACAGCCCTATTCCTGGGAGGCTCTTTCCTGGGCCTGTGGTGCGGGACTGATCAATGGCATGGATGGAAACCGGATCACGCCGCAGGGGCTGGCGGAGCGGCCATGTTGCAGCGATTCTGTGAGCGTGTGAAGGCGTGACCTGTGTGTGCCGAAGCCTGGGGCGTGGGGGCAGAAAAGCCTGTCCCCACGCCCCAAAAGAAAAGGCAAAAAAATCAAAAAAACTTCGAAATTATTCTTGACAAATGGAAAAAGGATGATATAATAAATTTTACTGGTGTGAGTGAGAAACAAACGAACCAGCCACAATAAAGTGAATATAGCGGGATTGTGTAAGGGTAGCACGACAGACTCTGACTCTGTTTGTGAGGGTTCGAATCCTTCTCCCGCTGCCAAAAGCGACTTGGACATAGTTCCAGGTCGCTTTTTTATTTGCACATCAAGTCGCAGAAGAGGAGCAGTTCGCCATGGCGATCCCGGGCTGACGCTCATGGAAAAAGTGGAGAATGGGGGCCGCATTTTTTGAAAAAAGCGCCCGGCTGTTCTGGAAGGGGCCAGAACAGCCGGGCGTTTTTGCGAAGAGAAGTCCCAAAGGATATATGTTATGCCTTGGGGTGAGAACGGCCTTTTGCTGCGGCGATGACAAGGGGAGCCAGGGCCAGCAGGGCCAGAGCGTTGGGGATAACCATCAGCTGGTTAAAGAGGTCGGACAGCTGCCACACGAAGTCGTTGGAGAGGCAGGAGCCCAGGAAGATCATGATCACAGCGATGACGGAGTAGACGGCGGTTGCCTTTTTACCAAAGAGATAGGCAACGTTGACTTTGCCGAAGAAGTTCCAGCTGAGGATGGTGGAGAAGGCAAAGAAGAGCAGGCAGACTGCCACGAAGATGCTGCCGATCCCGTTGCCAAACACGCTGGAGAAAGCCAGCTGGGCCATGTTGGTCTGGCTGATGCCATCGGCTGCGCCGGAGGCCAGAGGACCGTTGCCTGCGTACAGGGTGGAGATGACCACCAGGGCGGTCATGGTGAGGACCAGGAAGGTGTCGATGAACACACCCACCATAGCGACCACACCCTGGTCATGGGGCTTGGCTACCTTAGCCATGGCGTGGGCGTGAGGGGTGGAACCCATACCGGCCTCGTTGGAGAAGAGGCCCCGCTTTACGCCCTGGCTGATGGCAGTTTTCAGAGCATATCCGATCCCGCCGCCGATGATAGCGTTGGGGAAGAAGGCGTACTTAAAGATCATACCGAAGGTCTCGGGCAGGTAGGGCAGACGCATGAGGAGCAGGACCAGGCCGCCCAGAAGGTAAAGCACTGCCATGATGGGAACCAGCTTTTCCGTGACCGAAGCCACTCTCTGCACACCGCCCAGGAAGACGAAGGCAGAGGCAATAGCGACCACGATGCCGATGGTCCAGGCGGGGATCCCGAAGGCGTTGCTGCAGGTCTCTCCGATGGAGTTGGACTGCACCATGCAGCCGATGAAGCCCAGAGCCAGAGTGATGGCGATGGCGAAGAAGCCAGCCAGGAAGGAGCCGAACTTGTTGTTGAAGGCTCTCTTGATGTAGTAAACGGGGCCGCCGTCTACGGAGCCGTCTTCATGGACCACCCGGGTCTCCTGGGCCAGAACGGCCTCGGCATAGATGGTAGCCATGCCGAAGAAAGCGATGATCCACATCCAGAAGATGGCGCCGGGGCCACCCACCAGGATGGCGCTGCAGGAACCGATGATGTTGCCGGTACCCACCTGAGCGGCGATGGCGGTGGTTAAGGCTTGGAAGGAACTCAATCCACCTTTCTGTTTACCGCCGCGCATAGAGAATCCACCGAAGACCCGACGCATACCTTCACCGAAGCAGCGGACCTGAACGAATCGGGTTCGGATCGAGAAGAAGACACCGGTACCCACCAGAAGAATCACAAGGATGTAGTCGGATAGGTAGAAGTTAATGGTTTGCACAATGTTTTGCAGCGTTTCCATGGCATAAGCCCTCCCAATAAAAAAATAAAAAGAGCTGCCGAAAGTGATTCGGCGGCTCTGGAGACGAACAACACAGCCATCGTCGGAAAACGATGGTCTGCTCTGTCCTTTTGCCTGAGAGATTCGGTTCATAAGAACCTTGCACCTTCGGCGCTCAACTGAATGAGATTCTCCAGAGGTCCCTCCACCTTCAGTTTCTCGAGAGATTCTTAAGGCTTCATCGGGCTCTATTCGATTGTGCAGCGCTGTGGAGCACTGCGAGAGATAGGATAGCACGGAGAGAACGAAAAAGCAACCGCATCGGCGGGGGAAAATGAGAATCGTACAAAGTGACAAATTTCCTGCAAAGGTAGAATTTTTGTTGAGGAAAAGAATAAAAGTGGCCCCTCTGTGGATTTTCACAGAGGGGCCGCAGTAAATCAGAAGGAAAAGACGCAAGGTCAGTCTTAAAAAATTCCCTTGCCGTTGTTCCACTTCCAATCCCGGATTTCGGGCAGATCCTGGCCATATTCGGCGATATACTGCTTGTGTTCCACCAGTTTGTCCTCCAGCTGCTGGATGAGGAAGGCACCTCTGGTGCCCAGCTTTTCGGGCAGGAGGTTGATGATATCCTGGGTCAGGTGATACCGGTCCAGATTGTTCAGCACGCGCATATCGAAGGGGGTGGTGATGGTGCCTTCTTCGATATATCCGCGGACGTGAAGATTCTTATTCTTCCGGCGGTAGGTGAGCTCGTGGATCAGGGAGGGATACCCGTGGAAGGTGAAGAGGATGGGCTTGTCCGTGGTGAAGAGCATGTCATACTGCTGGTCAGACAGGCCATGGGGATGCTGGGTGTTGGACTGCAGACGCATCAGGTCCACTACGTTGATGACCCGGATCTTGATGTCGGGGAAGTAGTGGCGCATGATGGTAACGGTAGCCAGGGTCTCCAGGGTGGGCGTATCGCCGCAGCAGGACAGCACGATGTCGGGCTCTGTCCCCTGGTCGTTGGAAGCCCACTGCCAGATGCCGATGCCCTGGGTGCAGTGTTTCACGGCCTGCTCCATGGTCAGCCACTGGGGCCGGGGATGCTTGGAGGTCACCATAACGTTCACATAGTTCCGGCTGGAGATGCAATGGTTGAAACAGGAGAGCAGGCAGTTGGCATCGGGGGGCAGGTAGATGCGCACCACGTCGGCCTTTTTGTTGGTGACATGATCCAGGAAGCCGGGGTCCTGATGGGTAAAGCCATTGTGGTCCTGCTGCCAGACATTGGAGGAGAGGATATAGTTCAGAGAGGCGATATCCTGGCGCCAGGGCAGCTCGTTGCAGGTTTTCAGCCACTTGGCGTGCTGCGCAAACATGGAGTCCACGATACGGATAAAGGCCTCATAGCTGTTGAAGAAGCCGTGGCGGCCGGTGAGCAGGTAGCCTTCCAGCCAGCCTTCGCACATATGCTCTGAGAGCATGGAGTCCATCACGCGGCCGCTGCGGCCCAGGTACTCGTCGTTGGGGCCGGTCTCCAGGTTCCAGACCCGGTTGGTGGCCTCGAACATGGGGGTCAGACGGTTGGATTTGCTCTCGTCGGGGCCGAAGACCCGGAAGTTTTTCGCACTTTCGTTTTCTTTGATCACGTCCCGGACAAAGTCGCCCAGCACCAGCATATCCTGGGCCTCGACGCCGCCGGGGGTGGGGATCTCGATGCCGTAGTCGCGGAAGTCCGGCAGCTTCAGGTCACGCAGAAGCTTGCCGCCGTTGGCATGGGGGTTGGCGCCCATGCGGCGGTCTCCCTTGGGAGCCAGCTCCTGAAGCTCGGGGAGGAGCTTGCCGTCGTCGGTGAAGAGTTCTTCAGGTCGGTAGCTTCTGAGCCACTGCTCCAGCAGGCCCAGGTGTTCCGGACGGGACATGTCAATGGGGACCTGATGGGCGCGGAAGGACCCTTCGGTGATGTTGCCGTCCACTTCCTTGGGGCCGGTCCACCCTTTGGGGGAGCGGAGGATGATCATGGGCCAGACGGGGCGGGAATCATCTCCGGTGGTGCGGGCGTTGGCCTGGATGCGCTTGATCTCCCGAATGGCCCAATCCAGAGCAGAGGCCATCTTCTGGTGCATATCCTTGGGGTCATCTCCCTCTACGAACCGGGGTTCCCAGCCGCAGCCCCGGAAGAAAGATTCTGCTTCGCTGCGGGAAATGCGGGAGAAGATGGTGGGGTTATGGATCTTGAAGCCGTTCAGGTGAAGGATGGGCAGAACAGCGCCGTCCCCCACGGGGTTCAGGAACTTGTTAGAGTGCCAGGCGGTGGCCAGAGGACCGGTTTCGGCTTCGCCGTCACCCACCACACAGGCGGCGATCAGGTCAGGGTTGTCAAAGACAGCGCCAAAGGCGTGGGCCAGGGAGTAGCCCAGCTCGCCGCCCTCATTGATGGAACCGGGGGTTTCCGGGGCCACGTGGCTGGGGATGCCGCCGGGGAAGGAGAACTGCTTAAAGAGCTTTTGCAGGCCCTCCAGGTCCTGGCTGATGTTGGGGTAGACCTCGCTGTAGGTGCCCTCCATATAGGTGTGGGAGACCATGGCGTTGCCGCCGTGGCCGGGACCGGAGAGGTAGATCATATTGAGGTCGTACTTGTTGATCACCCGGTTCAGGTGTGTATAGACGAAGTTTTGACCGGGGACGGTGCCCCAGTGGCCGACGATTTTCTTTTTAATATGCTCGGGCTGAAGGGGCTCCTTCAGCAGAGGATTGTCCAAAAGATACAGCTGGCAGGCAGACAGATAGTTGGACGCACGCCAGTAGGCGTCCAGTTTTTCCAGTTGAGAGGGAGTGAGTGCAGGTTTCCGGGACATCCGGGCCGCGGTCTTAGCGATGGGCTTTGTAAAACCCTTTGGTTTTCTCGGCATTGAAAAACCCTCCTTTTCTTGGTATAAACTTATTATATACCATCTGTCAAAAGAATCAACAGAAACGTTCCTTAAAAATAAAATAAGAAATAAAATCAGAAAGAAATCGCAAGAAAAAAGGCAGAAAGGCAGCAGCTGTTGTCTAACAGCTGCTGCCTTAACAAAGGAATCCTGGGATTATGAAAGCGTATGTGCCTGGGCGGGTTCGGTCTGTCCGGCCTCTTTTTCGGCTGCTGCGATGCGCTTGGCGTTGGCCAGCATCAGCTTGATCCGGTTCTCCTGGTTGATCTTGGTAGCCCCGGGGTCGTAGTCGATGGCGACGATATTGGAGTCGGGGTAGTCGTCCTTCAGGACCCGGATCATGCCTTTGCCCACGATATGGTTGGGGAGGCACCCGAAGGGCTGGGCGCAGACGATGTTGGGGGTGCCGGTGTGGATGAGTTCCAGCATCTCGGCGGTGAGGAGCCAGCCCTCCCCCATTTTACACCCGTCGTTCAGGTAGCCGTGGACCAGTTCGTGAAGCTGGGAGAAGGTCCCCGGCGCCCGGAATCCGGATTTTTTCAAAGCGGCGATCATGTCCAGCTGGCACTTCTCCACGTATCCCATGAAGAACTTGCACAGGGCACGTTTGGCCAGGCTGCCGCCGAACATATCCACGTCGGAGATGCGGTTATAGATCTTGAAGATCAGGAAGTCGGTGAGGCCGGGGACCACAGGCTCTGCCCCTTCGTCCAGCAGGAACTGTTCCAGCTGGTTGTTGCCGAGAGAGGAGAACTTGATGTAGATCTCTCCCACCACGCCTACGCGGACCTTTTCCTCTCCGGCTACAGGGATGGATTTGAAGTCTGTGCAGATCTCGTCCAGGATGCCCCGCATCTGCTTTCGGCTCATGCCCTTGCCCTGGTCAAAGCGGTTGAGCAGTTCGCTGGTCCAGAACTCCACCTTGGCGGCGGTATCGCCTGGGTTGACCTCATAGGGACGGACCTGGTTGGCCACGTTCATGATGAGATCGCCGTACATCATGCCGTAGATCAGCTTTCGGATGAGGGAGACCGACCAGTGGAATCCGGGATTTTTCTCCATGCCGAAGGAGAGGGAGATCACAGGGATATAGTCCAGGCCAGCCTTTTCCAGGGCTTTCCGGAGCATAGGGATGTAGTTGGAGGCCCGGCAGCCGCCCCCGGTCTGGGTGATGAGCAGGGCGACTTTATGGGGGTCATAGCCGCCGTTCTGGATGGCGTCGATCATCTGGCCGATGACCAGCAGGGCGGGGTAGCAGGCGTCGTTGTGTACGTATTTCAGGCCGCTGTCCACCACGGAGCGGCTGTCATTGTTCAGAATGGCTACCTTGTATCCTGTGCGCTCCAGAAGTTTGGCGAAAAAGCCGAAGTGAACGGGGAGCATCTGCGGGATCAGAATGGTGTATTCCTTGCGCATCTCCTGGGTGAAGAGGAGTCGGCCGGTGTTATCATATTCTAATTTTGCCATGGGTCATTGGCCTCCTTCCTTGGTTCTGGCATCCAGGGCGGCGATGAGGCTGCGGATGCGGATCTTCACTGCGCCCAGGTTGGAGATATCGTCGATTTTCAGCTGAGTATACAGGTCTCCGCCCTCTTCCAGGATGGAGCGGAGCTCGTCGGTGGTGATGGCGTCCACGCCGCAGCCGAAGGAGACCAACTGGATGAAGGCCATGTCAGGCTGGGTGCAGACGTACCGGGCGGCGTTGTACATCCGGGCGTGGTAGGTCCACTGGTTCAGGACCTTCCGGGGTTGCTTGTCCATGTGCTGGAACACGGCGTCTTCGGTGATCAGGACGAACCCGAAGGAGGTGATCAGGTCGTTGATGCCGTGGTTGATCTCCGGGTCCATGTGGTAGGGCCGGCCAGCCACCACCAGGATCTTTCGTCCGTTCTCCCGGGCGTAGCGGATGTACTCCTCGCCTTTGTCCTGGACCATCTGCCGGAAGGCATCGTAGGCGGCGTAAGCGTTCCGCACGGCTTTCACGGTTTCCCGCTTGGGAATCCCGAATTCCTGGGCCATGAGGGCAGCGCCCTTTTTCTCAAAGTCTTTGGGGCGGTGGAGGCCCAGGTTGGGGTGGATGTAGTGGATGTTTGCCAGGGCGGGGATGTTGACGCTCAGCAGGTCGGGGTAGTAGGCCACCACAGGACAGTTGTAGTGGTTGTCAGACAGGTGCTCGTCAAAGTTATAGGACATGCAGGGGTAGAAAATGGTGTCGATCCCCTCCTCCAGCAGGGCCATCACATGGCCGTGGAGAAGCTTGGCCGGGTAACAGACGGTGTCCGAGGGGATGGTTCTCTGGCCCTTGATGTAGAGGCTCCGGGTGGATTCCGGAGAGAGGACCACTTCGAAGTTCAGAGAGGTGAAGAAGGAGAACCAGAAGGGAAGGTTTTCGTACATGTTCAGCCCGAAAGGAAGACCGATCTTCCCCCGGGAGCCATCTCCGTCCCCCTTGCCCTGCAAGGAGCGCAGATATTCATATTTGAACTTCAGCAGATCCGGGATATCCACCCGCTCCTGGCCCAGAGGGCGGGAGCAGCGGTTGCCGGAGATGAATCTCCGGCCCCCGTCAAACCGGTTGATGGTCAGGGAGCAATGGTTGGTGCACAGCTTGCAGGTGGCAGGCCGTGCCTCGTGGGTGAAGTGAGAGAGGGCCTCCTGAGAGAGAAGAGCAGAGTGCTCCAGTCCCTGGGCCTTGGCGGCCAGAGCGGCGCCGTATGCCCCCATCATGCCCGAGATGGTGGGGCGGGTGACCTCCCGTCCGATCTCCATCTCGAAGGAGCGGAGGACGGCGTCGTTGAGGAAGGTCCCCCCCTGCACCACGATGTGTTTGCCCAGGTCGTCGGCGTTGGCGGCCCGGATCACCTTGTAGATGGCGTTCTTCACCACCGAGATGGACAGGCCGGCAGAGATATCCTCCACGGAAGCCCCGTCTTTCTGGGCCTGCTTCACGGAGGAGTTCATGAACACGGTGCAGCGGGAGCCAAGGTTCACCGGATGCTGGGCAAAGAGACCCAGCTTGGAGAAGTCGGCAATGGTGTATCCCAGGGCTTTGGCAAAGGTCTCGATGAAGGAACCACAGCCGGAGGAGCAGGCTTCGTTCAGTAGGATGGAGTCCACTGCGCCGTTTCGGATCTTGAAGCACTTCATATCCTGTCCGCCAATGTCGATGATAAAGTCCACATCGGGGGAGAAGTGCCGGGCGGCGTTCAGATGCGCCACAGTTTCCACCAGACCCAGATCACAGGAGAAGGCGTTTTTGATGAGGTCTTCTCCGTACCCGGTGACAGCAGCGCCACAGATGGTGACCCGGTCGCCGCACTGGCGGTAGATCTCCTGGAGCTGGGGCAGCACGATGCTCACGGGGTTACCCTGGTTGGAGTGGTAATAGGAGAAGAGGATGTTTCCCTCCGGGTCAATGAGCACCATCTTGGTGGTGGTGGACCCGGCGTCAATGCCCAGGTAAGCCGGTCCGGTGTAGGCAGACAGATCCAGGGTGGGGACTGTCATGGCGTTGTGCCGGGCGGCGAAGGCGTCGTACTCATCCTGAGAGGTGAAGAGGGGGGGCATGGTATCTACTGGGGCGGCAGTGCTGGCGGCCTTTTCCAGCAGTTCCAACAGATGCTCAAAGGGCTGCGGCGTCTGGTCATTGGTGCAGAGGGCTGCGCCGATGGCGGCGAAGCAGTCGCCGTCCTCGGGGAAGACAGCGTGGGCTTCATCCAGGTTCAGGGTGTCTACGAACCGTTCTCTCAGACCCATGAGGAAGTGGAGAGGACCGCCCAAGAAGACGATCTTTCCGGTGAGTTCCCGGCCCTGGGTCAGACCGGCCACGGTCTGGTCCACCACAGCCTGAAAGATGGAGGCGGCCACGTCTTCTTTCCGGCCGCCCTGGTTCAGGATGGGCTGGATGTCGCTCTTGGCGAATACGCCGCAGCGGGAGGCGATGGGATAGATCTTTTCGTGCTGGAGAGACAAGGCATCCAATTCGTTGACGGAGACGTTCAGCAGGGTGGCCATCTGATCGATGAAGGCGCCGGTCCCTCCGGCGCAGGAGCCGTTCATCCGTTCTTCCAGGGTGTTGCCGAAGAAGATGATCTTTGCGTCCTCGCCCCCCAGCTCAATGACAGCGTCTGTATCGGGGATGAATTCCCGAACTGCGGCAGCGGTGGCGTAAACTTCCTGGACAAAATCCAGGCCCGCAGCTTTGGCAACACCCAAACCTGCGGAACCTGTGATGAGGAGCTGTACAGTTTGACCGCCGAGAAGGCCGCGAAGACCATAGAGGGTTTCGCAGGTGCGTTCCCGGGCTTTGGAGTAATGCCGCTCATAGGAGCGGAAGAGGAGTTTATTCTTTTCATCCAGAACCACGACTTTCACAGTGGTGGAACCGATGTCAATTCCAATACGCAATGCCATGATTTTACCTCACAAGTGGACCATTTCAATCTTTTGACTCCTATTATAACGTAGAGAGTTGGGAAAGACAACAGAAAACTTGGAGAGGAGGAGAGGATAAGATATGGCAAAATTTAACAAATTCGACCTGAGGAGCCGGGAGAGGGCAGCGGCGTGACCATGAGAGCGCCGTTCTCTTCGTCCAGGCAGAGGGTGTCTCCGGGGAGAAGCTTCCCGGCGAGAAGCAGGTCGGCAGCGGGATTTTCCACCTGGTTCCGGATGAGGCGGCGCAGGGGGCGGGCGCCGTATCGGGGGTCCAACCCTTCCTGTGCCAAAAAGCAGATGGCCCGGTCGGTGGGGAGAAAATGGACCTGATTTTCTTCCAGCCTCTGGGAGAATCCAGAGAGGAGTTTCCGGGTGATGGCGGTCATCTCTTCCTTTCCCAGAGGATGGAACACGACGATGTCGTCCAGTCGGTTGAGAAATTCCGGGCGGAACACCTGGCGCAGCTCCCGCTGGAGACCTTCTTTCCGCCGATCGGGTTCCTGCCTCTCCTGGGCAAAGCCCAGGGGTGTGCCACAAGAGAGCCGTTCTCCTCCCACGTTGGAGGTCATGACGATCACGGTGTTGCGGAAATCGGTAGACTTCCCGTGGGCGTCGGTGAGCACGCCGTCCTCCATGATCTGCAGCAGGAGTCCCCAGACGTCCGGGTGGGCTTTTTCCAGTTCGTCAAAGAGAAGGACAGAGTAGGGATGCTGCCGGACGGCATCGGTAAGCTGTCCACCCTCTTCGTGGCCCACATAGCCTGGAGGAGACCCGGTGAGGCGGCTCATGGTGTGCTTTTCTGAAAACTCGGTCATGTCAAAGCGGAGCAGAGCGTCCTCCCGGTGGAAGAGAGCCAGTGCCAGTGCCTTGCAGAGCTCGGTTTTGCCCACGCCAGTGGGGCCCAGGAAGAGAAAGGAACCCACCGGCCGGTGGGGCTCTTTCAGTCCGGCCCGGCCTCTGCGGATGGCGCAGGCGAGGGCGGCCACAGCGGCGTCCTGGCCCTTGACCCGCTGGTGTAATTCCTGCTCCAAGTTCAGGAGCCGTATTTTTTCCGGCTGGGTGAGGCTGGTCAGGGGGATGCCGGTCCACTGGGCAATGACCCCAGCGACATCTTGATCGGTTACTATGGGTTCTTTCCGGTCTGCCTGCCAACGCACTTGCGCCTCTTCCAACTCTCGACGGAAGTCGGATTCGGCGTCGCGGCAGAGGGCGGCCTGCTCGTAGTCCTGCTGGAGGATGGCATCGTCCCGTTCCTGTGCGGCCTGCCGGACCCTGGCTTCCAACTGTTTCAGGGCGTCTGGGGGCTCCATGGCCTGGAGGCGGGTGCGGGATGCCGCTTCATCCAGCAGATCAATGGCTTTGTCAGGAAGGCAGCGGTCGGGAAGATACCGTGCTGAGAGGGTGACGGCGGCTTGCAGGGCCTGGGGAGAAAAGGCGAGGCCGTGGTGGCGGCTGTACCGGGGAAGAAGTGCACGCAGGATCTCCAGGGTGGTTTCCTGGCTGGGTTCCTCCACGCGGACCGGCTGG
Source organism: Evtepia sp. (assembly GCF_034090835.1). Classification (GTDB taxonomy): domain Bacteria; phylum Bacillota; class Clostridia; order Oscillospirales; family Oscillospiraceae; genus Evtepia. The sequence goes on from NZ_JAXDRS010000014.1 coordinate 23,987, forward strand.
AACCGCCGCTCCAGCGCGGCGTCCTTTTCTATGAACTTCCGGTATTCTTCGGTGGTGGTGGCGCCGATGAGCTGGAGCTCCCCACGGGCCAGGGCGGGCTTTATGATATTGGCAGCATCAATGGCGCCTTCTGCGCTGCCGGCGCCGATGATGGTGTGCAGTTCGTCCAGGAAAAGGATGATGTTTCCGGCCCGGCTGATCTCTTTCAAAATGTTTTTCATCCGCTCTTCGAATTCACCCCGGTATTTGGTCCCGGCGATGACGGAGGAGAGGTCCAGAGAGAGCAGCCGTTTCCGGCGCAGCTCTTCCGGGACCTGTCCCAGAGCCATCTGCTGGGCCAGACCTTCTGCCACGGCGGTTTTTCCCACACCAGGCTGCCCCAGCAGAACAGGGTTGTTTTTGCTGCGGCGGATCAGGATCTGGACGAGACGACGGAGCTCCTCGTCTCGTCCGGTGACCGGGTCGTAGCCGCCCTGATAGGCGATCTGTACCATATCTTTGGTATGCTGGTCCAGCAGCCGGGTGGAGGGGGAGGCAGGGGGAACATACTCCCCGTCGCCCTTTGCCCGGGGAGAGTAGGAGCCGCTGCTGCCCAGAGCCTGGGCCAGCTGACGGGAGAGCAGGCGGGGAGGCAGTCCGGCGTTGGTGAGAAGCCTGGCGGCGCTGCTGTCGGTTTGCTGGAGAAGGCCCAGAAGGAGATGCCGGCTGCCGACTTTGGTGTGGTGCAGCCGCCGGGCCTCCTTCACGGCCGTCTGGATGCATCGTTCCAGATGGAGGCTGAACGTACAGGGGAAGAGGGGAAGGGCATCCCGGGCGCCGGGGAGCTGACGCTGGACTTTGGATCGGGTGAGACCCAGAGAGAACAGGAGCCGGGCGGCGTTGCTGCAGGGCGCCTGAAGAAGCCCCAGGAGCAGGTGTTCGCTGACTACGTAACTGCATCCTTGTTTTTGCGCGGCGGTGCCGGCGGCGCCCAGACTGGCCTGGGCGTATGGGGTGAACATTACGGTTTGGATGGGGATCCCTCCTTTGCGGAGCTTTTCTTTGGCTTTTGGGTAAAAATGACGGGATTATTTCGGCTTTCGTGGCACTGCGAACAGGGAGCGCCCTCCAAATTTGAGGTAATATTGCCGAAAAGCTCCGGCGGTTTCAATATGTTTTGCATAGAGCACCTACTTTCCTGGTGGAATTTATAGACAAATTCTATAAAAATCATGCCCGAAAACGGTGAAAATAACCTCAAAATTTTTATGATTTTTGAATTGCATTTTTCAAAAGATGTGGTACAATGTTTCCTGCCAAGAAAAATTTATTGGAGGTACCTGAACTATGTATGCTATTAATCCCGAACTGTGCACCTTCTGCAAAAAGTGCATGGAAGAATGTCCCACCGGCGCTATTGTTGAGGGCAAGGACGGCGATAAGGAAGTCTGCGTTGTGACCTCTGAGTGCATCGACTGCGGCGGCTGCGAAGACGCTTGCGAGACCGATCCCAAGGCTCTGGGCTACAAGGACTAATTTTACCCTATAGGGATAAAAAGAGAGACAGACGTACCGAAGAAATTCCGGTGCGTCTGTTTTTTTCATCTTGCCGGGAGATGCGACAGAGAAGAGAAGAAGCAGATCGGGTTTTGGTTGAGATTTTTTCATACATATGCTATACTGCAAAGAATGTACCATGGATTGCAATGAGCGGAGATCTTTCCTCTGAAGAGGGAGAATCCTGCGTTTCCTTTATCAGAAAGGAGAGCCTATGAAGATTGTTGTGTTGGCCGGTGGCCTCAGCCCGGAGAGGAATGTATCCCTTTCCTCCGGAACCATGATCGCCTTTGCGCTGCGGGAGCTGGGACATCAGGCAGCGCTGGTGGATATGTACTTTGGCCTGGAGGACTATGCCGGGCCGGTGGAGGACTATTTTGACCAGCCTCTTACGGAAAAATGGAAGAAGATCGATCCCACCGCCCCGGACCTGGAGGCGATCCAGAACCAGCGGAAATGGAAGAGTGGAAGCAAGTTTGGCCTTGGCGTGCTGGAGCTGTGCCAGAAGGCGGACATTGTGTTTCTGGCTCTGCATGGGGCCTGCGGCGAGGATGGCCGGGTGCAGGCTGCCTTTGACCTTCTGGGGATCCCCTACACCGGGGCGGGCTACCTGGGCTCTGCGCTGGCCATGGATAAGGATCTGACCAAGCGGCTCATTGCAGGCCTTGGGGTCCATACGCCCAAATGGCGGCGGGTGAACTACACGGCCAAGGACGTGGACAGTCTGACCAGCACGACACCGGTGCCCTGCGTGGTAAAGCCGGTGGACAGCGGTTCCTCCATCGGGGTCGCCATTGCCCATACCAAGAAAGAGCTGCACAGTGCCCTGCTGGACGGCCTGCGGTTTGGGGGACGCTGCGTTTTGGAGCAGTATGTCTCCGGCCGGGAGATCCAGGTGGGCATTCTGGGAGACCGTGCCCTGCCGTCCATTGAGATCATTCCCAAGACGGGATTCTATGACTATGCGAACAAGTATCAGCCCGGCGCAGCGGAGGAAGTTTGTCCCTCTCCCATTCCCCAGGAATGGGAAACGGCGCTGGGAGAGGCTGCTTTGAAGGTATACCATGCCCTGGGCCTCACGGTGTATTCCCGGGCGGATTTTATTGTGGATGAAGCGGGAACGGCGTGGTTCCTGGAGATCAACACCCTGCCCGGCATGACCCCCACCAGCCTGGTGCCCCAGGAGGCCGCAGCGGTGGGGATAGACTATAAGAGCCTTTGTCAGGAGATCATTGACCGGTCTCTGGAGGCAAGAAAGGCATAAGAATCGAGGAGAGAAGGAGAGAGCCCAATGGAACCTATGACAGTCAGGGAACTTTTGTCCGCCACCGGCGGCACGCTCCTGGGGGACTGGGAAGAGTTGGATGCCGCCATTACCGCTGTGGAGACCGACAGCCGGATGATTCACAACGGCGCTTTGTTTGTGGCGCTGCGGGGAGAGCAGACGGACGGCCACCGGTATATTGGCAGCGCCCTGGCCAGTGGGGCGGCCGGCTGCCTCACCCAGGAGACGCCGGAGACGCTGGTTCCCGGAAAGTTCTACATTCAGGTGCCCGATACCATACTGGCCATCGGCCAGGTGGCCAAGGCCTATAAGGCAAAGTTTCCCATTCCGGTCATCGGGATCACTGGCAGCGTGGGAAAAACCACCACAAAAGATATGATCGCTTCGGTTTTGGGAGAGAAGTATCAGGTCCTGAAAACCGAGGGGAATTTCAACAATGAGTTAGGCCTCCCTCTGACCCTGTTCCGCCTGAGCCGGAAGGATGAGATCTGCGTGCTGGAGATGGGGATGAACCACTTTGGGGAAATCGACTATCTCACGCAGATCGTCTGCCCGGACGTTGCGGTCATCACCAACATTGGGGACGCACACATTGAAAATCTGGGCAGCCGGGAAAACATCCTGAAGGCCAAAACAGAGATTTTCAACTACATGAAACCGGACAGTCTGGCGGTCCTTAACGGGGACGATCCCCTGCTGCGGACGCTGGAGGGAAAAATTGGCCCCAAGACTGTATTTTGCGGCGTAGACCCCCGTCTGCCCTACGAGGCCAGAGAGATCCAGCAGATGGGCGCTAAGGGGCTTCAGTGCACCGTTAAGACACCGGTAGCCACTGCTGCGGTTGAGGTCCCTGCCCTGGGCAATCATATGATCTACCCGGTGCTGATGGCGTGTGCCATTGGGGAGCACTTCGGGATGACGACGGAAGAAATGATGCGGGGTATTGCCCGCTTTGTCCCCACGAAGATGCGAATGAATGTGGTGAAGCAGGGAGACCTGACCATTCTGGATGACGCCTATAACGCCAATCCACAGTCCATGCAGGCTGCGCTGGAGGTGCTGTCTCAGAGCGGCGGGTCCTACCGCGCGGCCATCCTGGGCGATATGTTTGAACTGGGTGAGCTGGGCCCGGAGCTTCACCGCAACGTGGGAGAATATGCCGGACGCTTGGGAAACATTGATGCAGTCCTGGCGGTGGGCGAACTGGCCTGGAATATTTATGACGCAGCCTGCCACGGCCATGTGTCCGATGTGATCTATGCCCCCAACAAAGAGGAAGCCAAAAAGCATCTGGAGAAGCTCATCCGTCCCGGCGGTGTGATCCTGCTCAAAGCCTCCCGGGGCATGGCCTTTGAGGAACTGGTCCGGGAGATCCGCCGGCTGGCGCCGGAAGGCTGAGAAAGAAAAAAAATCCATCCTTTCCCGGGTGTGCTCGGGAAAGGATGGATTCTGTAGAAACGGAGCTGCGATGCCAGAGAGAAACTACTCAGGCGTCGAAATTCACGATCATCTTTTTGGGGGCATTCTTGACCAGTTCGTCCAGAGTTTCTTCATAGGGGGCGCAGGCGATGCCCCGGTCGGTGATGACACCGGTGACCAGGAAGGCGGGGATCACATCGTAAGCGGGGGTCCAGCCCTTTGCCTGTCCGCAGGAGAGGGGAGCGGTCACGGTGTTGGGGTCGCCCTCTTCCTGGCCAAAAGCGGTGCCGTTCTCTGCGGTGAGCTCAATGTCATTGGCGTTGAGCACGGCGTAGAAGGGGATGGAGTGGAAATAGCAGCTGATGGCCAGCTCATACGCACCAACAGGTGCCATGAGGTCGCCGTTCTTGGCGGCCAGGATGCCGTCGGTGAGGACCAGATGGGCCCCCTGCCGTGCCAGGAAGGTGGCGGCTGCGTGGTCAGGAAGGATGGTGCAGGGGATCTGCTCCTTTTCCGTGAGCTCATAAGCCAGCAGGGAAGAGGGAGCGGCGGGGCGGCCTTCGCAGAGGGTCAGCTGCTCCAGGATCTCCCGCTTCCAGCCCCGACGGGCGATGCCCAGAGCGCCGCTGGGAGAAGCAGAGTGGAACGCACCCCCTCTGGCCAGCAGGAGCAGACGGGTGCCTTCTCCCATGATATCGGTGCCGTTGCGGCAGATGTTGCGGTCTGCCACTACTTGCTGGCGGTCAAAGGTGACGGCGGTTGCCAGCAGGGTGGTGAGACGGTCCACGTTTTTCGTGTACGCCTCCGGGGGGTTCTCCATATAGTCCATGGCGGCGGCCATATCCCGGGAGCCGGGACGGCTGGCCAGCAGAAGGGCCTTTGCCTGGGCCAGTGCTTCGTCAAAGGCGGGGGTCTGCTGCAGGTCCTGGTGGGCCAGCGCAGCCAGGCAGTATCCGTAGACACCGGCGACTGCGGCGATTTTTTCGTCCAGAATGGCGCCGGAGGAGAGAACTCTGGCGGTGGACTCCACGTCGGTGCAGGTGATCCAGGATTCTTCTCCGGGATACTTGGACTGGTCCAGAAGAGACAGGACTTTGTCTTGCCACTGAAGTGCGATCATAGTGTTATGCCTCCTGTTGATAGGTGGGTCGACCGGTTTGCCGGGACTTCACCTGTTGAATGGAGTTATCATATCATAGTTTGGGTGACAGCGCCACTCCCAAAAGAGAGGGCAGGCGGTTTTTTGTCATCGGACGGCAGAGGAAATCGTTCATGATTGATATTGCAGTACGAGAATTAGAGAAAGAATATGAGATCGGACAGCCGATCCTTGATGGGCTGACCTTTCAGGTGGACACCGGAGAACGGGTGGGCATCTTAGGCCGCAACGGAGCGGGAAAGACCACGTTGTTTCGGATCCTGACCGGCCAGGAAGAGGCGGACGGAGGGCAGGTACAGATCGCCCCCGGCAAGCGGCTGGGCCTCATCTCCCAGATCCCGGTCTATCCCCAGGGTTTTACCGTGGAGGATGTGTTACGGACCGCTTTTGATGACCTGAAGGCCATGGAAGAAGAGTTACACCAGCTGTCTGATCAGCTGGCCGGCGGGGACAAGGAACTGCTGTCCCGGTATGACCGCCTCCAAGTGGCCTTTGAGTCCGGCGGCGGCTACGAGATCGAGACCCGAATGGAAAAGATCTGTGCGGGTCTTGGGATCGAAAAAGCCTTTCGAGAGAAACAGTTTGCCGACCTGTCCGGCGGGGAAAAGACCCGGATCAACCTGGCTCGCCTCATTCTGGTGGATACCGAGATTTTACTGTTGGACGAGCCCACGAACCACCTGGATCTGAACGCCACCGTTTGGCTGGAAGATTACATCAGCCATTATAAGGGGACGGTCCTGATCATCTCTCACGACCGTTATTTTCTGGATAAAACCATTTCCCGTGTCATTGAATTGAAGAACGGGAAAGCGGAGTTTTACACAGGGAACTATTCCTTCTACGCTGTGGAGAAGGAGCGGCGATACCTGGAGCAGCTGCGGCAGTATAAGAAAGAGCAGGCAGAGCTCCAGCGGCTGTCGGATACTGTGCGTATGATGCACGAACACAACACCGAGCATCTCCACAAGCGTGCCTTTTCCATTGAAAAGCGCATGGCCAAGCTCAACGGGACCGCCCGCCCGGTGAAGGAGCGGAAACTGCAGGCCCGGTTTGGTCAGGCGGAGTTCCATGCAGACGATCTGCTCAGCCTCAACGACCTGGGGAAAGCCTTTGGAGAGCAGACCCTTTTTACAGGGGTGACTGCCCGGGTGGAGGATGGAGACCGTATTGCCCTTTTGGGGGATAACGGAACGGGAAAGTCCACCCTCCTGAAAATTATTCTGGGGGAAGAATCCCAGGACCAGGGATCGGTGAAGCAGGGAATCACGGTGAAGGTGGGGTACCTGCCCCAGCAAATTCGCTTTTCCCATCCTGAGCGGACCCTGTATGATACCATGATTTACGAGGCCAACTGCACGCCCCAGCAGGCCCGGGACCGCTTGGCCCGGTTCCTGTTCCAGGGGGAGGACGTGTTTAAACCGGTCTCCGTTCTGTCGGGCGGCGAGCAGAGCCGCCTGCGGCTGTGTATGCTCATGGATGAGAAGGTGAATCTTCTTATCCTGGACGAGCCCACCAACCACCTGGATCTGGACTCCCGTGAGTGGATCGAGAGCGCGGTGGAGGACTACGAGGGCACGCTCCTCTTTGTCTCCCATGACCGGTACTTTATCGATCGCTTTGCCACCCGGGTCTGGACCCTGGAGAACGGGAAAATTTCGGACTTCCGAGGGGATTATACGGCCTACCAGGCCATGCGGGAGCGGCAGAAGAGCCTGACCCCGCCGCCGAAGAAAGAGGAAAAGCCCAAGAAAGAAAAGCCGAAACGCTCTGGAGGAACCAAGCAGTTAAAGAAAGAGCTGGCTGCCGCGGAAAAGCGGATGGAAAAGCTGGACGAGCTGTTGGAGGAACTGGAAGCAGAAAAGGAAGCGGCAGCGACCGACTATCAGAAGCTCCAGGAACTGCTGGAGCAGGAAGGTGCTTATCGGGAGGAGTATGACCGCCTGATGGAGACCTGGGAGAGCCTCTCGGAGGCCATTGAAGCAGAAAACAACCCATAATCACTGTGGGATGGAGAAGCAGAACATCAAAAAAGCAAAAGGAGAAAAAGAATATGTCTGAGCAGGAAAAGAAGGTTTTTGAAGAGAACTCTCTGGAAGAAAAGATGCAGGAACTGTTTGACCTCATGGATGAGAAGGCAGAGGCCGGTGAACTCATCGAGATCGAGGAAGAGCAGGAGAAGAAGGACGGGGACAAGGCAGAGGAGGACACTTCTCCCATGTCTGAGTCCGAAGCGGCAGCCTATGAGTACTCCATGATGATGAGCCAGTACGAGGCTATGCTGCTGGACTATCAGCGCCGGGAGGCCGAGGAGAGACGGGCTGCCAAGAAGGAAAAAGAGAAAGAGAAGGAAGAGGGATAATGCGGGAACAGCTGCGCGCTCTTGCCCTTCGCCTGGAAGAGATCGAGGCGGAGCTGGCCCAGCCGGAGACCTACGGGGACCCGGAGAAGCTGGCGAAGCTGAACCGGGAACAGAAGGAACTCGCCCCTCTGGTGGAGGCCTTCTGCCGGTATGAGGCCACGGAACGGGAACTGCAGGGGCTCACGGAGCTGCTGTCCGACCCGGAGTATCGGGACTTGGCCCGGGGCGAATATGACGGCCTCAAGGTGGACCTGGTTCGCCAGGAGGAGGCGTTGCGTCAGATGCTGATCCCCAAGGACCCCATGGACGGAAAAGATGTGATTTTAGAGATCCGTGCCGGGGTAGGCGGAGAGGAAGCGGCGCTGTTTGCCGCCAATCTCTACCGGATGTATACCATGTACGGGGAGAAGCAGGGATGGCGCTGGGAGATCGCCAGCGTCAGCGAGACCGAACTGGGCGGGATGAAAGAAGTATCCTGCCTGGTGGCCGGGGAGAACGCTTACGCCCGCCTGAAACACGAGAGTGGTGTGCACCGGGTGCAGCGGGTTCCGGAAACCGAGTCCGGCGGACGGATCCATACCTCCACTTGTACGGTAGCGGTGCTTCCCCAGGTGGACGAAGTAGAGTTTCACCTGGACCCCAATGACCTGCGGATCGATACCTTCCGTTCTTCGGGAGCCGGGGGACAGCACATCAATAAGACGGAATCCGCCATTCGGATCACCCATCTGCCCACAGGAACCGTGGTGGAGTGCCAGGACCAGCGCAGCCAGTATAAGAACAAGGATCGAGCCATGTCCATCCTCCGGGCGCGGCTGTATGAACGAGCTGTGCAGGAGCGGGAGGCGGAGATCGCCGGTCAGCGGCGCAGCCAGGTGGGGACAGGAATGCGAAACGAACGGATCCGGACCTATAATTTTCCCCAGGGTCGGGTGACGGATCACCGGATCGGGCTGACCCTGTATAAGTTGGATGGTATCATGAACGGAGACCTGGATGAAATTATTGACGGTCTTGTGCTCCATGAGCAGGCAGAGAGACAGAAAGGAAGCGAATGATCCATGAGACCGGGGGAAAAAACCCTTGGGTTTACGGCGCAGAATCTTTCCCAGGCGGCAGAACTGCTGAAGCAGGGAGGATTGGTGGCGGTGCCCACAGAGACGGTGTATGGCCTGGCGGCCAGCGCAGAGAAGGAAGAAGCGGTGGAAACCATTTTCACCGTGAAGAAACGAAATCCCGGGAAGCCCCTGAGTATTTTGGTGACAGGGATGAAGATGGCAGAGAGCTATTGCCGGGAAATTCCTCCGGTGGCCTATGAGCTGGCGGAGAAATACTGGCCCGGGCCCCTGACAATGGTGTTAAAAGATGGGGGTGTGGTGCCTTCCGTAGTGACGGCAGGGGGAGATACCCTTGGTGTACGCTGCCCGGACCATCCTTTGACATTGGAACTCATCGAGAAAGCGGAGACGCCCCTGGCTGCCCCGTCTGCCAATCCTTCGGATCTGCCCAGTCCCAAGCGCGCGGAAGAGGTGTGGGCCTACTTTGACGGGGAGATCGAAGGGATCGTGGATGGCGGCCCCTGCGAAGTGGGTGTGGAGTCTACCATTGTGGATCTGACGGGCCCTGCGCCGAAGATCCTCCGGGAGGGTGGCATCCCGGCCCAGGAGATTCTGGCATGGATAAAGGAGACGACAGAACGATGAAAGTGATTGGAATTACCGGCCCCACCGGCGCGGGGAAAACCACGGCGCTCAATGCACTGGTTTCTCTGGGCGGGCTCGTCATCGATGCAGATGCGGTGTACCATGATCTGACGGTGAGCAGTGCATCCATGCGGGAGGAACTGATCGCCCGCTTTGGCGATGTGTATGAGGGAACGGTGTTAGACCGGAAAAAGCTGGGGGCCATTGTCTTTCAGGACAAAGCGGCCCTGGCAGAGTTAAATGAGATCACTCATAAATACGTAGATGAAGAGACCGGAAAGCGCATTGCCCAGGCGAAGGCAGAGGAGTATCCCGCGGCGGCCATTGATGCCATTGCGCTGCTGGAGAGCAGCCTGCTGCGGTACTGTGACTGCACTGTAGCAGTCACAGCTCCGGAGGACCTGCGGGTCAAGCGGATCATGGCCCGGGAGGGGATCTCCGAGGCGTACGCCCGGCTGCGGGTTTCTGCCCAGAAGAGCAGCGCCTGGTTTCAGGAGCACTGTGACTATACGCTGGAGAGCACCGAGCAGGATACAGTTGAGATCTTTGCCCAGCGGGCGCAGGCGCTGTTCCGCGAGATTTTGGAGGTGGAATGAACCATGGAAGAGAACAAGGAACTGACGCTGGCACAGCAGAAGAAGAAAGCATTGTTTTTGAACCGGACCAATGGGTATGACCGCCTGGCCCAGGGAGACCTGGAGGCCATGCATACCTATTGTGAGGGGTATAAAACCTTTCTGGACGAAGGAAAGACCGAGCGGGAGTGCGTGGACTACGCGGTGAAGCTGGCGGAAGCAGCCGGCTTCCGGCCTCTGGTCCGGGGAGAAACCCTCCGCCCGGGGGACAAGGTATACCGGAACAACCGGGGAAAAGCCCTCATGCTGGCGGTCATCGGCAAGAAGCCTCTGAGCGAGGGTACCGTCATCGGTGCAGCCCATATTGATTCCCCCCGCCTGGACTTAAAGCAGAACCCTCTCTATGAGGAGCGGGAACTGGCTTACGCCAAGACCCATTACTACGGCGGCATCAAGAAATACCAGTGGACCACCATTCCTCTGGCCCTCCATGGTGTGGTGGTCCTGCAGGACGGCAAGACCGTTTCCGTGCGGATCGGGGAAGACCCTGGTGATCCGCAGTTTACGGTGGGTGATCTGCTGCCCCACCTGGCAGGGGATCAGGCCAAAAAGACCATGGGCGCCATTGTAACGGCTGAGCAGCTGAATGTGTTCCTGGGCAGCCGCCCCTTTGGGGAGGAGAAGGAAAGCGACCGGGTGAAGCTGGCGATTTTGGACCTTCTCCATGAGAAGTATGGCATGGTGGAGGAAGACTTCCTGTCTGCAGAGCTCATGGCGGTCCCCGCAGTAAAAGCGGTGGACATTGGCCTGGACCGATCTGTGATTGGCGCCTATGGTCAGGATGACCGGGTGTGCAGCTATGCCTGCCTGAAGGCCCTGCTGGAGCTGGAGACCCCGGAGACCACGGGCGTCTGCGTGCTGGCAGACAAGGAAGAGATCGGTTCTCTGGGTGTGACGGGAATGCAGTCCGCTGCCTTCGACACCTTTATGAGTGACCTGTGCCAGGGACAGGGAGTTCCCCTCAAGTCCTGCTATGAGACCTCCTTCTGCCTGTCGGCTGACGTGACCGCTGCCTACGATCCCAATTTTGCAGAAGCCTATGAGGTGCGCAACAGCGCCTTCTTTAACTATGGCGTATGCATCAGCAAGTACACCGGCGTCCGGGGAAAATCCGGGGCTTCGGATGCGTCTGCGGAGCTGGTGGGCAAGGTTCGCCGTATCTTTGCGGAGAACCAGGTCGTCTGGCAGCTGGCAGAGCTGGGAAAGACCGACCAGGGCGGCGGCGGCACGGTGGCCTGCTACATGGCAAACCGGAACATCGACACCATCGATGCCGGGGTGCCGGTGCTCTCTATGCACGCTCCCTTTGAGACCACGGCAAAACTGGATTGTTATATGACCTATAAGGCTATGAAGGCCTTGTACACTGCCTGAGGAGAGTTAGATTACCTTGAATTTCTTATCATCTATTTTTCTTGGCCTGGTCCAGGGAATTGCGGAGTTTCTTCCCATTTCCAGTTCTGGCCACTTATCCCTCTTCCAGCATTTTTTTGGTATGAGTGATCCTGAGAGCAGTATGTTTTTTAACGTGCTGCTCCACCTGGGTACCTTGATCGCGATTTTTGTGTATTACTGGAAGGACATTGTAGCCCTGTTCAAGGAACTCATCCTGATCATCAAGAACCTCTTCTCCAAGAAGGAAAAGGGGGAGAAGCCCCAGCGGCTGTCTCCCAGGGGGCGGATGATCGTGATGATCATCGTGGCGACCCTGCCTTTGTTCGTCGTGTATCCCATTAAGGATCAGGTAGAAAAGCTTTATGGCAACACTGTCTTTGTGGGCTTTGCCCTGCTGGTGACCGGTACCCTGCTCTTCTTTTCCGACCGGATCGCCAAGGGAAAGAAGGCGGCCCGTTCCACCACCATGGTGGACGCCCTTCTCATCGGCGTGGGTCAGGCAGTGGCGGTGGTCCCCGGCCTCTCCCGGTCCGGTACCAGTATTTCTGTGGGTATGATGCGGGGACTGAAGCGGAAGTTTGCGGTTCGCTTTTCTTTCCTGCTCTCCATCCCTGCGGTGCTGGGCGCAAACATTGTGAGCATTGGCGACGCCGTGAAAGAGGGGATCGATGTCTCTCTCTTACCGGCTTACATCGTTGGCACCATTGTGGCTGCGGTTTCCGGTTATTTTGCCATTCGTCTGGTCAATCTCCTGGCAGACAAGGGGAAGTTCGGGAACTTTGCCTACTACTGCTGGGGCATCGGCGCAGCCGCCATTGTGGCAACCCTTATTTTCCACTGATGATTTAACCCATAGCAAGGAGCGAGGATATGGCGTCTACGCAGAAGAAAACCACAAAAGGAAAACAGAAGTCCGGGCAGAAAAAAACCGGGAATACCCGGAAAAAGCGGGCGCCGGTCTATATGCCCAACCTCCTGGCCCGTACCGTTGGGGGCATCGTGTGTCTGTTTTTCGCGCTGCTGGTTCTTTTGGGCATGTGCGGCATACATGCGCTGGTCCCGGATCTGCTTTGCAGAGGGATCAAGGGACTGGTGGGATACGGTTTTTGGACCGTAGCAGCGGTCCTGGTGGGCGCAGCGCTCCTGCTCTTTCTTCAGCGGGAGCGGTCGGTCTGCCTCCGACTGTGGTGCATGGGCCTGTTGCCGGTGCTGTTTGGTGCGCTGTTCCATATGATTTTGGCCATGGGTCCGGTGCCGGAACAGGGCCTGGACGTGGCCGGGCTATGGAGCAGCGGAACGGCATTGCACAGCGGCGGCGTGTTGAGTGGTCTGCTGAGCATCGGTTTCGTTACTCTGTTCAGCAAGATCGGAGCGGGTCTGCTGTTTTGCGTGGGGATCCTGCTTCTGCTTGGGGTGGCCTTCCGTATTACACCTGCTCGGGTGCTTGCTTATATCAGAAAAGTGATGCGCCCGGAGGACGATGGATACGAGGGATATGACGGCTATGATGAACCCTATGAGGAGGGGGGCTATGAGGCGCCCTATCCGGAGGAGGAACTGCCGCCTCCCCCTCGTTCCGCTGAGCCCTTCTGGCCCCTCCGGCGGAAATGGGGATTGGGCCACCGCCGTCCGGCGGACATTCCTCTGGATGAGGGGCCGTCTCAACCCCATGGGCACACCCCACGGGACGGCGCTGAGGGACCCCGAGAGAAGAAACCGTCCTTTTTCGACCGGAATCCCAAAGTAAAACGACCGGATGAGGTGCTGCAGGAACAGCAGCGGCAGGAAACCGCAGGGATAGAACCGGAACCCCGTAAGGAAGAACCTGCTCCCCCGTGGCCGGAGGAGCCCATCGCCCCGCCGGAACCGGCAGAACCCACCCGGGCCCAGCAGCGGGACGCCATCCGCCGGGAGGCGGAGGCGGTGAGCCGCACCATTGAACAGTCCCTGGAAGAGGAACGAAAGTCGTATGTGTACCCACCCCTGACCCTTCTGACGGAACCCAGCGGCGAGAGTGCCAAAGCCGCCCACGAGGAGCTGGAAGGGACCCTGAGCCGGCTCTCCAGTGTGCTGGCCTCCTTCGGGATCGACGGACACGTCACCGGCGCAGTACAGGGCCCTTCGGTGACGCGGTATGAGGTGGCTTTGGAACAGGGGGTACGGCTCAATAAGCTTACCAATCTCTCTGACGATGTGGCACTGGCACTGGGTGTGTCCAGCGTCCGGATCGCACCGGTCCCCGGAAAGATCTCCGTAGTGGGTATTGAGGTCCCCAACAGCGTGGTGATCCCGGTACCCATCCGTGAAGTGCTGGATTCTCCGGCGTTCCGCCGTCATAAGTCCAGCGCAGCGTTTTCCGTGGGCAAAGACATTGGGGGCAACTATATTGTGGGCGACTGTGCCAAACTGCCCCATATGCTCATTGCAGGTACCACGGGTTCCGGTAAATCTGTGTGTATTAACTCTCTTATTGTCAGTATGCTCTATAAGTCCACGCCGGAAGAGCTGCGGCTTATCATGGTGGACCCCAAGATGGTAGAGTTGGGAGGGTATAACGGGATTCCCCATCTTCTCATCCCGGTGGTGACCGATCCCAAGAAGGCCGCCGGCGCTCTGCAGTGGGCGGTGACCGAGATGATGAAGCGGTATCGCCTCTTTGCCGAGGCAGGGGTCCGGGAGTTGTCCTCCTATAATGTATGGGCCAAGGGACAGGAAAACGCGACGCCCATGCCAAAAATCGTAATTGTGATCGATGAGCTGGCCGACCTGATGCTGGTGGCCGCCAAGGAAGTGGAGGAATCCATTTGCCGGGTGGCACAGATGGGCCGTGCAGCGGGGATGCATCTGGTGATTGCCACCCAGCGTCCTTCTGCGGATGTGATCACCGGCCTTATGAAGGCCAACATTCCCTCCCGGATCGCCTTTGCTGTGGCCTCTTCCCTGGAGTCCCGCATTATTTTGGACAACACGGGGGCAGAGAAGCTGGTGGGTAAGGGCGATATGCTCTGGTTCCCTCTGGGTTCTGGGAAGCCTCTGCGTGTCCAGGGCTGCTTCATTTCGGATGAAGAAGTGGCAGCGGTGGTGGACTGCGTCAAGCAGAACAGCACGGCAGAGTATGACGATGATGTCATGGAGCAGATCGAGCAGCACGTGACCGAAGCGGAGAAGAAAGGAAAAACCCATGGCGGGTCCTTTGCAGCCGGAGAGGGGACCGATGATGATCTGGACGAGGTGTTCCCGGCGGCGGTGGATGTGATCCTGGAACTGGGACAGGCCTCGGTCTCCATGCTGCAGCGCAGACTGAAGCTGGGCTATGCCCGTGCGGCCCGTCTGGTGGATCAGATGGAGGAGCGGGGCATCGTGGGACCCTTTGAGGGATCGAAGCCCCGCCAGCTGCTGATCACCAAGGAGCAGTGGCTCCAGATGCAGCAGGGAGGAACGGAAACGGGGGAGGCACCCTTGCAGGGAGCGCCGCCTCCTGTGGAGGAAGAGATCCTCACCTTTGATCCCATCCCTCAGGAACGGGATCCCCTGTGAGGCTTTGGCAAACGAAGCAACCAAAGGGAGACAGCATGGGCTGTCTCCCTTTGTTCGTTGCAGGGAGAAGTTTTTTGCAAGAATGGGCATCTTGCTGATTGAAGTGGGGGGAGAGGGCTGTTATAATAACGAATATACCCGATAGAATGGATGAAGGATGAGGTCTGCGCTATGTGCTTCGACGAACCCATATATTTGCACCGTGAGGCCTTTGAGCAGCTCATGGAAGATACAGAACAGCACAAAATATGTTGGATGTACCACGACATACTGTCCGATCCGCAAATCGCGCGGATGTTTGACAAATATGCCGGAAAAGGGACACCCGCTTGCGAAGCCTGGACAACCATGGCCTGGGTGGCTTCGGGCCAGCAGGAAAACAGCTTTTATCTGCTGTTTAAGTGGTATGAGGACTTTTATGGTCCCCCGGAGCGCAGTGACCTCTACTTTGTTGAGCGAGACTACGGCGCGGAGGGAGAAGTTCGGGTCCGTTTTTTCAACACAGATTTTCAGAAAAAGCTGAGCCGGCAGGGACAGCTCTGGTGTCAGAGTTTCGGGAATAAAGTCAGCGACAACGCCGTGTATTTTTTCGGCGATAACAACTTTGAATGCAGCAGCATTGAACGGATCCTGATGGTTTTGCAGGATAGCCGTCGGCGGGAGCTGGAGACCTTTGACGGGTATCTGGGGCTTCGGTGTGACGGGGAGAAGCGGGCGCAGTGCGCCACCGTCGCCTCCTATTTCTGCGGCATCCAGTATATGAAAGAGCTCATCTACAGTATGGTGGAGCGGGACGGCGGAGAAAACGCAGTCCATTACCTGCATACAGATGAATTCTTGCGGATCTTGAACCGGATGCTGGATCGCATCGACGAAGACAGGATGGGAGAGCTGGCCCTGCTCTTCCGCCAGCTGGCAGAGAGTTTCTGCTTTGAACCTGCGAAGACCCCCTTCCTGAGCCGGAACACCGGACGGTGGCTTGCAGAGCAAACCGAGCGAGGCCAGGTCCGCTGGCTGCGTCTGGGGGGGAGGACCGGGCAAAAACTGCTGCGGAAGCTGTACCACCAGTGCGCGCCTGCGGTCGCATGGGATGTCTTTCACCGGTGGCAGGGGGATGTATACTTTACGGTATTCTATGAGGCCCCCAGCAGAGAGCTGCGCCGTGGCGTCTATATTTTAAGTCGATTCGAAGATCAGACAGGACTGGATGTGACCGACCTGTTCTGGCTGGAGAACATTGCCGGGGGTGTGGCGCATCTGTGCGACGGAGAGTTCTTTGATGAACTTCTGGACCGGCTGTTGGCTGCGCCGTCCCGCAGCGCAATGCTGCCGATGGGAGGCGAAGAGGTTCCGGGCGATTTGGTCGCCACCTATGGATACCGGCTCAAGGAGTCCTTTGAGAAGTATACCCGTGGATTTCGATAAAGGAAAAAGGATCATTAGAGCAACACAATGAATATAGTAATTACGGATATTCGATATAAAATGGCGCTGGCACCGCTGTGGAGCCTGTCCCAGGCGGGATATCAGGTGGTTTGTGGAGAGGCAGATGGAGTTTCCCGGGAAAAGTGCCTGGGATTTTACAGCAAGTATTGTCAGCAAACCATTCGCTGGTCCCCGCAGGAAGAGCCGGCCCTGGCGATCGCCGGGGCCAGCCCAACCGGGAGCGTGGTTTTGCCGGTGGGACGGGAGACCCTCCGTTCCTTCTCCCGGAGCGCCGGGTGGAGGGACCAGGTCAAGGTGCTGGTCTCTCCGCCGGAGGTTTTGGACCGGGCGGATGACAAAGCTGAGGTACAGCGGTTGGCTGCTTCTCTGGGGATCCCCACCCCGGAGACCTACGTGCGCCGTCGGGAAGAGACGGTGGAGGAACTCTCCCTTCGGGTGAGATATCCTGTTATTTTAAAGTACCGTGACGGCGAGTCTTTGGGCTTGAAATCCTGGGAGCGGTACCGGATCGCGGAAGGCCCCTCCCGGTTTCAGACCCAGTATCGGGCCATGGAGGAAGTCCAGAACGCTCCGGTCGTCCAGGACTATTTGTCCGGACAGGACGTGGGCCTGGCCATGATAATGGACGAACAGAGCCGTCCGGTGGATTTTTTTTGTTATGTGAGCCAACGGGAGTATCCTCTGTCCGGGGGGCCCACCTGTCTGTGCCGGACGGTCTTCAGCCGTCCTTTGGTGGAGTATGGTGCCCGGCTGCTGGGGGCGTTGGGATTCCGCGGCCTTGCCATGCTGGACTTTAAAGGCACACCGGACCAGCCCTTCCTGTTGGAAGTGAATCCCCGGCTTTGGGGCAGCGCCTGCCTGGCGACGGCGGCCGGTTCTACCCTTTATGAGAGCTGGGTCAAGGCTACTCTGGGCCAGGCGGACCCACTGGACCTTTCCAGCTGTGAACCCCGCTATCAGGTAGGGCAGGCCATGAAGGTCTTTCCCCACTGTGTGCTGGCGGCGGGGAAAGCACTGGCCAGGGGAAGGGTCCGTGACTTTTGCCGCGATATGAAGGTGATCTTGAACCCGGCGGTCCCCCAGGACGGGAACCTGCTGGGGGATAAGGCGCCAGGGCGGCGGCATCTGCGCAACCTGCTTGGAGGGTCATGATGGGCAGGAATCTACTGAAATCGACCTCCGCAGTGGCGGCTGTGATGCTGCTGTCCAAGGTGCTCGGCTTTTTCAGACAGAGCATCATTGCCAATGTCTATGGCTCCAACATTGCCACGGACACCTATTTTATTTCCAGCGAATTCATGATCAACCTGTCGGCAGCCTTTACCACGGCGCTGACCACGGCGCTGGTGACGGTATATATTTCCATTGCCATGCGGGAGAGCAAGCAGGCCGCAGGCAAGGTAGCCTCCCGGGTGCTCAGCCTGTTCCTGCTGGGCGCAGCCGTGCTGGTGATCTTACTGGATGTCTTTTCTGCCGAGGTGGGGCGTATTCTGGCCCCGGCCTATACGGCCCAGGAGATCCAGGTGCTGGCCCATTACCTGCGGTTGTTTTCTGCGGCGTTTTTGTTTTCTGCCTTCCAGTCTATTTATGCTGCGGTGCAAAACGCCAATGACATCTTTATTCCTGGGAAGTTATATGGGGTGATCTATAACCCCATCACCATCTTTTTCATGCTGGCCTTTGGGGAAAAGCTGGGGCTGTCGGCTCTGGTTTACGCCTACTATGTGGCCAATGTCATCCAGGTCGTGCTGCTCCATGTGCGCTGCCGGGGACTGTATACCTTTACCCCTGCGCTGAATTTCCGGGATGAGCGGGTGCGGCAGGTCTGGCGCCTGGCGCTGCCTGTCCTGCTGAGCAATGTGGTCATCCAGCTCAATGGTGTGGTGGATAAAGCCATCTGCTCCTATCTTGGCGCAGGAATGGCTTCTTCCTATACCTATGCCAATACGCTGGAGCAGTTTGTCACAGGGACCTTCACCGCCACCATCAACCTGATCCTGCTCAGCCGGTTTGCGGAGATCGCCACGGAGGGCGATCAGGAGAAGATGAATCGGACCCTTACCAGGGCTGCGACGCTGATGGTGCTGATTTTGGCGCCGGTGGCGATCATCACGGTGTTCAGCGCAGGAGATATTGTGTCTCTTGTGTACTATCGAGGGGAGTTTACCCTGGAGAGTGTGCACAGCACCACCCTGGCGCTGGTGGGATTTGCTCTTGGGTTCCCGGTCATTGCGCTGCGGGAGCTTCTGATCCGGGTGCACTTTGCCTATCAGAGGACCCGGGGGCCCATGGTGATCAGCATGGTGTCGGTGGTGTTTAATATTGTCATGAGCATTGTGCTCAGCCTGTTCATGGGGGTGCTGGGGGTCACGCTGGCCACCAGCCTTTCTGCGGTGCTGTCCGTGATCCTTCTGAACAGGGACGTAAAAAAGCTGCTGCCTCAGTTCCGTCTCCTTGCCCAGTGGAAGAGCTATGGGAAGTGTGCCGTAAGTACCGCCCTGGCGGTAGGGGCAGTACTGGCGGTGGCAGAGTTGAGGATCTCCAGCGTGCTCGTTCGTACGGCCTGCAAACTGTTTGCCGGCTGTGCTGTGTATTTTGTGGGCATCGTATTGCTGCATTATTCTGCGGTTAAGGCATTTGTTGCGGAGTGGCGTGCGCGCCATAAGAAGAAGTAAGCGTGGATCATCAATAAGAGGAGAAAAACTATGTCGCTGATCGTGAAAGCAGGAAAAGCGGGGAAGCGCGTGTTGAAGAAGTTCATGCCGGAACAGCCCCGCCACGTGAGTTATACCCGTCGAATCGAGTGCGTGAAGACGTCTCAGCGGGTGGTCGCCATGACCTTTGATGATGGCCCGATGGATCTTCCGGCGGTCCCGGATAAGTTCAGCGGACGTTCTTTGACCGATATCTTGCTGGATACCTTACAGGAGTATGACGCCAAGGGCACCTTTGACGTGATTGGTGATACCGGAGAAAATTATCCGGACACCGCAGGCAGAAGCGGGCAGGCCGATTGGGGTGGGGTCCGGTACGACCATTACCCGGACATTAACCAGGATGAGCGGGGCGGCGTCGTTCATAACGAGCGGCTCATGCACCGGATCATCGACGAAGGGCACCAGGTCACCAACCATGGATACCGTCATATCATTTTTGGTAAGAAGCCCTTCGTCTATGGGAAGCGGGAGTATCTCAAAAGCGTGGATGAGGCCGTGGAGGATCTCACCCGCCTGCACCGGCTGCTGCGGGAGAAGTATGGCTATGAGATGACCATGGGCCGGCCGCCTCATTATGTGGACAAGATGGCGGGGGGATTCAGCAGCTACGATGTCTACGATCAGATGGAATATCTGTATCTGGCGGCTTCCTTTGACGGCGCGGGATGGCTCCCCATCACCCATGGCTCTGCCCGGGAGACCATGAACGCGGAGATCGGTGCCATGGTGGAGCCCATGCGAAAGGCTCTGGAGGAGGATCCGAATGCCCTGTGCGGCCAGATCATCTTCCAGAAGGACGGGTACAACATGGCCCGGCGGACCCCGGTGGCCTTCGGCCTGGCCAAGCAGCTGGAGCTGCTGCGGAAATATGGATACCGGGTGGTAACGGTGGAAGAACTGATGGCAGAGAGCCCCTTCGCCGATGTGGGCCGGGAGGAGCCCGGCTTTGAGAAGCTGGTTCGCCTGCAGAAGAGCCGGGGGATCGTATACTCTGACAACCGTTTGCGCCTGGATCAGCCCATTACCTGGGGCGAGATCGCCATGCTCCTTGCACCCCGCAAGGAGGCGGTCCAGCGTCGGGTGAAACAGATGAAGGCCACAGGAGCCTATCAGCATATCCACTGGGGCGCCATGGACTGGTGTGCCGAGCAGGGGATTTTGAAGTACGCAATGAATCCCGATGAAGCCTCGAAGAGTTTGCCGGAAGGGTATTTTGATCCGGTTCGGTCTCTTACCCGACGGGAAGTCTATCAGGCGTTCCGGGGATAAGAGAGATAGACGACAGGAGGGGGATTTCATGGAGTATATCAAGGCAGAACAGCAGGGAAGTACGTTGATCCTCACCATCAACCGGCCTCATTGCATGAATGCGCTGAACAATGGTGTATATGAAGAGATCATTGCCTGCCTGGAGGACGCAAAAGAGCTGATGCCCTATGCCCTGGCCATGGCGGAGAAAATCGGGTCCAAGGCCAGCTATGCCGTGTCTTTGGCCAAGAGTGCGATCTACACCAGCCAGAGTACAGACCTGCCCAATGGATGCCTTCGAGAGAGGAATCTGCTGGGTCTGGTCTTTGCGACCCATGATAAACAGGAGGGGATGGAGGCCTTTTTGGCCCGTCGGAAGCCTGAATTTAAAGATTTTTGAACCCTCTTTTGTAAGGTTGCCCAACAGAAAAATCCTTGAGGATCAAGGAAAATCTCGGTGTTAACAGGCCGGTCCCAGGTGGACCGGCCTGTATTTTTGTGGATGGTAACGAAAAAATGTCTCAAAGCTAACAAATTGGAAACAAACACGTACAAAAGGAATACAAATCTAACAAATTTCTTACGGAGCACCGCAGAATGCCTGTGGATAATTGCTGAAGAAATTGAACTTGATACCAAATTTTACGATTTGTTACCGATTTGAAATCAAATTACTTTTCGTGTATAATCCGCCCTGCAAGCGCAACGGATCTTTGAGAGAGATACCAGAAGCAAGGAAACCGCCTTGGAAGGGGTTCCGGTTCCGCTGTCCTGGGGCGCTTGGGGAGAGAGGGGCAGGCCTTCCATGACGAGATAATAGGAGTTTATGATGAAGAAATTTTTAGTCGCAACCTTACTCTGTGCTGTGATGACGGTGACCATGGTCCCCATGGCCTTCGCCGCAGGCACGAACTATGATGCCTGTATGGCTGCGATCCAGTACCAGAAAGTTCTTCAGGACCAAGCCCATCAGCGGGCAGAGGCACTGCGTGCCCAGGGATACCAGGACAGCAGCGCCGGCATCCAGGCCGAGAAGAAGATCTGGCATGGCGCCCAGGATGTGATCGAGGACCATTGGAATCTGGCCCAGTATACCGATGAAGACATCCGCATCCTGACCACCATGGTTTACTATGAGTCCGGTCAGACTACCGAGCAGCTGCGGCAGTATGTGGCGCAGGTGGCGCTGAACCGGGTGGCAGACAGCCGCTTCCCCGATACGGTGAAGGGTGTGATCACCCAGCGCGGTCAGTATTCCACCAGATATGCTACCGTGTCTGCGACCCAGGCGATTCCCGACAGCTACTATGCTGTGTGTGAAGCCTCTGTCAAACAGGCCATGATGGGCAACGTGGATATGCCCTCCAACGTCCTTTATCAGGCAAACTTTTCTCAGGGTAAGGGCGTGTGGCAGTCCGTGTACTTCAACAGCGGCTGGTTTGCAAGCACCAGCTACTTCTGCTACGGCTGAGAACCGGGCAAACACATATGAGAAAAACCGGGAGATGCAACGTGCATCTCCCGGTTTTCTGTGTAATATAAGGTTAAAAGGCTTGCGCCAGAGCCTTCCAGAAGTCTGCACCTTTTTGGAGGATGGACTCATCAAAGTGGAAGGTATCGGCGTGAAGGGCAGGGGAGGGACCGGTCCCCAGGAAGAAGAAGAGACCAGGCAGGCTTTTCTGATACCAGGAAAAGTCCTCGGTGATCATCACGGGTTTCTCCAGAACATGGAAGGAGAGACCGCAAGCCTCCACGGCCTCAAAGAGGGCGGGAGGATTCCACACAGGGGGATAGCCGTCGTTGGTGTGGACCGAAACGGTGCAGCCGGTCTCTGCCTCGATCTCTCTGGCGATGGCAGATAACCCGTCTCGAAGAGAAAAGAAGACATCGTCCTGGAAAGCACGCAGACTGCCCAGAAGGGTAGTCTTGCCGCTGACGGCATTTCGGACGGTGCCGCTTTCCATCCGCCCGAACTTCAGAAGGCGGAAGAGGTGAGGGGGAAGGGCCTGCTCCATGGCTGCTGCCCGGCGGTAGAACTCCACCCCCGCCGCCATGGCGTCGATCCCCTCGTCTGCCTTGGCGATGTGACTGGAACGGCCAGTGATCTCAACGGTGACCTCACAGGAGCGGCTCATCATTTCGTTCTTTCGAGAGGCGATGACGCCGGAGGGCAGGTCGGGCCACAGATGCATACCGAAGATACACTGGACCTTGTACTGGGAAAAAACCCCGCTTTCGCACAGGTCTCGGGCACCCCCGGTGGTCTCCTCTGCCGGCTGAAAGACAAGCAGGACGTTGTGCCCCAGGGCCTTCTGTTGGCTCAGCCAGACCGCCAGGTCCAGCAGCATGGCCATGTGGCCGTCGTGGCCGCAGGCGTGCATGTTCCCAGGATGGATGGAGGCATAGGGGGCGTCGGTTTTTTCCTGGATGGGAAGGGCGTCGGCGTCGCTGCGAAAGGCAATGGCGCTGTCCTGCCCAAAGTCAAAGAAAGCGCAGAGCGACCCGGGGATGGGGGAGGAGAGGGCGCAGCCCAGAGGCTCCAGCACGGAGCGGAGGTAGGCCATGGTCTCGGGGAGGTCCCGGTCCAGCTCGGGAATGCGGTGCAGGGCCCGGCGATATTCAATAATTTGCATAAAACTTCAACTTCCTTGCATTAAGATGTGATAAGTGGTATACTGTTCCATTATTATGCTCCAGAGGAGGAATTGCTGATGAATGCACAGGAGATTATTGAGCGCATCCGCACAGCGGAAAAGAAAACCCCGGTTCGGGTTTTTCTCAAGGAGAAGACCCCCATTGAGTTCCCCGAAGCCACCGTGTTTCCCTGCGGGGAGACCAAGATCGTTTTTGGCGACTGGAAAGCCATCGGTCCTGTTTTAGAGGCACATAAGGATGACATTGCAGAGGTGGTCGTGGAGAACGACAGCCGGAACTCTGCCATTCCTCTTTTGGACAAACGGGAGATCAACGCCCGGATCGAGCCCGGTGCGATCATCCGGGAAAAAGTGGAGATCGGGGACAATGCAGTCATCATGATGGGTGCAGTGATCAACATCGGTGCGGTCATTGGCGCAGGGACCATGATCGACATGGGCGCTGTGCTGGGCGGCCGGGCTACCGTGGGTAAGAACTGCCATGTGGGTGCCGGCGCCGTGCTGGCTGGGGTCATCGAGCCTGCCAGCGCAATCCCCGTTGTGGTGGAGGACGATGTGATGATCGGCGCCAATGCCGTGGTCCTGGAAGGCTGCCGGATCGGCAAGGGTGCCGTGGTGGCCGCTGGCGCTGTGGTGGTCAGCGACGTAGCTCCCAATACTGTGGTAGCCGGGGTGCCCGCCAAGGTCCTGAAGGACAAGGACGGCAAGGCAGCGGAGAAGACCGCTCTGGTGGATGCTCTGCGGGAACTGTAAGGCTAAAAAAATACCAGAAAAACGGCTTTTCGGAGATCCCGAAAAGCCGTTTTTTGCTGACGGGAACGGGGAGGGTTACAGGGTGAGTTCTTCGTCGAAGATCTCGCCTTTGGCCACGATGTTGGTGGGGCCGGTGAGCCAGAGGTCGGTGACCCGGTCCTCATCCCGGTCTACGTCAATGGTGAGCACACCGCCTCCCATGGTGACCTTCACGCCTTTGCCGCTGACTTTTCCCAAAAGGGTCAGGACGGTGACCAGACTTCCGGTCCCGGTCCCGCAGGCCAGGGTAAAGTCCTCCACGCCGCGCTCATAGGTTTTTTCCAGCACCTGATCGGGCCCGGTGATCTCATAGAAGTTTACGTTGGCACCCTTGGGGAACTGGGGGTGAAACCGCAGGGCCCGGCCCAGTAAGCGGAGCTGATCGGGGTCGGCCTGGGCCAGACCAGGATAGGGGACCACGGCGTGGGGCAGACCGGGGTTGCCCAGCTCCACATAGGCGCAGGGATAGGGGGTTCCCTCTACGGTGACGGATTCCTCCAGCCGGATCACGGTGGGGTCGTTTAAGCGGACCTGATACTCCCGTTTGGTGATCCTCTTCCCGGTGACCAGACCGGCGGTGGTCTCCACTACCTGTGTCTCTTTGGAGAGGCCGGTCTCATAGCCGTAGCGGCAGATGCACCGGGCACCGTTTCCGCACATTTCTCCCACAGAGCCGTCGCTGTTATAGAAGAGCATTTTAAAGTCGGCCTTCGGGTCATCCGCTTTGTCTACGACCATGAAGCCGTCTGCGCCCAGAGAGAGGTGGGGCGTGCACAGGGTTTTTGCCAGTCCGGGGAACACAGAGGCGGGGAACTGTTCCTCCAGGTTGTTGAGTATGATAAAGTCATTTCCGGCACCATTCATCTTCCAGAATCTCATGGTTGGGACCCTCCTGTTGCTGTTCATCTTTTTTGTTTTATTTCATCATACTTTTGGAAAAAAGGCAAGGAAAAGTCGGCGGGGAAGGGAAAAATGGAATGACAGAGAAATCCCGGAATCCCTCTTGACAAACAAGGAGTGGGAGAGTAATATGAAAGAAAAATTGCAAAAGATTACGCTGTTTTAAGCGGAGGAGGGCAATGACCCTTGCCCTTGTGATCTGTTTGAAAGCCGGCCAATGGAGAGTTAGGTTTCTTATACTCTTCTTGCCGGCTTTTTTGCGTCTTGAGAGAGAAAAGAGGGATGGTATGCTGCACTTAACTCCACTCCATGTGGTAGGCCTTCTGGCCACCATTGCGCTCATCATCGGGATCGGTGTTTACTCCGGTCGACACGTCAAGTCAGCGGATGACTTTTCCAGCGGCGGCAGCCGGGCGGGTGCCTGGATCGTGGCCGGGGCCATTATGGGGACGCTGGTCAGTGGCCAGGCCACCATCGGTACGGCCCAGCTGGCGTTTTCCTATGGTATGTCGGCCTGGTGGTTCACCCTGGGTTCGGGCATTGGATGTCTGATTTTGGCCATTGGGTTTGTGGCCCCTCTGCGCCGCAGTGGATGTTCCACCCTGCTCCAGGTGGTTTCCAGAGAATATGGACCCAGAGCCGAGTCCCTAGGCAGTATTTTCTGCTCCATTGGTATTTTCATTAGTGTGGTGGCGCAGATTTTGTCAGCCACGGCATTGCTCAGCACCATTTTCCCGTTAAATCACTTGACAGCGGCGCTGATTTCGATTGTCCTTATGGCATTCTACGTCATCTTCGGCGGCGTTTGGGGCGCTGGGATGGGCGGTGTTGCCAAACTCATCCTGCTTTATGTTTCCTCCATCGTGGGCGGCATCCTGGTCTATGGTTTGGCCAACGGATTTGGGGGCCTTATGGAGACCCTCCAAAGCCTCTTGGCAAACACCCCTCTGGGTGGGGTCAATGACTTGGCAGATGCAGGGACCGTATCTCAGCACTTTACCTCTCTGGTGGCCCGCGGCCCCTCCAAAGATATTGGGTCTGGTCTGTCCCTTGTTCTCGGTGTGCTGGCCACCCAGACCTACGCCCAGGCGATCTGGTCGGGCAAGAGTGACAGCGCAGCGAGAAAGGGAGCGCTGCTCAGCGCCCTGCTGATCCCGCCCATTGGTGTGGCGTGTATCCTGATCGGCCTGTACATGCGGGGACATTGCATCACGGCCGATGAGGTCTCTGCTCTTCAGGCCATGGGGCAGTCCATCCCCGCTGGTCTCATTCAGATCGAGAGTTCCGCACAGGTATTTCCGGTGTTTGTGGTAGACTTTATGCCGAAGCTGCTGGGCGGCGTGGTCCTGGGCACCCTGTTTATTACCGTGGTAGGCGGTGGTTCCGGCCTGGCCCTTGGCATGTCCTCCATCCTTGTAACGGACATTTTCGCTCGGAAGAATCCCCGGATGAAGGACTCACATACCAACTTGATCGTGACCAGAGGAACCATTATGGTGATTTTGGTGCTGGCGGTCGTGGTAGCGATCCTGGTACCTGGTGCCATGATCAATGACCTTGGCTTCCTTTCCATGGGCCTGCGCGGGGCTGTGGTGTTCTTTCCTATGTGCGGCGGACTCTGGTTCAAAGGAAAGATTGCGGGACGGTATGCTCTGGCCGCCATCATTGCCGGACCTGTTGCCGTGCTGGCGGGCAGTCTCCTCTCCCTTCCGTTCGATCCCCTCTTCCTTGGCATGGCGGTGTGCTTTGTTGTGATGGCGGTGGGGTTCTTGGCGGGAAAAAAGAACCGTGACACCTTGTCTTTATCTTGACTTACAAAATAGAGGATCCCCTGTCCGTATTTCCCTCCGGACAGGGGATCCTCGCACTTTTGATGCATGGGTGACAGGGGCTTTGCGGTGTGGTATGATAGGAATACGTTTCAAAAGGAGAGGAGTGACCGGCTATGCTGGGAGCATTGATTGGAGATATCGTGGGTTCGGTTTACGAGTGGAAAAACCGGAAGGACAAGGGCTTTCCCTTCTTCCAGCCCAACTGTCGTATGACCGATGACAGCGTCATGACCGCTGCGGTGGCTTCAGCGCTGCTGATGGAAGAGGGCAAGGATCTGGAAGGATTTCGGAAAAACCTGATCGGAGAGATGCAGCGGTTGGGACGGATGTATCCCAACGTGGGGTATGGTCTTCGGTTTGAGAAGTGGATCGCATCGGAGGAGCCTGTGCCCTATCACAGTTTGGGCAACGGCAGCGGGATGCGGGTTTCTCCCGTGGCGTGGGCGGCAGATACCATGGAAGAGTGCCTGGCTTTGGCGAAGGTGTCCGCAGAGGTGACTCACGACCACCCGGATGGCATCGCCGGGGCGCTGACGGTGGCGGGCGCTGTTTACCTGGCCCGGGAGGGGAAGAGCAAGGAGGAGATCCGCGCCTACGTGACCCGGTACTATCCCCTTGATTTCACCCTGGATGAGATCAGGGAGGGGTATCAATTTGATGTGTCCTGCGCAGGAAGTGTGCCCCAGGCCATGGAAGCCTTCCTGGAAGGGGAGGACTTTGAAGATACCATCCGGAATGCTGTTTCCATCGGAGGGGACAGCGACACCATTGCGGCCATGGCCGGTGCGGTGGCGGCTGCGTTTTACGGGGTGCCCAAGGCGATTCGGGACGAGGCAATGCCCTTCATCGACGGAGAAGTGCGGAACATTTTCGACCGGTTTATCCGACAGTATTAAGGAGGAGCCATGTGGAACACGACACTATGCTATATTGAGCAGGACGGAAAGTATTTGATGCTTCACCGGGTCAAGAAGGAGAACGACATCAACCACGACAAGTGGATCGGCATCGGGGGAAAATTCGAGGAGAAAGAGAGCCCTGAGGAGTGCCTGCTGCGGGAGGTGAAAGAGGAGACGGGCCTTACCCTCACAGAGTATGCTTATCGGGGACTGGTGACCTTTGTGTCAGATGTCTGGACAACGGAGTATATGCACCTGTTTACAGCCACCGGGTTTACTGGGACCATGATACCCTGTGATGAGGGAGACCTGGAGTGGGTGCCCAAGGACCAGGTCAAGGATCTGCCCATTTGGACCGGCGACAAAATTTTCCTGGACTTACTTACCCAGGATATTCCTTTCTTTTCCCTCAAGCTGGCGTATGAAGGGGATACGTTGGTCCAGGCGGTGCTCAACGGGAAGGAGCTCTCCACCCAGCCGTAAAATTGGGATGCTTTCCGCTGCTCCAGCGTCAAGCTGCGGTTTATTGTCAGGTCTTTCAAGTGTTTTTGCATAGATCATTCCATACTATATTGCCTTGTCTGCTCGATCAATGGGGCGTTACAGTTCTTTCTGCAAATAAATCATATCGATTAGCTGCACGCCACATTCATAAATAGGGTGGTCATAGTTATCTATAAAAAAATCTTTTATGCTGTGAGAGAGAGCAAACCCGCATTTTTCATAAAAAGGAATGGTCAACGGACTATCCCCTGTACCAACTTGCAGTATAGAATACGTCCCTTTATATTTCGTAGCGACAAAGTCAATGAGCGCTTTACCGTAACCTTTCCCCTGGTATTCTGGTTCCGTTGCAATGTTTTTAATTTCAAGAATCCCATTCCCCTCGTCGGTTACTACACACTCGCATTTAATCCCATTATCGTCTAATACGTACATCGTTCCTCTATCAATGTATCGGTCTATCATATTTTCTTGCTCGTCGGCGAACAAAAGCAAGGGAAGAAACTGTTTTTTATTCTCTTTGATTTCTATGATTTCCATATTGGTATGCACTCCCCAATTTTTGTTTTTCGTTCTGCTTTTTCATTCTAACACAATGCCAAGAGCGAGGAAACAGCCTGTTTTTTAGGCCAATTTTCCCTGGACTTACTCCTCCAAGGGTATTCCTTAAAATCGGAATGATTTTTTGGGTTACGCCTGGAAAATGCCGGATGTTATGGCGCGTTGCTTGCCGCAACGGGGATTGTTTCCTATCATGGTGGTGACACCGGAAAGAAAAAGGAGGTTCCCTTCATGTTATCGGAAAACATTAAAAACCTGAGGCGGGCCAAAGGACTCTCTCAGGAAGAACTTGCCGTTAAGCTCCACGTGGTGCGCCAGACTGTTTCCAAGTGGGAGCAGGGGTTGTCGGTTCCCGACGCAGATCTGCTGCTCTCTCTGTCAGAGGTCTTGGAGACCCCGGTGAGCACGCTGTTGGGCGAGACGCTGACGATGCCAAAAGCCGACGATATTACGGCGATCTCGGAAAAGCTGGAGGTCATCAATTTACAGCTGGCCCGGAGAAAGACCGCCAGAAGACGCCTGCTTTGCGGATTCCTGCTGGCGGTGTGCGTAATAGTGGCGGTCCTCTCTGCCGTGTTCATCGTCATGGATGGCTCTTATTTGGCCTGGGACTACCAAGACCCTGAGACCGCCGTTTTAGGAACGTTGGTCCATGGGGCAGAGTGGCTCTTTGTCCGGGCAGCGCCTGTGGTTCTGGCTGGGGCTGCAGTTGGTATCTTCCTGCTTCGCAAGGGGGAGTGAAAGAGTCCCGCTGTTGCAGAAAGACAACGCAGAAGATACAGAAGAAAAAACCATCCCGTCCTCTCCAAAAGGACGGGATGATTTTTTATAGAGGGATCAAATGCTGAAGAAGAAAGGCCGCTCTCCGATGAGTTCCCCGATTTGGGACTCTCCGTATACTTTGATGCCCTTCTTTTTTAACAGCTGTGCGGTGAGGCCGTCTCCTTCCGTGAGGGTGTGGGAGAAGGTGCCGTCATAGATTTGTCCGCTGCCGCAGGAAGGGCTGCGTTCCTTTAAGAGGGCAGCTTTGCAGCCGTACAGGTCGGCCAGCCGAAGGACCTCGGCGGTTCCCCGGACGAAGGCATCGGTGACATCCCGACCATCTTTGGTGACCACCCGATTCCCCAGCCGTTCAGCGGGGATCCTCGGGGTGGGGAGCCCGCCGAAAAGTTCGGCGCAGACAGGGATACAGGTGTGTTTCTTCATGAGTTCCTCCAGCTGAGGGAGGAGATTGCTGTTGCCGTCGTATCGGCAGCCCACCCCCATCAGGCAGGCGCTGACCAGAATTCGCATGGGATTACGCCTCCTTATTGGGGGAGAACGCAGCTTGCCACTGTTCCTCTTTGAAGCCCACCAGGATTTCGTTTTCGGTGACCACCAAAGGACGTTTGACCAACATACCATCCGAGGCCAGCAGAGCAAGCTGTGCTTCTTCGGGCATGTCTTTGAGTTTTTTGGACAGTTCCATAGAACGGTAAAGCTGTCCGCTGGTATTGAAGAATTTTTTCAGGGGCAGGCCGCTGTTTTTGTACCAGGACTGGAGCTCTTCCAGGGTGGGATTCTCCTCTTTGATGTCCCGGAGGGTATAGGGGATCTGATGGTCATCCAACCATTTCAGGGCCTTTTTGCAGGTGGAGCAGCGGGAATAGCAGAGTACGAGCATAACGAGGACCTCCTGTTTTCATCCGTTGCTGTTATCATACTGGAGGGCGGGGAGAATTGCAATCCCGATTGGGCTGCTTTTTTCTTTTCGTTGAAAGTGAGAAAATCCTGTGATATAGTAGGTATGCTTTAAAACCGAGATTTTGATACAAGGAGGGGAAAGCAATGAGGAAGAAGATGCTCTCTTTTCTCTGCGCCGCTGCGCTGTTCATCACGCTGCTGGCCGTTCCGGCTTCTGCGGCAAACAGTCTGTTTTTTCTTTCATTGAATGACACCCTTCCGGTGAACACGCCTCAGACGACACCTGTGCAGTACAATGGCTGGATCTATGCGCCCGTCAATATCTTTAACGGTGGAGCCGCTGGGGTCAACTTCGGGGTGTATAATGGCTTTACTGATAATAACACCCGCCTGGTCCTGTATAATCTTTCGGGGAAAATGATGACCTTTGATCTGCAAAGCGGCACCGCCACGGCAGAGGGCGATTCGCCCCCCATCCCGGGAAAGGTGCTGTACCGGAACGGGATCTACTATGTGCCTGCCTATGCGGTCTGCCACTATTTTGGCATGACCTATTCCTACCATACCACCCAGTATGGCCCACTGCTTCGCATCAAAGACAGCAACGCCTGGCTGAGCGACGCAGTGTTCATCAGCTCTGCAGCGTCTCTGATGCAGAGCCGCTTGCAGGAGGCAAATCGACCCGTAGACCCGGGAGACGGGGGAGGAGAGAGCCAACCTGGAGTGCCTAACCTTCCCACCGATCCTACGGTTCCTGAGGTCACAGAACCTGCCCCAACGTTTTCCCTGTATCTGGGCGTGAGCGCCCAGAAGGGTACTGACCTTACCTCTGTGCTGGATGCTCTGGCAGAGGTTGGGGCCTATGCAGTGGTTTTCTTTCCTGCTGATCAGGTGTCTGACTGCGGGAATATGGTGCGCCAGGCTGCGGGCCGGGGACACAAGGTGGGGCTGATTCCCCAGGGAGAAACGGCAGAGGAACAGTTAAAGAGTGTGCGGGAGGGCAGCCATCAGCTGGCGGCCATTCTTCGGCAGGAGACCTGGTTCGTGCTGGGGGAGAATGCCGCCCTTTCCGAAGCGGGGTACCTTTGCTGTACGGCGGGGGTGACTGCTCCGGCCTCCAGGGATGCGACTACCTTGTACCAGGCCATCGTGCCGGATGATCAGGCAGTCAAAGACCCTGTCCGTGTACTGTTCAGTGGACAGACCCCTTCTGCCAGCCTGACGGGGACCCTGCGTCAGCTGGCAAAGGATGGAGATACCTTCCTGCGTCCGAAGGAGACCAAGTATTAAAAAGGAGAGATCCCCCTGTGTAAAACCGCAGCCTGGCCGCCAGGCTGCGGTTTCCTAAGAGGGAGCCGCCGGGAAACCAGAGCAGCTGGCTTCTTTTTTTGTTTAAAATGACAAAAAGAGGACAGAGTACAAAAAAATCGAAAAAGGGGCTTGCATTCCCTGGCCAGTGTGGTATTATGTTAGTACTTTATCACGACAGAGTGTTAAACGACACAAAGTGAGACAGGAGAGTTGAAAATGAAAAAAGTACTTGCAATCTTGCTGGCAGCCGTCATGAGCTGCACCCTGCTGGCCGCCTGCGGCCAGGAAAAGCCTGCCGCCGACACCGGTGACAAGACTGAGACCACCGACACCAAGACCTATGCTGTGGAAGCTGGCAGCGCCGGCGAGAAGATCGCCAAGGAAAAGGGCCTGACCTATAATTCTGTGGCTGCGCAGGCTGACACCCTTATGGAAGTGGCCTCCGGCACCTCCGACGCCGCCATCATCGACCTGCTCATGGCCGGCGCTATGATCGGCGAGGGCACCAGCTATCCCAACCTGAAGCACACCGAAGAGCTCACCACCGAGGAGTACGGCATCGGCTGCCGCAAGGACTCTGACCTGACCGACTTCATCAACAACGTGCTGTCCGAGACTTATGCAGACGGCACCATGCAGAAGCTGGCAGAGACCTACGGCGTGCAGGACGCCATCCTGGAGCAGCCCGCAGCCGAGGACTATACTCCCGCTGCTGACGGCGACGTGGCCGCCATCCAGAAGAAGGGCACCCTGGTGGTTGGTATCACCGAGTTCGCTCCCATGGACTACAAGGACAAGAACGGCGAATGGATCGGCTTTGACGCAGACATGGCAAAGCTGGTGGCAGAGAAGCTGGGCGTGAAGATCACCTTCACTGTCATTGACTGGGACAACAAGATCATGGAGCTGGACTCCGGCAACGTTGACGTTCTCTGGAACGGCATGACCCTGACCGACGAGGTCACCAACGCCATGAACTGCACCCGCGCCTACTGCAAGAACGCACAGGTCGTGGTGGTTCCTGCGGAGTGATCGTTCTCCCACCCCTGCGATAAAACAAGGAACACCAAAGGCAGAGAGCTTTGGCTCTCTGCCTTTGAGCGGCCTATAGAAACCAAAAGAGACAAGAGGTTCACCTATGCTTTGGAATGTAACACTGACCCTGCTCAGCGGATTGGGCACAACGGTACAAATTTTCTTTCTCACTTTATTGATCTCCCTGCCTTTGGGCCTGGTGGTCGCCTTTGGCTCTATGAGCAAGTGGCGTCCCTTCCGCTTCCTTTTAAAGAAAAAGCGGAAGAATAAATCCGAGACGCCTTCGGCTCATGCTCCAAAAAAGCCGTCCAAAGTGGCAAAAGCGCTGGCAGCCTTCCGGCCCATCAGCGTTTTATGCAACCTGATCGTCTGGATCGTCCGGGGCACCCCCTTGATGCTCCAGCTCATCGCCTTTATGTATGTCCCTGGTATTCTGAAGATGAACCTCTGGCCTGCTGGAGATGCGGGACGAATGATGGCGACGGTGGTGGCTTTCTCCATTAACTATGCCTGCTACTTCTCCGTTATCTACCGGGGCGGCATCCAGGGCGTTCCCGTGGGACAGCGGGAGGCGGCCCAGGTGCTGGGCATGACCAAAGGGCAGATCTTCTTTAAAGTTACCCTGCTCCAGATGATCAAGCGGATCGTCCCGCCCATGTCCAACGAGATCATTACCCTGGTCAAGGACACCTCTCTGGCCCGGGTGATCGCAGTCTATGAGCTGACCTTCACTGGTTACTCCTTCATGAAGAGCAGCGGCCTGGTATGGCCTCTGTTATACACCGGTGTGTTCTACCTGCTCTTCGTGGGCATCCTGACCATCCTGTTCAATTTCATTGAACGGAAGCTGAGCTACTTTAGATAAGGGGGCGGTGTGACCATGGCAATCTTAGAAGTCAACCACATTGAAAAGCACTTTGGACAGGTCCGAGTGCTGGAGGATATCAACTTCTCCCTGGAGGAGGGACAGGTCCTGGCCATCATCGGCTCCTCCGGCAGCGGTAAGACCACCCTGCTGCGATGCCTGAACTTTTTGGAGACGCCCAATCGCGGGGTGATCCGCGTGAAAGGGGAGACCCTTTTTGACGCAGAGGATCCGGCGACCCAGCGGGAGAGTGAGATCCGCCGGAAACGGCTCCATTTCGGCCTGGTGTTCCAGAACTTTAACCTCTTCCCCCAGTACACAGCCCTGGAAAATGTCACCCTGGCCCGGGAGCTCATGGCAAAGACAGAGAAAACAGGGGAGAGCCTGGAAGAGATTCGGGCCGAAGGTAAGATCCTTCTGGAGAAAATGGGCTTAAAGGACCGGATGGGGAACTATCCCCATCAGCTTTCCGGCGGTCAGCAGCAGCGGGTGGCCATTGCCCGGGCGCTGGCCATGAAGCCGGACATTCTGTGCTTTGACGAGCCCACCTCCGCCCTGGACCCTGAGCTGACTGGAGAGGTGTTGAAGGTCATCCGCAGCCTTGCTGACCAGCACACCACCATGATCATCGTGACCCATGAGATGAAGTTTGCCCGGGACGTGGCAGACCAGGTGATCTTCATGGACCACGGCGTGGTGGTGGAGGAAGGTCCTCCGGAAGAGGTATTTGGCAACCCGAAACAGGAGCGGACCAAGCAGTTCCTGGAGCGGTACAATGAGGATACCCCCTGACTGTTTCAGAAAAAGAAAACAACAGGCAGCGCACCAGTGCGCTGCCTGTTGTTTTCTTTCCTGTGGTGGTTAGAAGGAGATCTCATATTCCTGTCCCGGAAGGACCGGCACGGTAAGAAGCAGGCGCTGAAACGTACCGTGATGCACCGTGACCGCTGCGTGTACGCTCCCGCTGGAGTGGGGCCATTCCAGCTTGTGGGTTCCTTCCCCTCGGGCAGTGCCGAGGGCTGCCGCGGCGAAGCCGGACAGGGAAGCAGCTTCCTCTGTGAGCGTGCCGTCCTGATGCATCCGAAACGCGGTGAGAGAACGTTGGACTGGGTCCCAGCGATCCCATTGGACGGCGGGTACGTCCATAGAACGGGCCAGCTCCGGGAGAAGGGAGGAGAGGGTTTCTCTGTCCGGGAGAGAGGCAGTAGAGACCACATGGGCCAAACCAGGGAAGGAGAGCAGGGAGACCGCCTGGCCGGCCAGGGTTTCCCTTCTGAAGCGGACGGGTAAGGGGAGGGATAGGGAGACCAAGCCGGTGAGGGGATTGGCGTGGACCGGACAGGGGGAGGAGAGCCCGGCTGCTTCCAGCATGAATTTTTTTCCCGGCGAAATCCCTGGGCCGTGGCGCAGAGCAGTCCGGCGCAGGCACTGGCGCTGGCAGAAAAGATCCCCCCTGCAAAGTCCAGGGAGGCTGGGCTTCGGAAGCGGGGCAGAGAGAGAAAGGCGACTCTTTGGGCGGGAAGCTCCCGAAGGGAGAGCAGACGCTGGGATATTTGCGGCTGCAGTTCTTTGGAGACAGGGGATGTGACCAATAAGACGGTGGAACCCGCCGTCTGGGCGGCTTGAAAGGATAGGGTCATGGAAAACCTCTTTTCTGGTTTACAGTGGAAAGTATAAGGAAACAGGGAGGGGAACTCCCTTGCTTTTGGTCATGATAGCACAAAAGGACACCGTGGTAAAGGGAGGGGCAGAGTGCCAAAAGGAGCCGGTAAGTTTTTGCAGAAACTTTACAAATTAGCGGTTTTCATAAGAGGGGAACTATGATATAATACTTCGAAGTATGTGGAAAAACCATGAACCCGATGACTTTCCGTTCCAGGACAATCGTCAGGAGGATGATAATAATGCGTTACGACGAATTTGATGAATACAACGGCCGGCCCTCTCGAGGAAATGCCCGCAGAGGGTCTTCCTCTTCCCGCGACCGGAGCTATGACCGGGACTACGACCGCCGTGCTTCCGACCGGTACAGCACCCGGAGCAGACGGGATATGTACGATGACTTTGACCTGTCCGACTGGGAGCGCACCGCCCCCAACTGGGACAGCCATGGCGGCGCCCGGAAAAAGAAGTCCGGCAGTGGCAGCAGCAGCCGTTCCAGTGGACGATCTTCCTCCTCCTACCGGGAGTATGATCGTCCGGCCTCCCGTGGCGGCAGCAGCCGCAGCGGGTCCCGCAGCGGCGGACAGAGCAGCCGCTCCGGCGGTCGGCGTCCGCCGGCGGAATCCAATCGCCGGAGATCCAGCCAGCGCCGGGGTTCTTCCACCGGTAGCAGCCTGACCCGCTTTATTCCTGTGGCGGTGGGCCTGGTGGTCATCATCATTGCAGCTCTGATCATTAAGTCCCTTTTGACGGGCGGCGGTGAGGATGCCAAGATCGCCTTCTCCACCCAGAGCATTGTGGTGGGCGAGAGTGCCACAGCCACCCTGGAAGGCGCCCTTGCTGAGGGAAGCGGCGGAGAAAAGCCGAACGTGACCTGGAGCAGCAGTGATCCCAACGTGGTCACGGTGGAGGGCAGCGGAACGACCTGTACGCTGACAGCCAAGAGCGTTGGCTCTGCGACCATTGCTGCCGGGGTGGACGGAAAGACGGTGGCCAATGGTACTGTGGCCGTGGTGGAAACTGCCCCTGGCGTAGTAAAGATCCAGCTGGAGCAGGAGAAGGTCACCATCAAGTCCGGTGACACCTATACCATCAAGGCGACCGTAGTGATGGAAAAGGATGATATGACCCCGGCCAAGATCACCTGGGAGAGCAACAATGCTTCCGTGGCCCGGGTGTCGGAGGACGGTGTGGTCAGCGGCCGTGACGTGGGTACTGCCATCATCAAGGCGACCGCAGGCGGAAAGAGTGCGGAGATCGTTGTGACCGTAGAAGCAGATCCCGACGCACCCAACCATGACAGCACCCAGGATGCCGGGGAGAAGCCGGAAGACGGCGCCCAGACCAATACCGGCGGCAACACCGGCAGCGGCACTGGCACCGGCGGCAACAACACCGGTGGTAACACAGGCGGCAGCACCGGCGGCAGCGGCACGGGCACAGAAACCGGCACCGGAAACGAGGGTTCTGAAGGTGGTACCGGCACGGGAACCGGCGGCACGGGCACCGGAACCAACACAGAAGAATGATCATAAAAACGGGTGGGAGAGTGGTTCCCGCCCGTTTTTTAAAAATACAGGAGGGATATCGCATGAAACAGATTGGATGGATCGGTGTAGGGATCATGGGGAAATCCATGGTCCGCAACCTGATGAAGGCGGGATACACGCTGCACATTTACGCCCGTTCTCGGGAAAAGGTGGAAGAGGTCATTGAGGAAGGGGCTGTGTTCCATGAGACCATCGCCCAGTGCGTCAAGGGCTGTGATGCGGTGGTGACCATGGTTGGCTTCCCGAAGGATGTGGAAGAGGTGTACTTTTCTGAGGGTGGCATCCTGGACAACGCCCCTAAAGGTGCATTCCTCATCGATATGACGACCACCAGCCCCACGCTGGCGGAGCGACTGTATGAAGAGGGAACGGCCCGGGGCTTTCGGGTGATGGACGCCCCGGTGACCGGAGGAGATACCGGGGCAAAGAACGGGACCCTCTCCATTTTGGTGGGAGGCCGCCCGGAAGATTATGAGGCCTGCCTGCCCCTGTTCCAGGCGATGGGAACCAACATCAACCGGCAGGGCGGCCCCGGCTGTGGGCAGCACGCCAAGCTGGCCAATCAGATCATGATTGCTGGTACCCTCTCCGGGGTCTGTGAGGCGCTGGCCTACGCCAGGGAAAAGGGGCTGGATCGTTCGGTTTTGCTCCGTTCTGTTGCCACCGGGGCGGCGGGCAGCAAGCAGCTGGATCTTTTTGGAGAGAAGATCTTGCAGGGAGATTACGCCCCTGGATTTTTCCTGAAGCACTTCGTGAAGGATATGACCCTGGCTGTGGAAGAGGCGGAGCAGAATGGCCTTACTCTGGGGGTTTTGACCCGGGTTCTGGAGGAGTACCGCCAGCTGGAAGAGGCCGGCTTTGGTGATCTGGGCACACAGGCGCTGGCGAAGTATTACCAGAGCATGGGAAAAGAAAAGTAATCGTTTACAATTCCCCTGTTTTAGGGTATGATAAGGACGAAAATTGAATAGCGGGACAGGCCTCCGCCGCTTCGGGCGGCAGGGGGAATGGGGTGAGAAGCCCCGCGAGTCGGTCACTGTGAAGCCGTGTTTTGCGGATAAGTCAGAGTACCTGGAGGTCTGTCGGTGTTTCTGCCGGAACCGGAAACAATACCAATCAGAGCCTGCCTTTTTTACAAAGGAAGGGTCTCCTCTGCTGGATAGGGATCTGTCTGCCGGTTTTGGCAGACAGATTTTATTTTAAGGAGGATGACCATGAAAAAACAAGTAACAGCTCTGGTAATGGCATTGGTCCTGGCGTTGGGCGTGCTGCCCATGGGCGCGCTGGCGGCGGAAGCGCCTTCTGCCGAAAGCCAGGAAATGGCGGCAGTGTATCAGCTCATGGACAACATTGCCAAGGGGTACCAGGACCGCTCGGATGAGTGGGTGGTGATGGACATGGCAGCCTATGCTGCCCTTCGGCAGAACGGGATCGCCACTACGGACAAGGCGCTCCAGAGCTATGTGAACAAGGCCATCACCGGACTGACCCAGGAGGGGGTGGGAGAGACCACCTATGCCAAAGCGGTGACCATCCTGCACAGTGTGGGAGCAGATCCCGCAGTGCTCTATCCGGTGAACAGCAATGAGTCTTTCAGCGCAGTGGAAGGATTGAAGGGGAGCACCCATTCTTCCAGTGCCTGGAGCGCACCATATACGGTATTTGCCTATCAGCAGGGGGAATACGGTACACAGGAGCAGGAGAAGGAGACGGTCCAGGCCTTCCTGGCAGGGCAGAGAGAGGACGGCAGCTGGGATGAGTATGGCACCATCGAGCCCACCGCGAACATTCTGACTGCGCTGGCGTTCTACGTGGAAGAAGACGCAGCTGTGAAGGCTGCGGCGGACAAAGCAGTGTCCTATCTGAGCAGTGCCCAGGGCGAGAATGGTGGGTATGGGGACGCCAACAAAGACGCCATGGTGATTCTGGCCCTGGCCGCCATGGGGATCGACCCGGACACAGACGGACGGTTTGTGAAGAATGGGGTGAGCCTGCTGGACAGCCTGCTTTCCTATGCCCTGGAGGACCAGAGCGGTCTGGGCTATATGGACAACAGCAGCCGCAACGAACTGGCGACAGAGCAGGGATTCCGTGCTCTGGTGGCAGCGGCAGAAGTGATGACCACTGGCGAGGCCTATAATGTATATGACTTCAGCGAAGTAGCGGTAGAACCTGCCCGGGCTACCAGCACCGGGGAGAGCGAGGGTCCCGGCGATCCCACCGGAACGGATACCTTCTCTGTCACGGTGACGGTGCAGGCGGATACAGAGTACTGGTTGGAAGAGAAAACCGTAACAGTGAAGGAAGGTTCTACGGTGTATCACGCCTTCGTGTCTGCCCTGGAGGGTACTGGTATTACCCAGGTGGGTGCAGAAGAGGGGTATGTCTCCCAGATGAGCAAGGACGGTAAGACGCTGGCAGAGTTCACCAACGGTCCGGAGTCCGGTTGGCTGTATAAGGTAAACGGCCAGCGGCCTGCAGTGGGAATCACCACATACTCCGTCCACAGTGGCGACCAGATCATCTTCTATTACACCAACGATTGGACCACGGAGCCCGGCGTGGAGATGCCCTTTACCGATCTGGAAGGGCACTGGGCAAAGGATGAAGTGCAGAAGGCCTGGAAGATGGGTCTCATGGACGGCGTGAGCAAGACCACCTTTGCGCCGGACCAGGCCTTTGACCGGGCGATGACGGTAACTGTTCTCTACCGGATGGCTGGCTCTCCTGCGGTGCAGGGCACCCATCCCTTTGTGGATGTAGCGAAGGATCAGTGGTACAGCGACGCTGTCCTTTGGGCCTGGGAACAGGGGATCACCAAGGGTGACGCAGGCGACCAGTTTGCGCCCTCTCGTGCGGTGACACGGGAAGAACTGGCCACCATGCTGTACCGTTATGTCCAGAGCAAGGGCATGGGTTTTGAGGACGGCTGGAGCTATGAGCTGAACGCACCCGACCGGGGAGAGATTTCCGACTGGGCCTATGAGGCAGTGTGCTGGATGAACAAGGAAGGCATCCTGAAGGGAAATCCGGACGACACCATTGCCCCCAAGGGAACGGCAACCAGAGGGGAAACCGCGGCTCTTTATGTCCGCCTGGCAGAGAAGCTGGACGCATAAGAACGTAATCACCACAGGAGGATGAAACCATGAGAGGAATTAAGACAATCGGTGCATGGGTCCTTACCCTATGCCTGTCTCTCAGTT
Organism: Evtepia sp.; assembly: GCF_034090835.1. Lineage (GTDB taxonomy): Bacteria > Bacillota > Clostridia > Oscillospirales > Oscillospiraceae > Evtepia. The sequence continues at coordinate 63,883 of NZ_JAXDRS010000014.1, forward strand.
TTATGCTGCCTGTCGCTGCCGCCGCCGGTACTACACCGGCGGCGGCAAAACAGACAGCGGACTATCTTTGTCAGACTGTCCCCAACCCTCACTTTGGGGAGATGGAAGGAGAGTGGCTGATCCTGGGCCTGGTCCGAGGGGGATATTCCATCCCGGCTGGTTATCTGGAGGGTTACTATGACAGAGTGGAAGCTTATGTAAAGGAATGCCAGGGGATTTTGAGTGACCGGAAGAACACGGAGTATGCTCGTCTTTCCCTGGCTTTGACCGCCATGGGAAAGGACCCTCGAGATGTGGCAGGGTATGATCTGCTGGCTCCTCTGGGGGGCAAGACGGGGACCTTGCGTCAGGGGATCAATGGTCCCATCTGGGCGCTCATTGCCTTGGATGCAGGGGCATACCCCATGCCGACGGCGCCGGAGGGCGGCGTTCAGGCTACGAGGGAAGGATATGTGGAAGAGATTCTCTCCCGGCAGGGCGCCGACGGAGGCTGGCGTTTCGGTACAGCCGGGCGTGCTGACCCTGACCTGACGGCCATGGCGCTGATGGCGCTGTCTGGGTATCAGGACCAGCAAGCGGTAAAGGAAGCCGTGGAGCGTGGTGTGGACTGTCTGGCGGAAATACAGGACCCTCAGGGCGGGTATACCAGCTTTGGCAGCCCCAACGCAGAGAGTACTGCGCAGGTGGTGATGGCTCTGTGCAGCCTGGGGATCTCCGTGAAGGATGCCCGGTTTGCAAAGAACGGACATACCCTGCTGGACGTGCTGCTGTCTTACCAGCAGGAGGACGGCAGCTTCCAGCACACCCAGGAGGGCCTTGGCAGCCAGCAGATGGCAACCGAGCAGGGCTTTTTGGCGTTGACGGCGCTGCTGCGGCAGGAGCAGGGGAAGACCGGCCTGTTTGTTATGAGCGATGTAGTGTCTCCTGGCCAGGATGGTCCCATTCAGCGGGTCGTGGTGCTGCCCAAGGGACAGATGCCCACTTCCTTCCGGGTGCTCTTCCCGTCTGCTGCGTAAGCGAGGGAGATCAGTATGGGATGGAAAAAGCATAAGAAAGCGTGGATCGGGGGACTGCTTCTTGTGGTGGTTCTCCTGGCTGCCTTTTGGTTTGGGGGAAATAACCCGGACAGTCGTGGTTGGTCGGTAGAGAAGAACCCAACACAGCAAGAGGCAGCCACGCAGCAAGAGGAGACCCAGAACGAAGAGAATCCAAATGCTGACTCGAATCAGGCAGCGGAAGAGACCCAGCAGGAAGAGAAGGGAGAGTCTCAACAGGAGACCGCAGACCAGGGGGCATCCTCTGGGGACACACAGGCTGGAGAGCCTGCCCAGAAGCCGTCTCAACCGGAGAAGCCTTCCCAGCCCTCTCAGCCTTCCAAACCTTCGGAACCGGTGGTGACACCCACCTGTAAAATCTCGATCTCCTGCGCCACGATTTTGAATAACATGGACCGATGTGACCCGGCGAAACAAAGTTTGGTGCCGTCCGGCGGTTGGATCTTGCGAGAGACCACCGTACCCATCACACCGGGGGAGAGCGTGATGGATGTGCTCCAGCGGGTTTGCCGGGAGAAGGGAATTCACTTGGAGTATACCAATACGCCGGTCTATCACAGCAGTTATGTGGAGGGAATCGCCAATCTGTATGAGTTTGATGTGGGAGAACTGTCTGGTTGGATGTATCGAGTGAACGGCGTTTTTCCCAACTATGGATGCAGTCAGTATTCCCTAAAGGACGGAGATGTGATATGCTGGATGTACACGTGCAGCCAGGGCGCTGATATTGGCGGCTCGAATTTCTGATCAGAACGGAGGGAGGATATGCGGCAGACCGATGTGTTTTCCGGGTTTCATCCATGGGTGAACCTCTGCTATTTTGCGCTGGTTCTGGTGTTTTCCATGGCTTTTCTCCATCCGGTTTGTCTGCTCATCGCTCTGGGCTCTGCGTTGGGTTACAGCAGATGCCTCTATGGAAGGCGGCTTTTGGGGGGACTGAAATATCTGGTTCCGGTGGTCTTGCTGGCGGCGGTGATCAATCCCCTGTTTACCCACCGCGGTGTCACGGTGTTGGCCTATTTTCCCTCCGGGAATCCTCTCACCATGGAGAGTATTGCCTATGGCCTGGCGGCGTCTGTTATGCTGGCAGCGGTCTTTCTCTGGTTTTCCTGTTGGAATCAGGTGCTGAGCACCGATAAAATGGTCTACCTGTTTGGACGGGCAGCCCCAGCGCTCTCTTTGCTGCTTTCCATGGTGCTTCGGTTTATCCCGGGACTTGCCCGGCAAATGAAAAAAATCTCTCAGGCCCAGCTTTGCCTGAGAGGGGGAGAGGCGCCTGCCAGCTTTTGGGGGAAACTCAAAAGCGGAGCGGGCAGCCTCTCCATTCTTGTAACCTGGAGCCTGGAGCACGCAGTGGAGACGGCGGATGCCATGAAGAGCCGGGGATACGGGCTCCCTGGCCGGACAGCGTTCGCGCTCTATCGTTGGGACAGGAGAGACAAAGGGATGCTGGCGTGGCTGTTGGGGTGCGGCTGTATTCTCGTGATAGGATGGGTGCGTGGGGACTTAGCCTACGGCTACTATCCTCGGATGACAGGGGCATGGACGCCTGTTTCAGCTGTGTTATTTGTGGTGTATCTGGCATTGTGCCTGACGCCTTTGGTGTTAAACGGAAGGGAGGTATGGCGTTGGAAAAGCGGAAAGGTCGGTCCCCGGCCATTGTGAGGAAGATGCTCCCGGCGGGCCAGCAGGTTTCAGATACCATTGGTCTGGGTCTGCTCCTGGCTCTGTCTGGTGGACTGATGGATGCCTATTCCTACCTGTGCCGGGGAGGGGTGTTTGCCAATGCCCAGACGGGCAACATGCTTTTACTGGGGGTGCATCTCTCTCAGGGGGATTGGGCCGCTTCCTTTTACTACTTCTGCCCGGTGGCAGCCTTTGCCGTGGGCATTTTGGCGGCGTTGTTCATCCGCCACTGGTGTCAGCAGATCGGTAAGCTGCACTGGCGGCAGATAGGAGTTCTGGTGGAGCTGCTGTTGTTGGCTGGGGTAGCGTTTATTCCCCAGGAGGCCAACCTCCTGGCCAACAGCTTGATCTCGCTGGCCTGTGGATTCCAGGTGGAAGCCTTTCGGAAGATCGACGGCAACAGCATTGCTACTACTATGTGCATTGGAAACCTTCGCTCTGCCATCCACGCTGCTGCGGAATATTCCTTTACAGGCGTGCGCAGGGAACGGACCAAGTCTTTGACCTATTTTCTGGTGATTCTTTTCTTTGTCCTGGGGGCGGTGTTAGGAAGCCGCGCCATTGCGGTGTGGAGAGAATGGGCGATTCTGTGCAGCAGTGGGCTGCTGCTGATTTGTTTCGGCCTTATGTTCCTGGAGCTGATCCGTAACGGAGAAGGGAGGGACGGCCATGGCGCAGCTTGAGGTGCGAGACCTCACCTTTTCCTATGGAGAGTTTCGGCAGAAGGCCCTCTGTTCTGTGGATCTGTCGGTGGAGGCCGGATCGTTTGTGGTGATCTGCGGCCCTTCGGGCTGTGGGAAATCCACCCTGCTTCGCCATTGTAAGCCCATGCTGGCACCCTATGGAAGGAAAGCGGGGGACCTTTTTTGGGAAGGAACCCCTCTTTCTCAATTGGGACAGCGGGAGCAGAGCAGCCGCATTGGCTATGTGGGCCAGCATCCGGACGGGCAGATCGTCACCGATAAGGTGTGGCATGAGCTGGCCTTTGGAATGGAGAGTTTGGGGTATGACACACCCACGATACGCCGGCGGGTTGCGGAAATGGCGTCTTTTTTTGGGATACAGACCTGGTTTTACCGGGAGATCGCCACCTTATCCGGAGGCCAGAAACAGCTGCTGAACCTGGCCTCTGTGATGACCCTGGGGCCGGACCTGTTGCTTCTGGATGAGCCCACCAGCCAGCTGGACCCCATTGCAGCAGCGGAGTTTCTGCAAATGCTGGGGAAGATCAACCGGGAACTGGGCGTGACTGTCCTTCTGTCAGAGCACCGGCTGGAAGAAGCCCTTCCCATGGCGGATCACGTTGTAGTGATGGAGAAAGGACGAGTGTTCTGTCAGGGCACACCAGCGGAGGTGGGGGCGCAGTTGCGCGCCTGCCGTCATCCCATGGCGGGAGCGATGCCTGCTCCCATGCAGATTTGGGGGGCGGTGTCTCAGGGAGAGGGCAGCTGTCCGGTGACGGTCCGGGAGGGCCGAACGTGGTTTTCTCAGTATGTTGTCTCTCATCCTTTGAGGGAACTCCCGCCGGAGCCTGTCCATTCTCATGGCGAGGTGATCCTGCGGGGACGGGATCTATGGTTTCGCTATGAGCGAGAGCTGCCGGATGTGATCAAGGGACTCAGCCTTTCGGTACGGAAGGGAGAGATCTTTGCCCTCCTGGGCGGGAACGGAACCGGAAAGAGCACTGCCTTGGGGCTTTTGGCAGGATTGTACCGTCCGGTGCGGGGCAAGGTCCAGCGCTGGGGCAAGACGGCGCTGCTTCCCCAGGACCCTCAGACTGTCTTTGTCCGTAACAGCCTCCGAGAGGACTTGCTGGATCAGATTCGGTTGGAGGGGCTATCTCCCGAAGAAGGGGAGAAGCGGCTGGACTGGGTGGTATCCTTGTGCCGGTTGGGTCCGTTGCTCTCCCGCCATCCGTATGACCTGTCTGGGGGGGAGCAGCAGAGAGGGGCCCTGGCTCGGGTGCTGCTGACAAAGCCGGAGATCCTTCTTCTGGACGAACCCACAAAGGGGCTGGACCCGGGGTTCCAGGGGGTGCTGGCCTCAATTTTAGAGGATTTGACCAAGGAGGGGACGGCGGTGGTCATGGTGAGCCATGACACGGAGTTCTGTGCCCGCTATGCGCACCGCTGTGCTCTCTTTTTTGATGGGTCCATTGTGACGGAGGATTCTCCTCGTCAGTTCTTTTCCGGGAATACGTTTTACACCACAGCAGCCAATCGTATGGTTCGAGCGATACTGCCCCAGGCAGTCACCGTGAGAGAAGTGGTAGAGGCGTGCGGAGCGGAACTGCCGGAGCAGAGTATCCCTCCCTCTCCTCCTCCGGAGGAAGAGAAAGACTCTATGCAGGAACCGTCGGCAGCCCAGGGGGAAAAGAGGAAAAAGAAGGGTCATTCTTTTCGCATGGTACTGTCTATCGCCATCCTGCTGCTACTGATCCCTGTGACCCTTTGGTTTGGCATCACCGTTTTGGAGGGCAGGAAGTACTATTTCATTTCGCTTCTGATCCTTCTGGAGGTCTCTCTGCCGTTTTTTCTTGCTTTTGAGGGGAGAAAACCAAAGGCAAGGGAACTGGTTTTACTGGCCTATCTATGTGCTCTGGGCGTGGCGGGACGCGGGGTCTTTTTCATGCTTCCCCAGTGCAAACCAGTCACAACGCTTACCATCATCACCGGGGCTTCGCTGGGGCCCTCCTCCGGGTTTCTGGTGGGGGCGCTCACCATGCTGGTGTCCAACCTGTTTTTTGGGCAGGGACCCTGGACCCCCTTTCAAATGTTTGCCATGGGACTGATCGGCTTTCTGGCCGGTGTCCTCTTCTATGGTCGAGGTCTGCCCAAGAAGGGAAAGATGGCCCTGTGTGGGTTCGGTTTTGGGGCGGTCCTTTTGGTCTACGGCGGGATCATGAATCCTGCCTCTGCGCTGGTCTGGACCCAGGAGATCACCCTGCCCCTTCTGGCCAGTTACTACCTGACCGGGCTCCCCATGGACCTGGTCCACGGAGGCACCACGGCGATCCTGCTGTGGCTGCTTACCGAGCCTTTGATGGAGAAGATCCAGAGGGTGAAGAAAAAATATGGGATGATAGAGTGAATGGACGGAATGTTTATTCAGTTCTAACATGAATAGAACGGCTGCGGATGAAGTTCCGCAGCCGTTCTATTTTTGAGGTTATCTAAATGGGAGGCATCCAGCGGCCTCTCATTTTTGAAAGAATCCGATGGTGGGATTCATAAGGTCAAAGGCGATGATCCCGATGAGGACCAGAGTGAGCACACAGCAGCAGACGAAGAGCCGGTGCATCCATCGCTCCTTGCTCTCCAGCATGGATTCGTAGAGAGAGATGAGGTCTTTGTTAGGCGGGAGCTTTCCGTCCTTGGAAGGAGCCTCGGTCTTGATTCCGACCAGCTCGTCCAAAGAGCCATCCATGGCCATAACGATATCGCAGACAGCCTGGAAGCTGGGGTTGTCCGTTTGTCCGGAGAGGATGCGGTTGATGGTCCCGATGGGAACGCCAGACAAATCTGATAATTGCTGATTGGTCAGTTTTCTCTTTTCTTTCAATAGTTTCAGTTGAGTTGAGAGCATCATTTTATCACCTGTGGCAATGAGTTTTATTGGATATGCGCAGAGGTAAAGAGGGGGCTTACATTTGGGATTGACGAAATCAGTCGAAATGCGTACTATGTGACTATCTTCTTAACCTGTGTGAAAAGAAGTAAGCACAGTATAACACCATTACAAGATCGCGTAAAGCAAAAGTTTCTGAGGGGGGAGCGAGATGAGAGACCATCATTTCCAGAAAAACGGGGTATTTTGCGAGGCACAGAATGCTTCCCCCAGCGTGGTCCGCTATCAGACCGTATGTACTGAGGTTGAGGGAGATGCACAGAACTATTTTACCTACGGCCTCCAGTGTCTGGGCGGATGGCAGGGCACCTGGGTGCAGCTGGATGTGATTGAGGACGTGTCGCCCCGGCGGGAAGATGTCCTCTGTCTGGCTACCAAGTTTAATATGCTGAACCTGTCTCCCATCCATTTCCGGGATGCGGTACTGGACAGCGTCAATGGATAAGGTTCTAATAATATTGGATATATGATTAGGGATAGTAGCAATCGGCGAATACAACAAAGAATCAGCGGCCCTCGGGAAGGGGCCGCTGATTCTTTTGGTATGGGGGTTAGATCGGGATAGCGCGGATCATCAGCTTATCGCAAACCATATCGATGTTGCTTTCGTCGATGCTGCTCTTTTCCATGGTTTCTTTCACCTTGTCCGTCAGAACCGTGTTCTTCAGGTCACGAAGGTTCCCCATGATCCCCAGACGGCGGCCCAGGCGGAAGATGTTTTGCTGCTCCTGAGGCAGCTCCAGGAAGCGGTCCACGATCCCCAGCATCTTGTCCTTGTCCTCAGGCAGCTTGCCCCGCAGCTCCAGGAGGATGTTCAGGATATGGTCGCTGTCCACCACGCTGGTGATGCCGTGGAGATTCTCCAGAAACAGACGGATCTCACCGATGGTTTCGATGTCGTTGGGGCGGGTGAGCAGACCGCTTTTATAATCTTCGTACATCTCCAGGTTTTCTGCCAGGGCCATGGAGCGGATGCGGATAAAGTTGGGGTTGACCTGGTTCAGCACATCTGCGGTGTCCAGGGCGCTCTGACGGGCGTACTCACGGCCGCCCATACCGGGCATATAGAACTCATTGATCTCAATGCCTGCCTTCATGGCCTTGATACCGGCTTCGATCTGTACCTGCTTGGTCACGCCTTTGCGCATGAGCTTCAGGATATAATCGTTGCCGGTCTCCAGGCCGATGTGGAAGCGGTTCAGTTTCAGCTGGGCGTAGCGGCGCAGCCGTTCCTCACTGAGACGGTTGATGGTATCGGAGCGGGCGTAGGTGGTGATCCGCTGGATCTGGGGGAAGGTCTGGTTCAGGTATTCCAGCACTTCTATCATACCGTCGGGATTCATGAGGATGCTGTTGGCGTCCTGGAAGAAGACGGAACGCATTCCGCTCTGGATCCAGTGATGGGCCATATAGCAGGCCTCGTAGTCGCCTTCGGATTTGGGCTGGCGGGAGACCTCTTTTCCCTGGAAAACATCCACCCAGTATTTGACCAGGTCGATGTCTTTCTTAATGTCTTCTGCGGAGCGGGGGCTGAAGGGCACACCCCGGTAAAATCCGCAGAAGCGGCACTTGTTCCAGCCGCAGCCACGGTTGATGCGGAGCAGCAGGCTGTATGCTTCGCTGGGCGGGCGAATGGGGCCCAGTTCAAAGCCCAGATAGGAGTCAGTTTTGTTCACAGGCGATCCTCCTTTGGCGTAGTGTCTCTTTCATAGCTGGTATTATACAGGAAGTTGACAGGGCCCGCAAGATGAGATTGCAGAAGGCCATCTGGGAGGAAATCCATTGATTTCAGTATAAACTCTAATATGATTTTTAACTATCTTTTCAAAACTTCTTATATGCCGGTATAGCCTGTCTTTACAGGCATTTCCGGCATTTTGTGTATCGGGAGATACTCACATATTTTCTTAAATCCGCTTGTGTTTTTGCTTTGAAA
>NZ_JAXDRS010000015.1:0-29443 GCF_034090835.1 Evtepia sp.
TAAGCCTACGGCTGATCCTTACAAATGGACGAATGAAACAGTATCGCGTATGTTGGAACGTGTGGACTATTTGGGACACACCGTGAACTTCAAGACCAAAAAACAGTCTTACAAGAGCAAAAAGAAACTTTGGAATGACCCGACGGATTGGATGATCTTTGAAAACACCCAGCCGCCGATCATCGAGGAAAGCGTATTTCTCATTGTGCAGAACATCCGCAAATCCCGCCGTCGCCCTACCAAGATGGGCGATATGGGAATGTTCTCCGGGCTTCTCTATTGCGCGGAGTGCGGCGGAAAGATGTATCAATGCAGAGCGACCCACTTTACCGAGGAACAGAAATACTTTATCTGCTCCACCTATCGCAAGGATCGGACGCTTTGCACGACACATTCCATTCGCAACGTGATCCTGCATGAAATTGTCCTGCGAAATCTCCGCGAGGCGATCCAGTATGTCAATGAGCATGAAGCCGCCTTTGTTCAGGACGCAGCAGACAGCAGCATGAGGGATCAGAGCGCAGACCTGACAAGGAAACGAGAAACGCTCTCTAAAGCAGACCAGCGGATCAGCGAGCTTGATACGATTATCTCCCACCTGTACGAAGATAATGTTGCTGGCAAGCTGACGGATGAACGCTTTATCAAGCTGTCCCATGACTATGAACAGGAACAGCGCAACTTGAAAAACATGGCAGAGGTTTTGCGGCAAGACCTGAAACAGCAGGACAAGCAACAAACCGATGTCAAGGCGTTTATATCCGTGGTTAAAAAGTACACAGACATGAAAGAGCTTGACGCCACTATTCTACGGGAGTTTATCGACCACATCGAGGTTTCCCATGCTGACAGGAAATCCAAGACGCGGGAGATCACTATCGTTTACAACTTTATCGGTGCATTTGACTTTTCACGGGCTATCGAAGAAGCCCACCATTCCAATCAAAAACAGCAAGAAACGGCATAGCCGTTTGAGCTATACCGTTTCCTGCTTCAATGTTTTCTTAATTCACCGCCCTTGAAGGCCGCCGGTTTTTGGGAAAAGGAAAGAAAAAAGCAGATGCATACAGCATCTGCTTTTTATACATGTTAGGAATGGGATCAGAAAGAGACCACGTCGTCGTTGTCCAGGTTGCCCAGCAGGTCAACGAAATAGGGGGCGACCATGTAGACATTGGTGGCGACCTTCATGATGTGGGCGTCTTCGGAGTAGATGACGCCGGAGATGAAGTCCAGCAGACGGCGTGCGACCTCGCGCTCGGTTTTGTCGAGATTCAGGACGATCATCTTCATATCCCGAAGCAGGTCTGCAATGGCGGATGCATCCTTGTAGGCGGTGGGGGACACCAGGACCACCTGAACATCAGCAACGCTGCGAATGGGCTGCACGCCTACCGGCTCTTCGTCTTGATACTCGTCTTCATATGCATAATTTTCTTCGTAATCTTCGTACAGATCGTCCTCCGGCTTGCGCCGCAGCGCGCTAAAGAATCCCATATGCAGATACCTCCTAAATTAACGCTCTCCCGCAGATAGTAGTCGCAAATGTAATAAGAGAACCCTCTCTTAGTTCATTCATGTATTTGTTACATAGTACTACAAAATGAAAACAATTTCAATCACTTTATCAAATTTCCTGGCAAGTTTTTTAAAAATGTTGAAAATTTTTGTAAGTTTTTCATGGTTTTTGGGGGCGATGTGGAAAAATGGAACCAGGTTTCCCCATACAGGTGCATACGAGGTATTCACAGGGAGCGGTATTCCTCCAGATAGCGCTGCAAGTCTTCCTCATCCTTGTCATCCAGGCCGTGTACACCCCCCAGAGCTTCGATATGGTGGGTGAGTTCGTGGGACAGGGTGGTGTAGAGTTCCTGCTGCCAGGTCTCTTCGGTCCAGTCCTCGTTTCGGGCAGATGCAAGGAAGGAACCATAGTAGAGGTGGATGGAGCGGCCCATATAGGGGTCCTGGATGTACTCTCCCATGAAGAATATGTCACCGTCAGGGAAGAGAGGGTCCGGTTTTTCCTCCTCCTGCAGGAGAATCCCCCCATTGAGCTGCTCGAAAAGGACGGGCGGAAACTGCTCTGCCATTTCGTCCAGCAGATCGGCCACCTGGTCAAAGGTATATTCCATGGGAAATCCCTCCTTTCCTGGTATTGTACAATAAGATGACCTCCGGCGCAAGAAAAAGAGAGCCGGTCCCCGGGGGACCGGCTCTCTTTGGGGGATCAGTGGGTGTACTCTGCGTATTGCAGCATATTCCGCAGCAGGTAGAGAACCCCCAGGGAAACCGGGAGGTTCACCAGCGCAGCCACCAGCAGACCTGCCAGCAGTCCGCCAGGCAGGATGGTGGCGGTCAGGAGGACCCCCAGGGCGATGCCGGGGAGGGCCATTGCGATGAGGATCACAAAGTACAGCAGGAAGACCACTGCCTTGTTGGCGCCCCGCCAGAACCGCTCCAGCACCAGCGCGCCGCTCTGGAACAGGAAGGTGTAGCTTATCCGGGCAAACACGCAGATGAGGATGCCGGCCGGAGACAGACCCAGGATGAGACCGGCGGGGACAAAGACCAGCACGGCCTCTGCCACAGCGGAGGGCAGCAGCTCCCGCAGGCACTGGAGAAGCTTGGAGAAGGGCGGCTCCGGCACCAGATAGACAAAGGGCTTGTTCAGCTCTTTGTTCAGTCGGCTCTGGCTGGAGGAGAAGAGCTGCAGGTAGAAGGAGAGGAACAGGAAGGGAAGCAGGCCTCCCTCCCGCATGAAGAAGGCAGCCACGATGAGCACCACCGCAAAAATCAGGGTGAGGGGCGGCAGAAGGAGCAGGCCGCCTCGCCGGTTCTCGATCTTGTGCTTGTAGTAGAAGGCGGAAGCACCCCAACCCTGGGTCAGACCGATGGCGCCCATGCGTACCTTGCCGGGGGCGGCTTCCAGGTTGCCCTCCTTTTTGGCGGCGATGGCAGACTGGGCCATCTCGGCGGTGCGGAGCACGTCTTCATACCAGTCCTGTTCAAAGTGGGTGAGAAGGAAGATCAGCAGAGCCAATGCCAAAACAGAGAGCAGGACCCCCGGCCACCAGGGGCCCAGCCCCAGGGCAGAGGAGAAGGCCCAGCCCAGCCAGCCGCCGATGGGGAAGAGGCAGACGGGCAGACGCACAGCGGCGCCGGTTAACCCGGCCAGCCAGCCATCCGGTGAAGTCACGGCGTTCCAGCCCAGCCAGGAGACCAGCAGGATAAAAAGAAGCAGGGTGATGGCTTTGAGGGCCTTTTTCAGGGGTTCGTTGTTGCTGGTAAAGGTGTAGATGGTCATGGCAGTGACCTGACCCAGAAAGAGGACCGCAACATAGCCGAAGAAGGCGGCCACGATGACGGAAAACGGGATCCCGTAGAGGTTTCTCATCCAGAAGTACTGATAGAAGATGAAAAATCCTAAGAACAGGACCGTGCTGATCTGGCGAAACAGGCCATAAAAGAGGATCCTGGTCCGAGAGGTGGGGGAGAGAAAGAGCAGGTTCACATCCGAGAGGGAAAAGATGCTCCCACCTCTGGAGAATCCGTTCCAGACAGTATACAGGAAGAGGAAAAGGTAGAGCCCTGTGACGATGGCCGCCAGCTCCACTAAGCTTCTGGGGGTTTGCAGGGGCTCGCTGTTCCGGTTGCCCCAGGCGGCGAAGGTGAACATGGCGATGAGGAAGAGCACATAGAGCAGCTGCGCCGGTTTATGGAACAGAGACACCAGGGTGTTTTTCAGCCGGGTGAGGACCAGATAGGTCAGGGCGCTCATACCCTCCTCCCCCCTTCCGTGATGGCGAAGAAGAGGTCCTCCAGACTCTGGGCCTGGGTCTCTTCCGGACGGTTGTGCTGGGTGGCGGCGAAGCGGCCGTTCATCATGATGTGGGTCACGTCCCAGTAGTCCTCCACGCTGTCGATCATATGGGTGGAGATGAGCAGGGAGGCTCCCAGGTCCTTTTGCTCCCGGAAGAGGGCTTTCAGTTCCTTGATGGCGTGGGGGTCCAGACCTACCATGGGCTCGTCAAAGATGAGGAGCTTGGGCCGGTGGACCAGGCCGCAGCAGATAGAGAGCTTTTGCTGCATACCCTTGGACAGATCCCGGCCCAGCTTGTCCTTTTTATCCGCCAGTTCAAATCGTTCCAGCAGCTGCTGGCCGTAGCCGTCGTCCTGGATGCGGTAGGCCCGCCGGATGAACTCCAGGTGCTCGGAGATGGTGAGCAGGTCGTAGACCGCCGGTGTCTCGGGGATGTAGGCCAGGAGAGACTTGGCCTCCCGGCTCTTGTTGTCGTGGCCGCCGATGGTGATGGTGCCCTGGAACCGGAGCAGGCCGGCGATGCACTTGATGATGGTGGATTTGCCTGCGCCGTTGGGGCCCAGGAGGATGGCGATCTCCCCGGGGTCGATGTGGAAGCTGATGTCGTCGTTGGCCAGGGTCTTGCCATAGCGTTTGGTCACGTGTTGCAGATTCAGCATAGGGTCTCCTTTTCTCTTGCGTGGGGTGGATGGTTACTTGGACGAGAGGATGCCGCTGCGGATGTTGGTGTTCCGCACGAGGCACCAGCTGACCAGTGTGAACAGAAGGGTGACGATCAGAAAGGCAGCCAGGGCTGTGCCGGGCTGGGTAGTCAGCGCCTGGGAAAAGGATGCCAGCAGACGAAGCACCGGAGCCAGGGGTTTCTGAAGAAAGTACAGGAGCCAGGGGCCGCCCACCAGCAGGGCAGGGATGGCAATGGCAGCGATGATGGTGCCCAACTTGCCCAGCCGCCAGAAGAGAGTGGTGAAGAAGAAGCCGCCGGCGAAGCAGGCCAGCATCCCCATGGTATTCAGCAGTATGGTCATGCCGTGCTGGTCCAGGGTAGCGGGGGGCTGATTGTTCAGGTAGAAGATGGAGTAAAGGTCGGTGATGAACAGTTCTTTCTGGTCCGGGATCAGGTGAAGGGCGGTGGTGAGCAGCACTTGACCCAGGAGAGCCAGGGCCAGGGCGGCCAGCAGGGCGGTGAGCAGGAGGCTCAGAAAGCTGGTCCGGCGGGAGATGCCCATCTGGACCCCCAGGCGCAGCACCTGCCGGGGGAGGATGAGCCCGGAGATCAGCAGGAAAATGGCGCAGCCCAGGCTGTAGCCGGAGTAATAGGTGGGCAGGTTCCTGGAGATGACCAGAGCCAAGAAGGAGAGGATGACTACGTTGACCAGGAAAAAGGACAGGCAGCTGATGGCGTAGTCCCGCAGCTGATAGCGAAGAAGAGGTTTAAGATTCATGCGCATGGGGCAGCTCCTTTCTCTCCTGGTGGTCCTGGGCGGACTGGAGGCTGATGAAGTAATCTTGCAGACGCAGGCGGCTCTTTTCCAGGCCGGGCGGAAGGGGTTCTTCCAGGGTGCCCTGGAGGGAGACGGTTTTGAGGCCGCCCAGGCTGTGGCTGGAGAGGATCTCTTTCCCTTCGGTGTATTGGTCCACCAGTTTTTCGGGGCCGGAGAGGGAGAAAGCGGTGGCGGTCAGCTCCTCAGTGGGGGCATTTTTCAGGACCGTGCCTTTCCGCAGAATGATGGTATGGTCCACCAGGGTCTCGGCTTCGTCGATCAGGTGGGTGGACAGCAGAATGGTGGTGGTGCCCAGGGCGAATTTCTCCACCAGCAGCCGGTAGAAGAGATCCCGGTGCTGGGCGTCCAGGCCCAGGACGGGTTCGTCCAGCAGAAGGTAAGGGGTGTTGGCGCTGAGCCCCAGCACCAGGCGGAAGATGGAAGTGTAGCCGGTGGAAAGGGCGGAGATCTTCTTTTTCAGGGGGAGTTCAAATTTCTCCGCCAGAGCTTCGGCGTACGTCCGGTCAAAGGCGGGATAAAAGTAGGCCATCACATCCAGGGCGCGCTTCACCTTCATCTCTTCGGGGAAGAGGTTATGTTCGCTCACCATAAAGAGCTTTCCCAGGGCGGCGTCGTTGTTTCGTACCGGCATGCCGTCCACCAGGATCTCACCGCTGTCCGGCCGCTGCCGGTCGGTGAGGATGCTGAGCAGGGTGGTTTTTCCTGCACCGTTGTTGCCCAGGAGGCCGTAGATGTGGCCTTCCTCCAGGGTGAGAGAGACCCTGTCAAGGGCACGGGTTTTTCCAAAGGTTTTGGAGACAGAACGAATTTCAATGGACATCTTGTGATCCCCTCCTGATAAGTTCGGTGAGCTGCTGGGGAGACAAACCGAGGTTTTGGGCTTCCCGGAGCATGGGAAGGATATAATCTTGATAGAACAGTTCGGAGCGCTGCTTTCTCAGGGTTTCCTGTGCGCCCCGGGCCACGAACATACCGATCCCTCTCTTCTTATAGAGGAGACCGGCGTTCACCAGCTGGTTGATGCCTTTGAGGGCAGTGGCCGGGTTGATTTTATAGGCGGCGGCAAACTCGGTGATGGACGGAACCTGGGTTTCTTCCGGATAGGCGCCGGAGAGGATGCCGGCTTCCAGCTGCTCTGCCAGCTGGAGAAAGATGGGTTTTTCGCCTTGGAATGGCATGGGGTTCCCCCTTTCTTCTATAGTTAGTTAGTCAAGTAATTAACCGTAGGACCAATATACCATCGAGAAAGGGGGATGTCAAGCGAGGGCCTTCCTTTTGTGGAAAAGGGAGAGATTGACAAGAAGGCTGGGATGGGGTAAAGTTTTTTTCGTGATCTTTGGAAAAAGAGGGCGGGAGAGGTCCCCCGCAGGAAAGAACAGGAGGATAGAATGCATCAGGATTTGAGCCAGCTGAAGGAAAAGTTCATTCATGATTTGTTTGTCTCCGAGGGGTTGGGGGCTGTGATCGACGAGGCCTCTTACGGCTACGCCCGGTGCTCCATGGAGATCGAGCCCCGCCACTGTAACGCGCTGGGGATTCCCATGGGGGGGACGGTTTTCACCCTGGCGGACTTCGCTTTTGCGGTGGCCTCCAACCAGGAGGGACGGGACGTGGTGACCCAGGCCTCTCAGATCACCTTCTTGAAGTCGGCCCGGGGAAAGCATCTCACCGCCACCGCCCGGCAGGTCAAGGACGGCAAGCGGGTCTGTTTCTACGAGGTCAAGGTGGAGGACGAGCTGGGGACCGAAGTGGCCTTCGTCACCGTCAACGGCTATGTGGTCCGGGACCGCAAGGCGGAGTGACCGGCGGAAAGCGAGGATTTTTTCTACAGAAAGGAAAGAAATCTGTCAAAAAACCGGAAATACCGTTGACATTTTGGAAAAGAATGATACCATGATAACGCAAAGCATGATAGAGGT
This sequence comes from Evtepia sp., assembly GCF_034090835.1. Taxonomy (GTDB): domain Bacteria; phylum Bacillota; class Clostridia; order Oscillospirales; family Oscillospiraceae; genus Evtepia. The sequence goes on from NZ_JAXDRS010000015.1 coordinate 7,242, forward strand.
GCGTAGGTCAAGAGTACGCCGTCCCAAAACCCCAGGCAGGGGGAGGGCGGAAAGGGGCCGTCGCCGAGGTTTCTCTGCTCCGCCTGGGGGTGGGAAGCCGGGCTGTGGGATAAGATCCCTCAGACTGCCGCCCCCTGTGGGGGCGGAGCGCTGTCGTGGGTTCATGGGATGAAGTCATGGCGGTGCCATGGCTTTATTTTTTTGACAGGAGAGAGAGAACCATGAGAAAGAAACTTCGGCGTCTGCTCCCGCTGCTGGCTTTGCTGGTGGTGCTGGGAGCCGCCCTGTCCACCACGGCCTTTGCAGCGGGGAACCCCATGGACGAGCCCGGCAGCAAGATGATCGAATGTGCCGACTGCGGAACCACGGGCCTCTGCATGACCTGCTACGGCCATGACTCGGCCTGCGCCGACTGCGGCGGCACCTTCCAGTGCGCTGCGTGCAACGGCACGGGCTATGTAGAGTCCCCCAGCCATTTCTACAACACCTTCTGGGCGCTGCTGCCCCCCGTCATCGCCATTGCCCTGGCGCTCATTACCAAGGAGGTCTATTCCTCCCTGTTCATTGGTATCCTGGTGGGCGGTCTGCTGTACTCCAACTTCCAGTTCGAGGGCACCGTTCTCCATGTGTTCACAGAGGGCATCGTCCCCTCCGTGGCCAACAGCTACAACATGGGCATCATCATCTTCCTGGTGATCCTGGGCGCCATGGTGTGCCTCATGAACCGGGCAGGCGGCTCGGCGGCCTTTGGCCGGTGGGCCCAGACCCACATCAAGTCCCGGGTGGGCGCCCAGCTGGCCACCATCATCCTGGGCTGCCTCATCTTCATTGACGACTACTTCAACTGCCTGACCGTGGGCAGTGTCATGCGCCCGGTCACCGACAAGCACAACATCTCCCGTGCTAAGCTGTCCTACCTCATCGACTCCACCGCCGCCCCCATCTGCATCATCGCCCCCATCTCTTCCTGGGCTGCTGCTGTGGCCGGCTTTGCGGAAGACGGTCAGGGCCTGAACCTGTTCATCCGGGCCATTCCCTTTAACTTCTATGCCCTGCTGACCATCCTCACCATGGTGGGCATTGCGATTTTGAAGATCGACTACGGCCCCATGGCCAAGCACGAGCGCAACGCCATGGAAAACGGCGACCTCTTCTCCGGCAAGAACCCCTACGCCATGATGGAGGAAGAGGTGGAAGAGGGCCGCGGCCGGGTCATTGACCTGGTGCTGCCCATCCTGGTGCTGGTGGTGTGCTGCGTCATCGGCATGATCTACTCCGGCGGCTTCTTTGAAGGGGCCAGCTTTGTGGAAGCCTTCTCCGGCTCCGACGCCTCCGTGGGTCTGATGCTGGGTTCTGCCTTTGCTCTGGTGTTCACCTTCATCTTCTACATGATCCGCCGCTCCATGACCTTTGGCTCCATGATGTCCTGCATCCCCGAGGGCTTCAAGGCCATGGTGCCCGCCATCCTGATCCTCACCTTTGCCTGGAGCCTGAAGGCCATGACCGACTCTCTGGGCGCCAAGTACTTTGTCCGCGACTTTGTGTACAGCAACGCAGAAAACGTGCAGATGTTCCTGCCTGCCATCGTGTTCATCATCGGCTGCCTGCTGGCCTTTGCTACCGGCACCAGCTGGGGCACCTTCGGTATGCTCATCCCCATCGTGCAGAGTGTCTTCCCCATGGATAACCCTCTGTCCATCGTCTGCATTTCCGCCTGCATGGCCGGCGCAGTCTGCGGCGACCACTGCTCCCCCATTTCCGATACCACCATCATGGCCTCTGCGGGTGCCCAGTGTGACCACGTGAACCACGTGTCCACCCAGCTGCCCTATGCCATCACCGTGGCGTCGGTAAGCTTTGTGAGCTATGTGATCGCCGGCTTTGTCCCCAAGGCTTACATCGCCCTGCCCATCGCTCTGGTGCTGATGGTGGCCACCCTGTTTGTGATCCACACCATTCAGAAGAAGCGGGTTACGGCGTAATCCGGATCCCTCGTCATACAAACGAAACACAGGCCCATCCCGGGTTCCCGGGATGGGCCTGTTTCTTTAGGGTTTGGGCTCTTTACGGAAGAGTTCCCGTAAGCCTACACAGAGCAGGAAAAGCCCAAAGAGCTTTTGCAGCAGATGGGTGTCCAACCCGTTGGAAACCCAGGCGGTGAGGGCGGCGGCCGTCAACCCGGCGATCACCGCCGGGAGGATGGTGTGTTTCTCCAGCAAGCCGTTTTTTCGGTGGGATGGCAGGGCAGCGGCTGCGGCGGGGAGGAAGTAGAGCAGGTTGATCCCCTGGGCCTGGTGCTGAGGGACCCCGGCGAAGGCGGTGAGGTAAATAAGCAGCAGGGAACCGCCGCCGATGCCAAAGGCGGAGAGAATCCCGGTTGCAGTACCTGCCAGAAAGGGAACCAGGAAGCTCATCGGGTGAGAGCGCTCCAGGCGCCGTAGAGGATGAGCAGGGCAAAGGCCCGTTTCAGCCACAGCACCGGCACTTTCTGAAAGAGTTTCCCGCCGATAAGGCCCCCCACCAGGCCTCCGGCGAGATAGGGCAGGGCCTGTCTCAGGTCCAGGTTGCCCCGGGCAAAGTAGATCCCGGCAGATAGGACGCACAGGGGCAGGATGATGGCCACAGAGTTGGCAAAGGCCTGCCGCCGGGAGAGGCCGCAGCAGGCCATGAGTAGGGGGACCAGCACCATCCCGCCACCGCCGCCGAAGAACCCGTTAATGAGTCCCGCGGCGGCGCCTGCTGCGGCAGCCGGGACCCAGGCTGGTTTGGATCGTTTCAAAAAACCGCCCTCCTCTGGCGTCAGTTTTGCCAGGGAGGGCGGTTTTTATTCTGCGATCAGGTCCTGGATCACCGCTCCGGCCAAAAGGAAGCCGGCCACAGGGGGGACCCAGGGGGCGCTGGCAGGGACGGAACGCCGCCCGGGAGGCGGCGCCTCCCGCTGGTCGGTGGGGGCGGGGAGCTCCGGGGAAAAGACCACCTTGTGGTGGAGGATGCCCCGCTGCTTGAGCTCCTTGCGGATGATGCGGGCCAGGGGACAGCCGTGGGTCTTGGAGATGTCCGCCACCTGGAACTGGGAGGGGTCCAGTTTGTTGCCGGTTCCCATGCAGGAGATCATGGGGATGGAGAAGCGGCGGGCGGTTTCAATGAGGTCCAGCTTGCAGGAGACCAGATCAATGGCGTCCACAATGTAGTGGTACCCGGCGGGGAAGAACTGGTCCCGGGAGGCGGCCTCGTACTTTATGGGGAGCAGGTGAAGGGTGCAGTTGGGGTTAATATCCCAAATGCGCTGGGCCATGGCCTGGGTCTTCTCCTGGCCCAGGGTGGAGTGGAGGGCCTCGGCCTGCCGGTTCAGGTTGGTGAGGCCCACCTGGTCGTTGTCCACCAGGGTGAGGGTACCCACCCCGGCCCGGGCCAGGGCCTCGGCGCACCAGCTGCCTACACCGCCCAGACCAAAGACTGCCACGTGGGCTTTTGCCAGGGTGTCCATGGCGGCGGCGCCCAGCAGCATTTCCGTGCGGAGAAACTGTTCATGAGATGACATAGGAAAATCCTCCTGAAAGAATCCCCGGGAGGCGTTGTGCCTCCCGGGGGAATGAAACGACATAGGGATGGAGTTTACATGGTGGGGATCTTCTTGGCAGCGTCGGTGAGAGAAGCGGGATAGTTGGGTTCCACTTCCTCGTACCAGGCGTTATAGTCGTCAGAGCGCAGGCTGCTGGCGGCCTGATACTTCCAGCGGATCTCGCCCATGTCTCCGGCCAGGAGGATCTGATAGCCCACTACGTTGCCATTGGTGTCGGTGTACTCCACTACGGTGGTGTCTCCTGCCTTACGGCCGGTCTCAAAGAGCCACTGGGAGGAATTGGCGGGGAGGGTGTCCCGGTTGGCCTTCTCGTAGAGGCCGCCGTTTGCCTTGGAGGCCTCGTCGGCGCTGTTCTCCTTGGCCAGGGCGGCGAAGGAGTCTGCGGTGGCGTCGCCGGCCTTCCACTCTTCCAGCAGGGCCTCGGCCTTCTCCTTGGCGGCAGCCAGCTGCTCCTCAGAGGCAACGGCGTTGCCGTCGGCGTTTTCGGTGGTCTCGGCCATGATCAGGATGTTGCGGTAATCCATGGTCTGGTAGGAGTTTTCGCCCTTGTCGCGGCCCAGGAACTGCACCACATAGTAGCCGTTGGAGCCCTCGATGGAGGTGATGTCTCCTGCCCGGCGGCCGGCCTCAGTCATCCAGGACTTGATGGTGGAGTCCAGGTTCTTGCCCAGGACGTCTTTGCTGTGCTGGTAGTCGGGGTCGTTCTTGTAGGACTCAGCGGTGGTCTCGTCCACGAAGGAGGCAGCGGCGGTGTTGAAGGCGGTGCCGCCCTTCACCTGGGCGATCATCTGGTTGGCCTTCTGAGAAGCCTCTTCCATGGCGGCCTTGGTCTCTTCCTCGGTGGGCTCCACGGGGTTGCCGCTGTCGTCGGTCTTCTGCTCGGTCTGGGCGCTGATGGGGCAGAGGCGGTACTCATAGGAGTCCAGGTCAGCGGCGTGCTCATTGTAGTAGGTCTGGAGTTCCTCGTCGGAGTAAGTAAAGGACTCTGCCTTCACCTTGGCATACTCATCGGCCAGGACGGACTGGGTGAGGATATCCTTAAAGAGGGACTTGGTCATAAAGCGGCCGTAGGCCATTTTCAGGTAGGCGTCCTCGGAGCCGGCCTGGATGCTGGCGATCTTCAGTGCGTTCAGGTTGTCCTGCACGGTCTTCTGGCCCTCTTCGGAGAGGGTGTAGGAAGCGGCTTCCGCCTCTTTGCAGAGGATGGTGGTGCGCTGGAGATTGCTCAGGGCAGTTTCCAGGAAGTAGTCGGCGTAGGTCTTGCCCTCTTCCTGGTTGTACATCTGCTCAGAGGGAGAGCGGGAGGGGTCATATCCGCTGTCCATGCCGTACTGGGCATAGAGCTGGGCGTTCTGAATGGTCTGGTTGGCCACGGAGTGGTAGTAGTAAGAGAGTTCAGACACACTGTATTCATTGTCGCCCACGGTAGCGGCGGTGGAGTATTTAAACCAGATGCCGGAGTTCCAGACGATGAGCGCTGCGGCGATCACCACGGCGATGACGCCAATGACCCAATAGAGCTTATGTTTGCTGCTCATGGGCTCGCTTTTACGATAAGAGTTTCCCATATTGCTTACGATTTCCTCCTTGTTCTTTGGATACGAAGAGTTTACAAGCAATCATTATACTAAAGAAGGGGGAATTTTGCAAGGGAAAAAGCAGATCCGGGGGGGGAGGAAAGGAGAAGGAACGAGAGGGAGAAAGTTCTGGTCCAGATCGAAGGAGAGGAATTGAAATCCGACGATAAATCAGATATAATGACAGCATTGAAACGACGTGAGAAAGGGTGTCAGCCTATGAAAAATGTCATCACTGTGCAGAACATGCGGGCCAGCGACGCGCACACCATTGCGCAGTATGTGCCCAGCAAGGAACTGATGCAGCGGGCGGCGCTGGCGGTTTACCGCAGCGTGACCTGGAAAGGAAAAATCGCGATCCTCACCGGCGGAGGAAACAACGGCGGCGACGGGTATGCCCTGGCGTGCATTCTGGCCGACCATGGGATTCCATGTTGCGTGTACCGGGTCTCGGATAAGTTCTCTGAGGACGGCCGGTACTACCATGACATGGCGATCATCAAAGGGGTAGAGATGCGGCGGTTTGAGCCGGAGGATACCCTGGATGAGTATGACATTCTGGTGGACTGCATGTTGGGGACGGGATTTTATGGACAGGTACGGGGGCGGTACCGTCCTGCCATTGAGGCGATCAACAAGTCCCCGGCCTATGTGGTCTGCGTGGACATCAACAGCGGCATGAACGGAGACACCGGCAAGGCAGAGCTGGCGGTGAAGTCCAGCCTCACTGTGGCCATCGGCTACCTGAAGGTGGGTATGTTCCTGGGGGATTCCCTGTGGTACATCGGAAAGATCACCGTGGCAGACATCGGCATCCGTCTCGTGCGGCAGAACTACTTCCTGGCGGCGGTGGAGGAGATCGTCTTCCCCAACAGCGGGCTCAGCCTGCTGGGCGACCGGGTGGAGCTGCTCACTCCCGGTGAGATCGAGCAGATGGTCTGGGGACAGCAGACCATCCCTGAGGCGGCGCAGACGGTGGCGCTGAAGAACAAGATGATCGTCCGGGTCCTAGGCAAGCACTCTCTGGTGACCGACGGCTACCGGACCTACTTCATTGAGGAAGGCAAGTTCCCCGAGGAGATCACGGTGACCTACAGCAAGTGACCCTTTCATTTCTCCGGTAAGTCCGGATCAAAGAAACTGGATGTTTCCATCCCCCCGGTTTCGGAAGAAACCGGGGGGATCTTCTGTTTATACCGGGGCATGCATCGAAAATGGATGGGATGCATCCCATCCAGAATATGCATCCGGGATGGTATATTCCCTGTATATCCCCTTATAAGGAAGAGAGGGTACGGGATTCGGCAAAAAAAGAAGGCCGGAGCAAAGGCTCCGGCCTCGATCATAGCAGGCGGAAGAGAGGCAGCCTCAGCGGGCGTCCTCCACGGGCATCTCAGGGGCCTCCGGCTCATTGGGCTCCACAGGGTCCACAGGCATGGTCATGCTGCAATCGCTGCAAACGTCCTCAGAGGTGGCGCTGCCGCAGGCCACGTAGGCCTCTCCTTCGGTGGCGGTGGCGCCGAAGACCACAGGGACGGCGACGCAGATGTCCTGGCTGATGGTAAAGGAGCAGCTGCCGTTTTTGGTGCCCTCGCAGACCACCCGGCCGGGGGTGACCACGGCGTCACCGCAGCACTTGGTGATGGTGGCCCCGGTCCGGGCGAAGGGGGTCACGGTGATGGGCACACAAATGGAGGCGGACTGATAGCCCACAGAGGGACAGGTCTGATCTTCTGCCGGTTGGATGGTTTGATCAAGCATACGAAAGAATCTCCTTTTTTCTGTTTGGAACGAAATCCCGTCCCGCTTTACTCTATGCAGGCGGCGGAAAAAACGTGACAACAAGCCCGGCAGCGGGAGAAAAAATCTGTGGTGTCATTTTCCTGAGGAAATGTGAGTTTATTACATACAGGGCCTGTGGTTTTTGGTATGCTCAGGTCCCCGGGGCGGCACAGGCCGTGCTCCGGAGAGATCAAGGATTGCGGAGGTTAGCATGGGAGCGAAGCGATATGCACAGGTACAGCAGAGACGATGCGTGTCCTGCGGGACCTGTACCAAGGAATGTCCCCGAGACGCGGTGAAGGTGATCCACGGATGCTACGCGTTTGTGGATACAGAGCGCTGCATTGGGTGCAGAAAGTGCGCCAGGGTCTGCCCGGTGGACTGTATTCTGATTTTGGAGCGAGGTGAGCAGGGATGAAGAAGAAACACTGGTACGATTACTTATGGATCTGGTCCATCGTCTACTTTGCCCTGGGCTTCTTTAACATTCTGTTTGCCTGGCTGGGGCTCGTTGACTTTTTCCTGCCGATCCTGCTGGCAGTGTTTGGCGGCAACAAGTTTTTCTGCAACAACCTCTGTGGCCGGGGGCAGCTGTTTATGCTCCTGGGAGGCAAGAAGAAGTGTTCCCGGGGGAAACCCACCCCCAAGTGGATGGGCTCCACCTGGTTCCGGTATGGCTTTTTGATCTTCTTCCTGGCCATGTTCCTGAACATGCTATTCCAGACCTATCTGGTGGCAGCCGGGGCGGAGTCTCTGAAAGAGGCCATCAAGCTCTTCTGGACCTTCCGGGTGCCCTGGGGCTGGACCTACAGTGTGGGTTGGGTCCCCGATTGGGTGGCGCAGTTCAGCTTTGGGTTCTACAGCGTGATGCTCACCTCCCTGCTGTTGGGCCTCATTGTCATGGTGCTGTATAAGCCCCGTTCCTGGTGTGCCTTCTGTCCTATGGGTACCATGACCCAGGGGATCTGCAAGGTGCGCCACCGTGCCCTGAACGGGAAGGAGAACCAGGGGTAAGAAAGAAGCGCTATCAGACAGAACGAAACAAGCGGCCTCGGAACGGATTTTCCGTTCCGAGGCCGCTTTTGTGTAGTTACAGATCAAGAAGACATAGGTCAGGCGGGTTCCTCTGGGAAGTTTCCGGTGTAGAGCCGGTAGTAGGTTCCCTTTTTTTCCATCAGTTCCTGGTGGGTCCCCCGCTCGATGATCCGTCCCTGCTCCATGACCATGATGCAGTCGGCGTTGCGGACGGTGGACAGCCGGTGGGCGATGACGAAGGTGGTGCGCCCGGTCATGAGGGCGTCCATCCCGTCCTGCACCAGCTTTTCCGTGCGGGTATCGATGGAGGAGGTGGCCTCGTCCAGGATGAGCACCGGCGGGTCGGCTACGGCCGCCCGGGCAATGGCCAGCAGCTGGCGCTGGCCCTGGCTCAGGTTGGCGCCGTCGCCGGTGAGCATGGTCTGGTAGCCCTCCGGCAGGCGGCGGATGAAGCCGTCGGCGTTGGCCAGCTGGGCTGCGGCGATGCACTCATTGTCGCTGGCGGAGAGGTTGCCGTAGCGGATGTTGTCCATGACGGTGCCGGTGAAGAGGTGGGTGTCCTGGAGGACGATACCCATGGACCGGCGAAGGTCCGGCTTTTTGATCTTATTGATGTTGATGCCGTCGTACCGGATCTTGCCATCGGCAATGTCGTAGAATCGGTTGATCAGGTTGGTGATGGTGGTTTTGCCTGCGCCGGTGGCGCCTACAAAAGCGATCTTCTGCCCGGGTTTGGCCCAGAGGCTGATGTTGTGGAGGACCAGCTTGTTTTCCTCGTAGCCAAAGTCTACGTTATCCAGCACCACACCCCCCTGCAGGCGGGTGTAGGTGGTGGTGCCGTCTGCTTTGTGGTAGTGCTTCCAGGCCCAGACGTTGGTCCGCTCCTGGGTCTCCGCCAGCTGACCGGTGCGGTCTTCCTTGGCGTTCACCAGCTCCACATAGCCGTTGTCCTCTTCGGGGGGCTGGTCCATGAGGTCGAAGACACGCTGGGCCCCGGCTGCGGCGGTGACCACGAAGTTGACCTGAATGCTCACCTGGGTGATGGGCTGGGTGAAGCTCTTATTCAGGCCCAGGAAGGTGATGACCGTGCCCAGAGTGATGCCGGCCAGACCGTGGATGCCCAGGACGGCTCCTACGATGGCCACCAGCACATAGCTCAGCCAGCCAATGTTGGCGTTCACAGGCATGAGCAGGTTGGCGTAGCGGTTGGCCTTGTCTGCGCTGTCTCGAAGGGCTTCGTTGACCCGGCGGAAGTCAGCTTTGGCAGCCTCTTCGTGGCAGAATACTTTAATGACCTTTTGTCCATCCATCATCTCTTCGATGAAACCGTCCACAATGCCCAGGTTTTTCTGCTGCTGGATGTAGTAGCGGCCGGAGCGCTTGGAAAACGTGGAGGTGACCAGGAGCATGGCGGCGGCGGTGAGCACCGAGATCACCGTGAGGGCGGGGTTCAGCACCAGCATGGTGATGAGGGTGGCGACCATGGTGATGGCAGCGTTGATGATCTGCGGGATGCTCTGGCTCAGCAGCTGACGGAGGGTGTCCACGTCGTTGGTGTAGACCGACATGATGTCTCCGTGGGGGTGGGTGTCAAAATACTGGATGGGGAGGGACTCCATCTTGTGAAAGAGTTCGTCCCGGAGGTTCCGCATGGTGCCCTGGCTGATGGTGACCATGATACGGGTGTAGGCAAAGGCAGCCAGCACACCCACGGCCAGCAGACAGACCAGGCGGATCAGGTCTCTGGCCAGACCGCTGAAGTCCCGGGACCCGCTGGCGATCATGGGGAGGATATAGTCATCCACCAGGGTCTGGGGAAAGGTGGCAGCTACCACAGTGGCCACAGCGGAAATCAGAATACAGAGGATGACCAGAAGAAACAGAGAGCGGTAGGAACCCAGCATATAACGGAGCACACGGCTGAGCACCGCCAGAGATGAGGGCTTGCGGGATGATTTTGTCATAGAGAGAGGGCCTCCTTTCAAGCGGGCTGATCGAAGTCGCCGCCGCCCTTCACCTGGGACTCGTAGATCTCCTGGTAAATAGAGTCGGTTTTGAGCAGGGCTTCGTGGGTGTCAAAGGCGTGGATGCGGCCGTTATCCAGCACCAGAATGCGGTCTGCGTGCGCCACGCTGGAGATCCGCTGGGCGATGATGAGCTTGGTGGTGCCCGGGATGCTCTGGGCGAAGGCGGCCCGGATCTTGGCGTCGGTCGCGGTGTCCACAGCGGAGGTAGAGTCGTCCAGAATGAGGACCTTCGGCTCTTTCAGCAGGGCGCGGGCGATGCACAGACGCTGCCTCTGGCCCCCGGAGAGGTTAGAGCCGCCCCGTTCCACCCGGGTCTCGTAGCCTTCGGGGAAGCGGGAAATGAACTCATCGGCGCAGGCCGCCTGGCAGGCTGCCCGGCACTGTTCTTCCGTGGCGTTGGGGTTGCCCCAGCGGAGGTTTTCCAGAATGGTGCCGGAGAAGAGGGTGTTCTTTTGCAGCACCACGGAGACCTGGTTGCGCAGAACTTCGGTGTCGTAGTGTCTCACGTCCACGCCGCCCACGGTGACCGAACCTTCGGTGACGTCGTACAGGCGGCAGATCAGGTTCACAAGGCTGCTCTTTCCGGCGCCGGTGCCGCCGATGATGCCGATGGTCTCGCCGGAGCGGATGTGTAGGTCGATGTCGGACAGGGCGTTCTTGTCGGAGCTCTTCTGATAGGAGAAGGTCACGTGGTTGAAGTCGATGCTGCCGTCAGGGACCTGGGTGACAGGATGCTGGGGAGCGGTCAGGTCCGGGGTCTCCCGGAGCACTTCGCTGATCCGGCGCACGCTGGCCGTGGACATGCTGATCATGACCACCACCATGGAGAGCATCATGAGGTTCATAAACAGGGACATCACATAGCTGAAGAGGTTGGTGAGATCGCCGGAGGTGAGGGTGCCGCCCACGATGAACTGGGCGCCCAGCCAGGAGATGGAGATGATGCAGAAGTAAACGGCGATCATCATGGCAGGGCTGTTCAGGGCCAGCAGGCCCTCGGCTTTGACGGCGAGGCGGTAGAGGGTATGGGCGGCCCGGGAGAATTTTTCGTTTTCGTAGTCCTCCCGGACAAAGGCCTTGACCACCCGAATGGCGGAGACATTCTCCTGGACGCTGGCGTTGAGGTCATCGTACGTTCGGAACACCCGATGAAAGACCTTTATGGTCGTCCCCATGATGATCCCCAGGACCACAGCCAGAAAGATCACGGCCAGGAGGAAGAGCAGGCTCATTTTGGGGCTGATGGTCAGGCACATGATAAAGCTGAACACCAGGGTGAGGGGGGAGCGGACCGCCACACGAATGGTCATCATGAAGGCGTTCTGCACGTTGGTGATGTCGGTGGTCATCCGGGTGACCAGACCCGGGACGCTGAACTTGTCGATATTGGAGAAGGAGAAGGTTTGGACGTTGTGGAAGATCCCCTCTCTCAGGTTGGCGGCAAAGCCGGCGGAGGCGCTGGCGGCGAACTTTCCGGCCAGCGCGCCGAAAGCCAGGCTGAGGAAGGCCATGGCCACCATCAGGATGCCGTAGCGGGTGACGGCGGAGAGATTTCCGGCCTCCAGACCACGGTCGATGATGATGGCGGTGATGAAGGGCAGCAGGATCTCCATCACCACCTCCAGGGCCGTGAGGCCAATGCAGAGGAAGGTATCCCGCTTGTACTGTTTCAATTGATGCAAAAGGGTTTTCACAGGGTTCATGCCTCCTTATGGGTTTGCGGTTCCGGGGGAGCGAGGTTTGCCGGCAGCTCCAGCTGGATGGAGAGCCTTCGGTTGTCCCGCACCATTTTGTCCCGGTTTGGACTCATAGCAGTCACCTCACGTTTGTTTGGAGCAAAACTGTTTAGTTCCGTACAATAAGGGTTATAACACAAAGAGGCTTGTCTGTGAAATTCAAATCTGTTATATTCTATAAAAGAAATTTATTGTTTTTTGTTATTGTACAAAAGAATGAAAATCGAACTGCGGGGGATTTGTTTGAATACCACACAACTGGAATGTTTCTTGGAAGTATCCAACAGCTTAAATTTTTCCCGGGCAGCGGAGCGCCTGCGGATCACCCAGCCCGCCGTGAGCCATCAGATCCAGACCCTGGAAGATGAGCTGGGGGTGAAACTCTTTCACCGCACCAGCAAGCGGGTGCGGCTGACCCAGGAAGGGCACGCCTTTCTCTCGTATGCCGCAGACATCCTGCGGCTGTCGGGTCTGTCCAAGGCGCGGATGCGGGCGTACCGCCAGTTTCTGCCGGTGCGGTTTGGCATCGGCTGCCGGAACGTTGCCGAACTGCGCCTTCTGAAACCGGCGCTGGAGCAGCTGCGGAAGGAAAAACCGGAGGTCCATCCCGATCTGAGCTTCATTCCTTTTGACTCCCTGGAAAATCTGCTGGAGGAAGGAGAGGTACAGATGATGTTCTCCTTTCAGGAAGCAGCGCCCAGGAAAGCCAGGTACCGGGAGCTGGTGATCTGTCCGGCCATGTGCATGTGCAGCCCCTCTCATCCGCTGGCAAAGGAGGAGCGGATCACCCTGCGGCAGCTCAAGGAGGCAGGGGGCATTGCGGCCTGCCGTCCGCCCATCTGCCCGCCCTCTCTCTTTGCCCTGCAAGGGGAGATCCTGGCCGCCTGCGGGCCGGAAAACGTGTTCTTCTGTGACAGCCAGGCGGTGCGGGATACCCTGGTGTCGGCGGGGTATGCTTTTGCCCTGGTGGCTCAGGTGCCGGGCACCGGGCTGTCGGGGATGCGGTATATCCCTGTGCCGGAGATCCCTGCCCTCTCCTTTGGTGCGGTGCATCTGCCGGGGGAGCGCAGCCCCATTCTGCGCAGCCTTTTGCAGAGCCTCCAGGCGCAGTTTTCCCGGGGGGATGGACAGGAGCTGTGAACCCTCAACGGCGCCGAAGGAAATGCCGTTCAAAGCAATTGGGGAAAAAAGAGGGTTTCAGTTGACCGGGGAAGAGGAGTATGATATCCTGCCGCTAACAGATTTGACACGCCGTATCCGCCGGCTGCGGCGGCGGGAGGAGACAGGGAGGCATCCATATGAACGTCATCGAAGTATCCCACCTCACCCGGGACTATGGAAAAGGACGAGGGGTCTTTGACCTGACCTTTTCTGTGGGGCAAGGGGAGGTCTTTGGATTTCTGGGTCCCAATGGGGCGGGGAAAACCACCACTATTCGACATCTCATGGGCTTTCTGCGTCCGCAGGCGGGGCGCTGCTCCATGAACGGGAAGGACTGCTGGCAGGACAGCGCGGCCATTCAGCGGGATCTGGGCTACATCCCCGGCGAACTGGCCTTCTTTGAGGAGATGACCGGAGGGGAATTCCTGAAGTTTCTGGAGCGGTATCGCGGTCCGGGCAGCGGCGTCCGGAAGGAGGAACTGCTGGCCCGCTTTGCGCTGGACACCCGGGGAAAGATCAAGCGCATGAGCAAGGGCATGAAACAGAAGCTGGGAATCGTGGCGGCGTTCATGCATGACCCGACTGTTCTGATTTTGGACGAGCCCACCAGCGGACTGGATCCCTTGATGCAGAATGCGTTCATTTCCATCATCCACGAGGAGCGGGAGCGGGGCAAGACCATTTTACTGTCCAGCCATATGTTTGAGGAAGTGGAGCGGACCTGCCAGAGGGTGGGGATCATTCGCCAGGGCCGTCTGGTGGCCCTGGAAACCATCCAGGCCTTGCGGGAAAAACACATGCGGGCCTATCAGGTGACCCTGCCCGACCCGGAGACGGCGGAAGCCTTTGCCCGGGACTTTCAGGGCAGCCGGAGCGTGGAAAATCCCTGCCAGGTGGAAGTCCGTGCCATGCAGACCCTGCAGGAGCGTTTTTTGGATTACTACGGAGGTGAGGTGGAATGATGAGCGGTGTGTTATACCGGCGGGAGATGAAAAACAGCGGGAAACTCCTGGTGATTTTTGCTGCCATCCTCACGCTGTACATCTCCATGATCATCCCCATGTTTGACCCGGAGATGGCCGGGCTGCTGCGGCAGTTTGAGCAGGCCATGCCGGAGGTGATGGCAGCGGTGGGGATGACCGGAAGCGGAAGCACGCTCCTTGGCTTTATGACCTCGTACCTGTACGGGATGCTTCTGCTGGTGTTTCCCATGGTGTTTGGGATCCTCCGGGCCAACGGCCTGGTGGCCAAGTATGTGGACCGGGGCAGCATGGCCTTTCTGGTGACGGCAGGGGTACCCCGCCGCAAAGTGGCTGCGACCCAGGCAGCGGTTCTCGTCTCCGGTATTGTGCTTCTGCTGGCCTACTGCACGGCGCTGGAACTGGGCGTAGCCCAGGCTTCCTTCCCGGGCGAACTGGCGTGGGGAGAGCTGCTGCGGGTCAACCTGGGTCTGCTGGGCTTACAGCTGTGCCTGGGGGGATTCTGCTTTCTGTGCTCCTGCTGCTTCCAGGAGACCCGGTACAGTTTGGCGGTGGGTGCGGGGATCCCGGTCCTGATGTATGTGATGCAGATGGTGGCGAACATGGGGGACAAGGGCGAGGTTTTGAAATATGCCTCCGTGTTTACGCTGTTCCGGCCGGAAGAGTTGGCCAGCGGAGAGGGACAGGCCATCGCGGGAACGGTGGTGCTGTACGGTTTGGCGCTGGTGTTCTTTGCGGCAGCCGTCAGAGTATTTGTGCGAAAAGACCTTCCTGTGTAACGGACGAGTTTGGACGGCTGTTTTCCCTGTTTGCGGTGGAAAACAGCCGTCCTTTATGGTATCATGAAGCCAAATTCCACAGGATGTTCCAGTAGAAAAAAGGAGGGGTTGGACGATGGGATCCGTACAGACTGCCCTGATAGCGCAGCATTTTTCCTTCTCATCCAGTGATGGGGTTCACGGGGTCCACGCCTGCCGGTGGCTGCCGGAGGGGCCGCCCAGAGGGGTGGTCCAGCTGGTGCACGGCATCGCAGAGCATATTGGACGATACGACGACTTTGCCCGCTTTCTGGCGGAGCAGGGCTTTGCGGTGTATGGCCATGACCATCTGGGCCACGGACGCACTGCGTCCGGCCCGGAAGAGTATGGCGTTTCGGCAAAGCGTGGATGGGACTGGATGGTCCAGGATGTGCGGACCTTACGGGAGACCGCAGGGGCTGAATTCCCCGGGGTGCCTTATTTCCTTTTGGGCCACTCTATGGGGTCCTTCCTGGCACGGACCTACCTGATTCGCTGGCCGGGCACAGTGGATGGCTGTATCCTTTCGGGTACCGGGCAGGAGAGCGGTTCCCTGGTGGCGCTGGGGAAGGGGCTGTCCTCCCTGGTTGCCGGGGTGAGAGGGGCCGGTGCTCGGAGTAAGCTTGTGACTTTCCTCTCTCTGGGGGCTTATAACCGGCAGTTCCGCCCCAACCGCACTGCCAACGATTGGCTCAGTACGGACCCCGCAGTGGTGGATGCCTATGAGGCGGACCCTTTTTGCGGGTTTTTCCCCACCGTAGGGCTGTTCCGTGCAATGATGGGGGGCTTACAGGAGATCGGCAGCCCCAGGAACCTGGCCCGGATGGACCGGGAGATTCCCGTGTTGTTCTTTTCCGGGGAGCAGGACCCGGTGGGTGGCTGCGGAAAGGGTGTGCGCAAGGTGGCAGACCTGTTCCGGGGCGCCGGCGTCCAGGATATTTCTGTTATCCTCTACCCCGGCGGCCGTCATGAGATGCTCAATGGCCAGGGCCGGGAACGGGTGTTCCGGGACGTGGCAGACTGGCTCCAGGAAAAGCTGAAATGATAAAAACAAAAAACGGGCCTGGGAGCTGCGATCAGCAGCCCTCAGGCCCGTTTTGTTAGTTACACGGGGACAGCGGGGCGGGAACGAAGGGAACGGAGCCAGGTAAGCAGGTGGTCTAAACAGAACGCCAGTAAGAGAGAGACCACGGCCACGCACAGATAAAGAAGGACCATGCCCTGCATACCCTGGGCGAAAAAGAGGTTGCGGCGGAAGAAATTCAGCACCATCACATGGGAGAAATAGGTGGTGAGGGAGTGGTCCGCCAGAAATCGCACCACAGGCAGGGCGAAGGGGAGGGGGCGGAGGACCTGCCACGCGCTCAGACAGCCCAGAAGAATCAGGGGAACGTAGAGGGTGAGGTCAGGCTTCACGGCGATGATGAACCCGGTGGTGAAACTGACCTTTGCAAAGAGCAAAGCCAGCAGGAGCACCACAGGCAGAACCAGCCAGCGCCAGTGGCGGGCAAAGGCAGACAGCTGGTCCAGACGCTCTCCTGTGAGCAGCGCCCCAAGGACAAAATAAAAGCCCCAGGCAGGAAACAGCATCCAGAGATAGGGATGCAGGCTGGGGAAGGGGAGAGAAACCTGCCGGTCCAGAAGGAAGTAAAGCTCCTGGGTGGCGAAGGTAAGGGCGAAGGCGACCAGCAGCACAGCCCCGGGGGCTCGTTGGAGCCACTTTTTCAGCAAGGGGTAGAGCAGGTAGCACTGGAAAATCACGGGGATAAAGTAGAGGTGGGAGGCCGCCTGGCCCAGCAACAAGGTGCGCAGGAGCGCCAGAATTCCGTGGGGAGACAGGTCCAGAGGCCGCAGGGTATTGGTCAGTGGGTTATAGAAGTAGTAGAGAAGGCACCAGATCAGGTACGGGGGCAGCAGTTTGGCCAGACGTTTACGGTAGAAGGTGCCGGGAGAATACTGGGATGTACTGAGCCCCAGGGAGGCCCCGGAAAGCAGAACAAACAGAGGAACAGCAAATTGGGACATCTGGTTGAGCAGGAAAGCCAGGTTCATTCCTCCGAGGGCTATGTGGCTTTCCGCATAGATGTAGCTGCTGGTGACATGGATCATGATGACGGCAAACATGGCCGTGACACGGGCAAAGTCCAGATCACTTTCGGTTTGATGGGGGAACGCAGTACCACCATGGTAGCGCAAACGAAAGGGATATGCAACGCTTTTTCTGGAATAATGGGGAAAAACGGAGGAGAGAAGATCCTCTCTTGAGGGGAGGAAAGGGATATGATAGGATAGGAAAAAACCGGAGAGGAGGGGTTACCCATGAAAAAGAGCCTGCGGACCGTCACCGACGGGGAGGGAAGGCTAAGCTATTGGCTGGAAGAGAAACCGGTCAAAAACTGGAACCTTCGGGTTCGGCGGGACGGCACCGTGGTGGTTTCCGCCAGCCCCTTGTCGGACCCGAAAAAGATCGACGCATTTGTGGTCCGGAAGGGAGCGCTTATCCGGAAGGCTCAGCGGGAGATCCAGGAGGAAGCTCGGAAGCTTCCCCCACCCAGAACCTACACCGACGGAGAACCCTTCTGGTTATTAGGCCGCCAGTTGACGCTGCGGGTAGAAGAGAGCCGGGAGGAAGGGGTCCAAGTGGAGGGCGCCTTTCTTTGCCTGCGGGTGCAAGACCCGGGGGACCGGGACAGGAAGGAAGCCCTTCTGGGGAAGTACTGGAAGGAGACCTGCCAGCAGGTGTTTGGAGAGATCATGGAGGAATGTTATCCTCCGTTTGCGGCGATGGGCGTGGCCCGGCCCCGCCTGCGGGTGCGCTCCATGAAAACCCGGTGGGGGTCCTGCGTGCCCGGCCGGGGAAGCATCACCCTGAATACGCAGCTGCTGGAAGCACCCCGATCCTGCATTGTGTACGTGGCGATCCACGAGTACTGCCATTTGATCCACCCCAACCACTCCAAGGACTTCTACCACCTGTTGGGACAGAGAATGCCAAACTGGAAAGAGGAGAAGGAACGGCTCAATACCAGGAGCTGGATGGAACATCCCCGTGGGTAACGCGCAGTCAGCGCTTTCCCACGGGGATGGTTTCAGTAGCAGGGAGGGGGAGATACCGTTGGTCTACGCACCGACGGAACAGGCAGACAAAGCCGTATCCGAAGGCGGCCCCCAACAGGTTGTTGAGCACTCTTAGGATGACTGCGCCCTGCACGCCGTAGATGCTGACGGCCAGGAGGAGGGCGCCGAAACAGTTGCAGATGGTTTTGGTGCGGTAGTGGGTGGAGAGTCCCAGAAGGAGTCCCCCAGCAGGGCCCAACAGGGAGCGAAGGGAAGGGGCCGTGAGCAGATAGAAGAGGGAGAACAGGAGAGAGCCTGCCACAGCCCCCTGGATCCTGAACTGGAAGCGCTGCTTTGCGTCTTCGCTGGTGGGATAGATGGACAGCAAAGAGGCGCAGGCGAACCCGGCCCACATAAACCGCTGAACAGAGAGGAGCTGGCAGAGGACCAGCAGAAGGCTGGAACCCAGCGCCAGGCGAAGCTGCCACCGGCTCACCGGGGAGGACAGGGAAAAAGAGGTAAGAACCTGACGGAAGGTGCGGGTTTTGTGCTTTCCGGCGTGCTTGAAAAAGAACACCGCACCGCACAGAAGGAAGCCTGCCAGGGTGAGCAGGCAGCGCTGGGCCAGGGCGGAGCCGGAGACCGGGTTTCCGGTCAGGAACATGTAGGCAAAGCCGTAGAGGCCGCCGTTTCCCATCTCCGGGACCTGGGCGGTCATCAGCAGAATGGAAAAGAAGGCGGCGAAATGGAGGAGTCCTGCGGGGATAGGAGGAAGAGAAGCGGCCAGAACCGGGACGAAGAGGAGCAGGAGCAGGGTAAGCCCCAGGTTCCGGAGGGCGTCCTGGATGCGATAGCCGAAGTCAACAAAGCGGACGCTGAGCAGGATGCAAAACAGCACCACCCCCATTGGTGTGTTTTCCGAGCCAAAGAGGGCGGAGATGGGGGAGAGAAGGGCGATGGCGAAGGCAACGATCAGAAACGAGCGGAAGACCAGGGCAAACTGAAGGCGCCGCCGCTCTTTTCCGGCGGGCTTTTCCTGGATCTTGGCCTTTAACAGCATGGGATCATATTGCAGGGCATCATAGAAACGCAAGAAGAAGGGACCTCCTTTGGGTTATGGAAATGGGGGGATGTCAGCGTTGATGTTGGCGCGGCGGATGAGTTGGAAAAGAGAGTCGAAAGCCTCCCCTCCCATGCGGCGGCGCAGGGTGTAAAAGGATTGAAGCAGGGCCCCATAATCAGTTTCCAGGGCTTTTCGTCCGGCCTCTGTGAGGGTGAGCGTATAGCTTCTCTCGTCTTTGGGGTGCTTTTCCTTTTTGACGTATCCCTTTTCGTGGAGCTGTTTTAAACAGCGGCTCACCGCTTCTTTCTTCATGCCGCTGCGGCGGCTAAGGGCCAGAGGGGTGTTTTCCTGGGGCTCCAGGAAGAGGCGGGAGAGCAGTTCCCGCTGGCTGGTGGTGAGCGACTGGTTTTGGGCTTGCGCCAGCATGGTTCTGGCGAAGTGATGGAGTTCTTGCTGATAGGAGAGCATTAAGAGCCAATCCACTTCTGACATGCGGTTTCCTTCCCTCTAAAAAGTTAACGATGTTAATTATATGAGGAGATGATCTTCTTGTCAACAGAAAGATGAGAAGGGCAAGAAAAAAGAAACACCTTGGAATGAATTCATTCCAAGGTGTTTATGGTTGCGGAGACAGGACTTGAACCTGCGACCTCCGGGTTATGAGCCCGACGAGCTACCAACTGCTCTACTCCGCGATATGGTGCCGGAGACCGGGGTCGAACCGGCACGGGATTTCTCCCATGGGATTTTAAGTCCCAGGCGTCTGCCAATTCCGCCACTCCGGCATTTCCAGCGGTCACACTCCTTAGTGCTCAATTACTATACCATGAATGGGAGGGGATGTCAATGGTTTTTTTGAAAAATATTTCAGAAGGGCGGGGGGCTTTACTTTTTTTGGTTTTCTGTTATAATAGTACTGTTCCATATATTGGCCTGTAGCTCAGCTGGGTGCGCAAGCGGTACAGTTTTAGCTTAAGAGTTGTGAACCTCGCGGCTTCCGTGAGGTTCACAACCTAAAATATGGGGACGTAGCTCAGTGGGAGAGCGTTCGGTTCGCATCCGAGAGGTCGTGGGTTCGACCCCCATCGTCTCCACCATCGTCGGGACAATCCATTTTAGGATGGGTTGTCCCGATTTTCTATGCCGAACAGGATCGAAGGGGCTGTAATGTGCTGGGCTGCCCGTCCTGTATGCAGCAGTTTTGGAACGCAGTAAAGGTGACGTTGAAATCAATCTCAATGTTGTAATCACGTCCAACCCTGACGGCCTTGATGAGCTGAGAGACGATCATCTTTTTTGCTTCAAAGGAGCAGCTATCATAAAGATCAGCCCAACTAAGTAAACGGTCGTATTCTTTGCGGAGACTATCTGCGGATTCCAATAATGCGGTATATTCTTTTTCTGCCACAGATACTGATTCTTTGAGTTGCAGGATAGCTCCTTCTGTTTCCGAAACCAGAGAGTTCAGCAAGTCGATATTCAGAGTGCTTTGTCCCCGAATCACTTTCAAGGTTTCGCGCTTGTAATCTTCAAGCTCCTTCTCTTTCTCCGAAAGTCCCTCTCTCGCTTGCTCGAACTTGATCCGCGCCAGCTCGATTTCTTTTTTATGCTGGTCTGCAAGAATTTCAGATTCTTTTGCTGCTGTGATCTGAGCGAATTTCATACGGATCGCCTTATCTACAATTCCGTCCAGCTTCGTAATCCCATAACCGGACTGCCCGTCGCATTCGCCAGGATGCCGGACATTATAGTGGCATTGATAGCGGATTCTCGGCTCATATTTCACCGTACCGTCCTCCCGCACGACCCGCTTGCCGCTTGTTGTTAGTGTCAAGCGATTTCCGCAGTGTGCGCAATAAATGTTGCCAACAAGCAAGGATTTCCCTTTGCTGTTTAATGGAACCTCGCTGCGCGGCTGCGTCCTCTGCCTCATGATCTCCTGAGCTCGTGAGAAAGTTGCTGCATCTATGATCTTCAGTTCGTCAATGTACTCTGACTGGCTCTCTCCATTTTTTAGGATGCCAGTATATATAACGTTCTTAATGATGCGGTTTAAGCTGGTGTTTGGGAAGTTTCTCCCATCCCTATGTTTGATACCTTGTTCGTGTAAATACCGGCTGATACGAAGCGCGCCGTATCCTTCTGTGACATATTTCTGAAAGATGAGCCTGACAATTTCAGCTTCGTCCTCATCAATCTCCAAATCCAGAACAGTACGGTTTCTCTTGTTTACACGGCCTTTATCGACTGCACGGTAGCCAAAAGGCACCGTCCCTCCGGTATAGTGGCCCTCCTCTGTGAGCTGGCCCAGACGGGTCTTTGTGCGGATCGAGGTTTTCAGGCTTTCCCCGGAGGCTTGCCAATAGCGTATGTAGTTCATCAACTTATCGACGTGAGAATCGAATCGCTGCTGACCCTCCATCGCGCTCCATACTTCAATGCCGTTTCTGACGAACCACTCAACAACAAAGGGAGTTTCATCGTCACGGCGTCCAAGGCGGTCAAACATGAAAACCAGCAGGATGTCGAATTTTCCAAGAGCCGCTTCGCGCTGTATTTCCTGAATGGCATCACGATCTTTTGCCGATACCTTAAAGCCGGAAACACCCTTCTCAGAGAACTCACGAACGATTGTCCAGCCTTGCCTCGCAGCAAATTCCCGGCAATACTGTTTCTGCATGGGAATGTCGTCTTTCTCAACCTGACCAAGTGAAGATACCCTGTATAGGGCATACACACGGTCATGAAGAATGTTGGTGTTTATTATTTCCATATACATACCTCTTTTCTTGTCGTTGATTGTCTGAAAGATGATGTATATGGCTCGCTTTTTCTGCCATATTCATTTGTCAAGGTGCAAGTACATCATCATTATCACATGGTGCGACTGCTTATGCAAACATGTCGCAGATCTATTTAGGCAAGGCAGGTGCAAGCAAAATACCCCTAATCGTATCAAGAATACTGTTTGAGTGGTTATCTGGCGCTTCGGAGAGGAAGTTCAGTTTGACGCTGCAATCATCAATGGTGAGATGCTGTGAGTGTTTCTCTGCATCCTCATTCTCAGGTTTCGGGATTGGAATAATAGAACTTCTCATTATCGTGTATCTCCTTAAAGCTGAACAGCCGCACCATGAAGCGCCGTCATATTGCTATATGATGCTCTGATGCGGCTGCCAGCATGTTTTAGTAGGGTGGATTTACTTCTTGCCGTATTTATCACATCCCCCGGCATGAGGCGTGATAACGCCCCAGGGACCGTTATAAGCCGCCTTTGGCAAGGCTGTCCCAATACCGCACTGCCGTTGCTTGTAAGGCTGACGAACAGCACCGTATTCCCCCTCAAGTCAGTGGGAGGCCGTAGCTGGAGTTGCGTTCGCCCGTGCTGTCATCGCGCCTGATGT
>NZ_JAXDRS010000016.1:0-3399 GCF_034090835.1 Evtepia sp.
AAAGCTAAACGTGTTTTTCCCGTACCTGATGAACCACTAAGTATAACAACATCCACTTTAAGATAAGCATTGATGATATCTTGAAATTCTTTTTCTCTGAATAGAAATTTAGTGTCAATTGGAGCAGCCATTCTATTTGCATTGTAACTATTAATAAATTCATCATATGATTGAATTTGATCTGTACTTATTGATATTCCCAAAAAATCACGTGAAAGATTATGATGGAAAAGATATATATCTTCTGCAAGCTTATCAATTCCAATAATTACAAGCTTAACTCCAACATCTTCACACAGTTTTTTTACTTCACTATCTTGAAAGGGTGTAAGGTTTGATGAAGTATGACAATAAATAATTTCAGAGATTTTGTCATATGGAACACCTGTCTTTGCTGTATCAAGACATTTTTCAAGGTCATCCTTAATTTTTGCAAATAAGTTTGTCCTTTGAGTTGTGTATTCAACAAAAACATACTTTTCATTTGATGCAATAAAATATGTATCAGGTGTACCTGAAGTAGTCTTTCGTGTACCTGCTTCTCCACCAAGAGATACTATACTCGGATAGCCCGTTTTATATAAATAAGAATCACAAAGATTTTGAAATGAACCTGCATCCAGTTGTAGTATTTTTTGTTTGATACTTTCAATATTAGCCACTGTCTATAATTCCCCCCTATTGTTTTAATATTACAACATCTTAAAATGCTTCAACGCATCCAAAATAGCTTCTTCCTTTTCAATTGAGCACTGTAGAACTTTCTGGTTCTCGTTCTTTGAAATATTATAGTGTTCCCTAACTTCTAAACCATGCTTTTTCTTAACTTGTGCAATGTACAGAGTAGATACTTTAACCCCAAACTTTTCCAAAACATAGTTTTGAATTTGTTTATATGTTGCCTTACTTTCAGCACTTGTTAAATCCATATCATCCATAGGAAGTTCTACACTAATATATTTCTTAGAATCTAGTTTTGAAAGCAACACAATTGTCTCCACATGCGCAGTTCTGGGGAAGAGGTCCGCGGCCTCTGCCTGTTCCAGCTTGTACCCCTGCTGGGCCAGGAGCTTCACGTCCCTTGCCAGGGTCGCCGGGTCGCAGGAGACGTACACCAGCCGCCGGGGCGCCATGGCCACGATGGCCTCGATCACCTGGCCGGAGAGCCCCTTCCGGGGCGGGTCCGCGCAGATCACGTCCGGCCGGGTGCCCCGCCGGGCCAGCTCCATGGCGGCCTGCCCTGCGTCTCCGCAGAAGAACTCCACGTTCTCCACGCCGTTGCGCCGGGCGTTTTCCCAGGCGTCCTCCACCGCCGAGGGAACCACTTCTGCCCCCAGGGCTTTCCCCGCCTTCCGGGCCATCACCAGGGTGATGGTCCCGATGCCGCAGTAGAGGTCCAGCACCGTCTCAGTCCCGGTGAGCCCGGCAAAGTCCAGGGCCCGGCCGTACAGCACCTCTGCCTGCTCCCGGTTCACCTGATAGAAGGAGGGGACGGAGAGCCGGAATCCCAAGCCGCACAGGGTATCTTCCAGATAGTCCCGGCCCCAGAGCACCTTATACTCTTTCCCCAGGATCACGTTGGTCTTTTCCTGGTTCACCGACAGGACCACCCCCACCAGCTGAGGCTCTGCCGCCCGCAGGGCGTTCACCAGCTCTTCCGTGTGGGGAAGGGATTTTCCGTTGGCCACTACGGCGCAAAGAGATTCCCCCGCCCGGTTCACCCGGACGTAAAAGTGGCGGATGAGTCCCTGGTGGGCGGTCTCCTCATAGGCAGGAATCTGATAGGTTTCCATCCAGTTCTTAAAGGCGCCCCGCAGGCGGGTGGCTGCCAGGGGTTGGAGCAGACAGTCCTCCGCGTCGATCACGTCATGGCTGCGGGCCCGGAAGAACCCCACCCTGGGGCCCTCCGCCACCGGGAACTGGATCTTGTTCCGGTACCGGTCCGGGTCGGGCGCCCCGTGGATCACCTCCACATGGCCGTCCCAGCCGCCGATCCGCCGCAGGGCGTCCTCCACCCGGCGGCGTTTAAAGGAGAGTTCTTCCTCGTAGGTCATGTGCCGCAGCTGGCAGCCGCCGCACTTGGGGTACTGGGGACAGTCCGGGACCTGTCGGCCGGGGACGGTCTCCAGGATCTCGTTGACCTTGCCCCAGGCCGCCGTTTTCCCCACTTTCAGCAGCTGCACCTGGCACAGTTCCCCTTCCAGGGCGCCCTTCACGAACACCGCCTGTCCGTCCAGCCGGGCCACCCCTTCCCCTGCGCTGCCGTATCCTTCGATCCGCAGGGGATGAACCTGGTTTTTCTTGTTCTGTCCCTGGTGCTGTTTTTTCTTTCCTGCCATGGCCGTCTCATCCTTTCCCTGTCTCCCGTTTGTTTCTCGTAGTATAGCACAAGGCCGTGCTTGGGAACAACGCATATTTTTTCGTATTCTCCCCGGATGTTTACAGTTTCTTCTTTTTTCTCTTCCACATATGTGTTATAATACCGTGAATATGGAGCAGTATGCTCCGCACATGATATGACCGGGTCTGCGCTTCCCGCCGTGACCCTTCTATATGGACGGCCGGGGAACCGGCCGTGATCTCCGCCCCTCCCATGCTGTGGGTCGGGCCTGACTACGAAAGGAATCTCTACTGACTATGGGTTTTTTGAACAAACTCTTCGGCACCAACATGGCAAAGGAGCTCAAGCGCGTTGAGCCCATTGTCCGCAAAATCGAAGCCCTGGAAGAAGAATACAAGGGCCTCACCGACGCCCAGCTCCAGGCAAAAACCCCCGAGTTTAAGGCCCGTTACCAGAACGGGGAGACCCTGGACGATCTGCTGCCCGAGGCCTTTGCCGCCTGTCGGGAGGCCGCAGACCGTGTGCTGGGTCTGCGCCCCTACCGAGTGCAGCTCATCGGCGGCATCATCCTCCACCAGGGCCGCATCGCCGAGATGAAGACCGGTGAAGGCAAGACCCTGGTGGCCACCCTGCCCGCCTACCTGAACGCCCTGAGCGGCGAGGGTGTGCACATCGTCACCGTCAACGACTACCTAGCCAAGCGCGACAGCGACTGGATGGGTAAGGTCTACCGCTTCCTGGGCCTGTCCGTGGGTCTGGTGATCCATGGGGTCGACCCCGCCGGCAAGCGGGCCGCCTACAACGCCGACATCACCTACGGCACCAACAACGAGTTCGGCTTTGACTACCTGCGTGACAACATGGCCATCTACAAGGCCGAGCTCATGCAGCGCGGCCACGCCTTCGCCATCGTCGATGAGGTGGACTCCATCCTGATCGACGAGGCCCGGACCCCCCTGATCATCTCCGGCATGGGCGAGCAGTCCACCCAGCTCTACACCCTGGCCGACCGCTTTGCCGCCGGTCTGACCGGTCTGGTCAAGGCCACCGTGGACGAC
>NZ_JAXDRS010000017.1:0-56965 GCF_034090835.1 Evtepia sp.
TACGAAAACTCGTTAAAAAACTTTCGTTTTTTATAGCGCGAAGCGCGTCGAGTTTTGTATGAGACGGGGCGGTGCGAAGCACCGCCAGCACGCGCAGCGTGCGTGTTTCAAATGAAAGAATTTCATTTGAAATTAGTATTAGAAACAAATGAGGTATTTTTCCAATGAAACAGAGACTCCTTTCCCTCCTTCTGCTGGCGGCCCTGACCTTCTCCCTGGCCGTCCCCGCCTCCGCCGCCGGAGCGCTCCCTTTTACCGATGTCAAAAGTGACGCCTGGTACTATTCCTACGTCAAGGATCTCCATGACAAGGGGATTGTAAACGGCACCACGCCCACTACCTTCTCTCCCCAGGGAAAGGTAAAGCTGGGGGAGGCCTTGAAACTCATCCTCATGGCCGCCGGCTACAAAGAGCAGGCGCCCACCGCCTCCCACTGGGCCAGCGGCTATTACCAGTTGGCCCAGAGCAAGGGGTTTCTTCCCTCCGGCATGAGCTTGGGGCTCAACGACACCATCAGCCGCCTGCAAATTGCCGAGCTCATCGTCAACATCCTGGGGCTGGAGCGCACCAATCAGTCTCCCTCCCCCTTCGCGGACACCAGCGACCTGTCCGCCCTGATCCTCTCTGACCATGGGATCTTCCAGGGCACGCAGGTGGATGGTAAGTCCTTCTTCTACCCTCAAAACAGCATCACCCGGGCGGAGATCAGCGCTGTGATCTGCCGGGTCTATGATTATCAGGCGTCCCAGAAGCCGGAGGACCCCGACAATCCCCCCGACATCCCGGAAGACCCCGACGAGCCCGACACCCCCAGCGGAGATTATTTCTATTTTAACGGCAAGAAAGTCTACGTGGTGGAGGAAATGCCCAAGCGGTCCTACGACTCCTCCCTCTTCCAGGTGAATGAAAACGGCTTTCTCACCTATGACAGCGACGAGTATTCCTGCAAAATCGGCATCGACGTTTCCCGGTATCAGGGGTCCATCGACTGGGCCCAAGTGAAGCAGGCCGGCGTGGACTTTGCCATGCTCCGTCTGGGCTACCGGGGATACAGCACCGGGGCCATCGTCAAGGACAACTACTTTGACAAAAACATTCGGGAGGCCTTGGCCAACGGCATCGAGGTGGGCGTTTACTTCTTCTCCCAGGCCATCAACGAGAAGGAGGCCGAGGAAGAGGCCCAGTTCTGCATGGATATTCTCAGTGCTTATCCCATCACCTATCCCATTGTTTTTGACTGGGAGCCTTATTCCAGCAGCCTGAACCCCCGCACCGACGGGCTCTCCGACCGGATGCTCACCAAATGCGCCGTGGCCTTCTGCAAGGCCGTGGAGGCCAGAGGCTATGAGAGCATGGTTTACTCCAACCTCACCTACTTCTACCTCCACTTTGACCTGTCTAAGCTGGTGGACTTTCCCCTGTGGCTGGCCCAGTACAACAAGACTCCCACCTTCTATTATCACTTTGACATGTGGCAGTATTCCAGCACCGGCAAGGTACCGGGGATTAACGGAAATGTGGACCTGAACATCCAATTCATTCCCAAGAAATAACGACGATAAAAGGCCGCGGGCCAGAGGAAACACTCCTCTGGCCTGCGGCCTTTCTTCTCTCACGTTTGTGCCTGTGCTCTCTCATAAAATCCCATAAAGTCCGTCAGGTCGGGCAGGTAGAGGTGGCAGGTCCCCTGAAGGGCCTCCTGGTCGCTGTAGGGATCGGCCACACCGGCCACCCGGTAGCCTGCCTGGTAGGCCGTCCGGGCGGCGTGGACTGCATCCTCAAAGACCCAGGTGGCTTCCGTGGCAGTCCCCATATCGTCCCGGGCATAGTGGAAGATGGTAGGGGTCCGCTTATCCACCCCCAGGTCTCCGCAGGTGACCAGGCCGTCCAGCAGGGGCAGCAGGCCGGTCCGGGCCAGGCCCGCTGTGATCACTTCCCGGTCTGTGGCGGTGGCCAGGGTGATGGCAACGCCCCGGCGGCGGAGCTCCGTCAGGAATTCTTTTGCCCCCGCCTTTGCCACAACCTCCTGGCGGTAAAAGGTGCGGATGGTCCCGTTGATGCCCGCCTCAATGTCCCGGTGGGAATCGGGCAGGCCATAGCTCTCCTTCAAATAGACGGCGCACTGAGAAAGGCTCAGGGGAAACAGGATCTGCCGCAGGCCCGGCCGCGCGGCAATGCCAAGGGACGCCAGGTAGCGCTCCCCCACCGTGTCCCACATCCCCATGGAGTCCAACAAGGTCCCGTCCGCGTCGAAAATCGCCCCTTTGATCACGGGCTCCGCCTCCTTTTGCGAAAATTTTATCGCCTCAGTGTAACAAAAAAAGTCCCCCTGGTCAAGGGGACGGCAACGTGTTATAATCAGACCACACCAGATTCTTTCGTGAAAGAGGAGTGATTCGCCATGTCTCAGCCCGCCTGTTTTATTTTTGGCGCGGGACCCTTCTTCGGCCTGCCGGTGGCCCCCGGTCCGGAGGATTTCATTCTGGCCGCCGATGGAGGCTACCGCCACTGCCTGTCCGTCGGGCTGCGGCCCCACCTGCTGCTGGGGGACTTTGACTCCCTGGAGGATTTGCCGGGGGACATCCCTGTCCAAACCTTCCCCGTAGAGAAGGACGACACTGACACGATGCTGGCCTTGAAATACGGCCTTGAGAAGGGCTACCGTGTCTTCCACCTCTATGGCGCCACCGGCGGGCGGATGGACCACACCCTGGCCAACCTCCAGGCCCTGGGCTTCCTGGCCCAGGCCGGGGCCACGGGGTATCTCTATGACGAAAGTTACACCTTTACCGCCCTGCAAAATGGCATACTATCCCTGCCGGCGCACAAGGAAGGGATTTTCTCCCTATTCTGCCTGGGCCCAGAGGCCCACGGCGTCTCCATACGAGGAGCCCAGTATCCCTTGGACAAGGTGCCCCTCTCCCCGTTTTTCCCCCTGGGGGTCAGCAACCATTTCCAGGGAAATCCCGTGGAGATCCAAGTGGAAGAGGGCTGCCTGCTGGTGGGCTGGGAGCGGGAATCACAGCCTGACGCCCGATCATAAAGGACAAAAAATCCCGTTGGAACCCATTCCAACGGGATTTTTTTCATTTCATCACATCAGCTTCGAGGTGAAATAGACCGCCAAAATAAACAGCCAGGCCGCCATCACCCAGATCGCGTAATAGGCCACAGCGGTACCCAAAGCCATTGGGGCCAGCAAGAGAACCACAGTCACCACCGCGGTGAGGTAATAGGCCAGATAAGCCGCGCCGGGCTGAAGCAGCGTCACCTCTTTGCCGCCAACCTTCAGCACACCGTTGTTTCCCTTCAGCTTCAGGGCCAAAACCACCCCTGCCACAGCCACCACCAGGGTGAGGATCAAATAGCCGTAATAGACCCTTCCCCCCTGGAAGATCCGGTAAAGCCACAGGCCCACCAGGCCCATGCCGCCCACCAGTACACAGCCGAAAAATTCTTTCTGATACAGGTAGAACACCATCATCAGAACGCCAAGACCGGGAACCACAGCCAGCACCACGGGAGAAGCCGCAGCCTCCATGTTCCGCAGGGCGAAACCGCCCAGCCCCATACACAGAAACCCACAGGCCATTACAACTTGTAAGGTTCCGTCTTTCCCCCGGCCTTCCTGCCGCACCTTCTTCGCCAAAAAGAGGAAGAGGATAAACAGGATGATTCCCGCGATGGGGAACACGGTCAGCACCTTGTAAAGGGGCATCTTGATCCCCAACTCACTGACCCGGGTGTGGATATAGTACCGATTGATGAGCACCATGACCACTTCTACCACAGCGGCGGCAGCCAGCCATAGCAGCATTTTGTTAAAGGCCTGATCCTCCTGCTGCTCTCTGGTCCGTACTTCCGGCGGCTTGCTTCTTCCGGTTTTTATCTCGTTTTTCTTCATATCGGTGAAAACACTCCCAATTCCAGGAACAGATCTCCACCCAGGGAATTTTCCCGCCCTTTCAGCGGAAGAAATTCACAAAGGGGCGATCTCTTGATCTTTGCTATTGTACCAGAAAATGAAGAGTTTCGCAAGGTAAAGAAGGGGATTTCTCCTCCCTGCTTTCCCCAAAATTTCCAGTTTTCCCAGGTCTAATTTTACTTTTTCTTGAAACTATCCTTCAGGGAAACGCTCCGGTTAAAGACCAAATGACCCGGCGCGGCGTCCTGATGATCCAGGCAGAAGTAGCCCTGACGCATAAACTGATAGGCCGTGGCGGTCTTGCCCTCCTGGGGCATGGGGGCCTGGGCCAGCCCCTGCTCCACCTTGCAGCCGGTGAGGACCTGGAGGCTGTCTGGGTTCAGATAGTCCAGGAAGTTTTTATCGGAGCCGTCGGGAGCGGGGTCGGTGAAGAGGTAGTTATAGAGACGGACCTCCGCATCGGCGGCGGTGTCGGCCTCCACCCAGTGGATGGTGGCGCCCTTTACCTTGCGCCCGTCGGCGGGGTTGCCCCCCTTAGAGGCGGGGTCGTACTCGCAGAGGACCTCTACCACCTGGCCTGCCTCGTTCTTCACGCAGCCGGTGCAGCGGATGAGATAGGCCCCCTTCAGACGGCACTCCTGGCCGCCGGGGGTGAGGCGCTTGTACTTGGGGATGGGCTCCTCCATAAAGTCGTCGGCCTCGATATAGAGGTGCCGGGAGAAGGGCACTTCCCGCTCCCCTCCTTCGGGGTCCACAGGGTTGTTTTCCACGGTCACGGTCTCCCGCTTGTCCTCAGGGTAGTTGGTAATGGTAAGCTTAACCGGGCGGAGGACCGCCATCACACGCTGGGCGGTCTCGTTGAGGTCCTCCCGCAGGCAGGCCTCCAGGAAGGCCCAGTCCACGGTGGAGTCTACCTTGGACACGCCAATGCGTTCACAGAAATTGCGGATGGACTTGGGGGTATAGCCCCGGCGGCGCAGGCCGCAGAGGGTGGGCATCCGGGGATCGTCCCAGCCGTCCACATAGTTCCCCTCCACTAGGGCACGGAGCTTCCGCTTGGACATCACCGTGTAATTGATCCCCAGACGGGCGAATTCGATCTGCCGGGGTTTGCTGGGCAGGTCACAGTGATCCACCACCCAGTCGTACAGGGGGCGGTGATTCTCATATTCCAGGGAGCACAGGGAGTGCGTGATCCCCTCCAGGGCGTCCTGAATGGGGTGGGCGAAGTCATACATGGGGAAAATGCACCACTTGGTCCCCTGGCGATGATGCTCAATGTAACGGATGCGGTAGAGGACGGGGTCCCGCATGTTGAAGTTACCCGAGGCCAGGTCAATCTTTGCCCGGAGGGTATACTTCCCCTCGGGGAACTCGCCGTTCTTCATCCGCTGGAAGAGGTCCAGGTTTTCCTCCACCGGGCGGTCCCGCCAGGGGCTCTTGGCGGGGGTGGTGGTGTCGCCCCGGTACTCCTTAAACTGCTCCGGGGTGAGCTCACAGACATAGGCCAGGCCTTTTTGGATAAGCTCCACCGCCAGCTCGTAGGTCTTTTCAAAGTAATCCGAGCCATAATAGAACCGGTCATCCCAGTCGAAGCCCAGCCAGTGGATGTCCTCCTGAATGGCGTCCACATACTCGGTGTCCTCTTTGGCGGGGTTGGTGTCGTCCATCCGCAGGTTGCAGATGCCGCTGTACTTTTCCGCTGTGCCAAAGTCGATGGTCAGAGCCTTGCAGTGGCCAATATGAAGATAGCCGTTGGGCTCTGGCGGGAAACGGGTGTGAACCTTTTTCCCCTCGCAGCGCCCGCCGGGCTGCAGTTCCTCTTCAATGATGCTGTGAATGAAATTGGTGCTCATGGTTTCTTCCGCCATGGTATCACTCCTTCTACGAATTCTCAATAAAACGATTGTATCGTTTTATTGGAGCCGCGCAAGCGGCCCGGCGGACGCAGCCGCCAAGAATGTTGTCAATACCTTTCTTGCGCCACCGGCGCAGCGGCGCATTGCGCCGCAATAAAAACTTTGTTGAAGTTTTTTATTAAGAAACAGTATTATCACGTGTTTTCTGTCAGTAACACTTTATTATATACCGTTTTCCCAATGGATTGCAACCATCTGTGTTAAAAAAGGGGAATTTCTTGGATTCTTCTCTCCGGTCTCTCTTACTTTGCAGGGTTTGCCACCGCTTCCGCCACACGGATGCCGTCCACGGCGGCGGAAACGATCCCGCCCGCGTAACCGGCCCCTTCCCCGCAGGGGTACAGTCCCCGGAGATTCGACTGGAAGGTCTTGTCCCGCAAGAGGCGGACAGGAGAGGAGGAACGGGTTTCCACCCCCACCATCAAGGCGTCGGGGGCGGCAAAACCGTGGAGTTTTCGATCCAGGGCGGGGAGAGCCTGTGCCAGGGTGTCAGTCACATTGCCCGGCAGGGTCTCCCGTAGGTCCCCAAAGATCACGTCGGGGCGGTAGGTGCTTCGGCTGTGCAAGAGGTTCGGGCTGGGAAGCCCCCGGAGGAAATCCCCCACCCGCTGGGCGGGAGCCTCGTAGCCGGGGCGGCCAAACTGATAGGCCCGCTCTTCCCAGAACCGCTGAAAGGCGGCGCCGGCCAAGGGATCGTCGCTGCCGAAGTCCCCGGGGCCGACACCCACCAGGAAACCGCCGTTGATCCATTCCCCGTCCCGGGCCCGGTTGCTCATACCGTTGGTCACCACCCCGCCGGGTTCGGAAGCCGCCGCCACAATCTGCCCGCCGGGACAGACGCAGAAAGTATAGGCCGAGCGCCCGTTGGGCAGATGGCAGACCAGCTTGTAATCGGCAGGAGGGAGCTTGTCCCAGCTTTGACCAAACTGGGCCTGGCTGATCCGATCCTGCCTGTGCTCGATCCGCACGCCGATGGCAAAGGGCTTTTGCTCCATAAGCACCCCGGCCTCCCGCAGCATTTGGAAGGTGTCCCGGGCCGAATGGCCTGGAGCCAGAATGAGGGCGTCACAGGCCATGGTATAGCGGCCCATCCCCTCTTCCACCACAAGCTCTGTGAGGCGGTCCCCGGTCACATGGATTCCGCAGAGGCGATGGCCAAAGCGGACCTCTCCGCCCAGTTCTTTGATGCTCTCCCGGAGATTCTTCACCACCTGCCGCAGTAGATCGGTGCCCACATGGGGCTTATGCTGCCAGAGGATATCCTCCGGGGCGCCAGCAGCCACAAAGGTTTCCATCACATGGGAAAGGCGGGGATCATGGGTGCCTGTGGTGAGCTTCCCGTCGGAAAAGGTCCCCGCGCCTCCCTCGCCAAACTGGACATTGGACTCAGGGTTCAGGTCCCCACCCCGCCAAAAGGCTTCCACATCCTTTACACGCTGCTCCAGCGCCGGCCCGCGCTCCAAAAGGATGGGCGAAAGGCCGGCCCGAGCTAAGCAAAGGGCTGCCATCAACCCAGCGGGACCGCTTCCCACCACCACGGGGGGAAGGCCAGAGGATCGGGTGACCGCCGGAAACTGATAGGGCGCTGTCTCCTCCCTTAGGGTGACATTCCGGCTCTTTGCCCGGGCCACCACCTCTGCCTCATGGGCGAGGGACACATCTACGGTCATCACATAGTGGACGTCGGTTTTCTTTCGGGCGTCGATGGATTGCCGCACCGGAACACAACGGTGGATCTTTCCCACGGGGACCCCCAGGACACGAGCTGCTTTCTTTTTGAGCAGCGTGGGATCTCCCTCCGGGGGCAGGATCAAATTGGTGATTCGTACCATGGTCTCCTCCTCGTTTCAAAGACTGCTGCAATGGGGCCAGCAAACAAGAAAACCCACACCGCCGGGAAACACCGGCAGCATGGGTCTCCCTGCCTGTTCATGGCGTCACTTCCCGCTCATCCGGAAGGTCCACCAGAATGGGCTCCACCCCCAAATAGGGCAAAAACTTCTGCCGGATCTCCTGCATGGAGAGATTCAAGGTGGAGGTGTTGATACAAGGATGGCAGCCAAAACGGTCTCCCTCTGCCACAGATCTGTCCAGAATCAGTTGAACCCTATGGTTCTGGTCGTTCATCATCGCCAAGATCGTCGCCGAACCAGGGGTAACCCCCAGATAGGTTTCCATGTCCTCGGGAGAGCCAAAGGAAAGCCGGGCGGACCCAATTTGTTTGGAAAGCTCCTTGGTGCGGAAAGGCTTCTCCCCTTCCATGAGGAGCAGATAGAAATTGGTCTTCTGCCGGTTGCATAAAAACAGGTTTTTGCAAATGGGCGCCCCCAGATAGCCCTCGACAGCCTCACAGTCGGCAACGGTATTGGCCGCCTCGTGATCCACCCGGTCATAGGCAATGCCCAGGTGATCCAACAGGTCATAGCAGGCGACCTCCCGGGCCAGACGGCCAGAGCAGTCAGCAGGACGGCCAGTGTAGCGTGTGACATCAATGTTCATATAGACTTACTCCTCTTAGAAAGAGAGGGCAGTGGTGCGCCACTGCCCTCTCTCGAATCATCAAATCAAACGGATCGCTAATTACTTCTTCAGCATCCAGCCGGAAACGACCATCTTCTGAACTTCGGTGGTACCCTCATAGATCTCGGTGATCTTAGCGTCACGCATCATTCTCTCAAAGGGATACTCACGGGTGTAACCGCAGCCGCCAACCAGCTGGACAACACGACGGGTCACGTCGGAAGCCACATCAGCAGCAAACATCTTACCCATAGCAGCCAGGTGGCTGTAGGGCTCGTGGTTCTGCTTAGCCATAGCAGCGCGATAGATCAGCAGACGGGCAGCGTCAACCTTGGTCTGCATGTCAGCCAGCTCAAACTGGGTGTTCTGGAATGCGGACAGGGGCTTGCCAAACTGCTTACGCTGCTTCAGATAGGGGATGCACTCGTCGATAGCGCCCTGAGCGATACCCAGAGCCTGGGCAGCAACGCCGATACGGCCGCCGTCCAGCAGCATCATAGCGATCTTGAAGCCTTCGCCTTCCTTGCCCAGCAGGTTCTCAGCGGGGACCTCGCAGTCATCGAAGACCAGCTCATAGGTGGCGGAAGCGCGGATGCCCATCTTCTTCTCCTTGGTGCCGAAGCTGAAGCCCTTGAAGCCCTTCTCCACGATGAAGGCGGACAGGCCCTTGTGGCCAACGCTCAGGTCGGGGTTGGTACGGGCAAAGACAACATAGGTGTCGGCATAGTAACCATTGGTAATGAAGATCTTGGTGCCATTCAGGATATACTTGTCACCCTTCAGGACAGCGGTGGTGCGAACGCCGTTGGCGTCGGTACCAGCACCGGGCTCGGTCAGACCCATAGCGCCCAGCTTCTCGCCCTGAGCCAGGGGAACCAGATACTTCTGCTTCTGCTCCTCGGTGCCGAACTCCAGGATAGGCCAGGAGCACAGAGAACCGTGGACAGAGAACATGATGGAGGTGGAAGCGCAATACTTAGCCAGCTCCTCGCAGCAGACGATATAGGTCAGATAAGACAGACCAGCGCCGCCGTACTCCTCGGGGATATAGGTGCCCAGCATGCCCATTTCAGCCAGCTTCTCGCGGGCGTTCATGGTGAACTCTTCCTTCTCGTCCAGTTCAGCAGCGATGGGCTTGACTTCCTTCAGGCAGAAGTCGTGGAGCATGTCAAGAATTTCCTGCTCCATTTCGTTCAGTTTGAAATCCATAATTTTTCCTTTCTTTCCCGTGGGATGCTCCCCCCCTCACAGGGGGGGAGCATTCCAAGGTATGTTAAAATAAAATTTCTAACAAAAATTAGTCCTTGTCAGCCAGGATCAGCTTGGTCAGAGCGGGGCAGACATCATACAGGTTGCCGATAACGCCCAGGTCGGCCACGCCGAAGATGGGGGCCTCGGGGTCCTTGTTGATGCAGACGATGAAGTCGGAGGAGCCCATGCCGGCCAGGTGCTGGATAGCGCCGGAGATGCCGCAGGCGACATACAGCTTGGGGCCAACGGTCTTACCGGTCTGGCCAACCTGGTGGGAGTGGGGAATCCAGCCAGCGTCAACAGCGGCACGGGAGGAACCCACAACGCCGCCCAGAGCGTCAGCCAGAGGCTTAATGGTGGTCTCGAAGCCCTCGGGGCCGCCCAGACCACGGCCGCCGGAGACGATGATGTCAGCGCCTTCCAGGTCGACCTTCTCGCCTTCCTCAGCGATGGTCTCGATCACCTTGATACGGATCTGATCAGCGGGGAAGACAAAGTCGATCTTCTCCACGGGAGCTTCACGGGTGTAGTCGGGCTCCAGCTTCTTGTTCACGCCAGGACGGCAGGTGCCGATCTGGGGGAAGGTGAAGGGGCACAGGATGGTAGCCATCAGGTTACCACCGAAAGCGGGACGGGTCCAAGCAACCTTGCCGGAAGCTTCGTCGATGTCCAGGGAGGTGCAGTCTGCGGTCAGACCGGTCTTCAGACGGCCGGCAACACGGGGACCCAGGTCACGACCCATGGGGGAAGCGCCCATCAGAATGGTGGTGGGGCAGTCAGCCTCGACGCAGTGCACGATAGCGGCAGTGTAAGCGTCGGTGCTGTAGTGTGCATAGACCTCGTCGTCGACGAGCAGGACCTTGTCAGCGCCATAAGCGATGGCTTCCTTCACAGCCTCGTCGCAGTTGTGGCCGATGACCAGAGCGACAGTCTTACCACCCTGGATGGCAGCCAGACGACGGCCGGGGTTCAGCAGCTCCAGGCCAACGTTTCTTGCCTTGCCGTTCTTGGTCTCAATAAAGACCCACAGGTCCTTAGTCTTTGCTTCGTAGCTAGTCTGTAACATTGTTCTTCGTCCTCCCCTCTATTAGATAACGCCCTTGTCTTTGAGCAGGTCATACAGCTTCTTTGCAGACTCTTCAGGAGTCTCTTCCTTGATCTGCAGGCCGCCTTCCTTGCGGGGAGGAGTGAAGCTCTTCTTAACCTTGGTGGGAGAACCCTTCAGGCCGGATCTCTCGACGTCCAGACCGCAAGCTTCTGCGTTCAGAACGGGGATCTTTGCCTTGTTGGCAGCCATCTTGGACTTGATGGTGGGGAAGCGGGGCTCATAGTCAGGCTTGGTGATGGTAACTGCGCAAGGGCAAGCCATTTCCAGCACTTCGAAGCCGTCTTCCAGCTCCTTCTTCACGCGAACGCCCTTGCCATCCTCGGTGGGCCAAACTTCCCAACCATAGGTGACCTGAGGAATATCCAGATCTTCTGCGACCTGAGGACCAACCTGAGCGGTATCGCCGTCGATGGCCTGCTTACCGAACATCAGCATATCAAACTTGATGCCTTCCAGCTCTTCGATCTTCTCCTTAGCCTTGGACAGGATGTAGCCAGTAGCCAGGGTATCGGAACCACCGCAAGCGCGGTCAGAGACCAGATAAGCCTTGTCGCCGCCGACAGACAGGCACTCCTTCAGAGCGGCCAGTGCCTGCTCGGGACCCATGGACAGAACATAGATCTTGGTGTCCTTGTACTTGTCCTTAATGCGAGCAGCAGCTTCCAGTGCATAAGCATCGAACGGGCTGACGATGGCGGGAACGCCTTCGCGCATCAGGGTGTTGGTAACAGGATCAATTTTGATAATGGTCGTGTCCGGCACTTGTTTAATGCAAACAAGTATGTTCATTTCTGATTTCCCCCTATTTTTGATTTGTTTTATTTCGATACCCCGACTCGTCCTCGCCTCATATAAAACAGAGCGATCTGTTTATGTAAGGATGCAGATCTGCCGGTTATCTTGTTCAACGCCAGCCCGAAGATTTCTCCAGTATCTGACGTTTTCCGGAAGGTAGCAGAGGTCGCCCCCTTCCAGTACACTACGGTGTGTATTATAGCAAAGGACCGCCCAAATTACAAGATAGGAACGCATCACATTCAAAAAAAAATTCCTCCCGAATTTGGCTAAAATTAGTCGTTTCGACCAATTCTCTTTCATAAAAACAACAGAGGACAGGGTTCTATCCCTCGTCCTCTGTTTTTCGTCGATTTCTTCTTATTCTCCGAAGAATCTGTCATGAATCGCCTGTACGGCGGAGTCGGTATCTGCTTCGTCCAGAAGGACCGAGATTTTGATTTCGCTGGTAGAGATCATATGGATATTGATGTCTGCATCATACAATGCGCCGAACATGGTTGCAGCCACACCGGCATTATCCAGCATACCGGCGCCAACGATGGAGACCTTCACCATATTCTTGTTCACATCGATATGCTCAAACCGCAGGCTGCTCTTGTGCCCTTCCAGGATCTCTTTTGCCTTGTCTACGTCGCTCCGCTTCACGGTAAAGCTGATATCCTGGGTATCGTTCCGTCCGATAGACTGCAAGATGATGTCCACGTTGATGTCATTCTGCCCCAGCAGAGAGAACACTTTGTAGGCGATGCCAGGGCGATCCTCCACGCCCACCAAAGCGAGACGAGCCACGTTCTTATCTTTTGCAACACCGCTGATCTGGGTCTTTTCCATTTGTTTTGCAACCTCCTTGACTTTCGTTCCCGGCTTATTGGCAAAGCTGGACAACACTTCTAAATTCACACGATACTTCTTGGCCATCTCCACCGACCGATTGTGCAGGACCTGCGCACCCAGGCTGGCCAGTTCCAGCATTTCATCAAAGGTGATCTCATCCAGCTTTTTTGCGCCCTTTACATGGCGAGGATCTGCCGTGTAGATCCCCTCCACGTCTGTATAGATCTGACACAGGTCAGCCTTCAGTGCGGCAGCCAGGGCAACAGCAGAGGTGTCGGAGCCCCCTCTGCCCAGGGTGGTGATATCACCAAACTTGTTGATGCCCTGGAACCCGGTCACGATGACGATGGAATTGCTCCGGTCCAGTTCCGACTGGATCCGTTCCACCTGGATCTTTTTGATGCGTGCGCTGCTGTAGCTGCTGTTGGTCTGGACGCCCGCCTGCCAGCCGGTCAGAGAGACCACAGGCAGCCCCATGGTCTCAATGGCCATGGCGCACAGGGAGCAGGAGATCTGTTCGCCGGTGGACAGCAGCATATCCATCTCCCGTTTGGATGCATTCGGATTGATCTCTTTTGCTTTCTCAATGAGCTCATCCGTTGTATCGCCCTGTGCCGACAGCACCGCCACAACGCGGTTCCCCTTCCGATAGGTATCGGCAATGATCCTGGCAACGTTCCGCAGACGTTCTGCGTTCGCCACCGACGTCCCACCAAATTTCTGCACAATCAGTCCCATACTTCATACCTCCTGTCATATGGCGCGGTGCTTCCCGGCCATAGGGAACGAGATTGTTCTCTCTCCATTCATTCACAATGCTTGGCTGCCCTCTGGGCAAGAGGGCAGCCTGCCTATTTTATGCCCATTCCGGCCGTTTCGTCAATCCAAAACCCGAATCACGGACAGAACTTTTTTCCCCTCCAGCGCT
Organism: Evtepia sp.; assembly: GCF_034090835.1. Classification (GTDB taxonomy): domain Bacteria; phylum Bacillota; class Clostridia; order Oscillospirales; family Oscillospiraceae; genus Evtepia. The sequence goes on from NZ_JAXDRS010000017.1 coordinate 13,284, forward strand.
TTTTCCAGCTGCGGGCGGGGCATCGCCTGGGTGAGATACCCGTGCTCTCCCTCCCCTGCCTGGGGAATGGTGAGGACCTCGCTGTCTGCCAGCTCTCCCTCTGCCAGGCGGACATACCAACGGCTGCTCAGAGCATCCACCGAAGCCACACAGGCAGGACGGTTCTCCTGCCAGGGCTGATAGCCGGCGCGCTCCATCTTGCGGGCCGCAGCAATCACATCTGCAACAACTGCGCTGGCAGTGGGCAGCTTTCCTGCGCCGCGGCCATAGAACATCACGTCCCCTGTGACATTCCCCTTGACCATGATGGCATTGAACACGTCTTCCACGCCTGCCAGGGGATTTTCTTCGCTGACAAAGTGCGGTTCCACATAGGCGCAGACGGTTCCGTCTTCCCCGGCGATGGCACGGCCCAGCAGCTTGATCCTCCGCCGACAGGCCGCCGCATAGGCTTCATCTTCCAGGGTAATTTGAGTAATACCCTTTGTAGGAATCTGATCCGGCAGCAAATGCCATCCAAAGGCAATGGAAGAAAGAATGCTCAGCTTACGGCAGGTATCATATCCCTCCACGTCTGCGCTGGGATTCTGCTCTGCATATCCATTGGCCTGCGCCCCCTTCAGCGCCTGTTCGAAGGGAACCCCATCCTGCACCATTCGGGTAAAAATATAGTTGGCAGTGCCGTTGAGGATCCCGCAGATCTCCAGAATATCATTGGCTGCCATACACTCGCTCAATGGCCGGAGGATCGGGATACCGCCGCCCACACTGGCCTCAAAGAGATAGATCGCTCCATGCTCTGCGGCCAAGTCCATCAAGCGGCGGCCATGGGTGGCCACCAGCTCCTTGTTGGAGGTCACCACACTCTTTCCCGCTTTCAACGCGCGCTCGGTAAAATCCAGCGCCGCCCCGACTCCCCCGATGGTTTCCACTACCACCGAAACCTCAGGGTCCTTTTCAATCACAGAAAAGTCCGTCACAAAGCAAGCGGCGAACGGACTGTCAGGAAAATCCCGCACATCTAAAATATATTTCAGCTCCAGCAGCTCATCTACCTTCTTTTTCATTCCGTCGCCCTTCCCAGTGATGACCTCTGCCACACCGGAGCCAACGACGCCGAAACCCAAAACCGCTACTTTTACCATAAATGGTTCCATTCCTTTCCTTTGGTCTCATCCTGTTCCCAGTCCTATTTTCCAGTCAGGCCGTGTCATCCTGCAAGAATCTCCCCCCGCAAGACACCGTCTGTTTTATCGATCTGCTCCAACAGATCTTGGAGACTTCCTCTTAGCCCGGAAGTCTCCGCATTGATCGTCACGACCGCACATCCATTGATGGGGATCCCCTGGTTGATGGTCAAAATATTGGCGCCCGAACCAGCGAAGAGGTTCAAGGCATGAGATAGGATCCCAGGCTGGTCCTTCATCATGATCTGAAAGGTGACGATCCTCCCATGAAGCATATCCTGGAAGGGGCGGACCGCATCCTTATATTTATAGAAAGCACTCCGGCTGATTCCTGTAAGAAGGACCGCCTGATTGACGGTCTCCGCTTCGCCGGTATCCAGCAGGCGGCGGGCCTCTACTACCTTACGGAAAATCTCCGGCAGTGCATCCGCATTCACAATATAATAATTGGGTGCTTTTGACATGGCTTTTCTCCGTTCTCCAAGGGTGCATTTTTCTGTCCAAGGGGTATTCTACCACATCTGTCCGCCAGTGGCAACAAAAAGTATTTGACTGAGCGACAGTTTTCCTTCTTCTTTTGCTCGAATTTCAGTCATATCATGCAAAAACCGGGACCCAACAGGAATTGGGTCCCGGTTCGCCTCTCAAGACTATGGTGTTTCACCGCCGCCATCCACCGGTGGTTCGATGGGATCGGGAGGCGTCGTACCTCCGCCTTCCCCGGATCCTTCTCCTCCGGTTTCACCGCCGGTTTCTCCTCCGGTCTCGCCGCCGGTAGCAGGCGGGATCACCGGCTGTTCGATCTTGTGGATGTTGCAGTATCCTGTCGGTACATCGTCCGGATAGAAGGTCCCTGTGACCAGATGCCCGGAGCAAGCCGGTCCAGGCAGCTTACCGCTGATGCCGCAGTAGGTGACCTGCTTCAGGTTAACACCATCCGGCGTATCAAATGCCTTATACTGCAGGTTCTTATGGATCTCCTGCATCACCATCCGCCACATATTGGTGGAGGGATTGCGCAAGCCTGTGGAGAGTCGTTCCTGCTGGTCATATCCGGTCCAGACCGCAGCCGTGTAATAGGGTGTATAACCCACAAAGTACAGGTCCTTTCGAGAGGTCGTGGTACCGGTCTTACCAGCAATATCCTGACCGCTAAAGTTTGCAGCGGTACCAGTACCACTGGAGACGACTTGCTTCAGCATATCAGTGATGTAGAACGCAGTACGCTCAGAGACCGCTCTCTCCCCTTCCTGGCCATTGTTGTCCTTTTTCCGGTCATTGTCCAGCAGGATCTTCCCGTTTCGATCCAGCACCATGGAATAGGTACGCGGCTCCATGTAGATGCCGCCGCGGGGGAAGCTGGAGTAGGCCGCTGCCATCTGGTAGGTGCTGACGCCGTCGGTCAAACCACCCAGCGCCAACGGGGCAAGGTCAATATCCGAGTAGTTCTTATTGCCCACTTTCCGGGACTCGACCAGATCAAAGTGGAACTTGTCCTCCATAAAGTCGAAGCTGACCTGGGGCGTAATATCACTCAACACCTTAACCGCAACTGTATTCAAAGAATCTTCCACTGCCTTAGCTACGGTAACCGGTCCCTGATAGCTTCCCGACGCATTGACAGGCCACCCCTTTTCCTTGTCATAGGGGCTGTCGTCATAGATGGATGCAGGGGTGATCTTACCCAATTCAATGGCCGGAGCATAGACCGCCAAAGGCTTAATGGAAGATCCGGGAGGACGCAGGGTCCGTGTGGCCCGGTTCCAACCTAGGCTGCTGGTCTTTTCTCCCACGCCGCCGGCCATGGCAACCACGTCGCCAGTCTCGTTATTGACCACGGTGATGGCAGACTGCAGAGGCTGCCCAGTGGCAGACGTATAGTTCAGATTGTTCCGGTCGTTATAGATCTTGTCCACCGCTGCCTGAACGTCTTTATCGATGCAGGTATAGATCTCCAAACCGCCGGAGTAAACCATCATCTGTGCATACTCCTTGGACCAGTTATAGGTCTCCTGCAGGTCATTGACCACGTCAGCGATGACCGCATCTTCATACCAGGTATAGACTGTCGATTTCTGGGAGACCTCCGAGCCATGGTCAAAGTTCAGCTTTTCCGCAATGGCGGCATCCCGTTCTTCCTCCGTGATGTACCCCTGTTCCTCCATCACGTACAGGATAGTCTCCTGCCGCTGCTTGTTGAAGTCACGGGAGGTCATCACCTTTCCGGTCTTCTCGTCCACGACCTCCAGATTACCCAGGGGGTCGTATTTAGACGGATTGTTGGTAATACCAATAAGGCTGGCGCACTCTGCAAGGCTCAGCTCCGAAACATGCTTACCAAAATATTTAAAGGAAGCGGTATACACACCGTTGCAGCCCTGGCCCAGGTAGATGTAGTTCAGATACCATTCCAGAATATCTTCCTTGGAATAGTTCTTTTCCAGTTCCAGTGCACGGAAGATCTCCGTGATCTTCCGCTTGACCGTCACATCATCATCTGTGGTAAGGTTTTTGATCAGCTGCTGGGTAATGGTAGAACCGCCCTGGATATCCCGTCCAGTAAACATAAGCAGGATACCATTGGCTGTTCTGAGCCAGTCAACGCCATGGTGTTTGTAGAACCGCTGGTCCTCGATGGCCACCGCAGCATTCATCAGATCTTCAGGGATCTCATCCCGGGTGACCCAGACACGGTTTTCGTCACCGTACAGGGTCTGCATTTCCGTGTAGCCCCCTGTTTCTTTATCCAACCATAGCATCTTGCTGGTCAAATTCATATTCATGGCATAGTCATTTAACTGCAAGTCTGCCTCGGGCAGGATTACATTTTTAATGTAGGCTGCCGCCATACAAAACAGCATGGCTGTGGTGATGACAATGATCAGCACGATCGTCATGACGACTTTAAACGCCTTGCCGTGTTTTTTCCGTCTTCGCTTAGTCTGTTTTCTGCGGGTATCTTGATTTCGTTCCAACTTGACACCTCCGATGTCAGATACTAAAGAATGAACGCCTCAGTTCCTCAGGGGTCGCCTGAGTTCTGTGTCGTCAGCATCCCTCCTTTACCATGTCTATTCTCCGTATTATACCACACCTTTTCAATTTGTCTATCCGTGAATTATGAGGTTTTTATGAAATCTTTCCCGAAAGTTTTCTTCTCTTCTCCCTTGCTTTTTTCCCTCTTACGGGGTAAAATATAGCCAGTTCAACGAAGGAGATACCCGCATGAGCGAAGAATACAGCGCAAATTTCATTACCGTCACCGACGATGACGGCAACGAGTTCGAGCTGGAGCATCTGGACACCATCGAGTTTAACGGCGAAACGTATCTGGCCTTTTTCCCTGCTGTTTCGGAAGACAGCGAGGAAAACAATGAAGAAGAACTCGGTCTGGTCATTCTGAAAGTCATCCGTGAAAACGGAGAAGAGCTCCTCTCCACCCTGGACAGCGACGAAGAGACCGACGCTGTCTACAACGAGTTCATGAAAGAACTGTTTTCCGAAGAAGAGGAAGACTCCTGAGCTCCTCCTCTCCCTTCCTGAAAGATCGCCCTGCTCGGTGCGTGAATTGGACCCTTTTAAACCCACATTTCTTAAACGGGACGCTGACTCGCTGTGTGAATTGCAGGCCTCCCGACTCCGGTTGGAAGTTGGAAGCAGAGAAGCACAGCGGAGGCAACCCACCTGCCATTCTGTGCAGGTTTTAATCGGGTCCGCACGGCCAGAGTGGGGCTTTCTGTTCTCTTTTCTCAAATATGACACAATGCCTTTGTTTTTTCACGACGCAGGAAAAGACAGAGGCTTTTTTATTGCTTTTTACCGTTCCTTTTTCCTCTTTTCGGCAAAATGACAATAGTATCTTTATTTATTAAATCACTTTCGGAAGTCTCTTCCTGGAAATGTACATTGTTACCAAAAATAGGTCAAAATTCTTGTTGCATATTTTCGTCCCATTGGAACTTGCCATCGTTCCTTTTCAATGTTATACTAATTGCGAAAGCAGTTTAGCCCATCTTTTAGGTTAAACCGCATAAACACTTTTGAGTAACTTGGAAAGGATGCGATCCCTATGATTAAAGACTTTGGTTTCATCATTCCTCAGAACTGTCAGTTCGGCATGGGCGCTCTGAAGAAGCTGCCTGACTTCCTGAAGATCTGCGGTTCCGACAACGTTATGCTGATCTCCGACCGTGGCCTGGAAGCCATCGGTGTCGTTGATAAGGTTCGCGAGATTATCAAGGGTGCTAACCTGAAGTACAGCGAGTATCTGGACGTTCTGCCCAACCCCACTGTTGACATCGTCAACGAGTGCGCAGCTCAGTACAAGGCAGCTGGTGCTACCGCTATCCTGGCTCTGGGCGGCGGCTCCCCCATGGACGTTGCTAAGGCAGTCGGCGTTGTCGCTAAGTTCGGCGGCAGCATCACCGATTACGAAGGCGTCGGCAAGGTTCCCGGCCCCATCGATCCCCTGATCGCTATCCCCACCACCGCTGGTACCGGTTCCGAAGTTACCGTCGCTGCCGTTATCACTGACGAAGCTCGTAACTACAAGCTGTCCGTGCTGGGCCCCGAAATCTCCCCCACCTACGCAGTTCTGGATCCCGAGCTCATCATGACCGCTCCCGCTTCCGTTGCTGCTGCCTGCGGCGTTGACGCTCTGATCCATGCTATGGAATCCTACATCAACACCGACGCTAACCCCTTCGCAGCTGCTATGGGCGAGAAGGCTATGGAACTCATCGGCGCCAACATCCGTAAGTTCGTGGCTCGCCGCAACGACGCTGACGCAGCTTGCGCTATGATGCTGGGCTCCACCTTCGCTGGCATCGCTTTCGCCAACAACCGTCTGGGCAACATCCACGCTATGTCTCACCCCGTGTCCGCATTCTTCCACGTTGCTCACGGTGTGGCCAACGCAGTCCTGATGCCCACCATCTTCGAGTTCAACGCTCTGGCAAGCGACGAGCGCTATGCTAAGATCTATGAATACATCACCGGCAAGAAGGCAGGCCCCGACTTCGTGCCTCAGATGCTGTGCGACGCTCTGCGTCAGCTGAACGCTGATCTGGGCATCCCCGCTTGCCTGGCTGACGTCGGTGTCACCGAGGACAAGATCCCTCAGATGGCTGTCGACGCTATGAAGAGCGGCAACGTCATGGTCAACCCCAGAATCACCACCGTGAAGGACGTCGAAGCTCTGTATCACAAGGCTATGTACAAGTAATCCGTTTTTCGGATTTTCAAAAAAAGAGATCGGCTCAGCCGGTCTCTTTTTTTCTTGTCTCAAAAGAGTCAAAGCCTTTTACTTTTGATAAAACATGGTATAATACAAGCAACAGTGCTTGTATGCACCCTTTATTGCTGTAGCCTGTGATCCAAAAGGCCATTCCTAGGAGGCATGTTCCATGAATCCAACCCTTGAACAATCGACCCTTGACTTACTTCGTTCCAATAGTATGACCCCCGATGTACTGGACCTCTCTACTATGACCCAACTTTTCCTCTCACAAATGAGAGTTTCCCTCTACGGCGGGAAGGCTTCCGTTCCCATGCTCCCCACCTTCTTGAAACCCTTCGGTACTCTGAAGGATGATGAGCCTGTAGCCGTCGCCGAAGTGGACGACCAGGAGGTCCGTGTATGTCTGGTTACCTTTTCCAATGGACAAGCAACTTGTGCTGAGGAAACCAGCTTTCCAGTCCCTGGTCGGGAGTATCCCGCTCCCTTTGAAGATCTGATTTATGCTATTGCAGAGCTCTTAGAGCCTCTATTACCCTCTGCAAAACGGATCGCTATCTCCATCCCCTTTCCTGTCGACTACGACGGAAAAGGAGATGGTACCCTTCGCCGCTTCCCGGGAAATATGGCCATCAGCGACTATGAAAATAAGCCTGTCCTGGCTGCGCTGGCAGAAGAGCTTTCCAGCCGTGATCTTCCTCCCCTCCCTGCTGTTTTGGTCAGCGAACCGGACGCTGTTCTTCTGGCTGCCGCCCTGACTGTTCCGCAGCAATCCCGTTATCTGGGCTGCACCTGGGGATCTACCATTGACGTAGGATTTTCCGCCCCTGGAAGCATTGTCCTGCGATGGCTGGGGATCCCCGGTGATCTCATGCTCTTTGACGGAGGTTTCTCCAGCGCAGAATGCGTTCCCTTTGGTCTGGTGGATTTCAGTAAGGACCGAGACTGTTACGCTCCGGGTCACGATCTCTATCTGAAGATGGTCTCCACTGACTACTTAGGGGAGATCTACCGATTGGTCATGATCAAAGCTGCGGAGAAAAAGCTGCTCTCCTTTGGCTGCAGCCGGGACATTCTGTCTTTGACGTATCTCAGCACCGATGCTTTGGCTGACTTCCTGGCCTCTCCGGAAGGTTCCGGGACCATCGCCCATTACTGCCGGGAGGAAGAGGACCGCTCCGTTGCCCTCATCGTGGCCAAAGCTGTTATGGACCGTGCCGCCCGTCTGGTCTGCGCAAATCTATCCGCAGTGCTTCAATTTGTAGGCGCCGGCCGAAATGCAGATGCTCCTGCCTGCGTGGGCATCTATGGACAGGCTTTCCAGATCCCTCCTCTTCGTGCATGCCTGGAGGCGCATCTTGCCACCTTTACCAGGGATATCCTGGGCCTGCATACTACCCTCTACACCGGGGACCACATGCTTGCCACGGGTACAGCTGCCGCCGCTTTCTACAACGGCATCCCTGAATAACATCCAGAGAAAGGAATCCACACTCTATGAAAATCATTGGCATCAACGGAAGTCCCAGAGCCAACGGAAACACCAAATCTGCGCTGGACGCTATGGGGAAGATTTTTGCTGAGGAGTCCATCGATTTTGAAGTCCTTCACATCGGACACCAGCTCTCCCCCTGCTCCGGCTGTTTTCGCTGCGCCAAAACCCATACCTGCACCCTCCCCGACGATGGACTCAATCGGTTTTATGAACAGCTCATCCAGGCAGACGGTCTTGTTTTCGGCTCTCCTGTTTACTTTGCCTCGATCACCAGCGGCATGCGCTGCTTCATGGACCGGATCGGCTGCATCGACATGAACAACGGACGGCAGTTCCGTTTCAAGGTGGGTGTCCCTGTGGTGGTGGCCAGACGGGCCGGGGCAGTCAACGCAATGGATGAGCTGATCCATTATCTCAATTACGCCCAGATGCTCATCCCCGGCTCGGTCTACTGGCCTCTCGCCTTTGGCAATCGTCCGGGGGAGGTATGGCAAGACGAAGAAGGTATCCAGACCCTGGAGGTCCTGGCTCGAAACATGGCCTATGTGATGAAGGTCATGGATGCCGGAAAGGCCCAGCATCCTGTTCCCGAACTCCCCAGAAAATATTACACGAACTTTATCCGATAATTTCTTACAAAGGAACGATTGACGTATGAATAAGAAACTTTTCCTTACTGCTCTGGTTTTAGTTCTCGTTTGTGCGCTCCTTGTTTTTCTGGGGATAAAAAAAGAGCATCCCCAAGCGCCCTCTTCCCAGGGCCAGCAGACAAGCAGCACGCAGCAAACAGAAAAGCAGGAACCGATCACAGCTACTCTGGCTGTCTGCGGTGATATTATGAGCCATCTGCCTCAAACCAATGATGCCTATGACGCTTCCAGCAATACTTACAGCTATTTGAATTGTTTCCAGTTTGTAAAACCTTGGATCGAGCAGGCCGACTTTGCTGTGGGTAACTTTGAAACCACCTTGAACGGCCCTCCTTATTCCGGTTATCCCCAGTTCTGCGCTCCTGATGCCCTTGCCCACGACATCAAGGCCATCGGCTTTGATCTGGTGACCACTGCCAATAACCACAGCATGGACAAGGGGTATGACGGACTGTGCCGTACCCTGGACGTATTGGATGAAAGTGGTTTGCAGCATGTGGGCACCTACCGCACCCAGGAAGAATTTAACGAGAACAACGGCGTGGTTGTCGCCGATGTGGGCGGGATCTCCGTGGCCTTCCTGGGCTACTCCTACGGCACCAACGGCATCCCGATCCAGTCTGATCGGAACTTCTGTCTGAATCGCTTTAACATTGACTACGATGGCGCCTGTACCACTCTGGACCAGGAAAAACTGAAAAAAGAGCTTTCCTATGCAGAAAGTCTGAATACCGATCTGATTGCCGTTATGATCCACTGGGGCATCGAGTATCAAACCACTCAAAATGCCTATCAGGACCAGGTGGCAGACTTCCTTATCCAGAATGGCGCCGACCTGATTTTGGGCAGCCATTCCCACGTACCCCAGCCCATGATGACCCGCACGGTCACCATGGACGATGGTTCCACCCGCTCCGGTTTCGTCTGCTATTCCCTGGGGAATTTCGTGTCCAACCAGAGCCCCGCTACGGTAAACGTCAACTACACCGACACCACCGCTGTGCTGAACATCGAACTGACCAAGGACCCTGCAACCAATGAAACCACGGTTTCCGGAACCAGCTATGTTCCTCTCCTGGTCCTCAATCGTGGAGCCGGTGTCAGCGACCAGTACTATATTATGGATGTCCATGCGGGAATGGCTGCGTACGAAAACGGTGACACCTCTCTCGTCACCTCTGCTGTCTACCAAAAGCTGCAGTACGCCCTGGAAGGCTGCCACTCCATCCTGGGTGAATCCTACGACTATACCAAAACAAGCGGCAGCAGCCCTGAAAACGCAGCTGCGTAAGCATCGCACAAAAAGGAAAAGCCGTTGCAAATGCAACGGCTTTTCCTTTATAATTAAGAAGCAATAGATTATATCAGGGAGGCTTGCTATGACGATCTATCCGGAAATGGCCCGCTGTCCGCTGTTCTGCGGGCTTTCGCCAGAGGAAACCAATTACGCTTTATCCTATTTTAAAAGCAGAGAGAAATCCTATCAAAAGGGAGAATTCCTTCATCATGTCTCCTTCCCTCTTCCGTCTTTCGGGCTTGTCCTGCGGGGAACGGTACAGGTCTATATGGACGACATTGACGGACATCATATGATCATGAACCATGTCGGCCCTGGGGAGCTGTTTGGAGAAGCCTACAGCTTTCTCGGTATTGACGCACCCATCTATATCTGTGCCGTGACCGATGTCAGAATCCTGTGGCTCAGTCCTGCGCGAATTCGGACCCCCCTCTTCCCTCTTCAGCCTTTGGACCAGGAATTATCCAACCGCTTCATCGCAGCCCTGGCTGCCAGGACTTTAAAAATGAATCAGCGCATTCAGATCCTTTCCAAAAGCACGCTGCGCAGAAAACTGATTGCGTTCCTCTCTCAGTATGCCAAAGCCAAAGGAGAACCCTTTGACCTTCCTTTTGATCGGGCCAGCATGGCTGACTTTCTGGGAACCAACCGCAGCGCCCTCTCCAGAGAACTATCCAACATGCAGAAAGAAGGAATCCTCACCTTTCATCGGAACCAGTTCTGCATTCTGGATTAAAGCTCAATCCATTCTCTGACATAAGGCGTTAAAATATCGATAATACGGCAGCAATTCTTCAAACCCTGATAAGACCTCATCCACCAACGCTCTGCTATATAGTATGCAAAGCAGCAACAGATCCCTTTGCATTGTACCATTACGAAGCAGCATTTCCTCCTTTCTGTTTAAAAATCAGCGAAATGACGAAAAATTTATCGAGAATTCCTTTTTATTCCATTTATACCAATTCATGTGTTCCTCTTCTTGCTCCGTTCTTCAACACAGCGTACATTTCCGCAGCTTCTCTTTAATTTATTATAAAACTTTTTTTATGCTCCAAAATTTTTCCCCTTTTAATAGGTCTTTAAAACTTAACATCTTCCGCTTTTTTATTCTTTTGAATATTATTTTTCTTTTTATCTGCATCGCCCTGTATATTATTAGTCATTTTGCACATAAATAAAGCATACTTTTTGTAGCTTCGTAGAACCTCTCTTGAAAAAGCAACCAAAGCATACTATTATATACTGTGATCATTTCTTATATCTTATATATCATACTTCCGTTTCCACGGAGAACTTTCGATATAGTTAAACAAAGGGAGGAATGCCACTATGTTTGGTAACACCATCAAAAAATTCGCAATTAACCAGGCCTTTTCCTATATTGAAAAAGACCCCATCAAGAATCTCTCCAAGGTTATGGATATGGTTGACAAGTTCGCAGGCAATGGCCCCGAGAGCTTTCCCCGTCAGAGACAGGCTGTTCGCGACGCCATCAGCAACGAAGACTCCACTTCTCATAAGCTGGTGCTTCGTATGATGACCGAGATGGATCTCGGCTTCACTGAGACCCTTCTGTCCAACTTTTTCCTGAACGCCAGCATCACCGGCTGGAAAAAGCAGGACGAATATCGGAATAAATATGATTGCAACGTCCCCTGGGCCATCCTGCTGGACCCCACTTCTGCCTGCAACCTGCACTGCAAGGGATGCTGGGCTGCCGAGTATGGTAACAAGCTGAACCTTTCCTATGATGAGATCGATGATATCATCCGCCAGGGCAAGGAAATGGGCACGTATTTCTATATCTACACCGGCGGTGAACCCCTGGTGCGCAAGAAGGATATCATCAAGTTGTGCGAAAAGCACTCTGATGCCATCTTTATGTGCTTTACCAACGCCACCCTAATCGATGAGGAGTTTGCTGACGCCATGCTTCGGGTCAAAAACTTCGTACCTGTCATCAGCGTGGAAGGCTTTGAGGAGGCAACCGATTCCCGCCGCGGCGACGGGACCTATCAAAAGGTCGTCAAGGCTATGAACCTGCTGAAATCCAAGCGTCTGCCGTTCGGTATCTCTACTTGCTACACCAGCGCCAACATCAAAGACGTAAGCACCGAAGCTTATCTGGATCAGCTGGTGGAATGGGGCGCTTTCTTTGTCTGGTACTTCCACTACATGCCCGTGGGCAAGGATGCTGTGCCTGAACTCCTCCCCACTCCTGAACAGAGAGAGTATATGTACCATCAGATCCGTGAACTGCGGGGTAAGAAGCCCATCTTCATGATGGACTTCCAGAACGACGGTGAGTATGTAGGCGGCTGCATTGCCGGCGGCCGGCGTTACCTCCACATCAACGCCAACGGCGACTGCGATCCCTGCGTGTTCATTCACTACTCTGACTCCAATATTCGCGAAAAGACCCTTCTGGAGGCTCTGTGTTCTCCCCTGTTTAAGGCATACCACGATGGCCAGCCCTTCAACGAAAACCATCTGCGGCCCTGCCCCATGCTCGAAAACCCCGACGCTCTCCGCGCTATGGTGAACAACACCGGTGCCCACTCCACGGATATGGAAGCCCCCGAAGGCGTCGAGGATCTGTGCAGCAAATGCGATGCATATGCCTCCAACTGGAAGCCCACCGCAGAAAATCTCTGGTCCTGCTCTCACAGCTGCGCTGCCTGCGGCCAGAAACCCCAATAAAGCACCTTCCAAATTCATCCAGTCCTGTTGCGATTTTGGACAGAATAGAGTATAATACCTTTGGTTTCGGTACCGGAGGGCCCGATGGATTTACTCACCGGGTCCTTCGGTTCTTCCATTTCCGCATTTTTTGAGAAAGTCGAGGGTAGCTATGCCATCTATTTCCCACACTTCCGAGAACCCCATCCTGGGCCTTACAGATGCGCAGGTAAAAAAACGGATCCAGGCCGGGCTGGTCAACACCCCGCCGGAATCTCCTACGAAATCTGTAAAAAAGATCGTCCTGGAAAACCTGTTTTCCTTCTTCAACATCATCTTCTATGTCATCGCTGCCTTTCTTATCGCAGTCGGTTCCTGGGGAGAACTAATTTTCCTCCTGGTGGTCGGTGCCAACACCGCCATCGGGATCATCCAAGAGCTCATATCCAAGAAAAAACTGGATGCGCTCTCTCTGCTCTCAGCTCCAAGAGCGCAGGTCATACGAAACGGCGAAGAAATCACCATCCACACCGCAGATCTGGTGAAAGATGATGTGGTTGTGTTCAGCGCCGGGAACCAAATCACCGCTGATGCACAGGTGATCTCCGGCTCTGTGCAAGTGAACGAATCGCTCATCACCGGTGAATCCGATGAAATCACTAAGCAGCCTGGAGACACCCTTCTTTCCGGCAGTTTCGTGGTCTCTGGAAAATGCTATGCAGGCCTCACCAGAGTGGGCTCGGCATCCTATGCCTCTCAGCTCACCAACGAGGCCAAGAAGTCGAAAAAAAGCCATTTACCCGGCATGATGCGTTCGTTGAACCGTTTGCTCATCGCCATCGGTATTTTGATCGTCCCCATTGGGGTCATGTTGTTTTATCGCCAGACCTCCCTCCTGGGTCTCTCTGTCAAAGAAGGCATCGAGACCACTGCCGCTGCTGTCATTGGTATGATTCCCGAAGGATTGTACCTCATGGTCAGCCTGGCGCTGGCTGCCAGCGTGGCGCGCCTTGCCGCAAAAAAGACTCTGGTCCAGGACCTTAAGTGTACAGAGACACTGGCCCGCGTGGATGTTCTCTGCGTCGACAAAACCGGCACCATTACCCAGCCGAAAATGGCCTATTGCGGCCTGGTCCCCCTCTCGACCCAGGAGACACAGGAGCAGTTGGAGCAGCGCCTATCTGACTTTGTGTCCAATATGGACCCTGACAACGAAACTATGCAGGCACTTCAGAAGGAGCTCAAACGGGATGCTGCACGAATTGCCATAAAAACGATCGGCTTTTCTTCTGAGACGAAATACAGTGCCGTCTCCTTTGGAACGGACTCCTATGTGCTGGGCGCTCCGGAGTTTATCTTAGGGGCTGATGGTTACGCCTCCATCAAATCCCTGGCAGAAGAAGCCATGGCAGATGGCAGCCGCGTTCTTCTGTTTGCCTCCTGTGACCTTGCGCCCGATGGGCGAAGGGTCTCCTCCCCTGTTCCTCTGGCCTTTGTGCTTCTCCGCAACCCTGTCCGTGAGAACGCCAAGCAGACCTTTGAGTACTTCCATCAGCAGGGAGTCACCGTGAAAGTCATCTCCGGGGACAACCCCGTCACCGTCTCCGCCGCTGCACGGGAAGCAGGTATTGAAGGTGCCGACCGCTATGTGGACGCCTCCACCCTGCAAAGCTATGAAGAAGTCCTCACCGCCTGCGAAGAATACAATGTCTTTGGACGGGTGAAGCCAAACCAGAAGAAACTGCTGATCCAGGCCCTGCAAAGCCACAAGCATACAGTGGCTATGACTGGCGATGGCGTCAACGACGTGCTGGCGCTGAAGGAAGCCGACTGCAGCATCGCCATGGCTTCCGGCAGTGATGTAGCCGCCCAGATCTCTGACCTGGTCCTGATGAACTCTGACTTTTCTTCCATGCCTTCCGTGGTGGCAGAAGGACGCCGTGTTATCAATAACATTGAGCGTTCCGCCACCCTCTACCTTGTGAAGAATATCTTCTCCCTGATTCTGGCGATCATCTCCATCACAGCCGTCTTCTCCTATCCCCTCACCCCTTCTCAGCTTACGCTGATGAGTCTCATCGCCATCGGCATTCCCTCCCTGATCATCTCTCTGGAACCCAACGAAGATCTGGTCAGCGGCAAGTTCCTGCGCAACGCCATTATCCGCGCCCTTCCCGCTGCGCTTACCGATCTCTTCATCATCATCTTCGTCTTGCAGTTCCAGAAAGCGTTCCAAATGAGTAACCAGGAGATCTCGACGATCACCGCTCTTCTTGTCACCATCGTAGGTTTCTTCGTGGTCTGGCGATTGGCCAAGCCCATCAATCGACTCCATATCGGAATGATGGCAGGTCTTATCCTTATGCTTGTGGTCATCGTTCTTTTCTTCCCCTCGCTGTTCTCTCTCTCCGGCCTGTCCTTTGGCGGATACCTTGTTTTGTTGGTCTTCATTCTTCTGATCCCTTCTGTGATCTGGCTGCTGAACAAAGGACTGGAAGGACTGGAACTTCTCCTCAACAAGATCAGCGGTGGAAAATACGCAGAATAAATACCCTCTATGACAATGATAAAAAAAATCCCGAGTCCATACGGACTCGGGATTTTTCGTTTCATGCACTGGGTATCATAGAAAGGGGATCGTCTTAGTCAGCCTTCTTGGCCTCCAGCTCACGAACCAGCTTGGCGGTATCCAGAGCGATCACCAACTCCTCATTGGTGGGGATGAGCAGGATCTTGTTGGGGGAATCGTCGGTGGAGATGAAGGCCTCCTTGCCGCGAACGTTGTTCTTCTCGGGATCCAGGTTCAGACCCAAGAACTCCAGACCTTCCATGATCTTCGCACGGAGGGAAGCAGAGTTCTCACCAACGCCAGCGGTAAAGACCACGGCGTCCACGCCGCCCATAGCAGCAGCGGAAGAACCGATTCTCTTGGTGACCTTGTAGCAGAACATATCGATAGCCAGCTGAGCGCGCTCGTTGCCTTCGCTGGCAGCGGCTTCCAGATCACGGAAGTCAGAGGAAACACCGGAGATACCCAGAACGCCAGACTCCTTGTTCAGCACGTTCTCCACACGCTTGCCGGAGTAACCACGCTGATCTGCAATGTACTCGGTGATGGCTGCGTCGATAGCGCCGGAACGGGTGCCCATGGGCAGACCGTCCTGAGGAGTGAAGCCCATGGAGGTGTCGATGGACTTACCGAACTTCACGGAGCAGGTGGAAGCGCCGTTGCCCAGGTGGCATGTGACGATCCGCAGTTCCTCAATGGGACGGCCTATCATCTCAGCTGCGCGCTGGGAAACATACTGGTGGGAAGTGCCGTGGAAGCCATAACGGCGGACCTTATTCTCGGTGTACCAACGATAAGGCACTGCATAGATAAATGCCTTGGGAGGCATGGTCTGATGGAATGCGGTATCAAACACAGCGACCATGGGTTTGTTGGGCATTACGTCCTGGCAAGCCTCGATACCAACGATGTTGGCGGGGTTGTGCAGAGGAGCCAGGGGGATACAATCCTGGATGCCCTTCATGACCTTTCTGTCGATGATCACGGAATGGGTGAATTCCTCGCCGCCGTGCACCACGCGGTGACCCACAGCGTCGATCTCGTCCATGCTGGTGATCACGCCGTAGTGGTTGTGCTGCAGGATGGCCAGCACTTCCTTGATAGCTGCCTCATGATCGGGCATATCCACGTCAGCGTCAAACACGTCCTTGCCAGTGGGAGTATGCTTCAGATGGCCGTCAATGCCGATTCTCTCACACAGGCCCTTTGCCAGAACTTCCTTGGTATCGGGGTCCAGCAGCTGATACTTCAGGGAAGAGCTGCCTGCGTTAATAACCAGAATTTTCATGGTAATTTGCACTCCTTAACAGTAGTTTCAATGATATCTTGCTTGTTTTCCCCTTTCGGGGTAAAATACTCATACATCTAATATATTATCCCATTCTCCCCAAAAGGACAACAGTTTTTTCCCCTAATTTCAAATTTTTTCTATGGAAGGAGTTTGGCTATGCATACAATCGGAATCATCGCAGAATACAACCCATTTCATAGCGGTCATCACTACCACATCCAGGAGGTCCGCCGCACCTTCGGCCAGGATTGCGCCGTGGTCTGCGCCATGAGCGGCAACTGGGTTCAGCGGGGTGAGGCTGCTATCACCGACAAGTGGACCCGCAGCCTCTTTGCTCTCCAGGGAGGCGCCGATCTCATTCTTGAGATCCCCACCCCCTGGGCCGTCTCCTCTGCCGAAACCTTCGCCCAAAGCGGGGTCTCTCTTCTGGATGCAACCGGCCTTGTGGATACCATCAGCTTTGGCAGTGAAGCCGGCCAGCTTGCTCCCCTGCAGGCTGTGGCAGCTTGCATTGACTCCCCAACATGGCAAGAACATTTACGGGAAGGGCTTCGTCATGGCCTCTCCTTTCCCGCCGCCCGACAAAAAGCAGTCAGCGCTTTGCTGGGCCCAGATGCCGACTGCCTGCGCACCCCCAACAACAATCTGGCTGTGGAGTACCTCCGGGCCATGGAACGGCTGGGGTCTCCCATGGCCCCCCATACCCTTTCCCGACTGGGCGCAGGGCATGATGCGGACGATCCCTCTTCCCTTCCCCACGCCTCAGCCTCCTACCTACGACAGCAGATCATCACGGAGCATCCCCGTGCCCTTTCCCCCTTTCTTCCAGCCGATACAGAAGCTGTCCTGCGGCAGGACCCTGCCAGCCTCGCCTTCTGCACCCAGGGCATCTTGGCCCGGCTTCGGACCATGACTGAGGCAGACCTCGCCCGTCTGCCGGACAGCGGCGAGGGACTGAGCCAGCGTCTGTACGCCGCCGTCCAGACCGCCGCCACCCTGCCGGAGCTCTATGATCTCACCAAAACCAAACGCTATCCCATGGCACGGATCCGACGCCTGGTCCTCTGGGCTTTCCTGGGTCTGACGGAGACAGACCGTCCCCAGAATATCCCCTACCTTCGAGTGTTGGGCTTCTCCCCTCGGGGGCAGCTGCTCCTCCGGCAGATGAAACACACTGCGGCCCTCCCCATTCTCACCAAGCCTGCCCACGCCGAAAAACTCTCCCATGAAGTCAGCTCCCTGTTTCATCTGGAAGCACGCTGCACCCTCCTTTACGATCTCTGCCGCAAGAGCTTTGGCCAGAGCGCTGGTAAGAACGAATACACCCAGAATCCCATCCGAGTATAATCTCTTCTCATTTCAAAAAATCGGACGCCTGTACCTTTTCGATACAGGCGTCCGATTTTTTATGGGAAATCATTCAAACGAGCACGAAGCAAAACTTAGAACAAACCGGTGATCTTACCCGTTTCATCCACGTCAATCTTCTCTGCTGCGGGTACCTTGGGCAGGCCAGGCATGGTCAGGATGTCACCCGTCAGGGCTACGATGAACCCTGCGCCAGCAGAAACCTTCAGATTGCGAACCGTGACCACAAAGCCCTCCGGCGCACCCAGCAGGGACGCATCGTCGGAGAAGCTGTACTGGGTCTTGGCCATGCAGATGGGATAGTTGCCAAATCCCTGCTCTGCCAGCTGCTTTGCCTGTTTCTTGGCCGCAGGCGTCAGCACCACATCCTTGCCGCGGTAGACCTTGGTCACGATGGCATGGAGTTTCTCTTCAATCGTCGTATCCAGCTGATAGGAATGACGGAACTGGTTGGGCGTCTCACACAGACGGACCACTTCCTGGGCCAGGGCTACGCCGCCTTCGCCGCCTTTGCCCCAGACTTCGGACAGGGCTACATTGACGCCCAGCTCCTTGCACTTGGCCTCGATCAGCGCCAGTTC
The DNA here is from genome assembly GCF_034090835.1 of Evtepia sp. Lineage (GTDB taxonomy): Bacteria > Bacillota > Clostridia > Oscillospirales > Oscillospiraceae > Evtepia. The sequence continues at coordinate 31,640 of NZ_JAXDRS010000017.1, forward strand.
CTTCTCTGTGTCCATGGGGAACCGGTTGATGGCCACAACGCAGGGCAGACCAAAGACCGTGGTGATATTCTCCACGTGGCGCAGGAGGTTGGGCAGGCCCTTCTCCAGGGCTTCCAGGTTCTCGGTACCCAGGTCAGCCTTAGCCACGCCGCCGTGATGCTTCAGAGCGCGAACAGTGGCCACAACCACCACAGCGTCCGGGCGCAGCCCGGCCATGCGGCACTTGATGTCCAGGAACTTTTCTGCACCCAGATCGGCACCAAAGCCGGCTTCCGTCACAGCGTAGTCCCCCAGCTTCAGAGCAGCCTTGGTGGCCATGATAGAGTTACACCCGTGGGCAATGTTTGCAAAGGGGCCGCCGTGGATAAAGGCAGGGGTGCCTTCCAGGGTCTGAACCAGGTTGGGCTTCAGGGCATCCTTCAGCAGGGCTGTCATGGCACCGGCTGCTTTCAGATCGTTGGCAGCCACCGGACGGTCGTCATAGGTGTAACCTACGACCATACGTCCCAGCCGTTCCTTCAGGTCCGTAATAGAGGTTGCCAGGCACAGCACCGCCATGATCTCAGAGGCCACGGTGATATCAAAGCCATCCTCACGAGGAACCCCCTGCATCCGGCCGCCCAAACCATCCACAATGTTGCGCAGCTGACGATCATTCATATCTACGCAGCGCTTCCAGGTGATCTTCTTCACATCAATCCCCAGGCTGTTGCCCTGCTGAATGTGGTTATCCAGCATGGCAGCCAGCAGGTTGTTGGCTGCGCCAATGGCGTGGAAATCGCCGGTAAAGTGCAGGTTGATGTCCTCCATGGGCACCACCTGTGCATAGCCGCCGCCAGCGGCGCCGCCCTTCAGGCCAAAGACAGGACCCAGAGAGGGTTCCCGGAGGGCGACCACAGAGTTCTTTCCGATCTTCCGCAGGCCGTCTGCCAGACCAACGGTGGTGGTGGTCTTGCCTTCGCCGGCAGGCGTGGGGGTAATGGCTGTCACCAGAATGAGCTTGCCGTTGGGGCGCTCCACTTCCTGGAGCATAGCGTAGTCGACCTTTGCTTTATAGTTGCCGTACTGCTCCAGATATTTTTCGTCAACACCAACCGTCTGCGCAATCTCACGAATGTGCTTCATTTCACAGCTCTGGGCGATCTCGATATCGCTTTTCATGCTGTCCCCTCCCTTTCTTATGCGTTGTTGCTGGTAGAGCGCAGGGTCACGTCATGGTAGCCGCCTTCCACGATACTGGTGGCAGACACCACGGTGATCTTGGCGTTCTTCTGCAGCTCAGGAATGGTGATCATACCACAGTTGCACATGGTAGACTTCACCTTGTACAGGCTCTTGGCCACGTTATCCTGGAGGGAGCCTGCGTAGACCACGTAAGAGTCCACGCCTTCCTCAAAGGCCAGGTCGCTCTTGCCGCCCAGGTCATAGCGCTGCCAGTTCCGGGCGCGGTTGGAGCCCTCGCCCCAGTACTCCTTCACGTAGGTGCCGTTGACCATGAGCTTGTTGGAGGGGCTTTCGTCGAACCGGGCGAAGTAGCGGCCCAGCATCAGGAAGTCCGCACCCATGGCCAGAGCCAGGGTCATATGATAGTCGTAAACGATGCCGCCGTCAGAGCAGATGGGCACATAGATGCCGGTCTTTTCAAAGTACTCATCCCGGGCAGCAGCCACCTCAATGAGGGCGGTAGCCTGGCCACGGCCGATGCCCTTCTGTTCACGGGTGATGCAGATGGAGCCGCCGCCGATACCGACCTTCACAAAGTCAGCCCCGGCTTCTGCCAGATAAAGGAACCCTTCCCGGTCCACCACGTTGCCGGCGCCTACCTTTACGGAGTCACCGTACTTGCCGCGGATAAAGTCCAGGGTCCGCTTCTGCCAGACGGAATAGCCTTCTGAGGAGTCGATGCAGAGGATATCTGCGCCGGCTTCCACCAGAGCGGGCACTCTCTTTTCGTAGTCCTTGGTGTTGATACCGGCGCCCACCATGTAACGCTTCTGGGCATCCAGGATCTCGTTGGGGTTATCCTTATGGGCAGAGTAGTCCTTCCGGAAGACGAAGCTCTGGAGTCTGCCCTGGTCGTCCACCACGGGCAGGGCGTTGAGCTTGTGCTCCCAGATGATATCGTTGGCCTGCTTCAGGGTGGTGTTTTTGGGGGCGGTCACCAGACGCTCCACCGGTGTCATGAAGTCTGCCACCTTCTCGGATTCATCCATCCGGCTGACACGATAGTCACGGCTGGTCACCAGACCCATTAGGTTGCCGTTGGGGGAGCCGTCTTCCGTGACAGCCATGGTAGAGTGGCCGGTCACCTTCAAAAGGGCCAGCACATCGGCCAGGGTATCGTCGGGCTTCAGGTTGGAGTCACTGCTCACGAAACCGGCCTTGTAGCTCTTCACCTTTGCCACCATGGCAGCTTCGCTCTCAATGGACTGAGAACCATAGATGAAGGACAGGCCGCCCTCCTTGGCCAGGGCCACTGCCATCTTGTCGTCCGAAACGGCCTGCATGATAGCGGAGGTGAGGGGAATGTTCAGGGACAGCGCAGGCTCCTCTCCTCTTTTATACTTCACCAGAGGAGTCTTCAGGGATACGTTATCAGGGATGCATTCCTCAGAGGTAAATCCGGGTACCAGCAGGTATTCGCTAAAGGTACGGGAGGGTTCAGGATAGTAATAAGCCATAGCAGGCTCCTCCTTTCTTATTTAAAGTATTCCACTGCGGAGCGGAACAGTTTCATATCGTAGTCGCCGGGCACGTTCCGGTAGAGGCCGGCGCCAGTCCGTTCACTATGCCCCATCTTGCCCAGCACACGGCCATCGGGAGAAGTGATACCTTCCACAGCGCAGGCAGAGTTGTTGGGGTTAAAGTGGATATCGGCCGTAGGGTTACCAGACAGATCCACATACTGCGTGGCGATCTGGCCATTTTCTGCCAGCTTCTTGATGAGCTCTTCCGAAGCCAGGAACCGGCCTTCCCCGTGAGAAATGGGCACCGTATAGACCTCGCCGGGCTTGGTGTTCATGAGCCAGGGAGACAGGTTGGATGCCACCCGGGTCCGCACCAGACGGGACTGGTGGCGGCCGATGGTATTGAAGGTCAGAGTGGGGCAGGTCTCGTCTGTGTCGATGATCTCACCATAGGGAACCAATCCCAGCTTAATGAGGGCCTGGAAACCGTTGCAGATACCCAGCATCAGGCCGTCCCGGTTCTTCAGCAGATCGTTGACCTGCTCCTTCACCTTGCCAGCCCGGAAGAAAGCGGTAATAAACTTGGCAGAGCCATCGGGTTCGTCGCCGCCGGAGAAACCGCCGGGCAGGAAGACGATCTGAGACTCTTTCAGCCGCTGCGCCACATAGTCCATGGACTGCGCAATGTCCAAAGCGGAGCGGTTCTTAATCACCACGATCTCCGGTTCGGCGCCGGCAGCCCGCATGGCCTTGGCTGCGTCGTACTCGCAGTTGGTGCCGGGGAACACGGGGATCAGGACACGGGGACGGGCCACCTTCACAGCAGGACGCTTCCAGCTGTCGCAGTTGGTCTCAAAGGCGGGGATCTCCCCCTGGCTCTGGCTGATGTTGCAGGGATAGATGGGCTCCAGCTTGTTCTCGTACCGAGCCAGCAGTTCCTCGCCGGTAATCTTCTGGTCCTTCCAGATTAGGCTGCCGTCAGCCGTGGTGACACCCAGAGGCAGGCCCACTTCTTCCTGGTCGGTCAGTTCCATGACAAAGGAACCATACGCATAGCCGAAGAGTTCGTCCATGGTGCAGCCTTCATCGAAGGTCAGACCAATGCCGTTGCCCAAAGACATCTTCAAAACGGCTTCTGCCACACCGCCAAAGGTAGGCGTATAGGCAGCGCAGACCTTCCCCTTCTTCATAAGGCGATTCACGGTCTGGTAAACCTGCTTCAAAGAAGCTGCTGCCGGCAGGCCATCGGGACCATACTCGGGGCAGAGCCAGACAACGTGGTGACCGGCTTCCTTAAACTCGGGAGAGACCACGTTGTCAATCTTATCCGTGGTGACCGCAAAAGAGACCAGGGTGGGAGGAACGTCCAGCTTCTCAAAGCTGCCGCTCATGGAGTCCTTGCCGCCGATGGCTGCGATCTCCAGCTCCTTCTGGGCACGGAAGGCACCCAGCAGGGCGGCCAGCGGCTTGCCCCAGCGCTTGGGGTCCTTACCCAGCTTCTCAAAGTATTCCTGGAAGCTCAGATAGGTCTCCTTCAGGTTTGCACCGGAAGCCACCAGCTTGGAGACCGACTCGATCACAGCCAGATATGCCCCGTGATAGGGACTCTTCTCGGTGATATAGGGGTTATAGCCCCAGGCCATCAGAGAACAGGTATCGGTATCCTTCTTCTCCATGGAGATCTTGGTGACCATAGCCTGGGTGGGGGTCAGCTGATACTTGCCGCCGAAGGGCATCATCACTGCACCGCTGCCAATGGTGGAATCAAAGCGCTCCGACAGGCCACGCTTGGAGCAGACGTTCAGGTCCTCTGCCAGGGCCATATAACCATCCCGGAAGTTGCTCACCTGCTCCTTCAGGATGGACTCGGGCTTTGCGGTCACAGCCTGAATATGCTTCTCCACGCCGTTGGTATCCAGGAAGGACCGGGCGATGTCTACGATATTCTTACCGTTCCAGTGCATGGTCAGCCGTCCCTTATCGGTAACGGTGGCCACCACGGTGGACTCCAGGTTCTCGCTGTCTGCCAGCTCCATGAACCGGTCAGCATCCTTGGCTTCCACTACTACGGCCATTCTCTCCTGAGACTCACTGATGGCCAGCTCGGTGCCGTCCAGGCCTTCGTACTTCTTGGGAACCTTATTCAGGTCGATCTCCAGGCCTTCAGCCAGCTCGCCAATGGCCACCGACACACCACCGGCACCAAAGTCGTTGCAGCGCTTAATGAGGCGGGATGCTTCGGGATTCCGGAACAAACGCTGCAGCTTCCGCTCTTCGGGAGCGTTACCCTTCTGAACTTCCGCACCGCAGGTTTCCAGGGACTCCATGGTATGGGACTTGGAGGAACCGGTTGCGCCGCCGCAGCCGTCACGGCCGGTCCGGCCGCCCAGAAGGATCACCACATCCCCGGGGGCAGGACGCTCCCGACGGACATTCTCAGCAGGAGCAGCAGCGATCACTGCGCCGATCTCCATTCGCTTAGCGGCATAGCCGGGGTGGTACAGCTCGTCTACCTGACCGGTAGCCAGACCGATCTGGTTGCCGTAGGAGCTGTAACCTGCGGCAGCTTTGGTCACGATGGTACGCTGAGGCAGCTTACCCTCCATGGTCTCACTGATGGGAGTCAGCGGATCTGCTGCGCCGGTAAGACGCATGGCTGAGTAGACATAGGAACGACCAGACAGCGGGTCACGGATAGCGCCGCCCACGCAGGTGGCTGCTCCGCCAAAGGGCTCGATTTCTGTGGGGTGGTTGTGGGTCTCATTCTTAAAGAGAAGGAGCCAGTCTTCTTTCCCCTCTGCGGTGTCCACCTTGATCTTTACAGTACAGGCGTTGATCTCTTCCGATTCGTCCAGCTTGGGCATCTTCCCCTGTTTTTTCAGGTACTTGGCCACGATGGTACCAATGTCCATAAGGTTAATGGGCTTAGTACGGTTCAGACGCTTGCGAAGATTCAGATATTCCTCATAGGTCTGCTGCAAAATGGGGCTTTCAAAGGTCACCTCATCAATGGTGGTGAGGAAGGTGGTGTGGCGGCAGTGGTCGGACCAATAGGTGTCGATCACTCGCAGCTCGGTCATAGTGGGGTCACGGTCCTCGCTGCGGAAGTAATCCCGGCAGAACCGCAGGTCGTCCAGGTCCATAGCCAGGCCGTAGTCTGCCACCATCTGGCGCAGGGCGTCCTCCTCCATTTCCCGGAAGCCTTCCAGGGTGGCCACCCCTTCCGGCACTTCATACTCCATTGCCAGGGTCTCAAAGGGCTCCAGAGAAGCCTCTCTTGCCTCCACAGGGTTAATGAGATACTTCTTAATGGCGGCAACTTCCTCTGCCGTAAGGGTGCCCATGAGCTGATACACCCGAGCGGAACGGACCAGAGGACGGTCACCCTGGGACATGATCTGAATACACTGGGCCGCAGAGTCTGCTCTCTGGTCAAACTGGCCGGGCAGATACTCCACAGCAAAGACGATGCCGCCCTCCGGCAGGGTGTCGGTCACCACGTCCAGCTGGGGCTCGGAAAGGATCGTCTTTACGCTGTAGTCAAACAGCTCCGGCGTGATATTTTCTACGTCGTACCGGTTGAGCAGACGGATGCCCTCCAGGGATTCGATCCGGAGAAGGGTGCGAATATCGTTGAACAGCGCATCCGCCTCTGCGGTAAGCCCGGGACGTTTCTCAACATAAACCCGATATACCATGTTACTTTACCTCTTCCTTTGCCCGCAGGGCCTTGGCGCCAATGTCTCTGCGGCAATATGCATTTTCAAAGGTTACCTTGGCTGCCTGTGCGTAAGCGTTTTCAATGGCAGCTTCCAGGGTGTTGCCCAGCGCGGTCACACCCAGCACGCGGCCGCCGGAGGTCTTCAGAACGCCGTCCTCCAGCTTGGCCCCGGCCACAAACACCTGGGCATCCAGGTCTGCGGGGATAGTGATGGGATACCCCGTCTCATACTTCTTGGGATAGCCCTGGGAGGCCAGAACGATGCAGCAGGCGTGCTGCTTCCGGAACTTCACTTCGGTCTCCGCCAGGGTTCCCCGAGCAGTGGCTTCCATCACGGTCAGCAGATCGCTCTCCAGCAGGGGAAGCACCACCTGGGTTTCAGGATCGCCAAACCGGCAGTTGTACTCAATCACTTTCGGCCCCTTTTCGGTGAGCATCAAGCCGAAGTAAAGGCAGCCCTTAAAGGTGCGGCCTTCCTGGTTCATGGCTCGCATGGTGGGCAGGAAGATCTCTTCCATGCAGCGCTGGGCCATTTCTTCGGTGTAGTAGGGGTTGGGGGCAATGGTACCCATGCCGCCGGTGTTGGGCCCCGTGTCCCCGTCGCCGATCCGCTTGTGGTCCATGGAGGAAACCATGGGGATAACCACATTGCCGTCGGTAAAGGAGAGGACAGAGACCTCGGGACCGGTAAGGAACTCTTCGATCACGATGTGGCTGCCGCTCGCTCCGAAGATCTTATCTTCCATGCACTCCCGGACAGCGGCCATGGCCTGTTCCCTGGTTTCCGCCACAGTCACGCCCTTACCCAGAGCCAGGCCGTCGGCCTTGACCACAGTGGGAATGGGGGCAGTCTCCAGATAGCGCAGCGCTTCATTCATATCGTCAAACACACGATACTCTGCCGTGGGGATTTGATACTTCTTCATAAGGTCCTTGGAGAACACCTTGCTGCCCTCCAGAATGGCTGCCTTTTTATTGGGACCAAAGCAGGGGATGCCCACTTCTTCCAGTCGATCTACAGCACCCAGCACCAGGGGATCATCCGGGGCCACAACCGCAAAATCAATGCCAGTCTCTTTGGCAAACTTGGTAATACCGTCCAGGTCCTTGGCGCCGATTCCCGTGCAAATAGCATCCGCTGCAATGCCTCCGTTGCCGGGAGCTGCATAGATCTCCGTCACACGGGGACTCTTTCTCAAGGTCTTAATGATGGCATGCTCCCGGCCGCCGCCACCTACAACAAGAATTTTCATGATACATCCTCCTTCTCAGTGGTGGAACAACCGCATCCCGGTGAAGGCGATCACCATGCCGTAGCGATTTGCTGTCTCAATAACATTGTCGTCCCGAATGGACCCGCCGGGCTCCACGATATACGCTGCGCCGGACTTTCTGGCCCGCTCCACATTATCACCGAAGGGGAAGAAGGCATCGCTGCCCACGGTCACACCCTTCTGGGTTGCGATCCAGGCTTTCTTTTCCTCTGCGGTCAGGGGTTCTGGTTTTACCTTGAACTTGGTCTGCCACTCCCCTTCCCGGAGCACATCTTCGTACTCGTCAGAGAGATACACGTCAATGGCGTTATCCCGGTCAGGACGGCGGATATTGTCCAGGAACTGCAGTCCCAGGGTCTTGGGATGCTGCCGCAGATACCAGTTGTCTGCCTTGCTGCCAGCCAGGCGGGTGCAGTGGATACGGCTCTGCTGACCCGCACCCACGCCGATGGCCTGGCCGTCCTTCACGTAACACACCGAGTTGGACTGGGTATATTTTAAGGTGATGAGCGCCACGATCATATCGATTTTAGCGCTGTCGGGCAGCTGCTTGTTCTCCGTGACCAGGTTGGTCAGCAGGCTCTCGTCAATCTTATAATTGTTTCTGCCCTGCTCAAAGGTGATGCCGAACACATCCTTGTGCTCCTGCACAGCAGGCACATAGTTGGGATCGATCTTCACCACATTATAATTGCCCTTCTTCTTGGTTTTCAGAATTTCCAGGGCTTCGGGCGTGTAGTCCGGTGCGATGATGCCGTCGGAGACTTCTGCCTTGAGGTAGGCAGCAGTAGCTGCGTCACAGGTATCGCTCAGGGCAGCCCAGTCTCCGTAGGAGCACAGGCGGTCAGCGCCGCGGGCACGGATATAGGCGCAGACAATGGGGGTGAGCTCTGCGTCCGGCTCCACAAAGTAGATGGCCTTATCCGTCTCGCTGAGAGGCAGACCCACAGCAGCCCCGGCGGGAGAAACATGCTTGAAGGACGCAGCAGAAGGCAGGCCGGTGGCTTCTTTCAGTTCCTTCACCAGCTGCCAGGAATTCAGCGCATCCATAAAGTTAATATAGCCGGGTTTCCCGTTGAGGACTTCAATGGGCAGGTCTCTTCCGTCGTTCACAGAAATACTGGCCGGTTTCTGGTTGGGATTGCAGCCATATTTCAGTTCCAGTTGTTTCATTCTACTCTCCCCCAATTACTGATTTTTATTGAGAATGGTTTCCTCATACGCTCCGGTCTCAAGGTTTGTGAAGCGGACATACAGAGAAATCTTATTGGCCTCGTTAAGGTTGTCCCACACCATTCTGGTGAAGGACGCCATGTCGCCGCTGATGGTCACCCGCTCCGGCTCCCCCTGGAAGGTGGGGATCGGGTTTCCGTCGCACACATAGGTGTGAAGGAAGTGACCCACGCCAGGCAGGCCGGGATACTCGTAGGTATACCGTGCGCAGGCACTGCCCTTTTCATCGGCGCTCTTCAGGATGGACATCTTATAGCTTCCGTCCGGAGAAATCAGGCCGGAGATCCGGGGGGTCCAGTTTGGGCCGTCCGGTTCAAACTCCCGGGTACGGAGGGCCTGCTCAAAGGGCAAGCCCTTTTCCAGGAAATCACGAATGGTATCCGTCTGGTCACCATTGGTCACAATGAGTCCACGGCCAAAGGACCGCACCGGATGATAGATGATCAGGCTGGGGTCTGCCAGCTTGGCCGGGTCATGGGCTTCGGTCCGAATCCCATCCGGCTCTTTGATAAACACCCGGTTCCGGCTGTTCTCGCTGCGGCCCATAATGAAATAGGCTACGACGGCATGCTTCCCATCTTCCGTCTGTCCCAGAACGATGCCTCTGCCAGGATAGGTGTTGCCTGCCAGCAGAGCCGCAAGGTCATGATTCTCATATACATTCATGCGTTCTCTTTCCCCTTCCCAATCTCTTCTGCGATCCTCTGGGTCGCCTGGGGCAGCAGTTTCCACTCTGCCTGCTCCATCACCCGTCTCTGTAATACCTCCGGAGTGTCGCCCGGTTCTACTTCCACTGCCTTCTGCAGGAGGATCTCCCCCCCGTCGGTCACTTCATTTACAAAGTGCACCGTAGCGCCGGTGATCTTCACGCCATGTTCCAAAGCCGCCTCATGGACCTTCAGCCCATAGAATCCCTTTCCGCAGAAGGAAGGGATCAGGGAGGGATGTACATTGATGATCCGCCGAGGCCACCGGCCAGTGAAGTCTCCGCTGAGGATGCTCATAAATCCTGCCAGAACAATAAGCTCAACCCCGTGCTCCTCCAGCGCCTGAGAAATCGCCGCCTCAAAGGCTTCCTGGCTGCCCAGGGCCTTCCGGCTGCACACCACTGCCGGCACACCGGCCTGCTCCGCTCTGGTCAGGGCATAGGCCTTGTCATTACTGGCAATCACCAGCACGATCTCCCCGGCAGTCAGAACGCCGCTTTTCTGGGCGTCTAACAGTGCCTGAAGATTGGTACCGCCACCGGAGACCATCACGGCAATCTTCGTTTTTACCATAAAACAACGCCCTCGCTGCCGGCAACGATCTCGCCCAGGCGGACCGGCTTCTCGCCAGCAGCTTCCAGAGCGGCCATTGCCTTGTCAGCCTGGTCTTTGGCTACCACGACGGTCATGCCAACACCCATGTTAAAGGTATTGAACATCTCACGCCGGGGGATGCTGCCCTTTTCCTGGATCAGATTGAAGATCGGCAGAACGGGCACAGCCGCCTCCTGGATGTGAGCCGTCATCCCCTTGGGCAGGCTGCGGGGAATGTTCTCATAGAAGCCGCCGCCGGTAATATGAGAGACCGACTTGATGGTGACAGACTCCATGAGCTTCAGAATGCTCTTCACATAGATCCGGGTGGGGGTCAGCAGCGTCTCACCCAGAGACTGTCCGCCCAAGGCTTCCACAGGAGCTTTCAGGTCGGTGTTTTCTACGTCCAGCACCTTTCGCACCAGAGAGAAGCCGTTGGAGTGGACCCCGGAAGAGGGCAGGCCGATGATCACGTCTCCCTCCTGGATGGAGGACTTATCAAACACCTTTTCCTTGTCTACCACGCCCACAGAGAAGCCAGCCAGGTCATATTCATCCACGGGATAGAACCCAGGCATCTCGGCGGTCTCGCCGCCGATCAGCGCCGCCCCGGACTGGACACAGCCCTCTGCCACGCCGGAGACGATATCCGCAATTTTCTCGGGAACGTTCTTTCCGCAGGCGATGTAGTCCAGGAAGAACAGCGGCTTTGCCCCACAGCAGATGATGTCGTTGACACACATAGCCACGCAGTCAATGCCCACGGTATCGTGCTTGTCCATCAGGAATGCCAGCTTCAGCTTGGTGCCGACTCCGTCTGTCCCGCTGACCAGTACAGGACGGGAAATTCCTGTCAGATCCAGCTCAAAGAGACCGCCAAACCCGCCAATGTCAGACAGAGCGCCTGCCGTCATGGTCTTGGCGATATGGGTTTTCATCAATTCAACTGCTTTATATCCAGCGGTGATATCCACACCCGCTGCTGCATAGCTGTCAGATTTAGACTGCATGATAATTACTCCTTTCCATTCCAGCAATAGGTACACACTTTACAGGGTTCCAAACCAATGGCCTCCAGCAGACCATCCAGAGACTGATACTCCAAGGAGGTAAAATGCAGTTTCTCACAAATGGCCGCCCGCAGCTTCTTGCCCCGCTCCGTGGATGCATCGCTGTACTCCTCCAGGTGCTGATCGCCCTCTTCCCCTTCCAGCTCATACACGGTCCGGCGCGCCAGCAGCTCCATGGGAGACCGGCTGGTGGAGAAGTTCAGGAACTTACAGCCGTACATGATGGGAGGACAGGCAGAGCGGATATGCACTTCTTTGGCCCCATTGGCATAGAAGAACTCCACCGTTTCTCTCAGCTGGGTCCCTCGCACAATGCTGTCGTCAACAAACAGAAGCTTCTTTCCCTCGATGAGTTCGTGGACGGGGATCTGCTTCATTTTTGCCACTTTATCCCGTTCCCGCTGGGTGGTGGGCATAAAGCTGCGGGGCCAGGTGGGCGTATACTTAATAAAGGGACGAGCGAAGGGGATCTCACTTTCGTTGGCATAGCCGATGGCATGCGGTGTTCCGGAGTCGGGCACACCGCTGACATAATCGATATCCTGGGCCACGCCCTTCTCCCGGTCGGCCCGGGCCAGGATCTCACCATTGCGGTTACGCATCACTTCCACGTTGATCCCCTCGTAGTTGGAGTTGGGATAGCCATAATACGTCCAGAGGAAGGCGCAGACTTTCATTTCTTCTTCCCGGGGCAGGAGGGTCTCCCATCCGGTTTCTGTCACCTTGACCACTTCCGCCGGACCCAGCTCATATGCGTCGTGGTAGCCCATCTTCTGGTAGGCAAAGGTCTCAAAGGACACGCAGCAGCCTTCTTCATCCTGTCCGATATGGATCGGCAGGCGGCCGTAACGATCCCGCCCGGCGATGAGACAGTCCTGGGTCATGATGAGCACAGAGACCGTACCTTCCACCATCATCTGTGCGTAGCGGATGCCCTCGGCAATGGTGGGTCGCTGGCTGATCAGGGCAGCCACCAGTTCGTTGGAGTTGACCCGCCCGCCGCTCATGGCCTCAAAATGGCCGTCTTCACTGTCCAGCAGCTGCTGGATCAGTTCTTCTTCGTTTCGGATAACGCCCACCACGCAGATAGCATAGGTCCCGTGAATGGACCGGACCAGCAGCGGCTGCGGGTCCGTATCGCTGATGCTGCCGATGCACAGCTTTCCGACCATCTCTCCCACCGTCTTGTCAAACTTTGTGCGGAAGGGAGCGTTTTCAATATTATGGATCTCCCTCTGAAATCCCAGTTCCGGGTCCCAGGCTGCCATACCGCCGCGGCGGGTTCCCAGATGGGAATGGTAGTCGGTTCCAAAATACACATCCAAAACAACGTCACGCTTTGAAATTGCGCCGCAAAAACCACCCATAATGCTTTCCTCCGTTCGTGATGCGAAAAATTACTGTGCTGTGTTATACTCCGCCTCAACGCCGGCGTTCTTCTCCAAAACCTTACGGGACTCTGCTGCTCTGGCCTGACGCAGCTTCTCAGAGAGTGCCTCGTCCGACACAGCCAGGATCTCAACGGCCAGCAGTGCTGCGTTGGCTGCACCGTCGATGGCCACCGTTGCCACAGGGATGCCTGTGGGCATCTGCACCGTGGACAGCAAGGCGTCCAGGCCGTCCAGAGTGGAGGATTTCACGGGAATCCCGATGACCGGCAACGTCGTGTTGGCCGCCAGGGCGCCGGCCAGGTGGGCGGCCTTCCCTGCTGCTGCAATGATCACGCCGAACCCCTTTTCCTGAGCAGTACGGGAGAAAGTGCCTGCCTGCTCGGGGGTGCGGTGCGCCGAGTATACATGGACCTCAAAAGGAACGCCATATTCCTTTAATTTATCAATGGCTTTTTCCACGACAGGCAGATCGCTGTCGCTTCCCATAATAATGCCTACTTTTTTCATAAAACCATCCTTTCTCATCTCTTGACCCGGAGGAATCCATTCTTTTTCCAGGAATACAAAAATTGGCAGTCCAATTCCATCCCTGTGAAAATTGAACTGCCCAGACGGTCGGCCGAACTATTCCTTTTGCTCCCTGTGGTTCCCCCACTTCCGTCAGTCACAAAAAGTCCTCGATTTTACTTTTTAATTATACTATGGTATGACGGTTTTCGCAAGCAATAAAATGTAGAGGATTCCTCTCTTTCCTACCGCTCTCCTGTGCAGATGCAAAAAGCAACACGGTCCTTCGCCCAAGGCAAAGGACCGTGTTGTTGTCAGCAAAAGAAACGGCGAAAATCAGGGCTCCATAGTTTTAAATAAATTAAGCCTTCTTCATGGCTTTCTTTTCAGCTTTAGCAGCCTCTTTGGCGTCCAGCTCATCCAGCTCAGCGCGGGTGTTCTTCAGGTAGATCTCAATCCCCTCTTCCACGTTGGCGCGGCGCTCCTTCTTGGACATTCCGACAACTTCCATAAGGATACAGAGCGCAATACCAACGAACAAGCCATAGGACGGGTTGGCGCAGGTTGCGATAGCGCCGGCAGTGATGCCTGCCACGCCACGCTCCACGTTGGTCCGGCACATGTTGATGCCCACGTAGAAAGAACCAAAGGCCTGAATGATCAGGGTCTGTGCCATAGCCAGAGGCAGGATAGGCCGGATAAGAGACATCAGGGGCACGATCAGCTGGCAGATCCACTTGGTGGTATTAAAGGTGCAGGAACCACCGAAGATGGAGTACATGTTTTCCTTACCGGTCTTATACCGTTCTGCCACAGACACGGTCATAGCAGACCACAGAGGACCGGACATGGTGCAGGTGGGGCTGAAGAAAGCCTCGATCAGGTTACGGATACCGCAGCAGATATTGGTACGGTCGGGGTCCACGTCAATATACTCGTCCTCACGATACCGCTTGGTATCTTCCATGAAGGCGGTACCGCCGACGATATCGCCGAAGGCGATGACGTAGCACATCACGGCCATGGGGAAGCACTTCAGCAGGATCTCAACAGGGGGAATGCCGATACCCACGATGGAGAAGTTATGCCAGACCCAAACCAGGCCGGGAATGGGGTTGAACCAGAAGCTGGTATCGTTGGAGAAGTCGGGCAGAGCAACCTCACCGATAATCATGGCAATGATGCCGCTGACGATGATGGACGGCACGAAACCGGCCTTGGTGAGGAGCTTGATGAACTTGTTCTTGCTGCCAAACTTCACCTTACCGAAGCCATTGGAGAAGAGCAGAAACAGGCCAAAGGCACAGCCGATGGACCAGGAAATGGGATACTTAAAGAAGCCGGAACCGCCATCCGCCACGGCTTTGAATCCGTATGGCCCGCAGCACGCGGCGAAACCTGAGCCTATTAGAATGCCCGCTTTCAAGGACTGGGGGCAGATGTCGATGAGCTTGGTGGCAATGCCAGTGGCACCCAGGATGACATACATGAGACCCAGCAGCAGCTCCATGCCGACCAGAGCGTACATGCGCTCTTTTCCCTCAAAGTTCAGCAGGAACGCCGTGATAAGCGGCACAGCCGGTGTGATCCAGCCGCCGATCAGCGGGTCGCCCAGGGTGTTGTTCACCATGTACAGAAGCTCATGGACGAACACGATGGACAGTGCCATCTCAAACGTGAAACCAAACAGATCCTGCAAATATGCAGTAGCAGCCGACCCCGTCATAAAGACGACGCAAGCCTGCACCATTTCCGGAAGTTCCCATTCGTAATGGACAAAGGGGATACGAAGGTCAAATTTCCAGATCTTGATGCAAGGTTGTTTTTCACCGTCTTTACGGCGCGCGGTGGGAAGCATCAGTTGCATGTCTTTTCCCTCCTAAACAAAAACACAAACTTGACTTACACATGTTGACAGGGAGTCTTTCTCCCCGTCGGGGCCCTTTTTCACTCTTTCCTCCAAGAACGCAGTACATTATAGCACTATTTTCCCAAATGTAAATCGTTATTCATTCGTCATTTCAAACAAATTTATCCTATTTGCACAGGAATACGACTTCTTTTTTATGGAACTTACTAAATTTTCACTTCTTCTGTTTCTTTTTCTGAAATTTTTTATGACCGATTTGTTAACTCTATGAATGAATATACTTTATTTCCATGGTTTCGCCTGAAATTTTCCCTGTATTCTTTTCTCCTTATCATCATTACCTATACATTTTGTAGAAACCTACAAAAGCCCTATCTATCAAAAAAACACACCGCAAAGCACATGCTCTGCGGTGTGTTGCTCCCTTTTGTTCAGTTGTTGGCCGCAGGTGCGCTGAGGGAATTGGGGGTGAAAATATGAAGATCATTCTCCGTCAGCGCAGCTGTATAGGGGTTCACCAGATCGTTGATCATCTGCAGGGACTCCTCCTTGTAGAGCTCGTAGCACCACTTGGTACCCTTGTAGGTGACGGTGCCGTCCCCCGGGAGGCTGCCCCCCACTACCCCGGTGTCCAGATTCAGTTTCAGGGCCTGGGTTGCAAACCACGCCAAATCTGTAGAGGAAAGGTTTGTCTCGACATTTCTCTGCAAAATATCCATGAACTGATTCATCTTTGTGATGCTGGACCAGGAAACCACTTTCTTCGCCACAGTGGTCATCATGTTGCGCAACGTCTCCGCCCGCTGGATGTCCCCAAGAGGATAGCCTGTGCCGTCGGCGTTTTTCCTGAACCGGCAGACCTCCATGGCGGACTGGCCGTCCAGGTGCTGCATGCCAGGTTCATAGTAGATTTGCAGATCCTGGCTGGGGTCATCGTAATACATGTTGACAGGAACGTTAAACTCCACGCCTCCTACAGCGTCCACCAATTCAATAAACCCATCCAGATCCAGTACGATATGGAAATCCAGGGGGAAGCCCACCAAATCGGAAACCACCCGTTTGAGGTTATCAACACCCTTGTGGTAGCTGGCGTTGATTTTGGGATTAGGCTCATTCACCAAAGTGTCTCTGGGAATGGACAGCATGCCGATTTTTTGATTAGGAACATCATAGGTTACGACCATAACGGCATCAGCGTTTCCGCTGGACTGGTCAGAGCAAGTAAGCAAAAAGGTGTAGGTCTGTTCCTTGCGCTGATGGTCTCCCTTCTCCATATCAGGAGGAACCCCCTGCTCCGTTTGGGAGTGGGAGGCATCCGCCGTCGGGATCGTCGGCGGTCTGATGAGCACTTTAGAAACACCATACCCTATCACGATCACTGCCGCGACAATCACAATAGCAATATAAAATCCACGAAGGATCCGATATCCTTTTTTCAATTTCCGTTTTCTTTTTTCTGCCAAGGTCACAGCCTCCTTTTTCCAATTTCAATATTTCTCCGAAACTGTGGCTGGATGTAGTATACATAATTTGACCCTTCTCGGCAAGACTTTTGGACACACCTTTTCCAGTGTTAATAATTCTTTCATATTTAATACCTATTATTATATGCTCGCTCTCTTCACCCCACAAAATTAATAGTTTTTAATTCTTTTAAGAATTCTTCCCTCTGAAGGCAGACCACGATTTTTGAGAAAGTCCTTGCAACATTTATGTCATTGTGGTATAATGACCGTACTTTATAAGATTTATGCTGGTGGAGTGGGGCTTGCCCCGCTCTTTCTTTTATGATAAGGCCCTGGCTTCTTCCAACACAGCCCGGCCTTACGGGAGGTTATTATGTCTAAAATCACAGAACTGACCACAGAACTTGCCCGCCCTGTGGTAGAAGCCAACGGCTGCACCCTCTGGGATGTGGAATACGTCAAAGAGGCGGGCAGCTGGTACCTGCGCCTCTATATCGACAAAGAGGACGGCGTAT
Organism: Evtepia sp.; assembly: GCF_034090835.1. Classification (GTDB taxonomy): domain Bacteria; phylum Bacillota; class Clostridia; order Oscillospirales; family Oscillospiraceae; genus Evtepia. Next base: position 48,678 of record NZ_JAXDRS010000017.1, read on the forward strand.
CCATCGACGACTGTGAAGCTGTCAGCCGTGTCGTCTCCGACCTTCTGGATGAGGCCGATCCCATCCAGGATGCCTATACCTTCGAGGTCTCTTCTGCCGGTGCAGACCGGGCGCTGAAAAAGCCGGAACATTTCCAGGCCTTTATGGGGGCGCAAATCGATGTAAAGCTCTATCAGGCTGTGGAAGGACAAAAGCTCTTTACCGGTACGCTGACCGGTTACGATAACGGAGATATCACCCTCAACGAAGGTCCCTCCTCCGTTACCTTTTCTAAGAAAGAAATCGCTTTCGTACGTTTGCACGTTAGTTTCTAACATGAATTGAGGAGAAAATAGGTTATGGCTAAGAAGACATCGAAACCCGCAAAAAGCAACGAACTGGACGGAAAAGAATTTTTTGCCGCCATTTCTTTGATCGAAAAGGAAAAAGGGATCCCCAAAAGCTACATGCTGGAAAAGATCACCCAGGCCCTCATTTCTGCTTACAAGCGGGACCATGAACGCATTACCGACAACGTATTCGTGGACGCCAACGAGGCAGCCGGAACCGTTCGGATGTACGTAAAGAAAGAGATCGTAGAAGAAGTGGATAATCCCTACACGGAGATCGCCCTGGACGAGGCCCGGAAAACCCTGCCCTCCGCCCAGACCGGTGACGTGGTACGGATCGAGATCAAACCCCGCAACTTCGGCCGCATCGCTGCACAGACGGCCCGTCAGGTCATCATCCAGGGAATGCGGGAAGCAGAGCACAGCATGATCTACGACATGTTCAGCTCCAAAGAACACGAAATGATGATGGGCACCGTGACCCGTGTTGATCCCCGCAACGGAGCGGTCTCTCTGCGGATCACCAACAACGGTGAGTCCACCGACGCTTACCTTTCCGCCTCTGAGCAGGTGCGGGGTGAAGTGATCCGGGAAGGCGACCGACTGAAGGTGTATGTGGTTGAGGTTCGGCGCTCCAGCCGTGGTCCTCAGGTCCTCATTTCCAGAACCCATCCCGGTCTGGTCAAGCGGCTCTTTGAACTGGAAGTGCCCGAAATTTACGATGGCACCGTCGAGATCCGCTCCATCGCCCGAGAGGCTGGCAGCCGCTCCAAGCTGGCCGTCTGGTCCTCCGACGAAAACGTTGATCCCATCGGCGCCTGCGTGGGTCCCAAAGGCACCCGCGTCAATAATGTGGTGGCAGAACTCCGCAGCGAAAAGATCGACATCATCAAGTACAGCGACGATCCTGCAGAGTACGTGGCCGCCTCCCTCTCCCCTGCCGACGTTCTCTCCGTCGTTCCTCTGGAAGGCAGCAAGAGCTGCCGGGTCGTCGTCCCGGACGATCAGCTCTCCCTGGCCATCGGCAAAGAGGGACAAAACGCCCGCCTGGCCGCCAAACTGACCGGCTATAAAATCGACATCAAGTCCGCATCCGCTGCCCACGAATGGGAAGAGGAAGACGCAGCCGCAGAAGCTGCCCGGGCAGCTGAGGAGAGCGAAACGGACGATCTGGTCCCCCAGGAGGAAGACTTCGTGGAGGAACCTGTGGAAGACGTTCTCCCCGAGGAGCCTGCGGAAGAAGAGACCCCGGAAGCATAAGCTTTCCTTTTCCCTAATATAAGGAGGTGGCACCGTGCCAAAAAAGATCCCTATGCGCCAATGCCTCGGCTGCCGGGAAATGAAGCCAAAACGTGAACTCATCCGGGTCGTCCGATCCCCGGTGGGAGAGATATCCCTGGACTTTCACGGGAAAAAGCCCGGACGCGGCGCTTACCTCTGCCCTGACCCCGAATGTATGAAACGGGTCCGAAAGTCCAAGGCGCTGGAACGCGCCTTCTCCCTCCCCATTCCCGAGGATGTTTATGACGCCCTGGCCAAAGAAATGGAAGGAGGCGGTACGGATGGATAGCATACCCTCCCTCCTGGGTCTGGCGTTCCGGGCAGGGAAACTTGCCGTGGGAGAAGAGCCTGTCGGGGTCGCCTGCCGGGTACACAAAGCGTACCTGCTTTTGCTGGCCCACGACGCAGCGGACAACACCATCCGCCGCGCACTTCATCTCACGCAAGGAGGAAACAGCATCTGTCTCACTCTGCCCTATTCCAAGGCTGAGCTGGGCGGCTGTCTGGGCCGCGCTTCCTGCGCCATGCTGGCCATCACTGACGTTGGCTTCGCTGCAGCAGCGGCCAAAAAGATGGCGCAAGCCGACCCGGAGCAATACGGGCAGGCCCTTGAGGTCCTGTCTAAAAAAGCGGAACGGGCCAAAAAGTGCCGAAATGAAAAAAAGAAGCAAACCAAAGGGTCCAAACCCCGTGGAAAATCTTCCCCTGGCGAGAACCCTTCCCAGCGAAACAAACCTCGCTGATTTTACAGCAAACCAATCGCGGGTAAGCAAGGCTGTGCCCGCAGCGAGAAAAGCAAGTGATACATGCGCTGGTCTGGAACCCAAGTTCCCCAGCTATGACGGAGGTGGCTTATTTGAGTTTTGAAAAATATCGTGTGCACGAAGTAGCCAAGGATTTCGGAAAGCAAACCAAGGAAATCACCCAGATCCTCACCACATACGCTACCACACCGAAAAACCATATGCAGGTACTGGATGACAAGGAACTATCCCTCGTCTTTGAATATCTGACCCAGCACAATCAGGTCTCTGACCTGCAGGCCGTGTTTGCCGGTGCGCCTGCCAAGAAAGAAAAGACCGACGCCCCCAGGAAAGAGGACCGTCCCCGGGACAAGAACCGTTCCGGCGACGCCCCCAAGGGCAAGAACAACGACCGCCCTGCCAACCGCGGCGGAAACAACGACCATACCAAGGGAAAGCCTGCCCAGCAGCCGGCAAAGGCCGAAAACCGTCCCACCACCAGAGTCCCTGAAAAGAAGATCGTGGACACCCGTAAGGCAGGCAACGTCAATCTGGCCCGCTACGACGAGCACCTGGAAAACCTGGCTCCGGAGCGCGCCAACAAGATGCAGAGCGGCAAGCAGAAGATCCAGAGCCGCAGCAACCAGCGCAAAGGCGCTAACTTTGGCAACAAGCGGAAGCAGGAAGAGCAGGAAAAGATGCGTCGTCTCCAGCTTGAGATCGCCAAGAAAACCCCTCTCACCGTGAAGATCCCCGATGAGATCGGCGTAGGCGAGCTGGCTTCCCGTATGAAGAAGACCGGCGCAGAGGTCGTCAAGCAGCTCATGAAACTGGGCGTCATGGCGTCCCTGTCTGAGATCATCGACTATGATACCGCCGCCCTGGTGGCCATGGAACTGGGCTGTAAGGTGGAGAAGGAAGTCATTGTCACCATCGAAGAAAAGCTGATCGATACTGCCGAAGACAAGGAAGAAGACCTGAAGCCCCGCGCCCCCGTGGTGGTGGTCATGGGTCACGTCGACCACGGCAAGACCTCTCTGCTGGACTATATCCGTCACTCCCGCGTGGCAGAAGGGGAAGCCGGCGGTATCACCCAGCACATCGGCGCTTATCAGGTGGATGTGAACGGGTCTCCCGTTACCTTCCTGGATACCCCCGGCCATGAAGCCTTTACCGCCATGCGTGCCCGCGGCGCCATGATCACCGACATCGCCATCCTGGTGGTCGCTGCCGACGACGGCATCATGCCCCAGACCGTGGAGTCTATCAACCACGCCAAGGCCGCTGAGATCCCTATGATCGTGGCGATCAACAAAATGGATAAACCCGAAGCCAACCCCGACCGGGTGAAGCAGCAGCTCACCGAGTACGGTCTGGTCACCGAAGAGTGGGGCGGCGACACCATTTGCTGCCCCATCTCCGCCAAGACCGGCATGGGTATTGACAACCTGCTGGAGATGGTGGTCCTGACCGCAGAAATGCGGGAACTGAAGGCCAACCCCAACCGGTCCGCCCACGGCGCTGTCATCGAGGCCCGCCTGGACAAGGGCCGCGGCCCCATCGCCACCCTTCTGGTCCAGAAAGGCACCCTGCATCAGGGCGACGTGATCATTGCCGGGACCGCCGTAGGCCGTGTCCGTGCCATGACCGATGCAAAGGGCAGAAAGATCACCGAAGCCGGTCCCTCCTTCCCTGTGGAGATCACCGGTATGGGTGAAGTTCCCGGTGCCGGTGACGACTTCCACGCCGTTGCCGACGAGCGTATGGCCCGCGAACTGGTGGAACAGCGCAAGCACGAGAACAAGATGGCAGCCAACTCCGCCAGCCAGAAAGTTACCCTGGATGACCTCTTCTCCCAGATTCAGCAGGGCGAGTTGAAGGATCTGAACATCATCGTGAAGGCCGACGTTCAGGGTTCCGCCGAAGCAGTGAAGGCTTCTCTGGAAAAGCTCACCAACGAAGAGGTCCGGGTCCGCGTCATCCACTGTGCCGTAGGCGCCATCAATGAGTCCGACGTTATGCTGGCCTCTACTTCCAACGCCATCATCGTGGCCTTTAACGTCCGTCCCGACGCCAACGCCAAGGAGTCTGCCGCCCGGATGAAGGTGGACATGAGAATGTACCGCGTCATCTACGACTGCATCAACGAGATGGAATCCGCCATGAAGGGCATGCTGGCACCCAAGTTCCGTGAGGTGGCGCTGGGCTCTGTGGAAGTACGCGAGGTCTACAAGATCACCGGCGCCGGTATCATTGCCGGCTGCTATGTCACCGACGGCAAGGTGTCCCGCAACGCCCAGGTCCGCCTGGTCCGGGACGGCATCGTGATTCACGAAGGCACCATCGCTTCCCTCCAGCGCTTCAAAGATGCTGTTAAGGAAGTGGCCCAGGGCTATGAATGCGGCATCGGCATTGAAAAATACAGCGATATTAAGGTAGGCGACGTCATCGAAGCCTTTGTTATGGAGCAGATCGAGGTATAATTCCTTCTGCATCGATGCGTCTTTCTGCCGCCTGCGATACGATCATCACAATGCGGCATGACCAGCAACTGGTCATGCCGCAAACAACCAAGAAAGGAATGGTCATGCGCCTATGGCTTCTAATCGAATCGGACGGATCAACGAAGAGATCCAGCGGGAGCTGGCCTCCCTCCTTCGTACCATCAAAGACCCGCGGGTCCACGGGCTGGTCTCTATCACCAACGTGGACACCACCAACGACCTGCGGTATGCCAAAGTCTATGTGAGCGTCCTGGACAAAAGTGACGTAAAAGACGTCATTCGCGGCCTGAAATCCGCCGGTGGCTATCTGCGCCGGGAACTGGGCCGAAACCTCTCCCTCCGCTATACCCCTGAGCTGGTCTTCCAGGAAGACACCTCCATTGACAAAGGCACCCATATTCTAAAACTTCTCAACGATATTGAACAAAAAGAGTCCGGAGGACACCATGACTGACCATCAAGCTGCCAGCACCCTGCGCGCTATGGATCATATTTTGATCCTGACCCACCGTCGTCCCGACGGCGATACCATTGGCTGCGCCTCTGCGCTCTGTCTGGCTTTACGGCAAATGGGAAAAACCGCCTGGGTTTTCCCCAACGAAGATGCCCACGGGCTCTTTACCCCCTATTTTGAAGAAGTGCTGGCCCCTGCCACCTTCTCCCCCAAAGCAATCGTAGCGGTGGACGTGGCCGCCCAGGGAATGCTGACTGACAGCGCAGCGGCCTGGAAAGATGCCATCGATCTTTGCATCGACCACCACGGCTCCAACAACGGGTACGCAAAGGAAACCTGTGTTGATCTCAGCTGCGCCGCTTGCGGCGAGCTCATCTATCGCATCCTCCTGGAGCTGGGGGTGACCATCACCGATCGAATTGCCATGCTTCTCTATATGGCAGTTGCTACGGATACCGGTTGCTTTGTCTACTCCAACACCACCCCGGAAACCCATCGCATCGCCGCTGCGCTGATGGAGCGGAACTTTGATGCCCAGTGGGTCAACAAGCGTCACTTCCGGATGAAGTCCCTCATCCGAATGAAAGTGGAAAGCCGCCTCATTCAGGAAATGGATCTGGAAGACCAGGGCAGCCTGGTCTTCGCCTACGTCACCCTGGACCTCATCCGGGACTTACAGGCCACCGAGGAGGATCTGGAGGACATCTCCTCCTTTATCGGCCAGCTGGAGGGCGTGCTGCACGCCGTTACCATCCGGGAGCTTTCCCCCGGTACCTGCAAGATCTCCCTGCGCACCGATGAAACCATTCTGAACGCCTCTCACGTCTGCGCTTTACTGGGTGGCGGCGGCCATCCGGCAGCGGCAGGATGTACCATCTCCGCTACCCCAAAAGAGGCCAGAACCCAGATGCTGGCAGCCATCAGGAAGGTGCAGCATGGCTAACGGAATCCTCATCATCGACAAGCCCCAGGAGTGGACTTCCCATGACGTGGTTGCAAAGCTCCGAGGACTGCTCCATGAGAAACGAATCGGTCATGCCGGAACCCTGGATCCTATGGCCACCGGTGTCCTCCCTGTCTTCGTGGGCAGAGCCACTCGCGCGGTGGAATTCGCCGCTGAGCGGGAAAAGGAGTACATCGCCGGCCTTCGCCTGGGTACCGTCACAGACACCCAGGATATCACAGGTACCGTATTGGAAACCCACCCTGTTGCGGTCTCCCGTCAGCAGGTAGAAGAAACCCTGGTTTCTTTCCGGGGGGCGCAGATGCAGATCCCTCCCATGTACTCGGCCATCAAAAAGGACGGAAAGAAACTCTATGAGCTGGCCCGTCGAGGGCAGGAAGTGGAGCGGCAGCCCCGCCCCATCACCATTTACCAGCTGGAACTGCTGCAGCAGGATTCTCCCACAGATTTTCTCCTCCGTGTCCTGTGCTCCAAGGGGACCTATGTTCGCACCCTTTGCCACGACATCGGACGGGCTCTCGGCTGCGGCGGTACCATGATTTCCCTGCGCCGAACCCAGTCTGCCGGTTTCCAGCTCAAGGATGCGGTGACCTTGGAGCAGGTAGCGAACCACGCTGACCCCGACCAGCTGCTGCTGCCTGTTGACCGCTATTTTGCCCAGCATCCTGTCCTCACCCTCTCCACTCCTGCCCAGGAAAAAAAGGTGCGAAACGGAAATGCCGTAACGCTATCCGGTCCGGATGGACTCTATCGGGTCTACAGCAGCCAGCAGGAATTTCTGGCGTTGGGGAAACTGGAACAGGGCGTCTTGTCCACCGTCAAAAGCTTCTTTCACGTATAATCCTATTTCCGTCCTTCCGTGACGGTGTTTCTCGATCTGTCAGTTTGGCCTCTCCGGCCACACTGCGTACCGAACCAATGAGAAAGGAATGGTCCTACCTTGGAACAGAAAAAACGAGTCATCGCACTGGGTTTTTTCGACGGCGTACACAACGGCCACGCCGCCTTAATGCGCCGAACCGCTCAGGTTGCCCGGGAGCTCGGTGCTACCCCCTCTGCCTTCACCTTTGATCCCCACCCCCAGAACGTCATTTTAGGACGTCCCGTCCCTCTCCTCACCTCTCCGGAAGACCGGGCAGACCTTATGCATAAGTACTACGGCATCGAGGATGTCATCGTCGAACCCTTTACCCCTGAGTTCATGCGTCAGCCCTGGCGCAAATTCCTGGAAGAAACCTTGATCCGGGATCTGGGCGCTGTTCACCTGGTAGCCGGCCACGACTACCACTTCGGTTATAAAGGGGAGGGCAATCCTCATCGGCTCCAGGAAGCCTGTAAGGAACTGGGCATTGGCTGCGATATCATTCCCAAAGTGGAGCAGGAAGGCATCACCGTATCCTCTACCTATATCCGCACCCTGGTAGCCCAGGGCGAGATGGAACGGGCCAATGAGTTCCTGGGCCATCCCTACACCTTGAGCGACCATGTGTCCCACGGGAAAAAGCTGGGCTCGGTCCTTGGTTTCCCCACAGTAAACCTGACTCTGCAGGAGAACGTTCTTTCCCCAGCAAAAGGGGTCTACGCAACCAAGGTCATCCTGGAAAACGGCGATACCCACATGGCGGTGACCAACGTCGGCACCCGTCCTACTGTTGATGACGGCGACAAACTTACCATCGAAGGTTTTATTCTGGACTTTAACGGCGACCTCTATGGCCAGAAGATCCAGATGGAGTTCTACAAATACCTTCGGGAAGAAAAGAAGTTCCCCTCCTTTGACGCACTCAAGGAAGAAATCGCTCGCAACGTGGAGCAAACCCGGGAATACTTTAAACAGCATCCTGATTTTTGATGAAAAGACTCCGCCCAGAAACTGAACTGAACCAGTAAAAACGGACAATAGACAAAACGCCCCCTGATGTAGGAAAATGGAAGTACTACATCAGGGGGTATTATTATGGCGAGAAAATATGAAAAAGTAAAGGTACTTCTTCCTGTTGTCCAGCAACTGCA